>CAISJL010000117.1 GCA_903885665.1 uncultured beta proteobacterium | reverse complement strand
GTATTTAACAATTGATGAGGAACAACGATTATTACAATCCCTGGATCCCAAGCGTTCAGTCAAAGGATTACCGATTTATGAGAATCGAAATCCTAAATTAAAGTCTGATATGAAAGATCTCTACGATTTTATCTGCTTATTATTGGATACAGGGGCTAGATTCAATGAGATTGCTTCACTCAAATGGCAATCGATTCAGTTTGATAAGGGAACTATTGCGTTATGGAGATCGAAAGTTAGCAATGAATCAATTCTATACATGACGGCAAGAACTAGAGAAATACTAGAATCCAGAAAATTAATATCTAATACTGAATATGTCTTTGCTAATCGTACAGGTGGTCCAAGACGTTATACAGGAACAACTTTGAGGAGAGCATTCCTCAGGGTTGGTCTAGATGATTGTTCCGCACATACCTTAAGACATACTCACGCATCAAGATTGATTCAAAATGGAATGTCAATTTATGAAGTCAAAGAGATTCTAGGACATACAGACATTCGAACTACGATGCGTTACTCCCATTTAGAAATGCAATCTGTCTTTTTGAAACAGAAAGCAGTCATTGAACAATTAGAACGCAATAGAACGGCAATTCCACCGGTAGAATCTATTTGAACTAGATTGGTGATGGAACACATCAGGGATTGAATGGAATTGAATCTAGGCAGGAATTAACGATTAATGAACGATTGTTGATTTATTGACTGGGACTAATTGATTTGGAGTTGAATCTTGATGGGAACCAATCCTGTCACCCACATTGCCTGACTGGGGAGGTTGCTTTCGCATTCTGTTTTGGCGATCAACAAATTGTTTGAATGTTAATATCTTTCTTCTCTGGCGCATCTCTAGTTCCCCCTTGGTTGTTTTAATTATTTATAAAATAGCCAAGATTGGGATAGGATGAACTGAATCACTCAATCCATCCGAACAAGAATGGTTTAATGATGTTATTAAAAACTTATCTAAAGAATTAATTCAAACCTGATTGAAAAACTAAAAATCTAATAATAATATTGACCAAAATAAATCCAATTACTTCCTCAATCAAACCCAACTTTTACGGGGTTAGGAACTTTTTGGATTAATACCTGTATATAGAGGTTTTAATCCAAAAAGTTCCTAACAATTGGAAACCTAATATTGACTGTGTGTATTTGTTAACCGGTTAATTCAATAAACCCATGAATCCACATTGGCAGGAATGTTTCAGCAACTATCATAGGGTTGTTAACCAATTGATACATCAGTCTTTTGCATTGGAACAACCAACTAGTGGTAGAGAAGTGACATGACTATTGGATTTTATAGATCAAAATCTAACTGTCAGTAAATGTTTATTCTCTACACCCATATACTACTTGTACTGAGATTCAGATTAATTTGAACTACATTTCTTTCTAGAATCCTCTCTACTCGATTTGTAACTTTTAGCTATATACAAAACCAGTCTAGAGTTTCAAATTAACTCCAGCCACTTCTAGTCATTCCTATCCTGAATTCAATGCTGCTTGAATTTTTTAACTATCATCTCCAATGTTTCTGTAGATAATCTTGTTACTTCATCCATTGATATTCCATTATCTACAAGTAATTTGATCATCTGCAAATGATTTAACGATTCATTAAAATGTTTGGTCATTTTTTCCAATACTTCAATTGGCAAACTGGCAATAATACTAATAGCATGCCCCTGATCAACCAGTATTTTTATTCGCTTTAAACGTTCTATATCAGCATAGGTAAAAAGTTTATGACTACCTGATGTCCGTTCTGGATTAAAAATTCCATATCTGCGTTGCCATACACGAAGTGTTTCCATGTTTACACCTGCCAATTTGGCAACCATTCCAACACGATATTTTTCTACTAAATTGTTTTTTGAAATTTTTGAATTCATATCTATACTTTTAGATAAATTGTATTGAACTTAGTTTGACCTATTTATTTGAGAAATACAATACAAGATTTGCTTCATCAGTGTTTATGGGGATTCTTCCACAACCAAATACCATACTAAATTAGTATGGTATTATTTTGGGGTATTTACCAAAGAGTTTTTTTAGGGTGTTGTGGGAACACTTTGGGTAGCCCAAATCTCTACCACCTTGGATTCGATGACATCAATATATTCCAAATACTGATTAGCTGTTTAATGCGCTTAGTAATTCAAGAATAAAAATGAGACTCTGATTTTTATAAAAATACTCAGGCCGCTTAATTATTTAATGGCGCCAATTAGGTGCCAAATCATCTTACCGTAATGATTAACTAGCCACTCCTGGCAGCTTGCAAAAAACACCTTAAGGAGCACTAAAAATTTAGGGCTCTTGCCAAAAAAGATGTACGCAGCGGTTAATAGGTGTTTATAGATTATTTTCATCAGAACTGATGTTACTGATGCCGTTATAAGTATTTGATTTATAACGAAGAAGTGGTAGGCGGTGCGAGATTCGAACTCGCGACCAACGGATTAAAAGTCCGCTGCTCTACCGGCTGAGCTAACCGCCCACGAAAAGGTGCGAATTTTACCGTTGAACCGCCCCTAGGGTCAACCTAAACAAACATTGATTGATTAGATCATTCATGAATGTCTGTTATACATCCTCTTGCAACATGCGCCAATACTGATATTTCATCGTTAATGCCGCACCACTCATCATTGCACACACAGCAAGCATGGCGCCAATGGCTAATGTAGATGCCCCTGTTACGCCTTGACCTAACGTGCACCCCATCGCCAATACACCCCCCACGCCCATTAATGCGGCTCCACACACATGGCGAATGCCATCGCTAACCGAACTAAACCATTCGATTCGAAATTTACGCGCACTCACAGTCTCTATTACCGCACCGATAATCACGCCGACTACAACCATACCTCCAAAATTAAGCCAGGTATGTCCACCCGCATCTAATAAAAAATGCACAGTGTCGCCCAAAGGGCTAATGAAGGTGAGGGATTGCACTTGCACGCGGCTGGGCATGACGTCTGAAAACTCCGCGTATTCTTTCCAGGCCTGCCCTAGGGGGCCACCCGTCAAACACCAACCGGCCAGTACTGCCATACCCACTACAATGCCGCTCAATAACTGATCGTGATTGCTCCGAAATTCTGTAGACCGGATTACCCAAAGCAATAGCAATCCCACGATTACCAAACCTATCGCAGCCTTAATCATGGGGGTTGCAGATAAACCAGTCACCCCAATCACCACATCACTCACACTTTGCGAAGCAAGACCATATTGCATTAAATCAATACTCGCCGATGCTAACCAAGGCTCAAACCAGTGCGCATAAGCATTGCCCCACATCATCTGATACGCAAAACCGGACATCACGAGTAACACCACGAATGATTTAAGATTTCCACCACCCAAACGTATTAGCGTTTTATTGCCGCAACCACTCGCCAATGTCATACCAATGCCAAAGAGTAAACCACCAAGCACATACCGCAAGGGGTTAAACATCGACGTGCGATACGGTGGAAATGTGGCTTCGGATAAATTTAAAATCCCTAGCACTTCCAGCACCGTGACGCCCGCAATCGCAATTGCCATTGCCAGTACCCATGCCCGTAATCGCCCCAAATCACCCATATTGACCCAGTCCGAGACCGCACCGAGCGTGCAAAATTGGGTTTTACTGACGGTAGCACCCATGACCACAGCCACGATAAATGCGCCGGCCAAGACCTGTTGATGCACTGTGACTTCCATCTCCACCTCCTCAAATCAATAATGACTTGCTTGAATTTTTTATACGTTGCAGGTTTGATTCAATGTTCAAACATAGCGCGTGGGATCTACGACACCAGCTTCACTAAAACCAATACGTCGCAATCGACAGGAATCACAGACTCCGCAGGCGCGCCCTTCACTATCGGCTTGATAACACGACACGGTTAAGGCGTAATCAATCCCTAGGCTCACGCCATGGCGAATGATTTCTGATTTACGCCAAGTCATAATGGGCGTGTGCACTTGTAGACCTTGCCCTTCAACTGCAGCTTTTGTCGCTAAATTAGCCAGCGCCTCGAAGGCCTGCATAAATTCAGGCCGACAATCCGGATAACCTGAATAATCTACTGCATTCGCGCCAAAATAAATATGTTGTGCGCCAGTGACTTCGGCTTGGGCCAAAGCTAATGCCAACATGATGGTATTACGCGCCGGGACATAGGTTACAGGGATGCCTGCTTGCACCCCATCCACAGGCACTGCAATATTCGCATCGGTTAATGCAGAGCCGCCCACTGAGCCTAAATCAATTCGAATGACTTTATGCGCAACAGCAGATAAGGCTTGCGCAACACGTGCAGCCGCTTGCAACTCTGAGCGGTGACGTTGGCCATAATCGATCGATAAGCAATAGCAGTCATATCCGGTATGGCGCGCAATCGCTAAGGTAGTGGCTGAATCTAATCCCCCAGAGAGCAGCACAATCGCTTTTTCTGTCGGAGGTGTTTGGGCAGATTGCATTGCAGAGCTCATCGTCAATTCAGTTAGCATCCGTTGATCTCATCGGTCTCATCCAACTCGTTCATCTCACTTATCGACCTGGAGTCTCACCCCAGAGTATTTTATGTAATTGCACTTGCAAGCGCACCGGCAGGGCATCGCGCAAGATCCAAGAGGCTAGCGTATCAGGGGCTAGTTTGCCATAGACTGGGGAGAACAATACTGGGCAACGCGCCACTAACTGATGCGTGTGCAACTGCTGACAAGCCCAGTCGTAATCAGCTTCATCACATAACACAAATTTGATTTCATCATGTGTGGTGATATGCGTAAGATTACTCCACAAGTTACGCGCTAGCTCACCAGAGCCAGGGGTTTTTAAGTCAACTATTTTTGAGACTCTCGCATCTACAGCCGAGACATCTAATGCACCACTAGTCTCTAACGACACCGAGTAGCCTGCATCCGCCAATTGCCGCAGTAACATGAATACTGGACGTTGCGCCAATGGTTCACCACCGGTGACAGTGACGTAACGAGTCTGATAGGTCGCTACTTTTTGCATGATTGTCGCCAATGATAAGCTGTTTCCGCCATGAAACGCATAAGCGGTATCACAATAGCCGCAACGCAATGGACAACCCGTCAAGCGAATAAATACAGTTGGCAAACCTATCCGACTAGTCTCCCCTTGCAGGGAGAAAAAAATCTCAGTCACGCGCAAGTTTTGCGCATGGGCTTGGTCAACCACTGGCGTTGGTAGAGTGCCTGGCTGAGCAGCAGACTCAGTGGCCATCGGCAATGCATCTCCTCACTTCGGGCTTACCATCTAGCGCGGGTTCGCTAGCCGGCGCCGCGCCTTTTCTGTAGCCTCAGCATTGGGGTAGCGTGCTACCAAGTTCTCCATCGTTTTACGCGCCGCCGCACTATCGCCTAACTCCATTTGTATACTTGCGATATTGAGCATGGCATCAGAGACAGATACGCTTTCTGGGTAGAGGCTGATTAACTTCTGTTGGCTAGTCATCGCGGCTTTGAAGTCACGCAAATTAAATTGGGAGTCTCCAATCCAATATTGGGCGCGTGGGGCAAGCGCGCTTTTGGGGAATCGATTGATAAAACTCTCAAAGCTCAAAATCGCTTCTTTGTAGTTGCCAATTTTACGCAGACCTTGTGCCCGCTCGTAGAGATCATTCTCCTCTGCGGCATTAGGGACTACAGGCGGCACTTTCGTTGCGTCACTGGTCGCAGCGGTAATCGGTGGAGTTGGCGGTGAAGCAACGGCAGTCACTGCAGCCTGTTCGATACGTATTAAGCGTTGATCGAGATCGATATACATATCACGTTGCCGCTTTGCAACGCCTTCAATTGAGTTCGCCAAGACCTCAGACTGGCCTCTCAGGTCGCGCAACTCGGCACGCACTTTCTCTAACTCTGTGACTAAAGCCAAAATCTGCTGAGACTTGAGCTCATCTTCTGTTTTCAGCAAGCGCGTCGCGAGAGACTGAATACGTTGGTTTGACTCTTCAAGGCGCTGATTGACAGTCTCGAGACGCTTTTGCTGGGCAGCAATCTGACCACGGGCAAGCTCATCATCAAACAAGCCTGCCCAAACCTGCGTCATCCAAACTGTACTGCACAGCACTAAACATGCTACAGCGCTGCGCGCAGCCATACGGTTTATCAACAACATGAATTAATCGTTAGGATAAGCCAACTCAGCACGACGATTCTTAGACCAGCTATCCTCGTCATGGCCTGGTGCGACTGGTTTTTCTTCGCCAAAACTCACCGTTTCAACTTGGTCGGATTGAGCGCCCAACACTTCCATCATTTGTTTGACCGCATCCGCACGACGCTGACCGAGGGCAAGATTATATTCACGACTACCACGCTCATCCGCATGGCCTTGCACTGACATTTTAGTGCTGCGATTCTGTTGCAAATAGCGGGCATGCGCTGACACAATGGGCTTGAATTCTTCGCGGACTACATTGCTATCAAGTTCAAAGTAAATCACCCGCTTAGACAGAATATTGGCGGGGTCTTTCAGTGCTGCTGCACCATCTTGCGATCTAGACACTCCCCCCAACGCCTGCCTATCAACTAAGGGTTTACCACTAATGCCTGCCCCCGCGTTAGCTTGGGTGCTGGGCGCACTGGCTTGCAGTGCAGCCGCAGTTTCCACAGCAGTGCGATCTTCAACAGCCGCTGCTGACTGCTCTTTTGGGGGGGTACTACTACAAGCAGCAAGTAACCCTGCAAGTATTAAGGACATCAAACGTATTTCAATCCGGTTCATCACTTTTCCTTTATCAAAGTAGCTTCATTGGCTTCAGCTGACATATTCCACACTGTAAGCGCTATTGTACTCGGAAATCAGTATATTGACATTAAAATCTTAGAAATCAATAACCTAAATTAATAAAAAGCAGTAAACAGAGCGCCCATTTCACGCCAAAAAGACTACGCCATGCTAATGTTCTGCAGCAAGCGGGCTCCATGCCGGCTCACGGGCATCGCCAATATTGATACTAAAACGCTGTTTGACACGACCATCACTGGACACCGCGGCAAGCACACCGCGGCCGCCCACTTCAGTGGCATATAAAATGGTCTTGCCATTGGGCGCAAAGCTGGGGGATTCATCAATACTACCATCGGTCAGCACCTGCACTTGGCGGGTCGCAATGTCCTGTATCGCAATACTAAATCGTCCACCACTGCGCTGTACAAACGCGAAGGATTTGCCGTCAGGGCTATGGCGAGGTGAAGTATTGTAATTCCCCTCAAAAGTCACTCGTTGCGCTGCTCCACCATTCACCGACATGCGATAAATCTGCGGCCCACCGCCGCGATCTGAGGTAAACAAAATCGACTGACCATCAGGTGCAAAATTCGCCTCGGTATCGATACCACTACTCTGGCTGAGGCGTTGCGCACCGCCAGTACCGTCGGCATTAACTAAAAATAGTTGCGAACCACCGTCTCGGGTTAAAGTCACCGCTAAACGTCGGCCATCGGGTGACCAAGCAGGCGCGCTGTTACTGCCGCGGAATGCAGCCACAGCAATTCGTCCGCCGCTACGCATGGATTGCACATAAACAATTGGTTTTTTTTGTTCAAACGACACATAGGCCAAGCGCTGACCATCAGGCGACCACGACAAGGACATAATCGGCTCGGTCGAAGTCAGTATGCTTTGTCCACCAAAGCCGTCAGCATCAGCCACCTGTAACTGGTATTGATAGCCGCGCTTTGCGACATAGGCAATTTGGGTGGAAAAAACTCCGGGGTCGCCGGTGAGTTTTTCATAAATCACATCGGCAATTTTATGCGCAGTCTGACGTAGTTGCGACTCATTGGCATAATAGACATACCCAGCAATCTGCGATTGTTTGGCAACATCCATCACCCGAAAGCGAATGTCGTAGCGACCATCAGCAGCCTTAGATACCGCGCCAATCACCACTACTTGGGCGCCACGTGCCGCCCACTGCGGATAATTCATTTGTTCAGGCTCTGAAGGTGGCGGGTTAATGCCGCCAACGTCAACAGACTTAAATAATCCACTGCGCACCAAATCACCAGAAACCACAGGCGTGATGCGTTGATTCAGCCCTTCCTCAGACTTAAACGCCACAATCGCAATCGGGATTTGGCTAGCACCACCACCAACCACCTCAATCCGCAGCTGGGCAAGTGACGGTGCCGCACCACAGCAGAGTCCGCTCAATACTCCCAAAAAAACTATTAACTTATTGATTTTAAATATCATTTAATCATTTGCCTTTAGCTCAATCATCATCACCACAGCCCTCTGCAAGACTCCAGACTTGGCATTCGTATCACTCAAGCGCGCAATATGCCGCAAACCACGCTTATTGCATAGGTTTAAACACCATCTCGAAACTTCTAAACTTCTGATGAAACAACTCACCACTAGGCACTGCAAAGGGTGTGGCCGCCCTGACCGCGCGCTCGACTGCAGCGTCATAGGCCGCATTGCCACTGCCTTTGAGTATCCGCACATCTAATAAATCACCGCCAGGCAACAATTTAACGTTCACTTCGACCTGCAGATTGGGCGCAACTCCTGGCGGCAATATCACCTTGGCATGGACGCGCGCACGTATTCCATCACTGTATTTTTCAATCTCGCGCTGACGACCTGCCGCTTGTTGCTGCGCCTCGTTCGCTCGCATACGTTCTTGCTCTGCTTGCAAGCGAGTCTCGGCGGCTTGCCGCTGCTTGACCTGCTCTTGTTCGGCCTGCTTTTTCTTCTCAAACTCGACTTCACGCGCCCGCTCTTGGGCTTTTTCCTGATCTCTTTTGGCCTTATCACGCGCGTCCGCTTTCTGCTGCTCTAACTCTCGCGCTTTGGTTTTTTCTTTTTCTCTATCTTTATCCCTTGCTTTTTCCCTCTCTTTTTCCTTGTCTTTTTCCTTGTCTTTTTCCTTGTCTTTTTCCTTATCCCGCTGCTTTTGCTTATCCTTTTCTTTCTCCCGCTCTTTCTCTTTTAACCGCTCATCCTCACGCGCCTTTTTCTGGCGCTCTTGCTCGCGCTTATCCTTGAGCGCGATATCAGCTTTGGCCTTAGCTAGATCAGCCTTAACTGGTGGTGCAGGTGGCGGGGATGATGGCGTCACCTTCGGCGGCGGTGGAAGCCGCTTGCTTGCTTTGGGTGGCGGTGGCGGAGGCGCAGTTGGCTCTGTTTCGGCCGCTGGCGCTTCGGCCACAGGTGCTGTCGTTTGGTTCCACAACTCCACAACCGCAACTTGTTCTACGGTTTGCCGTTGCCAACTCACGCCAAAGATCAATGCCAGTATCAACAAGACATGCATCAAAATCGCTAGCGCGCCAGCGATCATCTGTTCGCGGGATTTCTTCTCCGGTGCAGTCATTAGCTACGGGGGCGGGCTAGGAGGCCAACTTTTTGCACCTGATTCTGTTGCAGCATATCCATCACCTCTAATACTGCGGCATAACGCACGTCTTTATCGGCAGCGATCACCACCGCCTGCTCGGGCGCACGCGCTTGCTTTTGACGGATCACCGCCAGCAACTCATCACGACTCACACGCCGTGAAGGTGCACCTGGCTCGCGCAACCATAAGCTCAAATCAACATGCACAGACACCTCTAATGGGGATACTGGTGGTGCAGAAGTCTTACCCACCGAAGGCAACTCCACCTGACCAGGATTGACCAAGGGTGCGGTCACCATAAAAATCACCAATAGCACCATCATCACATCGATGTAGGGCACAACATTGATTTGATTCATCAACGGTCGACTAGAACGATTCGATCGATACATAGATTAACGCACCTGCCGCTGTAGCACATTAGAGAACTCTTCACTAAAGGACTCGAAGCGAATAGCCAGCCGATTCACGTCACCGGAGAATCGGTTGTAAGCAACTACTGCCGGAATCGCAGCAAACAATCCAATCGCAGTTGCAATCAAGGCCTCGGCAATTCCTGGGGCAACATGGGCCAGGGTTGCTTGCGCCACATTTGCGAGTCCGCGAAACGCATTCATAATGCCCCATACAGTACCCAGCAAGCCCACGTAGGGACTGACCGAGCCAACTGAGGCCAGAAACGCCAGTGACGACTCTAGCTTGTCCATTTCGCGCTGATAGGTCGCCCGCATCGCCCGACGCGTGCTATCCATCACTGCGGCCATATCCACACCCGAATCTCGGCGGTGCTTGGCAAACTCACGGTAACCGGCTTCAAAAATCCGCTCCAAACTACCAGCTGCAGCAGGGTCAGCAACAATGCGCTGAAACAACACTTTCAGATCGGCACCACTCCAAAATAGCCGCTCAAACTCCTGAGTCTGAGTATCTGCTTGGCGTAGCGTGAGCACTTTCAAGAAAATGTAATACCACGAGAATAGTGAGGCCACTAATAATAAAGTCATCACCAATTGCACTGGCACACTGGCACCTGTGATCAAACTCAGCACTGACATATCCTGCGTTACTGTCACGTTCACGATTGAATTCCTTTGGTCATGCCTATCCTCTAGTTAATAGTTGAACGCAGTGGTGCAGGGATGCGCAGCGGCTTGAAGGTCAAGCTGCTAACGCACACTACAACCACCTGCGCCTGCACAATACATTCGGTGCCGCGCAACACGCGCTGGGTCAGCTCAAGCCGACTACCGCCCACATTAATACCTTCTACCGTCACTTGCAGCAGATCGTTAAAACGCCCAGGCAAATCATAATCAATCTTTACCGAACGCACGACAAAAACCACACCCAACTGATCAACCAACACTGTTTGGTCAAAGCCGAGATGTCGCAGCCACTCGGTTCGCGCCCGCTCCATAAAAAGCAAATAATTCGCGTAATAGACCACGCCCGCAGCATCAGTATCTTCGTAATAGACCCGCACTGGCCACGCAAAGGGCTTGATTTGGGGTGCTAGGGCAGCTTGAGTGTTATTTAAATTATTCAATTGATTACATTAATTCAATTACTTCCAATACTTCCAATACTTCAATTACTTCAATTACTTCAATTACTTCAAATAGTTATGTTATTTAAGTTTACCGTGACTGGGGGTTGTCTGGGCGCACCACAGCACTGTCCCATAAATCCAAACCACCGTCAGCACGCGGCTTCACCAAACCAAAATGGCGATAGGCTGCAGCTGTCGCCATACGACCTCGCGGGGTACGCTGTAGATAGCCTTGTTGGATCAAATAAGGTTCGAGCACATCTTCAATCGTATCGCGCTCTTCACCAATGGCGGCGGCTAAATTATCTACACCGACTGGTCCACCCCCAAACTTATCGATCACTGCCTGCAATAGATGACGATCCATCACGTCCAGACCCGCACTATCTACATCGAGCATTTGTAGCGCAGCATCCGCAACCTTGGCCGTCACTTGGCCGTTAGCGCGCACTTCCGCATAATCACGCACCCGTCGTAATAGCCGATTGGAAATTCGAGGGGTGCCGCGCGACCGACTGGCAATCTCCCGCGCGCCCGCTAGATCCATGGTCACCTCGAGTAGGCGCGCTGAGCGCTCAACAATTTGGGTTAATTCCGCAGGGGTATAAAACTCTAGACGCGCCACAATACCAAAACGATCGCGCAAGGGGTTAGTCAGCATGCCAGCACGAGTGGTCGCGCCGACCAAAGTAAATGGTGGCAAATCAAGCTTCACCGAGCGTGCTGCTGGCCCCTCTCCAATCATGATGTCGATTTGAAAATCCTCAAGTGCGGGATAGAGAATCTCTTCGACGACTGGTGATAGCCGGTGAATCTCATCAATAAATAACACATCATGAGGCTCTAGATTAGTCAGCATTGCCGCCAAATCTCCGGCTCGCTCCAATACCGGGCCAGATGTCTGGCGCAAGTTCACGCCCATTTCACGCGCAATAATATGCGCCAAGGTGGTTTTGCCTAAACCTGGCGGTCCGAACAATAATACATGATCCAGCACTTCTTTACGCTTGCGCGCAGCCTCAATAAAAATCGATAATTGGCCGCGGATTTTCTCCTGACCCACATACTCGTCAAGCACCTTGGGACGTAACGCGCGCTCCATCACCTCCTCTTGTGGAGAACTCGGTGCGGTAGAGATCAAACGATCAGTTTCGATCATAGACAATTAACCTGATTCAATATTGTATGGACTCGTATTCAACGTTAACAGTGAAGCACTAGCAATGAAAGCTTAAGACTTAGAGAGTAATTTTAAAGCTTGGCGAATACCTTCAGT
Source organism: uncultured beta proteobacterium (assembly GCA_903885665.1). Lineage (GTDB taxonomy): Bacteria > Pseudomonadota > Gammaproteobacteria > Burkholderiales > SG8-41. The sequence goes on along the minus strand of CAISJL010000117.1, from coordinate 149,401 downwards.
CACTACTACCCCTGCCGGCAATTGTGCTACCGCCCAATTCGCTTCACGATCGTTATACCCCAAAGCATTGAGCGCATTCACCACGTCGGCCGTAGCTGAGCCTGCCACATCAGTGGCGACTGCACCCACTTGTGCACCTAGACGATCACGCAATTCTAATAGCAAACGCTCAGCAGTTTTTTTACCAATCCCCGGCACTTTGATCAAGCGGGCGCTATCTTGAGCACGCACTGCGGCGTGCACATCCGCCACAGACATCCCAGAGAGGACTGACAAAGCGGTACGCGCGCCCACACCAGAAATTTTAATCAATTGCCGAAACAAAGCTCGCTCCGCCTCGGTTGCAAAGCCATACAACAAATGCGCGTCCTCTCGCACAATGAGCTGCGTAAACAACATCACCACAGCCCCAACCGCCGGTAATTGATAGAGGGTGCTCATCGGCACATCAATCTCATACCCGACACCGTGGACATCGACAATAATTTGTGGCGGTTGTTTCTGAAGCAAATTACCGCTAATCCGTCCAATCATCCGTCACATTCCCATTATTTGATCAAATGCCTTGATCGCATTAATTAAACACAATTTCTCTGCGCATCACCGACACACAAAACTAGTCCACCACAGCACAAAGCAACAATAACGATATTGTAGCCGTTGTACGAGCGCGCGCAGCGCTTTTGCATATCGTTAGCGCAAGCGCCCACCACGACGACGCAAACCAACGCCAACTCCACCATAGCCCTGACCGCTATGGGCATGACAGATCGCACAAGCCAAAGCATCTGCGGCATCTGCGCTGGGCTCCCCTGGCAGGCGCAACAAACGTCGCACCATCGCCTGAACCTGTGACTTCGCAGCCTTACCGGCACCGACTACGGCTTGCTTGACCTGTAGCGCAGTATATTCCGCGACCTCGAGGTCCCCTGCTACTGAGGCCGCAATCAGAGCGCCGCGCGCTTGCCCTAACAGCAATGTCGATTGCGGGTTTACATTGACAAACACGATTTCAATCGCGACACACTGTGGTTTGAAGGTGGCGATTACCTCTTGCATACCGGCATAGAGCACCTTAATGCGTTGCGGCAGCGACCCCGTACCACTACGAATACAGCCACTGGTGATATAAGTGAGTTGCTGACCCGTCTGCTCAATCACCCCAAAGCCGGTGACTCTTAAGCCTGGATCAATACCCAGAATACGCAGTGGTGCTATTGCAGTGCTCAAGCGGTCTCGTCAAACACAGCAGTCGTGTAGACTTCTTGCACATCATCCACAGCCTCAAGGGCATCGAGTAGCTTTTGCATACGAATCGCATCATCACCGACCAATGCATTCTCGTTCGCAGGCTTCATAGTCACCTCAGCCAAGGCGGGTTTAAAGCCGCCAGCGGCCAAAGCACTGCGCACTGCACTTAAATCTGCTGGGCCGGTAATCACCTCGATACTACCGTCCTCGTGAGTCTCCACATCTTCAGCGCCCGCATCAATGGCAGCATCCACCAACTGCGACTCATTCACCCCAGGAGCAAACACCATCTGACCACAATGACGAAACAAAAAAACTACCGAGCCATCAGTGCCTAAGTTACCACCATATTTGGTGAACGCATGTCGGACATCGGCCACAGTACGAGTGCGATTATCTGTCATGCAGTCAACAATCACTGCAGCCCCGCCAATGCCATAGCCTTCATAGCGAATTTCTTCGTAATTCACACCCTCAAGACCGCCACTGCCGCGCTTAATGGCCCGCTCCACGTTCTCTTTCGGCATATTTTGCTCATAGGCTTTCTCTACCGCAAGCCGCAAGCGCGGATTACTCGCCACGTCACCACCACCAAGGCGGGCAGCCACGGTGATCTCTTTGATTAAACGTGTAAAAATTTTGCCCCGTTTGGCGTCTTGACGACCCTTACGGTGCTGTATGTTCGCCCATTTTGAATGTCCGGCCATAATCCTGTATTTATCCCTCTCACCACATTAACCCGTTAAAATTCACTAAATCTTATCATAGAGCCAACCCGTAATCCCACGAGGCCATCATGACGACACCCTTGTTGATCGCAAAATCGACCAAAGAGATTCATTTGCTCCCTGCGTTGGCAAACCGCCACGGGCTGATTGCTGGCGCCACCGGCACCGGAAAAACTGTGACCTTACAACGATTGGCGGAGACATTTTCTCGCATTGGGGTGCCTGTATTTATGGCAGACGTTAAAGGCGATCTCGCGGGACTGTCACAAGCAGCCAAACCGCAAGCCAAACTGACTAGCCGCTTAGAGCAATTGGGAATCAGCGATTTTACCTACGCTGCAAACCCAGTCGTATTTTGGGACGTGCTCGGCAAACAAGGTCATCCGGTGCGCACGACCATCTCGGAAATGGGCCCATTGCTGTTGGCTAGGCTATTAAATCTGAATGAAACCCAACAAGGCGTACTCACACTAGTGTTTAAAATTGCCGACGATAACGGCATGCTACTCATCGACTTAAAAGACTTACGCGCGATGCTGCGCCACGTTGGCGAGCACGCCAAAGTCTACACCACCAATTACGGTAATATCTCTGCCGCCTCGATTGGTGCTATTCAGCGTGGCTTAATCGAAATTGAGCAGCAAGGTGGCGACTCTTTCTTTGGTGAGCCCGCGCTCAATATCGCCGACCTCATCCAGACCGACCGTAACGGTCACGGCATGATTAATATTTTAGCTGCTGAACAACTCATGAACGCGCCCAAGCTCTACGCGACCTTTCTGCTGTGGCTATTGTCAGAGCTATTCGAGCAACTGCCCGAAGTCGGCGACCTTGAACAACCTAAGTTGGTATTCTTCTTTGATGAAGCACATCTGCTGTTTGCCGACGCCTCATCTGTATTGCTCGAAAAAGTCGAACGCTTGGTTCGCCTCATTCGATCTAAGGGTGTCGGTGTCTACTTTGTCACGCAAAACCCTATGGACATTCCGGATACTGTGCTCGGACAATTATCCAACCGTATCCAACATGCCCTACGCGCCTTTACGCCACGCGATCAAAAAGCGGTGCATAGTGCCGCAACCACACTACGTCCTAATCCAACAATTGATGTGGCCAGTGCAATCACGGAACTAGGTGTCGGTGAGGCCTTGGTTTCGGTGCTCGATGCTCAAGGCCGACCCGGCATTGTGGAGCGTGCGTTTGTGATTCCACCGGGCAGCCGCCTTGGTCCAATCACAGCCGCAGAGCGCCAAAGCATTCTGCAAGCTTCAATCTTAGCCGACGTTTATGAAACTGCTGTTGACCGTGAATCTGCTTACGAAAAACTCAATCAGGACGCGGCCACCTCGCAGGCTACTGCGAACAACACCCCTCCACAGCAATCCACAATAACTGGATCAAAAGCAGCCTCAAGCGCAACGCGGGGCAGAGCCTCCGATGGAATTTTAGAAGTCGCCGCCAAGAGTGCAATGCGGGCAATCGGTTCGCAAATTGGTCGTGAAATTATCCGTGGCGTCTTAGGCTCAATACTTGGCGGGCGGCGCCGCTAGTGCAAGCAATCACCAGCGCGCAACGTAGCGCCTATATTGGCGTTGCCTGTGTGCTCCTCGGTTCTGTTGCGTTTTCTAGCAAACCAGTACTGGTCAAAGCGGTCTATCGCTACGGTGTAGACCCACTCACCCTACTGGCTTTGCGTATGTTATTTGCCGCACCCCTATTTATCCTCATGGCATGGTGGGCAGGTCGCCCCACCACTACATTGGATCGCAGAGACATTGCTGGAATGCTTGGCTTGGGGTTTATTGGTTATTACTTAGGGAGTTGGTTAGATCTTGCAGGCTTGCAATATATATCAGCGGGTCTAGGGCGATTGATTCTCTATCTCTATCCCACACTAGTCTTAATCATGTCTGCACTATTTCTTAAGCAACCCTTAAAACCACGTCATTTATGTTCTTTAGTGCTGTCTTACTTGGGTATTGCACTGACTTTCTCGGCCGAAGTCTATTTGGGCAATCAATTAGCGATCACCGCTTGGGGTGCGCTATTAGTCTTTGGTAGCGCAAGTAGCTATGCAACTTATTTGGTCGCAGGCAGTCAGTTAGTGCTCAAATTTGGTGCTATCCGCTTTACTGCTTATGCTTCCTTGATTGCCACTGCATTTGTCGTGGGTCACTTCTGCGCAACTCGTCCACTGAGCACACTCAACGTAGATCCAGCGGTCTATCAGATTGTTGCGATATTAGCCATATTTGCGACTGTGTTACCACTGTGGTTAATGGCCGAAGGGCTTAAACGCATTGGCGCTAATCAACTCTCGTTGGTCGGTTGTGTCGGGCCACTAGCCACATTAGTCTTTGGCTGGTTATTTTTAGATGAAGTCATCACCGTCATCCAATTGATTGGCGCCACTTTAGTATTAGGCGGCGTCGTATTGATCAGCCTAAAACCACAAACTACCGCAACAACTACCCCAAGCGCTTAACGAGCGCCAATAGACTGCACACCTTCACAATGCGCTGCGAAAGAGACTTGTAATGGTCGCGATTGAGCACATGCTAATAAGTATTCAATCTGTGCATGTCGGTATTTCAGAGCAAACTCCGTCGCTGTCGCGCCATGCAGGACTCGAATCGATGGATCTGCTCCGGCACGTAACAACAACCTCACGAGCTCGGTATGGCCTTGCATAGCAGCCATCATCAAGGGCGTATTACGAGAACTCACGCCACCTCTGGCACTTGCATCAACACGGGCGCCACGCTCTAGTAAGTATCGCAAGGCATCACCCCGATTACTATATGCAGCATAAGACAATGGAGTGTAACTATGAATATCATTTTCCAAATTTGCACCAGCCTCCACTAATAGCCGCACAATTTGATCATGACGCTGCACACCATGACGCTCATCATAAAAATAAGCAGCTAACATAAGTGCGGTTTCATTCGTCGGTGTGCGTGCATTTAAATCTGCACGCGCCGCAATCAAATAGCGCATCACGTTCAAAGCACCCTCACGGGCTACTACAGTAACCAAGGGTGCGCCCTCGGGATAGCCTGGCACTGGCAATATTTGATTGGCATGCAAGATCCCACGCTGAATGTTGCCATGCACGTAACTGACATCATCCAACTCAATGGCTCGAAGTAACTCCAATTGAGATAATCCACTACCACCGCCACCTGCACACGCGGTTAATAGGCATAGCATTACACCCAATAAACACAAGCGCGAATAAAAATCTATGGATTGATTATTCATTATCAATATTGCATGCCCAGCATTGCAAAATATGTATTATTAATCCAATCAGTCACTCAATTGCCTTTTAATTATTTTAATTATTTTAATTATTTTAATTGTGTACATTGCGCATCAGTTAAACAGCGAACACGATGACCTTGCAATAATAAATGTAATTTTGCCGTTGCCTCTAACTCTTCAATAGCATCACTTGCCGCCAACAGATGACTGCCTGCAACCACAGGGCCGTGGTTAGCCAAGAGCACTGCGTGATGACGACTCGCCAAGTCGCGCACCGCATGGGCCAAAGCCATATCGCCAGGCGCGAAATACGGCACTAGCGGCAACGTGCCAATACGCATCACATAATAAGCGGTAATCGGTGGCAGCACATTATCAGGGTTGATATCCGCTAACACCGATACCGCAACCGAATGGGTTGCATGTAGATGAATCACTGCGCCGCTGGTTGGGCGTTGTTGATACATGCACAGATGTAAAAAACTTTCTTTCGAGGGGGCGTCACCTGAGATTAACTGACCAGACCAATCGAGTTTTGATAAGCGCGCAGGATCTAAGCCACCCAGGTTTGATCCGGTAGGCGTCAATAGCCAACCATCCTCACAACGTACACTAATATTACCGGTACTGCCATGGGTGAGGCCTCGATCGAATAATGATTTCGCCGTGAGGCAAATTTGTTCACGTAATTGTATTTCGTTCATAATAGTCCAATTGTGTAAAACATTTTGTAAAAAAATCCTTAGTGCCGAAATTGCCCGACTTTAAGGCTAACAGCAGGCCTGGACCACCCACAACGGCAGTCCATGGCACACCTGGATCAATTTGTGGGCCAATCTGTAATGCTTGAATCCCTAAAGCTTGGACTACCGCGCCAGCAGTCTCGCCACCTGCCACCACCAATTGCGTCACCCCTGCTGCTACTAACAGTTGCGCCAGTTTGGCCATGGTTTGCTCAACCAAGGCACCAGCATGAGACGCACCCAATTGGTCTTGGATCTGCGCAAGACGCTGCGCGTCAGTAGTGGCATAAATTAATATTGGCGCTTGCATCAGCTCTGTTAACGCCCATCGCATCACGCCATCTACGTTTAATGCATCGGTTGCCAACGCTAACACATCAATTTCATAAGCCGCACCTCCGCTAGCCTGCCAATAACTGACTTGGGCATTGGTTGCTATTGAACAACTGCCTGCTAAAATAGCGCGTAAACCACCATGTCTAGGCAACCGTTGCTGCTGCACTTGCAACACTGGAGAGATATTTTCAAGATAGTTTTTAGCTAGGCCAATCGCCACACCAGATCCGGCAGTGATTAAAGGCATCTGCCGCAGTGCTGGGCCTAGCGCTAACAGATCACTGTCTGACACTGCATCTACTATTGCAATACTCACACCCTCAGCTTTCAGCGCTGCTATACGTTCATGTATAGCCACTGCACCCTGCGCTACACAATCATAAGGGATCAACCCTACCTTGCGTTTTGTTTGCGCCTGTAACACCCGAACCAGATTCGCATCGCACATCGGAGTCAGCGGATGATCACGCATACCAGACTCGCTCAGCAGCTGATCCCCCACAAACAAATAGCCTCTAAAAACACTTCTACCATTTTCTGGAAATGCTGGGCATGCAATCGTGAAGTCACAATCTAGAGCATCCATCAACGCTTCCGTCACCGGTCCGATATTTCCCGCTGGTGTGGAATCAAAGGTTGAGCAGTATTTAAAATAAATTTGAGTTGCACCGCAACGCTGCAACCACGTCAGGGCTGCTAGCGATTGATCGATGGCATCTTGCACTGGGATCGTGCGTGTCTTTAAGGCCACAACGATGGCATCGTATTGCGCTATTGCCAGCGCCGCAGACACATCAACCGGCACTCCAATCGTTTGCAGAGTACGTAATCCTGCACGCACGAGATTGTTTGCAAGGTCGGTTGCGCCAGTAAAATCATCAGCAATGCAAGCTAACAACATCGTTACACCCTTGGCACTGAATTTTAAACTCTTAATTATTCGGCTTTGACACCAGCATCGCGAGCAACCTTAGACCAACGTGCCACTTCTACCGCAAAATAATTTCTGGATTTTTTAGGATCCCAACCAGCGCTCTCTGCTCCCTCATTGACTAGGCGCGCTTTTACATCTGATCTATCCAAAAATCGTGCCGTATCTGCATGCACCTTGCCAACAATACTCACAGGCGTTTTTGCAGGTGCTAACAGCATCGACCATGCAATGGCCTCGTAGCCTGGCAATCCACTCTCCGCTACCGTAGGCACTGCCGGCAACACACTGCTACGCATTGCAGAAGTCACCGCAATCGGTCGCAATCGACCCCCATTCAAAAATGGTATCGCACTCATAATCGTTGCTGCAACTAATTGGATTTGACGTGCGACCACATCAGTCATAGCCGGTGCCGCCCCTTTATAAGGTACATGGGTCATTTCAGTCCCCGACATTATCGCTAATAATGCACCGGCTAAATGTCCTCCCGTACCAATACCTGATGAACCATAGCTTAGTGAGTTAGGCTTAGCTTTTGCAAGCGCAATAACCTCTTTGATGGAATCACCTGCAAAGCCTGGATGCACCACAAACAGACGTGGATTAATGAGAATAAGACTCACTGGTGTCAAATCACGCGTAGGATCAAACGTAACCTTAGTGCCCAAATAGGGATTAATGGCAAGCGCTTCATTCCCTAACAGTAAAGTAAACCCATCCGGTGCTGCTCGCGCCACAATCTGGGAACCAATGCTTGAGCCTGCACCAGGCCGGTTATCCACAATCACCTGTTGTGACCATAATTCAGAGAGTCGTTGTGCGACCAATCGACCAGTTATGTCTTGAGCCGCCCCAGGCGCAAACGGCACAATCAATCGTACTGGCTTTGATGGGTACTGCGGTGGATGCTTTGTTGAATCATCTGGTGCTGCGATTGCCGCACTACACAGCAGCACATATACGACAGCTATTAGTGAATTTTGCGTCCCTTGTAAACTAAACATATATCTACCCCCAATTGCTTTCTATGTGTTGTGGATTGCAATTCGATAGCGTTCGCCATGATTTATGAACGTTTTGCCTGAGATTATTTCTTCTTACGATCAATAAATGCCTGCATCATTCTTTTAGGCTCATCTGTGCGACGCGACTCCACACAAGCGCGAATACCTGCCCAAATGCCATCAGTCACCGACATCCGCTCCCAATCATTGATCAAAGTCTTTTGTAACCGCATCACCCGTTGTCCGCCTAGCAATATAGAGCTTACCCATTTCTCGACAGCAGCATCCAATTGCTCGGCGGTCGCTAGTTTTTGTAAGTAACCAATTCGATAAGCTTCTGCGGCATCGATCACATCACCCGTGTATATTAACTCTGCAGCCTTACCCCATCCAATTAATTTAGGTAACAAAACCGCCTCCATGCCCGATGGAATACCCACACGCACCTCTGGCATTCCAAATTTTGCAGTGGTAATACCAACTCGCAAATCGCAAGCAGCAGCAAGCTCCATTCCGAAACCTAAACAATAACCATTAATGCGTGCAATCACTGGCACCGGAAAGTTTCTGATCGACTGATTAGCGACATGGGTTAGGGTGTGTTCAACCTCTGCCTCCTCAGGTGTTAAATCCTTCATTTCATGAATATCTGCGCCGGCAATAAATGATTTATCACCTGCACCTGTAATCACTGCAACCCGCATTTTTTCATCTTGCGCGAGCTCATTAAATGTCGCAGCTATTGCCCGCTTACCTGCCATACCCAAGGTATTACGGCGCGCCGGATTATTCACCGTGATATAGGCAATTCGCCCTTCAGCACCGCGATCTTCTACACGGGTTAAGATTAAATCACTCACGCTAAACCTCCCAATACCTGAGTTCGCCAGACCCGTTTAAATTAGAAGCCTGTACTGTTTTATTATTGAGTCTGGCCTAAACTGGATTAAACTAAAAAAACCTTGCCTATCACTGATTTATACACTACATCAGCATGGATGACTTACACATTAAATCGAAAATGCATCACGTCACCGTCCTTCACAATATACTCTTTGCCCTCTAGACGCATTTTCCCTGCCTCTTTCGCGCCTTGCTCGCCTTTACACGCAATATAATCCTCGTAGGCAATCACTTCAGCGCGAATAAATCCTTTTTCAAAGTCGGTATGAATTGCTGCTGCTGCACGTGGCGCAGAGTCCCCTTGGTGGATGGTCCAGGCACGAACTTCTTTCGGCCCTACCGTAAAATATGTATGCAGCCCTAATAATGTGTAGCCTGCACTAATCACCCGATTCAAGCCTGGCTCTTGCATGCCCAAATCAGCCAAGAATACAGCGGCATCCTCAGCACTCATCTCGCCGATTTCGGCTTCAATCGCCGCGCATACCGCCACCACCGGCGACTGTTCTCGTATCGCCAGATTACGTACTGCATCTAGGTGAGGGTTGTTTTCAAAACCATCTTCACGCACATTAGCCACATACATGGTGGGTTTAGCGGTAATCAAACATAATGGTTTTAATAGCGCGCGCTCCTCTGGATCTAAATCTAGCGCACGCACAGGACGCGCCTCATTCAATACCGTCTGACACTTCTCTAACACCGCCACCAGACGTGCGGCCTCTTTATCACCACCTGATCGCGCCAGCTTTACATTTTTAGCTAAATGCCGCTCTACGGCACTTAAATCAGCAAGCGCTAATTCGGTATTGATCGTTTCGATATCGTCTAGCGGATCAATCTTTCCAGCAACATGCACCACATTCTCATCTTCAAAGCAACGCACCACATGGGCGATTGCATCGGTTTCTCGAATATTAGCGAGAAATTGGTTGCCTAAACCCTCACCTTTAGATGCTCCCGCCACCAAGCCTGCAATGTCCACAAACTCCACTGTCGCCGGCAATACCCGCTCTGGTTTTTGTAAGTCATTCAATACCGTTAGTCTTGGATCAGGCACTTCCACAATCCCCACGTTTGGCTCAATGGTACAAAATGGATAATTCTCCGCTGCAATTCCTGCTTTGGTCAGCGCATTAAACAAGGTTGATTTTCCAACATTGGGCAGACCAACAATTCCGCATTTGAGTGACATATGTGTTAAACCATTAATAAAAAGTAGTTATTCAATATTGATTGCGTATACAACACATCTACGGGGCGTATCGGTAAACTGGCTATCCCGCTTTAGTGTGTAGTCTGTGCATCGCTGTTTCCATCTCACTGCTCACGATCAAAGGCCATTGTTCATAGGCACGATACATCGCATCTTCAATTACCATTTGCTCCTCTTTACGTGGCGCATGCAGCACATAATCCACGACCTCTTGCGAGTTGGCTGAGAATTCTCGCGGGTGACCAATACCAATCCGAAGTCGCCAAAAATCTTTAGTGCTTAAACGACTGATCACATTTCGCACGCCATTACCAGAGCCGCTTCCACCAAACTTTAGTTTAACCACTCCTGGCACTAGATCGAGTTCGTCATGCACAATTAATATATCAATCGGGGCGATTTTAAAATAGTCTGCAACCGCGCCCACTGCTCGCCCTGACTCATTCATAAAGGTTGATGGTTTAAGTAACCACAAGTCCTCGCCACCGCTATTTACTTTAGCAATCTCACCATGAAAGCGAGCCTCCATGCGCATCTGCGCACCTAGGCGTTGCACCAAACCATCTACCCACCAAAACCCAGCGTTATGTCGGGTAGTTGTATATTTTGGACCAGGGTTTCCTAAACCTACAATCAATTTCATGAGCATTCTTTCATGGTCATCCAGCTGGCCAATGCTATTGCCCTCACTATTTGCCTAGCAAAACAAACGCCCGCCAGTACGACTACTCTGACGGGCGCTTAGCGCAAGATGCGAGCTACTAGAGACCCGCATGCGGCTTTGATACTTACTTCTTAGCGGCCGGCTTTTTCTCTGAGGCTTTTTTATCACCTGCAGCAGGGTCAACCGCTTGACCCGTGATTTGTGTCACAGGTGCAGCACCCGGGGCAGCATCAGCAGCAGATTCGCGTGGCACTTGCACGCTGACCACTGCTGGGTTGTCCGTCCTCATCTTAGGTGCCGGCTCAACGCCTTTTGGCAATACCAGATCTGTCACGTGAACAGAAGCGCCAATGCCCAAGTCTTTCAAATCGACCGTAATAAATTCAGGCAAGTCACTCGGCAGACAGAGTATTTCTAACTCATTAATAATATGTTGCACTAAGCCTTTACCAATTTTCACGCCAGGCGACACTTCCTCATTGATGTAGTGCAAAGGTACAGCCATGTGGATTTTTTTGGCTGGGTCGACACGCTGAAAATCGACATGCTGTACTTGCTCTTTCCATGGATGCATTTGGAAGTCACGCAACAATACTTTATCGGTATTGCCGTCGATGACGATATCGAGAATAGAAGCATGAAAAGCCTCGATTTTTAAATTCCGCAACAAGGCCTTATGATCTAATTCAATGCTTTGCGCATCCTTACCGGCGCCATAAATTACGCCTGGGACACGCCCGGTCGTACGTAGGCGGCGGCTCGCACCTTTGCCTTCATTCGTACGCGGAAACGCTGTAACTTCAATTTTCATCTTACTCTCCAAAATGTGCAGGAGGCCCGCGACCAGACTAGTCCTGCGTTAAAAAGAGATCCGGCACTATGCTAGATCCCCACGTCTATATCCAACCCCTTATTCAACAAACAAGGAGCTGACTGAATCTTCTGCACTAATTCTACGCATGGTCTCCGCCACCAAACCAGCCACCGATAAGACCCGAATCTTGCCGCACTTACGAGCATTTTCAGTTAATGGAATGGTATCTGTGACCACAATTTCATCGAGCGCCGAGGCTGCGATACGTTCAACTGCCGTGCCAGAGAGTACTGGATGCGTACAGTAGGCCAGAACCCGCTCCGCACCTTGGCGTTTTAATGCGGCGGCCGCTTCACACAAGGTGTTCGCGGTATCGACCATATCGTCCACAATCACACAGGTGCGGCCCGCTACTTCACCAATAATATTCATCACTGTTGCTACATTTGGACGCGGGCGACGTTTGTCGATAATGGCAAGATCAGCCTCTAGGCGTTTAGCTAAGGCCCGTGCCCGCACTACCCCACCCACATCTGGAGACACCACCACCAGCTGCTTATAGTCATGCTTCCACACATCGCCCAACAATATAGGGCCGGAGTAAATGTTATCTACAGGAATATCAAAAAAACCCTGAATCTGCTCTGAGTGCAAGTCCATCGTCAATACCCGGTCAACACCCACACTGGTCATCATGTTCGCAACCACTTTGGCAGTAATCGGCACACGTGATGAGTTGGGACGACGGTCTTGGCGGGCGTAACCCATGTAGGGAATCGCTGCGGTAACTCGACCTGCAGAGGCCCGCTTCAATGCGTCTACCATGACCAGTAATTCCATTAAATTATCATTAGTCGGGGCACACACAGACTGTAGAATAAAGACATCTTTACCACGGACGTTTTCAAGGATTTCAACCATGACTTCACCGTCACTAAAACGCCCCACTTTGGCACGCCCAATGTGCAAATCCAAATGACTAACCACTGCCTCCGCTAGGCGTGGATTCGCATTACCCGTAAAGACCATCAATCGATCTAGCGCCACAACTACCCCCTGAAGCTCGCTTGACGTAGGAAGGGGCTGGGGAGGAAGGATTCGAACCTTCGCATGCCGGAATCAAAATCCGGTGCCTTAACCAGCTTGGCGACTCCCCAACCGAAACTCAAGACTGTAACTCTAAGTGCTGTCTGTCTCCCCGCTGGGGCATTAACATGACGCATGATCGGGTCTGAACGATCTCACTAAGAGCCACAAATTATACAATAAAATCAGCATGTTACACTAAATTATGCAACCACGCTACTGCTATCACTACCCTGTTGAAGGTAGATACCAATTAAAGATACTACTTAATAAAGTACTTAATCACTATCTGAAACCAACCCTGACAACGGGTGTACATCTAAGCCACGACAAACATAACTCTGTATTCCAGCCGGTAATCTAGCTTGCGCCACAATCGCGCTAGTCTGGTCTGGGAAGGCTGCAAATACACAAGCGCCAGAACCGCTCATCTGCCCACCGCCTATGCCGGCAGCACATAAATACTCTAGATGCGCACCGACTTCCGGATATAACCGACAGACCAAGGACTCAAGGTCATTTCCAACCACATCAGGAAAGCCGTCCATTTTAATCGGTTCTGAGTCTCGTTTCAATTCTGGATGTTGAAAAATCTGAACTGTTGACACTAAAACCGGTGGTACCAGCACTAAATACCATGCTGGATCAGCCTGCCAGGGACTTAAAATCTCACCAATGCCTTGGGCGAAGGCGGTTTGACCATAAATAAACACCGGCGCATCCGCACCCAAGGGCAGAGCCAAGGCCTCTAACTGCTGTCGATCTAAGCCAGTCTGCCACAATTGGTTGAGTGCCAATAGGACTGTTGCGGCGTCCGAGCTACCACCGCCAAGGCCGCCGCCCATGGGTAGCCGCTTAGTCACTCTGATGTCCACACCCCAGTGCGTGGCCGTTGCCTGCTTCAAGGCAAGTGCAGCGCGCACCGTTAAATCCTGGTCTTCAGCCACCCCCTCAACGGTGCCGACCCGTCGAACGCGGCCATCACGACGCAAGCGCAGCGCTACGGTATCAGCGAAGTCAATGAATCGGAATACCGTCTGTAATTGATGATATCCATCCGCACGTCGCCCAATCACCCGCAACATCAGATTGAGTTTGGCAGGCGCTGGAAACTCAACAAATCCTTTAGTATCAGTATTTTGTAGCATTATTCAGCCTGCTTCAACTTGCCAGGTATCAACCATGAATCGAATTAACTGGGTGCCCCGACGCAATTCTAAGCGACGCGGCAAGATGTCTTGACCCGAATAGTCATAGGCTATGCGCCAGCCGCCTTGCTCCAGACCTAACAATCGCCCCTGGGGGTCGTGTATCAGCGCTGTCGTCGGTAAGTTTGGCACCACAGCCGCTGTCACCCAATATTGCAAGTAAGTCCATGGCAGGATCCAACCCAAGGCCTGCTCGGTCAAGGACTCGACCGAGGTCGCACGATAGTCTTGCTGCTGGGCGTTGCGCAAAATTACGCCCTGGGCGTCTACCTGTAATTGGGCTAGCGTTTGCCCTAAGGGGGACATCAACCACAACCTACTCTCCATGGCGTTATGCTCCCACCGCAGCTGCGCGCTAAAAGCCCGCTCCCCACCGCTCACCAAAACCCGCCCCATCAGGTCAAAAGGGCTAGCCCACGGTGTTGTCACTGGAGGACGCACCGCACAGGCTGAGAGCCAACATATCAAACCAATGACTGCGAATCGCTGTAACCCGATAATCATGGTGCAGATTGCAAACTGATCGCCTCGAGACGTTTAATCGTACTATTGAGCAGTTCATTGCCAGGGGCTTTGGTTTGCGCCTCAGACCAAATCTTGCGCGCTTCTTCGCGCCGACCCAGCACCCACAACACCTCGCCTAAATGCGCGGCAATTTCGGCATCGACCCGCAGTCCGTAGGCGCGTCGCAAATGAATCAATGCCTCCTGCTGTAAACCTTGACGATGCAACACCCAACCCAGGCTGTCCAGAATAAACGGATCATCTGGCGACAGCTGCAAGCCTTTCTCAATCAATTCACGGGCCTCAACCAAACGCAAATTGCGATCGGCCAAGGTAAACCCCAGTGCGTTGTAAGCATGGGCGTGACTGGGTTGCAATTCAATCACTTTGCGTAAATTCACTTCTAATACGTCGACACGATCAACCTTCTCAGCAGCCATCGCATACTCATAGAGTAAGTCGGTAGACTCTGTATTCGCCACAGTTGCCTGACCAAGCAAATTAAATGCCTCAGCGTAAGCTCCCGCATCGCGCAAGATACTGGCTTCTAACAAAATTAATTGCAATCGCAATTGTGCGTCCTCGGGTTGCAGGCCCTGCAAATATTGCCGTGCTTGGGCAAGCTGGCCTTGCTTTACCAAAATGCCGACGTAACGCGACTTCGCAACAATAAATTGCGAACCGCTGCTCACCGCGTCATACCACTTAAGTGCAACGAGATTGCGTTTTAACTCCTCATTCACCTGCCCTAAAAACACACGCACAGCATCGGGGTCGGGAGGCGAGAGTTGCAGCACACGCTGCAACTGCGCATCGGCAATCGCATAGTCTTTCATCTGCATCGAGAGGGTGGCAATTGCCATCGCCATCTCTACGTTCTCTGGTGCAATTTTTAATAATCGCTCAAACTGCAGTCGCGCCTCAGTGTAATCGCGGGCATTCACTAATAAGCGCGCGTAATTTAGACGTAACTCATTGGCACCAGGGTGTGCCTGTAGAAATCGACTCAAGTAGGCCAAGGCCTCGACATCGGAGCTGCGTTGCAGAATCTGAGCGACAAACAGCGCTGCCAAATCCCAACCTGGGCGCAAAACCAAAGCTTGTTGGGCGGCGACATAGGCAAGATCACGATCACTCGCGTCCCAAGCTGCTTGCGCGATTGCGAATTGTGCTTCTGGAATCTGTGCATAAGGCTGGGCAATAACGCGTACAAAGTTTAGTAAAGCTATCTTGTCTTTACTACCGGAGAACAAGGTAGCGAGCTGTAAAAAGCGTTGTCCAGCTTGTTCCGGAGATTGACTTAACCACAGCTGTACATGGTTTTGCGCTTCAGTAAATCGCGACTGACTGATTAATAAAGTCAGCAAGGTCTGGCGAGCGCGTTGCGAATCCGGATCAAATTGCATCCATAGGCGCGCCGCATCGAGTGCGACCGGTACATATCGCGCCGCCCATGCCACTTCGGTCGCGCGACGCGCGACGCGCGGGTCTTTAGTCTCCTGCGCTACGTCCAGCAATGCGCTCACGGCGATATTGAGTTGGCCACGTTGAACTGCAATCTCAGCGAGCATTAACTTCAACAGAATAGGGCCGGTTAACTCTAACGCTGGTAGTGGCAGGGCTCGTGGCGCCACTTCCATGCGGGCTGGCGTTTGATTTTGATCTTGGGGTTGTAGTGGCGCGGCGGCATTCGCGGCGACAAACACCACTGGCGCAGGTGAAGTGGTCTTTGATGAATCAATTTTCGGTGCTGGGGTACAAGCACACAAACTGACCGCAAAAATACCCAGCAATTGATTCTGAAGTTTCATCTTAATTGAGGTGCAACTTTATAAATATTCAAATTTAGTTAAAAAATGCCATGCGCCAATCAATACCAGTCCTACAACGACAACTCAGCACCCGTAAATATCTAGTTCTTAACATGAAGTGTGACATATTAGGTATATTTACGACCCACGACAAGACATGGTGATAGAGATTTACCGCTTTAGACGACAAATACTAGTTTCTAGATCAATCCACTGCCCAATTCGCTATGTTTAGACTCACCTGTATACACCCCCTGATACCCATATCGATTGCCACGCACCATTCACCAAGGAATAGTGGGTGCACTAGGCTATTGGGCTTTGTACAGAACATCCAAGCTTCTCTACTTAATCTTTCAACTTAAACTGATCTGCTTAAACGTAACCATTTAAATGTAATTAATTAAACTCGCCTACTTAAACGCACCTACTAAACGTACTAACCGTACTAACATAAAATACAGGCTATGACCGAATCGATCCCGCACACGACAACACCCACGCTACACGCTCAAGGTGTATCTCGCCGCTATGGACAACACTGGGCTGTGCATAGCCTAGACCTGGCACTATATCCAGGTGAAATTGTGGGCTTACTGGGGCCCAATGGTGCTGGTAAGAGCTCGATCTTACAAATGCTATCAGGCAACCTCGCTCCCACAACGGGCTCGGTTCATATTCACGGCTACTCTTTAATCGACCAAGCGCAATTGGCAAAAACCCATCTGGGATACCTGCCACAGACCCCACCACTGTATCCAGAGTTGAGCGCGCTCGATTATCTACGCTTTGTCGCTAAACTACATCGCATCCCACGCACCCATCAAGCGGCCGCTGTGTCTTCCGTGATCGAACGCTGCGGCCTGGCTAATGTTCAGAAACGATTAATTGCCCATCTGTCTAAAGGCTACCAACAACGCCTAGGGATTGCCCAAGCCATTATTCATGACCCTCAAGTAATTATTCTAGACGAACCCACTGTGGGCCTAGACCCCAATCAAATCGTTGAAATACGCGCGCTAATCATGACTCTTGGCAAAGACCGCAGCGTATTGCTATCTAGCCATATCTTGCCGGATATCGAAGCGCTGTGTCAGCGTGCCTATATCATGCATTTAGGACGCTTGGTCTTTAGTGGTCAACTACCGGAAAAAAATTCATCATCTACAGCCAACAGCTTGGGGCAGTTGTTTGCTGATCTGACTCAAACCTCAGAGGACAAAGCAACGTTACAAACGACGACTGAGGCACACCAATGATTCTCACCATTGCCCGTAAAGAACTGCGCACCCTATTTAACTCGCCCCTAGCGTGGTTTATTCTCTCGGCCGTGACCTTATGTTTAGGGTTTAGCTTTTTACAACGTTTAGATGACTACCTACAAATGCAAGCCAAACTGCTACAGCTCGCGAACCCCCCAGGGGTCACCGAATTGGTCGCAGCACCCACCGTAGCCCTTGCAGCTGCAGTCTTTTTGTTTGCCGTGCCACTACTGGCGATGCGGATGCTTGCCGAGGAGCGACGTCAACAAACACTCACGCTTTTATTATCAGCACCCGTATCGATTACCGAAATTGTGCTTGGTAAATTTTGCGGCTTAATGATGATGCTTTTATTCATTGTGGCGATTGTGATCAGCATGCCCATCATGATCATGGGCACTACGCCTCTGGATTGGGGACTGTTGGCGAGCATGGCTACTGCCTTAATATTACTAGGCGCAGGCTTTGCAGCGATCAGCCTATACGCATCGAGTCTGACACGCCAACCCATAGTCGCTGCCCTGCTCGGTTTTGGCATGATTCTCATCATGCTACTCGCTGGTGAGACCTTAGGAGACAACTTAGACCAATATGGCTGGCCCTACCTTGCTGCACTGGTGCAGGTGTTCTCGCCGCTACTCAATTTTGAGCCGCTCGGCAAAGGCTTAATTGACAGCTATGCCATTAGCTGTGGCTTGCTACTCATGACGCTTTTTTTAATACTGACGATACGCGAACTCGATCGTCAGCGCTTGCGGGGCTAATATAACGCTATGACAACATTCGCTATGCTGCCCACTACGCTACGCCGCGCCCTCACGGTCGGCTTACTCATCACGATCTGCGCGGCTCTCTCCTATGGTGCGCGACTATATCGCACTGAAATTGATATCACGCGCGGCGCACGCCACTCGGTTTCAGCATCAACCCGCAGCATCTTAATCGCGCTTAGATCTGGCATTCAAGTCACTGCTTACGTCCCCAGGCAAGACCCTACGAACGCCATTTCTCACAAAAAAATTACGGAGCACTTTCGCAGCTATCAACGCATCAAACCCGATTTAACGCTCACGCTGATTGATCCGCGCGAACAACCCCTAAAAAGCGCTCACGCTGGCACGCGTGAAGCGAACACCTTGGTCATCGAATACCAACAACGTACGGAATCGATAGCGCTCGCTGACTTTAATGAACAACAGTTTGCGAATGCCTTGTTGCGCCTACTTCGTGGCGACCAACTCGATGTGTTTTGGCTAGAAGGTCACGGCGAACCCAAACCTGACGGTCGCGCTAACCATGACCTCGGTGAATTCGGTCAAAAGGCCAAAGAAAAAGGCATAAAAATCAATAAGTTAAATCTAAGCCTTGCGCAAGCCGTGCCAAGCAACACCAGCGTCTTAGTGATTGTGCAACCCCAATCACCCTTGCTACCGCAGGAGAGCGCTAAATTGCTCGACTATCTCGGACGGGGCGGTAACCTGCTGTGGTTACTCAGTCCCGAGCCACTACACGGCCTACAATCGGTGGCTGAACTACTAGGGCTCACACTCAGTTCGGGCACCATTATTGATCCCGCTGTGAGTCCGCGCCAAGGACCTCCGGTGTTTGCTGTCGGCAGCAGTAGTCTGTATGCGCGCCATCCGGCATTGGCAGCATTAGATGAAAACACCGTATTCCCCTATGCACGGGCGATTGCCACCCATCCTGGCACACCATGGCAGGTGAGCCCACTGATTAGTGTTGCATCCCAAGGTTGGTTAGAAAAAAACACACCAGAACGTAGTGCACAATTCAATGCCGGCGTTGACCTCAAAGGCCCGCTGAATGTGGCGAGCGCCTTAGAGCGTACCGTCGGCGAGCGCAAACAGCGCGTCATTGTTGTCGGGAGCAGCTTGTTTCTGTCCAATACTTTTTTAGGTAATGGCGGTAACTTAGCGTTAGGGCTGAGCATGCTCAACTGGCTCAGCGGTGACGATACGTTGGCGGCTATTGACCCCCGACCAAGCATAGACCCTAGAGTACGTATGGATACCATTCATTTATACCTACTCGTCGGGATTTTATTGATTGTTATCCCTTTGATTTTTGCGCTCACCGGAGGTTTGATCTGGTGGCGACGACGCAGGCATTAACTCATAATACTTAAACTGACCATTCACAAGCTGCGCACTCACTCATGCCTGAATTACCCGAAGTTGAAACCACTTGTCGTGGTCTAGCCCCCACAGTTGTGGCCCAACAAATCACCCGTGCTGTAGTACGACATCGCGGCATGCGCCAACCCATACCTCGCGGCTTAGAACAACGCTTGCAGGGTAAGCGGGTTGATGCACTCTCGCGCCGGGGTAAGTATCTATTATTTCAAATTGGCACAGGCACGCTCATTATCCACTTGGGCATGTCTGGTCGACTATGGCTAGTCAACGCACAAATCCCACCACAAAAACACGATCACTTTGATCTTGAATTCAGTCTAGGCCCGATTGTCCGACTGCGCGACCCGCGACGGTTTGGTTTGGTATTGTGGCACGGGGGCGACATCAACACCCATCCGTTAATTGCTCGTATCGGCCCTGAACCCTTAACCGATGACTTCAATGCCGCAGTCCTCTATGCTGCGACACGCCAACGCAGTGCCGCTATTAAATTAGTGATTATGGACAGTCATGTCGTGGCAGGTGTAGGTAATATTTACGCTAACGAAGCCTTATATCGAGCGCATATAGACCCTAGACTAGCAGCTTATCGCTTAAGTCTAAAGCGTTGCGAATCGCTCGTCATCGCCATTAAAGAAACCCTCGCCCTGGCTATTAGCGCAGGAGGTAGCAGCCTACGTGATTACGTGGGCAGCGATGGTCAGGCGGGGGTGTTTCAGAATCAATTTTTAGTCTACGATCGTCTCGATCATATTTGTAGCCGCTGTGGCGCCAATATTCGCGAAATCCGCCAAGGCCAACGCGCTACTTATTTTTGTCCGGGCTGTCAGCGCCGCTAACGGATAGTAAAAATCGAAGACTCTTAATCACTACAGCACAAGATTAGGCTGAATGATTAAGTAAGCTGACTGGGCAAACTGAGTGTACAAGCTGTATGTGCAAGCTGATTAAGTATATTGATTGTACAAGCCCATTGCGCTCGACTATAACGCTGACTTCGCCACCATTAAGCCTTCATACTTAAGTTGCAACTGCTCGGGTGTCTCGACCTGAGCTGGGTCTAGCGGAATACAATCTACCGGACACACAATCTGACATTGGGGCTTATCAAAATGCCCAACGCATTCTGTGCAACGCATTGGATCGATATAATAAATCTCTTCGCCAGCCGAAATCGCATCGTTCGGACACTCGGGCTCACATACATCACAATTAATGCACTCATCGGTAATAATCAGCGCCATTAAGCCCTCGACGCCTTGATCTTTTCTTGCAAGCGTGCCGCAACCAAAGGCGAGACAAACATTGAGATGTCACCACCCATGGTCGAGATTTCACGCACCAAAGTAGCAGACACGAACATATATTCTTCACCTGGAGTCATAAAAACCGTCTCAAATTCTGGATGCATTTTACGATTCATGCCAGCGAGCTGGAATTCATAATCAAAATCAGAGACTGCACGAACCCCTCGCACGACGACTCGCGCTTGCTGTTGCTGCACAAATTGCATCAACAAACCAGAGAACCCAACAACTGAAATGTTCGGCACATCACTGAGCACAGTACGCGCTATGTCGATACGCTCATCGAGGGTAAACATCGGGCGCTTGGTTTTGCTATCGGCCACAGCTAACACAACATGATCAAAAATACGCGCTGCACGCCGCGCAAGATCCTCATGGCCACGCGTCATAGGATCAAACGTACCTGGATAGACTGCTTTATTCATAATTTAATCTTCATTCATTGTGATCCGTATATTAGTAAATACTCAAGCATTTACAACTGTTTAAATAGATAAAAATGCACTTGTCCAGCCCGGCCACTTTTCACGATTTCCCAGCCTGGCACATTCACTAAGGGCAACCGCCGCTCGCAATACACCAAACCTTGCACATTCAAATGCAGAGGCAATTGCTCAAATAACTGCTGCCAATGATCCTCAGCAAACGGTGGATCCAAAAATATTACATCAAATCGCATACGAGGGTGCCGTAAAAATTCTAGGGCATCAACCCGCTGCACTGTAACTGCTTGCATCTCCAGCAAAGCTGCATTAGCAACTAAGGCTTGAGCCGCATTGGCATCGCGCTCCACCATCACCACCTGCTGCGCCCCGCGAGAAGCCGCCTCAAAACCCAAGGCGCCACTGCCGGCATACAAATCTAAACATGCGCAATCAGTGAGGTCTTGACCTAGCCAATTAAAAACTGTCTCACGCACTCGGTCAGGCGTCGGACGCAAGCCCTCGACCTCGGGAAAGCGAATCAAGCGTCGGCGCTTAGCACCGCCAATAATGCGCAATGTGCCGCGGGTAGCATGCGCGCGTGCTATGGCTTAGACTCCGTTTGCGTTTCATCACGATCGGCACCAACCACAACGGTCACCATCTTGGCGGGGTCAACGCGACGCGCGAATGCAGCGCGAATATCCGCCGCACTCACTTGCTCAACACGCATGACGAAATCATCTAAATAGGTCAGAGGCAGCTGATAGAATCCAATCGCCGACAAATACTCGATTATCTTACGGTTACTATCAATACGCAGAGGAAATCCACCCACAATATTTTGTTTGGCTGCTTCTAACTCAGCTGCAGTCGGACCTTGCGCCACATACTCAGCCAAAACTTGGCGCGTGACACTCAAGGCCTCATTGGCTTGATCACGACGCGTCTGCATTCCAATCACAAACATACCGCCCCAGCGCTGAGGCGCAAAATAACTATAAGCAGAATAGGCTAAGCCACGCTGCTGTCTTACTGCCTCAGTAATGCGCGAAACAAACCCGCCACCACCTAAAATATGGTTACCGACAAACAAGGCAAAATAATCAGGATCAGCACGTGCAATCCCTGGGCCCCCAATCAAAATATGACTTTGCAAAGCCGGGTGCGCCACAATCCGCGTTACACCACGATTCAGCCGTTCAACCACAGGAAGCGTTAGCGCTGGCGCTGTGGCGCGTGGCAAGCCTTGCGTCAACTGCTCAGCAATCCTCTCCGCTTCGGCTCGCGTTACATCGCCCATGATGGCCACAATTGCGCGCTCTGCAACAAAATGTTGCTGATGAAATGCACGCAAATCAGCGCGCGTAATCCGCGCCACACTTGCCGCATCACTCTGAATCGCATAGGGATGACTGCCGTAGACCAATTGAGAAAATAATTTACCGACTTGGGTATCCGGCTTTAACGCCGATTCTTTTAGCGCATCAATTAAACGGGCCTTTTCACGCGCTACTACCAACTCTGGGTAATCTGGCGCACGCAACAAGCGGCTCATTAAAGTCAGGGCGACTGTGCGTAGACGTGGCTCAGATAACATCCGCAAGGACAAACCTGCACGATCATCATCAATTCGCCCACCCAATTGCGCACCCACATCGGCGAACTGTTGGGCAATCTGATCCTCAGATAAACCATCCACACCCAGTCGCAACAGCCCTTGGGTCAGCCCTGCCACACCCGCCTTAGACGCTTGGTCGTAGACACTGCCTGCCGGAAAATCCACCGCCACATCCAACATCGGCAAACCAGGGTTAGCGACAAAATACACCTTAGCGCCCGTTGTTGTTGTCCAATGCGAGATTGGCAAAATTGCCCAAGCCTGTTGCAGGCCTATACCGCACCATAACAGCCAACACAAACTCATCTGAATAAACTGATTAATTCGCATGACGCACTCCTGCGGGTGGCGCTGAAGGTCTTTTCTGGCCGCTTAGCGGTTGCGGCTCTAAGTAAGCCACCGTTAATTGCGAATCAATCAAATATTTTTTAGCCACTGCGCGGATTTGATCAACCGTGACTTTTTGCAACTGCTGCATCAAGATATCCAGATCCCAATGTGAAAACCCCGACATTTCAATCCAACCAATTTGTTGGGCTTGATAAAACATAGAGTCCCGCTGATAAACTTGAGCCGCCATTAACTGTGCCTTGACTCGATTTAACTCATCTTCAGTCACTCCCTCATCAACCACTCGCTTCACCTCTCGTCGCAGCGCCTGCTCTACCTGCTCTGCTGTTCGTCCCGCACCAGGCGTGCCCCTCAAATAAAAAAAGCCCGGACCTTGACCAATACCGTCATACTCAGCGCCCGCCGAATTAGCAATTTGATCCGTCTTCACCATACGTTGTGGCAGACGCGCCGCCTCATGACCGCTCAAGATACCCTCGAGCATCTCTAGCGCGTAATACTCTGAGTCATTTTGGGAATTTTGCAGACGCGGCGCGCGATAAGCCATTAACACATAAGGTAACTCGGCTGGCGCTTGCACTCGAATTTGATTCATGCCCAAAGCCGGTGGCTCGAGTTGCGGCTTACGCACAGGCAAAGACTTACTCGCAATCGTACCAAAATGTTGCTGCGCGAGGGCAAAGACAGCCGCTGGCTCAACATCGCCAACCACTACAATGGTGGCATTGTTAGGTGCATACCATGTGTTGTAGAACGCTTG
Source organism: uncultured beta proteobacterium (assembly GCA_903885665.1). GTDB lineage: Bacteria > Pseudomonadota > Gammaproteobacteria > Burkholderiales > SG8-41. Next base: position 125,053 of record CAISJL010000117.1, on the reverse strand, counting down.
CGCATCCTCTAGCCGCATGTTCTCTAAATCATTCATCCACCCGACCACTGGGTTGCGAGCGGGGTGGGCAATCAGAGCGGTCGCCATCAATCGCTCGCGCACCAGCGCCAAGGGTTTATCATCGGTGCGCCAGCGCCGTTCCTCCATGACGACTTTGATTTCTTTATCAAACTCAGCCGGGTTCATCATTAAATTCGCCATACGGTCCGCTTCTAATTCAAACGCCAATGGCAATGCTGACTTATGTAAAGTCTGAAAATAACCAGTGTAATCATTACTAGTGAACGCATTCTCACGTCCACCTGCGGCAGCAATGCGCTTTGAGAACTCTCCGACACCAAGCTTACGTGTGCCTTTGAACATCATGTGCTCTAGCATATGCGCAACGCCGGTCTGACCATTATGCTCATCAATACTGCCGACCCGGTACCACACCATGCTCACCACCACAGGCGCGCGCCGATCCGGTTTGACGAGCACTCGCAAACCATTGGCTAACTGCTGCTCGACAACCGCAGACTCAAGCGTTGCAGCACCGCCATCTAGACTGCAAACAAGTCCTAAACTTAAACTACAAATAAAAAATAACTTATTGATATTAAACATAAATTTAACTTTCACCTCAGTGATACAAGCAAACAAATTGCACTCCATGCCGCACATCGGCAGATATTCAAATCTTCACAATTCACGCGCCTAGAGTGTGACAGAAAACGCTAAGCTGCGCTCTACCCTCTTATATCCAAACATATCCAGAAACACTCAGAATCGCAAACCAAAATGGCAAACCAAAACTCACCACGACTAGCGCCCCCAAGTGGATCGCCCCCTGTTAAAATATACCTTGAAAATGAACTGTCATCATCTCGATGCCTTCTGCTGACGCCACCCCAAAGAATCTCACTCGCATGTTTGGCTCTCGCAAACCGACCACCAGCCCACAACCGAGCACCGGTTGGCTCTCGCGCCTACGACAGGGCCTGAGCAAAACCCGCGACCAATTCGCCCACCACCTGAATAGCGTATTTCGTCCAGGGCGGCTCATAGATGACGCATTTTATGAAGAACTTGAAACCACGCTGTTAACAGCAGATGTTGGGGTGAATGCCACTATGCATCTGATGTTCGAGTTGCGCGAACGCGCTCGCAAAGAGCGCTACACCGATGCTGCACAATTACATAACGCTCTACGCGATAGCCTAGCGCGAATGTTACAAAGCGTGTCGGTCGCTTTAGATATCAGCGGTCACAAACCTTTTGTAATTTTACTAGCCGGCGTCAATGGCGCCGGCAAAACGACCTCCATTGGCAAACTTGCCCATTACTTCCAAAGTCAAGGCAAGTCAGTGATCTTGGCTGCGGGCGACACCTTTCGTGCCGCCGCCCGCGAACAACTCATCACATGGGGTGAGCGTAACCAAGTCACCGTTATTAGCCAAGCCTCAGGGGACTCTGCTGCGGTTATTTTTGACGCTATTCAAGCTGCCCAGGCACGCAAAATCGATGTGATCATTGCGGATACTGCAGGCCGCTTACCAACACAGCTACACTTAATGGACGAGATTCGCAAAATTAAACGCGTCATCACCAAAGCTATCCCAGATGCACCCCACGAAGTGCTATTAGTACTTGATGCCAACACCGGTCAAAATGCGCTCGCCCAAGTCGCCGCCTTTGACAAGGCACTCGCGGTCAGCGGTTTAATCATCACCAAACTCGACGGCACGGCCAAAGGTGGCATTATTGCTGCCATTGCTTATCAACGCGCGACGACTACCCCAATACCGGTACGCTTTATCGGGGTAGGCGAGGCCCTAGACGACCTCAGACCATTTCATGCTGAGGAGTTTGTGAATGCCTTATTTGATACCCCGCCCCCACATGAATCAAATTAGCCTAAACAATGTTTTCCATCGCTACCCCGGTGGTAAAGAAGTGTTACACAACATCAATCTCACTATTGATGCTGGCGAGCGCATTTGTCTGATTGGCTCATCCGGCGCTGGCAAAAGCACACTGTTGCGCTTAATGGCTGCGCTAGAGCAACCGTATTCCGGCACAGTGATAGTCGCAGGACACAATACCAGCACCATGTCGACTAGCGAACTACCTTACCTGCGGCGCCAATGCGGGTTAATCCTCGACGATGTCAAATTACTACCTAATCATAGCGTGATGGCGCATGTGCTATTACCTCTGGATATTGCTGGTATTGATCGGCAAAGCGCGCAAGCCCAAGCTTTAAGCGTGCTTGAAACTGTAGGCCTTAACCAATACACAGAACACAGCCCCATGTCTTTATCTGGTGGTGATCAACAACGCTTACGTATTGCGCGCGCAATCGTACATCAACCCATATTACTGTTTGCCGACGAACCAACGACCAACTTAGATGCTGACGACGCAGAAGCAATTGGCGCTTTATTTCGTAAAATCAACCTCAGCGGCACCACCGTGATTCTAGCCAGTCACGACCGTCAGCTCGTGACTCAATTCAAACCGCGGTTGATCGAACTAAATCACGGAAAGTTGCGGGCATGAAAACTTACCTAAGCGCCCATTGGCGCGCTCTGAAAACAGCACTGTATCGACTCTATCATCCTCCGCTGATGAGCTTAGTCAGCTTATTAATGATTGGCACAACACTGGCATTACCATTGGCCTGCGGCTTAATCATCCATCATTTACAAACGCTCACCAATACCTATTCGCCACACCCACAGATCAATCTGTTCATGGCACAAGATGCGAGCGCCACGCAATTCAAACAAATCGAACAGCGCCTACAAACCCATGCTGGCGTCAGTAGCTACCGCACTATCCCACGCGCCCAAGCACTAGAAGCGATGAAGGCACGCACCGGATGGGCAGATATTATGGCAGGCCTAACCCAAAACCCGCTGCCCGATGCCTTCATTATTTCCACTATTGACCATAGCGCAGCGACACTCGATGCATTACGTACAGAGCTACTTGCTTGGCCGAAAGTTTCGACCGTTCAAGTGGATACCGAATGGGCTAGACGCCTCGATAGCCTGCTACGCCTAGGACGTAGCGCACTCGGTCTATTGGCAGGCGCCCTATCAATTACCGTTCTAGCCATTGTTTTCCAAAGCATTCAATTGCAATGCATGAATCATCGCGATGAAATTGATGTCCAGGGCCTGCTCGGCGCCACCAATACCTTCATCCGCCGACCCTTCCTCTACTTCGGTTACGTATTAGGCCTGATTGGCGGAGGCATTGCTTGGGGCCTAGTTAGCGCGACCCTGATCGTGCTCAACACCGAACTCGTGCAACTCTCAGCGCTCTACGACATTCCTCTGAGCATACCGCCACTACCCCTAGAGTGGGGCCTTGGTTTACTATGCGCTGCCGCAATTCTTGGCGGATTGGGTGCATACCTATCCGTGGCGCGCCATTTATGGAACACCAAATAATTTCATAAGCTTCTGATTTTATTGATTTTTTAAAGAGCTATTGCATATCACTAAAATTATTGGCACTCTATTGTGCAGAGTGCTAAACTAGCATTTCATGAAGGAGACCACTATGAATACCATCACATTACCAATGCCTTCGGCTTCTGGCAGTCTGGTGAACTACATTCAGGCAGTCAACCGCATTCCCTTACTGACGCAAGAGCAAGAAACCGAATACGGTCGTCGACTACGCGATCACGGCGATCTTGAAGCTGCCCGTCAACTCGTACTCTCGCACCTACGCTTAGTGGTGTCGATTGCTCGCGGCTATGTTGGCTACGGCCTGCCCCAAGCCGACCTCATTCAAGAAGGTAATATTGGCTTGATGAAAGCCGTAAAGCGTTTTGATCCAGAGCGCGGTGTGCGCTTAGTGTCATTTGCTATGCACTGGATTCGCGCGGAAATTCATGAGTTTGTCCTTCGCAACTGGCGCTTGGTTAAAATTGCCACCACCAAAGCACAACGCAAACTATTCTTCAATTTACGTAGCATGCGCCACAGTACAGCCACCTTAGGCCCTGATGAAGTTCGCGAGATCGCTAAAGACCTTGGGGTGAAGCCCGAAGAGGTTGTGGAAATGGAAGCCCGTATGCTCAATCAAGATGCGGCGCTAGACCCTGTTATCGACGATGATCAAGATAACTTTTCACCAATCAGTTATTTAACCGCTGAGAACGCAGAACCTGCAGCCCTGCTTGAGGCTGAGCAAGATGCAACACTACGCGTTGATGGATTAAGCAATGCCCTGGCTAATCTAGATGATCGTAGCAGACGCATTATTGAAGCACGTTGGTTAACCGAAAAAAATCCCTTAACACTGCATGACTTAGCCACTGAGTTTGGCGTCTCCGCTGAGCGTATTCGCCAAATTGAAGTCAAAGCGCTCAATAAAATGAAGTCGGTCATGGGCGCCACCCATTAAGGTTTGCACTTCAAATCCCTCTTCAGATATGCCGATTCACCAAGCCCCGCTTCACCGCGGGGCTTTTTATTGAATCTGAAGGGACATTGAATGCCGAACAAAAATTATGGGGTTGGCAGATTTAACAATAACTTCAAATCATGGCTGAGATTGCTCGCCCCAGCACCATATTGCGCAAACAAACGAATACGACCTTGGGGGTCGAAAATATAAGTCCCCGCAGTATGGTCCATGTTGTAAGCGCCATCGCCTAGATTCTGTCTATGAAAATACACTTTGAAATCTTTGGCAGTCTTGGCGATCTCCTCGGCAGATCCCGTAAGTCCTAAAAACGAGGGGTGAAATGCTGGCACATACTGTTTGAGCACTGCAGGCGTATCTCGCTCTGGATCAACCGTCACAAATAACACCTGAACCTGCTGTGCAGCCCCACCCAAATCCTGCATCACAACTGCCATTTCGCCTAAGGTCGTTGGGCATACATCAGGGCAATGGGTGTAACCAAAAAAAACCACCACTGCCTTTTTCCGAAAATCCGCCAAGCTGCGAGGTTGCCCATCATGGTCGATGAGCCGAAAATCCTGACCAAAACTAGCCCCAGTAATATCCGTCAATTTAAAAGACAGTTTCTCCGGAGCAGGGCTACAGCCAATTAATAAGCAGCAACACAACAAAACCATACTACAGCACCTGCGTTGAATGCGCATGTGCTATCCCGGTAGATAAGGCTGTAAATAATGATCGGTTAATAATGCGGCAAAAATCCAAGTCAGATACCAAATCGAATAGCGGAACGTGCGACGCGCAAGAGCGTCACTATAGTTAGTATTAATTTTGACCGCATAGACTAAGAAAATGGCACCTAATATCAAAGCCGAAACCAAGTACACCAAACCGCTGAGTCGCGTCACAAAAGGTAGCGTTGAACACGCCAACAAAATCAAGGTATAGAGCAAGACTTGTATTTGGGTATAACGGTCGCCGTGAGTGACGGGCAACATCGGCACACCAGCCTTAGCATATTCATCTTTGCGATAAAGCGCCAAAGCCCAAAAGTGGGGCGGGGTCCAAGCAAAGATAATCAAAAATAAAGTTAAGGCCTGTGCCGAGACATCGCCTGTCACCGCAGCCCAACCCAACACAGGCGGCATTGCCCCAGAAGCACCGCCAATCACAATATTTTGCGGCGTCATCGGTTTTAAGATCACGGTATAAATCACTGCATAGCCAACAAAGGTGGCCAAAGTCATCCACATCGTTAAGGCATTCACCCAATGCAGCAACAAGCCCAAACCGATCCCACCAACAATACCCGCAAAAATCAATGTTTCCAGACTGCTAATTTGGCCTTGCGGTAGTGGGCGCGCCTTAGTCCTGGCCATTAAGGCATCAATTTTTTGCTCAACCAAACAGTTCATAGCAGCAGCAGCACCTGCCACCAAAGCGATCCCTATAGTGCCCGCTAATAAAACTGACAAGGGCACCATCCCTGGTGTCGCCAGGAACATACCAATAACCGCTGTAAATACAATCAAGGAGACCACACGCGGCTTAGTCAGTGCATAAAACTGCCGCAAACGGGCGTAAAACGGGGGGGAGAGACTAGGAGAGAGCATCAGAACATACGCCTTGGATAAAGTGCCCAGTTTATCATTACCATGGCCAACAGTAACCCTGCCGCACCAGCATTATGAGCAACAGCCACAAATAACGGCAGGCTCCCTAGAACACTAGCAATCCCCAAGCTCACCTGCAGCAGCAAAATACCGACTAAGATGAAGCCATAAGCGCGCGCGCCAAACCGAACTAATGCCAATGCCAAACTCAAAACTGCTACAAAGACTGCCGCCGCCCCCAGTCGATGCGCCCAATGAATCGCGGTTAAGGCGGCATGACTCAAGTATTCACCTGTGGCGGTGAGGCCAAGTTCACGCACCCAATGAAAACCTTGCCTAAATTCCATCTCGGGCCACCATTGGCCATGACAAGTTGGGAAATCCACACAAGCTAGGGCTGCATAATTACTCGAAACCCATCCACCTAACACAATCTGCAAAATCACCATCAGTAATACCGTTATTGCCCACGGCCGTAACCGTAAGCAGTCCGAGGATAGCCTAGGTGCTTGCGACTGCCGCAGACCCAGTGCAAACAACAATGCCAAAGTCGTCATACCCCCCATTAAATGCAAGGTCACTACCGCTGGCTTTAACAATAAAGTCACGGTCCACATCCCAAGTGCCGCTTGTAGCATTAATACGCCAAGCAATGTTGTAGCCAGCCACGGTGACTGCCCTAATGAGCGTTGCCAGCGCCAAGCCATCACATTAATCGTCAAAATCAATATACCCAGACCCCCAGCGATATAGCGATGAAACATTTCCTTCCAGGCTTTAGCCAATGACACAGGGCCATGGGTTCCACCTTGCGCTTCGACAGCACGTGCAATATCTTCTTGTGCATGTTCGGGCGACACCGCGCCATAGCACCCTGGCCAATCAGGGCACCCCAAACCGGCATCGCTGAGTCGAACATAAGCACCCACCACCACCACTACACAAGCATATGCTAGGGTCATCCAGATTAAGGTTTTATATACTGATCTCATGATTGTGGCTCAATCCTAAAGATATTTTGCTGATTAACCAATTCGTGAAACTTTTAACAAGCGCTCTAAGTCTTTGCGCATACGCGTTGAATCGGCATTTTTGGGATAACGTAGCACTACGTTACCGAGCGGATCTACCAAGAAAATATGATCATTCAACGATTGCGTGTACGGTAGACGACTCACAATAGATAAGTCATTCAGTAATACAAATGCGGTGCCCCCATATTCTTTTTGTAAATGCTCACCTGGCTGTCCTTTCCCAGTGATTAACCACACACGCTCGATACGCTCAGGATGCTTACCTTGCGTCTTTCGCACTTGGCGAATCTGCCATAACTTCTGCTCGCAATATTGATTGCAATCTGCATCGTCAATAGTGAAATACCACCACTTACCCTGCAAGGCATTAAACTGAAAGGCCTGACCATCAATCTGTTGTAAGGTAACTGAGGGCAGGTTTTGCACATCAATCAAATCACCGTAATTGACTCGACTGCTTGGTTGCAAAAAATAATAGGCCATAAATGACGCAACAAATGGCGCAAAGCAAACAATTGCGATCCACAATAGCGGATTACGGCGAAACATGCGGGCGTCTTTGAACATGGGTAACCACATAATAGATGAAAATAGCCAAACTCAGGGCATACCATTGAAACGCATAAGCTAAATGGGTGTTTCGGCCTAAATCAGGTCGACTCCATTGGCGCACCAAACCATCAGCAACCGAGTCATCCTGTTGTATCACAACTGGCTGCAGATCCAATCCGCTAAATTGCTGATACCGCGCCAAGACTAGATTTTGCCACACTTGGCCTTGCGTGACCTGTGGCGACAACTCTACATAATTCAAACTATAGTCTACTGCCGTTCCAATAACCGTTTGCTCGCCTTCTGGCGTAGCTACTGATGGCACATTGCGATCTGGCGGACTAGCAATCCAGCCACGATTCACCATGACATAACGCTCGCTACCGGACAGCCTCATCGGCGTGACCACATGGTAACCAGGGCTATGCGCATGCATCCGATTATCAATATACACAGTAAATTGTGGTGCAAACTCACCACGAACTTCAACGCGACGCATCAATACATCAGCACGCTCAACTACAGTCGCGCCAATCTGAACTGGCGGCTGCGCACCTAAACGATCATATTGTTGCTGCATACGTTCTTTATATTGAGCGCGTCCAATTTGCCAATGACCTAGTGCAAGCGTCAATATGACACCTGCGCTTGTGACAAGCAGCATACCCCAATGCAAATCAATCTGGTAGCGCCTCCAAACGAAGACTGCCATCTGCTTCCCCAATCAGTTAAACTATGGCTATTATGCTTATGCGTCTACTTGTCATACTATTCATTGTCACAATCCTAGCAAGCCTAGGCTCAGCCCTCTTTTTCATGATTAGAGATCGTGGCAATTCTACTCGGACTGTGAAAGCTTTAACGCTACGCGTCATTATTTCAATTGTGTTGTTTCTCACTCTTACCATTAGCTTCCACAACGGGTGGATCACTACTCGGCTCTAAAGTTAGCGCACCGCTAACAACACACTTTGGATAAGATAAAAAAACCGCTATTGAGCGGCTTTTTTACATCTGCTGTCTTTAATCACAGCGCCGAGTAACACTCTATAGCCAGTAGACGACCACAAACAAGAACAACCATACCACATCTACAAAGTGCCAATACCAAGCAACACCTTCAAAGCCAAAGTGCGAATGCTCGTTAAAATGTCCTGCAACGCTACGAAATAAAATAACCCACAACATAATTGTACCAACTGTCACGTGGAAACCATGGAATCCTGTGAGCATATAAAATGTTGCCCCGTAAGCGCCCATGCTTAACTTCAAATTCATCTCGGACATTGCATGAGAGTATTCATAGACTTGGAAGCCCAGGAAGATCATCCCCAGCGCAATAGTCAGCGCTAAGCCCCAAATCAACTGCATCCGGTTGTTTTTAAGTAAAGCCCAGTGTGCCCAAGTCAGGGTCACACCCGAGGTCAGCAACAAAGCCGTATTAAGCGCAGGAATGCCCCAAGCCGCCATCGGTGAGAAGGTATCTTTGATTCCAGGACCAGCCACTGGCCAATCTGCTTTAAAACCGGGCCAGAGCAATTGCTGATGTTCTAACGAACCTAAATCAGGAATTGAAATAGTGCGCATATAAAATAGCACACCAAAAAAGACTGCAAAAAACATCACTTCTGAAAAGATAAACCAACCCATACCCCAGCGGAATGATGCATCAACCTGCTTGTTATAATTTCCCCCCTCAGACTCATGCGCAACCGCGGTAAACCAACCGGCAAACATAAAAAACAAAATCATGAACCCAATACCCAGCAAGACATAACCCAAACCCATGCTATTCACGGAGAACGAAGCCCCAAAGCCCAAGAATCCCAAGGCAATTGAAGCCACGATTGGCCAATGTGAGGGTTGTGGCAAGTAATAACCGCCGGCGGACTGATTCGACATAATCTAATTCTCCCTAATACCTAACCTAATATTAATCTAAGCTTCACTGCTCTTGTGTATGCGGCTATCGCAGCACTAAGCGGACGATAGACACTACCGCCAATACAAAACTCAAACCTGCAATAATGGCAATCACAATAACTTGCCAAGGCGCAACTTCCAGCTGATCATGATCAGCGCGCTTCCGAATCCCCAAAAAAGCTGAGAGCACCATCCGCACCACTTGCAATAAGCTCGCCTTTTGCTTGATCGGATCAATCAACTATTTACGCCATCAGCTTTAGTGGGCTTTAACGATGCCCCTTGCACTTCAAAAAACGTATAAGAGAGCGTAATTGTATTCAAATCTGCCGGCAAACCACCATCTAAAACAAACTGCACCGGCATACGCTTTGTCTCACCCGCCTGCAGCAGCTGCTGCTTAAAACAGAAACATTCGAGCTTGCGAACAAATGGTCCGGCATGATTGGGCCCATAACTCGGTATCGCCTGTCCCACTGTCGCCCGGTCACCTTTATTGGTAACGTCATACTCTACTTGCACCATCTCACCAGGATGAACCTTCATGGTGCGCTGAACAGGTTTAAACTCCCAATTTAAACCATGGGCATTTGCATCGAACTCCATACTAACCCAACGCGAAACATCCACTTGCGTATTCACGACCGCAACTGCTGGCTTAATTAAGTTATTAACCCCGGTGACCTCGCAAATCTTTTCGTAAAAAGGCACTAACAAAAAACCAAAACCAAACATTCCTGCAGCAAATATCGACAAGCGCGTCATCATGCGATTGTTAGCGCGCTTGTTGATCATTGCGCCAACCAATAATACTTCAGCATGACTCCAAAGAAAAACACACTCACCACCAACCACAACAAAATTGCAGTCCGCCTAACACCTGCCTTTACTGCTGGATCAGTCATTGTTTACTTAATCACCGGTGGTTCAACAAAACTATGGAATGGCGCGGGACTCGGTAAATGCGTCCACTCTAAGCTGTCAGCACCTTCCCATGGACGATCAGGTGCTTTCTCACCACTGGTAATCGTCTTAATAACAATGTAGAGAAACAGCAACTGACTGAAACCAAAACCAAATGCTCCGACACTTGAAATGGCATTGAATTCAGCAAACTGTAGCGCGTAGTCTGGAATACGCCGTGGCATACCGGCTAAACCCAAGAAATGCTGAACAAAGAAGGTCAGATTAAAGAACACCAAGGAGAGCCAAAAGTGAATACGGCCTAACTTCTCGTCATACATGCGACCAGTCCACTTAGGCAACCAAAAATAAATTCCAGCGAAAGCTGAAAATAACGCACCAGCAACCATTACATAATGAAAATGGGCAACCACATAATAGGTATCATGCAACTGCACATCAACAGGGGTAATCGACAACACCAATCCAGTAAAACCACCTAAGGTAAACAAGAATAAGAAACCTATAGCAAATAACATTGGGGTCTCGAAAGTCAAGGAGCCGCGCCACATCGTTGCTACCCAGTTGAACACTTTCACACCTGTCGGAACCGCGATGAGCACCGTAGCATACATAAAGTAGAGCTGCGCTTGCACAGGCATACCAGCAGTATACATATGATGCGCCCACACCATAAACGACAGAATGGCTATTGATGCGGTGGCATACACCATTGATGCATAACCAAATAAAGGCTTGCGGGAAAAAGCTGGAATTACTTGCGAGACCACACCAAATGCTGGAATCGCAATGATATAAACTTCAGGATGACCAAAGAACCAGAATATGTGCTGATACAACACTGGATCACCACCACCAGCAGCATTGAAAAAGTGTGTGCCAAAGTGACGATCAGTCAGAGTCATGGTCACTGCACCAGCTAAAACCGGCATTACTGCAACCAACAAGTATGCCGTAATCAACCAAGTCCAACAAAACATCGGCATCTTCATCAAAGCCATACCGGGGGCACGCATGTTCAACAGCGTAGTAATGATATTAATCGACCCCATAATCGACGACATTCCTAAAATATGGATTGCAAAAATCGTCAAGTCCATTGCAGGGCCAGCTTGAGTCGACAACGGCGCATACAAAGTCCAACCCACGCCTGCGCCACCGCCAGGCGCAAATTGCGCGCCAATTAACAGAAATGCGGCAGGCGGCAGGAGCCAGAATGACAAATTGTTCATTCGTGGGAATGCCATATCGGCAGCGCCGATTTGCATGGGTATCAACCAGTTCGCAAACCCAACAAATGCCGGCATAATCGCGCCAAACACCATTATTAAACCGTGATACGTGGTCATCGAGTTAAAAAACTCTGGTTTAACAATTTGCAAACCTGGCTGAAATAACTCGGAGCGAATGACCAGCGCCATAATGCCGCCAACAATAAACATAAAGAAACTAAACCACAGATACATCGTCCCGATGTCCTTATGATTGGTGGACATCAACCACCTTTTAAGACCTGTTGGCTTATGATCATGGTCATCATGACCACGATCGTGATGTCCGTGATCGGCGTGTGTATTAACTGCTTCCATTCGGGTCTCCTGAAGCCTTGAGGTTTGCTAACTAATGACTAAATTCTAAATACAGCCTTAAACTAGCGCTGCGCTTTAATTGAAGCTGACGAAATAGCCTCGCCAGTATGGTTGGACCAGCTGTTACGGGTATAAGTAATCACAGAGGCCAACTCAACATCCGACAAATGTTTAAATGAATTCATCGCTGTGCCTTGTTTGCCATTCAGTAACAACTTAATTTGATCTTGCTGCGGCCCATTTACCACTTTCGAACCAGACAGAGCTGGGAATGCGCCAGGCACGCCCATTCCAGTAGCCTGATGACAAGCAGCACAATTCTGTCCAAATACTTTCTCACCTTGCGTTTTTAATTCAGCAAGAGTCCAATTTTTGTCTGGATCCACTTTTGCGGCAACCGCTTTAGTTTGCTGTGAAGCAACCCAAGCTGTGTATTTTTCCGCAGTCATGACCTCAACCACAATCGGCATAAATCCGTGTTGCTTACCACATAACTCAGCACACTGTCCGCGATAAATGCCAGGCTGTTCTGCCTTGAACCAGGTGTCACGAATAAAGCCAGGCACCGCATCTTGCTTGACCGATAATGCAGGCACATACCAAGCGTGAATCACATCAGCCGCAGTGGTCAGGATTCTAATTTTTTTACCGACTGGAACGACTACATTGTTGTCTGTTTCTAACAAGTAGTGAGGATTAGCTTGGCGTCCAGCCACATCGTCGCCGTCAATTTGCGCACGAGGCGTAGACAATGTGCTATAAAAGCTAATGCTAGCGCCCTCACCTTTTAAGTAATCGTAGCCCCATTTCCACTGATAGCCTGTGGCCTTAATCGTGATATCGGCTTCTGTGGTATCACGCATAGTGATCAAAGTGCCGGTCGCGGGAATCGCCAAAGCAATCAAAATGACAAATGGAATCAATGTCCATGCCACCTCAACTGCGGTATTTTCATGAAACTGGGCTGCTTTATGTCCCACCGACTTGCGATGATGAAAAACGGCATAAAACATAAAACCAAACACACCGACAAAGATAATCACGCAAATTATCGTTACTATGGTGTGCAAATCATAGATTTTTTGACCTAACAAGGTATGCGGGGTCTGTAAATTCAGATTGTATTCAGCCCATGCAGCCACAGACGATAATAAAGACGCCACTGCGAAGATCCATTTGTTCACGCCCAGATTCCTCATTCTTAACCCGCTCATATTACTCAATAAAACGCTAAACTAAGCTCGCCTAGCCGCTTAATCATGTTGTGCGCTTATCATGCGAACAACAAAAAGAGATGGCGATACCCAATACTATTTACTCTGCCCAACCCGCTTAGCCCTCGACAACGACCATAATGAATCGATGATGTTATTAAAATGGTGAAGTAAACAAAATCACCATTAACTTACCCACTACATTTACCTTGCTAGCAGATTGCAACCTACTACGATTAGCCAATCGCGCTTTGATCTCACAATTTAATACAGACCCAACAGAACACCATTATGGCTAGCACACCCGATAACAACTCGGCAATGGCTAACAAAATAACGTCCGCATTCTAGCATATTGCCACTCTTGGCCGCAACCAAATCACCTGTACAATGCCCATATAATCCCCTATGAAAATAGTCGGATTTACCCAAAACCAAGGGTATCAAAGAACCAACGCCAGAAGAGAAAAGTCTAATTTTGTCGCCATTTGGCGTAAGTTCGAGCTCACAGAATATTGCAGTTCTCCCAATAAGGGTGCGGCAATACGCGCACTCAGGGTTTTAATATTTTCTTGATAATGACGCATTTTCGGATCTATTTGGTTCGCAACCCAACCAGCCAACACAATGCCGCGCTCACGCATTGCCTCTGCAGTTAACAACGCATGATTCAAACAACCCAAGCGCATCCCCACCACCAATATCGCTGGAATCTTCAATTGTAGCGGCAAGTCAGCAGCACTGAGCTGGGGGCCTAGAGGCACTAGTAGACCGCCAACACCCTCCACTACCACCAGATCGGCGCGCCGTGCAATTTGGCCATAACAGCGTCGAATCCTCGCGATGCGAATCGTCTGTCCAACTGCCGCGGCCGCCAAGTGCGGAGCAATTGCTGGTGCAAAACAATAGGGGTTGATCAGCTCTTGCGGCAATTCCACATTGCTAGCCGCAGACAAAGCACGCACATCTGCCTGCTGCCAGATCTCTGCGCGTCGCCGCGCCCCTGCGGCAACGGGTTTCATCGCGGCAACCCGATAACCCAATTGCGCAAATCCACGCAACATTGCGCAAGCTACGCGGGTTTTACCGACACCCGTATCAGTGCCGGCAATAAAAATACCACGACCCAGCGGGCGTTTAGAGGCTCTATTCATGGCCATGACTGCTTACCCATGGGAGTAATGGGAATGATCGGCCTACCCTTAGGCCCCAGACGCGGTAATGGGGCCCACGCATGGGCGTAGATCACTTCATAAGTTGCCGGCAACAAACCATTCACACGCGCCGCCTCATAAGCCGCAATTGTCGCCGCTAACCAGGCCTTGCCACTCAAACCGAGTGGGCGATCACTTGCCGCGTTATGTGCGCCAATCGCCTTCAAGTCACGCATCAGCGACATCACATCTGGATAGGTCAGCGTAAATACTTCCATATCCACAACTGGATCAGCAAAACCCGCGTCCACCAACAAATCACCAATATCATGCATATCTACAAACCCGCTCATGTGACTATGATCATCGACCGCGTGCTGCGCAGCCCACAACTCCTTGAGAGTGTCTGGCCCTAAGGTGGTCAGCATTAACAATCCACCCGGCGCTAATACTCTGCACATCTCATTAAAAGCCTGAGGCAACCCATTCACCCATTGCAATGCCAAATTGCTCCAAATCAAATCCATACTGGCGCTCGCCAGCGGCAAACTCTCTAGATCTCCACACACCAATTGCGCAGATCGCCCTAGGAGGTGTTGCCACCAATTAAATTGCGAATGTGCTTGTCGCAACATTGCAGGCGCCAAATCTAGCGCAACAACACGCGAGCGCCGATAACGTTGAGATAAACCTCGCAAAGCGTTTCCTGTGCCACAACCTGCATCCAATATGCACGCCGGTTGGTGGCGGATTAAATCCAAACGCTCTAGACCACGTTTCGCTACTTCGTGCTGCAATACTGCAGCCGCATCATATGTAATCGCGGCACGATCAAATGATCGCCGCACGCTTTGCTTATCTAACAGAGGGCGTTCAGACATAACAAAAATCACTCATCAGTTGGGCAAGTGAATGCACTTGGGAGAACAGCGGTAAATGACCCACGCTTGGCCAAGCTTGAAGTTGTGCGGTAGGTATATGACTGGCCAAATAATCTGCAGCCGCAGGCATCGTTAAAACATCTTCAAGCCCTTGTACAATCATCGTTGGTTGGGTAATCGAAGGCAAATCTGCACGTAGATCACTGGCAGCTAAGCAATGTAACAAAGCCAAGCATTGCGCCTCTGTTGCTAATTTGCGAGTTGCTAAAGCAGCCAATAATTGGCGCAATGCTTGGCGACCTTGCGCCTCACCTCGAGTCTGTAACACATAGAAGCGGCGCAGCGTGGCTAGCGAGTCGGCTTGAAAGTCTGCAATAAATTGATCCACCCAATCGCGCGGCAAGCCATGGATCCAACCCTGTCCATGGGCAAAGCAAGGGGTAGTCGCGACCAATATCAAGCGCTGCACTTGTTGAGGATAGCGCGCTGCCCACCTTAGCGCTAACTGCCCACCCAAAGACCATCCAATCACAGCACAATGCGCAGGCGCTTGGGCCGCGATTTGATCGGCCAATTGAGATAGCATTGTCTGAGGATCGCTCAAGGGGTCAAGGGCTTGCACCCAATCTGAAGCAATACAATGAAATGCTGCTCGTCCGGTGGCCATTCGTTGCTCGGCACTCGCATGAATCAAGCGATCCCACACCGCGCCATGGGTCCCCCAGCCGTGCAACATGACCCAGTGCTGAGCCTGCGCGGCACTCATAGTTGTAGATTCATGGTCGTGGATAGCGTTGCAAAGCAAGCACCAGTTGCTCAACATCAGCCAATTGATGATCTGCTGACAATGAAATACGCAGACGCGCACTCCCCGCCGGCACTGTCGGTGGTCGTATTGCTGGCACCAGCAAACCTGCCGTGGCCAAATAATCCGATAGCGCTATTGCTGCTGCTGCAGTACCCATAACCACGGGCTGAATGGGTGTCGATGACGGCATTAAGGACCAGCCAGAACCATGCAGAGCCTTAACGAGATACGCAATCAACATTTGCAAATGCGTGCGTCGCCAATCCTCGCTCTCTATACATTGCAGGCTAGCAAGCAGTGCAGCTGATAATAGTGGCGGTGTGGCTGTCGTGTAGATGTAGGTTCGCGCATGCTGCATCACGGTCTCAACCATTGGCGCGCTCGCGGCAACAAAGGCACCCGAAACACCGGCGGCCTTACCCAAGGTTGCCATATATACAATGCGTGCCATATCCTGCGCATTAGTAATCCCAAAATGCGCCAAACAGCCACGGCCTTGAGCCCCTAACACCCCAAAACCATGGGCATCATCAATCATCAAGATCGCATCGTGCTGATGACATAACTCCAGCAGTGCAGGCAGAGGTGCAATATCACCATCCATACTAAATACCGTATCGGTGACTACCAACTTACGTCGTGCCGTTGACTGTCCCAACAACCGGTTGAGGGCTACTAAGTTTAGGTGTGGATAGCGCTTAAAACTCGCGCGTGAAATCAAAGCGGCATCGTTCAAAGAAGCGTGATTGAGACGATCAGCAAATACCGCATCACCACGTCCGACCAAGGCACTGACTACACCCATATTCGCCATATAACCGGTGGTAAACAATAAAGCCTCAGGCATACCAACGAATTTAGCGGCCGCTTGCTCAAACATCTCATGCGCAGTGCTATGACCTAAAATTAAGTGTGAGGCACCTGCACCCACACCATATTGTTCAACACTGGTATGCACCGCGGCGATTAAGCGGGGATCAGCGGCTAGACCTAAATAATCATTTGAACAAAACGCCACATAGGGCTTGCCATCGACCACCACCCGCGCCCGTTGCGGACTCATTAACAAACGCCGGCGGCGACGCAAACCCGCGGCCTCACGCTCGTCTAAGGCGGCGATCAACTCGGCATCCAGACTCAAGCCTGCTCTCCCAACCCTAAGCGTCTGAATCGCCTGCTAAGCGCACGCCACAGCCATTGGATGTAGTCCTAAGCGCGCCATCAAATCTTGATCTCGAGCAACTTCTGGGTTCTCTGTTGTGAGTAATTTCTCACCATAAAAAATAGAGTTCGCACCAGCCAAAAAGCAGAGGGTTTGTATCGCCTCACCCATCTCTTGACGGCCTGCCGATAAGCGCACCATCGCTTTGGGCATGGTAATGCGCGCACAAGCGATCGTTCGCACAAATTCTAATGGGTCCAAGGCTGCAGTGCCATGCAAAGGTGTGCCTGGCACTTGTACTAAATTATTAATCGGCACTGACTCCGGATACGGTTGCATATTGGCGAGCTGCGCAATCAGGGTTGCACGTGCCGTACGTGTCTCTCCCATCCCGACAATACCGCCACAACATACATGCAGACCGGCCTCGCGCACTTGCGCTAAGGTATCCAAACGATCACCGTAATCTCGGGTAGTAATGACTTCACCATAATAATCCTCAGCAGTGTCGATATTATGATTGTAGTAATCGAGACCCGCATCCCGTAACTGCTCAGCCTGCCCTGGCTTGAGCATGCCCAGCGTGGCGCAGGTCTCCATCCCTAAGCCGCGCACCGCTTGCACCATCTCCACCACTCGATCCAAGTCCCGTTGCTTGGGTGAGCGCCAAGCAGCCCCCATGCAAAATCGCGTTGCCCCTTGTGCGCGTGCAGCGGTGGCTGCTGCCATGACCGCATCTAGCGATAAAGTCTCTGTGTTATCCACGCCCGTGTGATAACGCGCCGCTTGCGGACAATAACCGCAATCCTCTGCACAACCACCAGTCTTAATCGATAGCAGCGTCGACAATTGTACGGCGTTCGGATCAAAATTCGCTCTATGCACTTGCTGAGCCTGATACAGTAAATCATTAAACGGTAAGGCAAATAAGGCCTCAATACCCGCAACCGTCCAAGGGGATTGGGACGCTTGCTGCGGCATTACAATGGTATCCTGCTGCTGCAGGTTCGCACTAGACTGTGGCAAGTTACACTCCTTCAAATTAATCTTGGTCAATCCAATCTTGTTTGATCTAATCTCGGTTAATAAAAAGTTTTGGCCATCCAGCTCCGCTAGGCGCACCGCACTGCTGATTAAAAACTTGTAATATCAACATCTTGAATACCATTAGACGACAATAAACTCGCCCGCATTAGCCTAAAGAATCGAATTAAGCACATCTGAAGCATCAAAAAAGACTTTACTGAACAATTAAAATTAAAACACCAATAAAAATATCAATAAAAACAATAAGTTATGAATTTAATGATCGCAGATGTTTAGACTCTTGTCAAATTTTTCAGAGCGCGTACTGAACAAGTTAAACGCCCCCGCGCCCTGCTTACTGTGCCATGCCCCGTCCACGCATACCCATCTCTGCGCGCCGTGTTGGTCAGAACTGCCCTGGTTACCCTCCGCGATATGTCAATGTTGCGCCCATCCGCTGCCGGCACTGGGTCGATGTGGTCGTTGTCTTACAACACCCCCGCATTTCGATCAAATTGCAGCAGCCTGTGCTTACACTTATCCGCTAGCACCGTTAATACAATCCTATAAATATCATGGCCGACTAGCCACTACGCGCACCTTGAGCGCGATCCTGCGCGAGCAGTCCTGGCCACGACCAGACCTAATTGTGCCCGTGCCGCTAAGCGCGCAACGTCTACAACAACGCGGCTTTAATCAAGCCCTAGAATTAGCACGTGATCTATCTCAGCACTGGGAAACACCTATTCACAAAACGTTGTGCTTGAAGATTCGCGACACTACACCACAAGCTCGCTTGCCGTGGGCGGCACGTCAGCGCAACATCCGCGGCGCGTTTGTGGTGATGGAGGCACTACAGAGGCAACACGTTGCGATCGTCGATGATGTGCTCACCACAGGGTCGACCGTAAACGAGATCGCCCGCTTACTCAAATTGGCTGGTGCTGGTCGTGTCACCGGTCACGTGATTGCACGAGCGCTCAATAGCGCACAAGGCACAAGCTCAGATTTAATTTCAAGTACCAATACAGCCGCTTCCACTATTAACAATCAGGCATACTCTGATTCTGCACGTGCATTCACTGCAAGCTCTGATCACGCCTAATAAGACACCACCATGTTCGACATTGTTCTGTATGAACCCGAAATCGCCCCCAATACGGGCAACATCATCCGCTTAGCCGCTAACGCAGGGGCCAGACTGCACTTGGTTAGACCACTTGGGTTTACCTTGCGTGATAAAAACTTAGCACGCGCTGGTCTCGACTACCATTCACGAACCACACTCAGTGTGCATGATGATTGGGCGGCCTGTGTCAGCGCCCTCTGTGGCCAACGCATGCTTGCCATCACCACCCGCGGTCAGGTGCGCTATGACAACTGGGCTTATGCCGAAAATGATGTGTTGGTGTTCGGGCCAGAGACTCGTGGCCTGCCCGCCACTTTACTTGCCAACTGGCCTGGCGGCCAATGTCTACGCGTGCCTATGCACCCTGACAATCGTAGTTTAAATCTGTCTAATACCGTGGCAATTGTGATTTATGAGGCTTGGCGACAGCACGCTTTTAGTGGCGGATCTTAGCGCGAGCACTCGAACAAGCTTACTCCGCTCTTGCATCACGAGCTAATAAACTTTGCACTACAATCGCTGCATGATTAGGGTGCTCCAGAAGCTCACAAACAGCGGCAGTAATCGGCATCTCCACGCCTAGAGCCTGTGCCCGTCGCCATACTTCAGAAGCAGTAAATACCCCCTCAGCGACGTGGCCTAAACTGGCTTGCGCCGCACTAGTCACCACACCGCGGGCTAACGCCAAACCGATTTGTCGATTACGCGATAAGTCTCCGGTCGCCGTTAGTAGTAAATCGCCCATTCCCGACAACCCACCAAAAGTCTCTGCGCGACCGCCCAGAGCAATTCCCAAGCGCGTCATCTCTGCCAAACCACGGGTAATTAAAGCGGCGCGAGCGTTTAGTCCCAAACCTAGACCGTCACTAATACCGGCAGCAATGGCCATCACATTTTTTACCGCGCCACCGACTTCTACCCCAATCACATCATCGCTTGAATACACGCGCAAACTAGGACCATGCAGCACCTGACCAAGACGAGCGGCTAGACCAGAAACACCGGAGGCCACAGTTAATGCCGTTGGCAAGCCAGCAGCTACTTCTTGTGCAAAACTAGGGCCAGATAACACCGCACCCAGAGCGTCAGGCAACATCGCACGAAACACTTCGTGCGGTAAACGAGCATCAGGTCGCTCAAAACCCTTGCATAACCAAATTACCGGCTGCGTCACCTCCAAGGTCTGTAACGCACCTAGCGTTTGGCGTAACCCGGCAACCGTCACAGCCAACACAATGTAATCACAAGCATCCAGAGTTGCAGCCAAATCGGCCATCACCATCACACCGGCGGGTAATGGATAGGCTGGCAAGTAGCGCTGATTACAGCGTGTAGACTGCATCTGAGCAACTTGGACGGGGTCACGCGCCCACAAATGCACCGTATGCTTTGCGGACAAATTAATCGCTAAGGCAGTACCCCAAGCTCCTGCGCCTAGAATTGCAATCTTCATGTTGAATCGACCCTACACATTAGCGAGGCACTCCCCACAGATCGGTGCTACGCAGATACCCAACAGCCCCGTCGCGATGCCTCACCTGCACCCAACCGCCCGTAGCGGTGGCGACGAATTCCAATAACAAATCACGTTGGCCATGGAATACCCCAATGGCATCTTCCCGAGGTTCTTGACGCACAATCTGCGCTGACTTTAACAACACCATACGCGCACGCTCTAAGGACTTGCCCTCTGTCCAACTGATCACACCCAAAGCATCACGCACTTTGGTCCAACCCTCGAGTTGCACCAACACCTCGAGCGGATAGTCACGATTCACGATAAAGAGTTTCTTCGACTTCAGTGACGGGCCGTCATAGAGCACCACTGCTGGCTCGGTCGTGGCTCGAAACTCCACTCCATAAGCCACAGACCAAGCAAAGCCAGAAGCACAGAGCACCGCCGAAAATACACCTCGGATCGCCCGCCACTGGCCCGCCTGAATCATGGTCAATCAGTGCGATTGTAGCGGCTGGGTGGCCTGCGCTTGTTGCAATTGCCGCAAGCGTTCTTGATAGGCCACATCAAAATTAATATGTTGCAAATACACCGGCGGGAAGCCGGCACGCATAATCAAATTCGAAATGACTTCACGCGCATACGGGAGCAAGGTATTCGGACATAGCACGCCTAATACTGCATCTAAATCGGCATCGGCTAAATTCAATATCTGGAAAATGCCGGCTTGTGCGACCTCTACTAAAAAAATCGTCTTCTCTTGCGCTCTGGCAGTCACAGTCACCGTCAACGCCACTTCATACCAACCAGGCTGGGGCAAAGTCGTGGCTAGGTTATGCATATTGATTTCGATCTCAGGGCTCACCTGCTCGAGAAAAATCTGCGGCGCATTGGGCAACTCCAGGGACATATCTTTAACATATAACTTCTCAATCGAAAACTGTGGTGCAGCTTGTTCAGCTTCAGTCATTGGAAAAACCCTTCAAAATTAATCTATAAAATCGCCACAACGGCCCAGCCCAAAAGGGCTTAGCTAGCAAGCAGGGGCGCCAACTGCCCCGCACGGTCTAGTGCTGCCAAATCATCATAACCGCCAACATGAGTCTCCCCAATGTAAATCTGTGGGACAGTGCGCCGTCCTGTAGCGCTCATCATCTCTTGTCGCAGCACCGGGTCTAGGTCAATCCGCAGCTTGTCGATTTGGGTCACACCACGCTCGTGCAATAAGCGTTCTGCCATCTGGCAATAAGGACACACTGCAGTCGAATACATGCGCACTTTAGGCATTGTTTAACCCCTTGATCAGATCCATAAAATTAACTAACACCTGATTAATTATTTGATTAAATTGTATTATCTAGAAAGCCGTGAGTACTTACGACTTCTGCACCGGCATTGCAGCCTGCTTCCAACCGGCAATGCCGCCTTCGAGCGCAACTGCTTCAGCATAACCTTGGCGCTGTAACGCGCTGACTACTACACTTGCGCGAGTGCCGCTTTGGCAAACTACAATTAAGGGGCGATCCTTCAGTTTTGCTAACTCCTGCAGACGCTCCGTGACTTGCATCTCTGGGATATGTTTCGCGCCGCGTAAGTGTCCCGCCTCGAAATCACCAGTATCCCGAATATCCAGCACATTCGCATCACGGCGATTAATCAACTGAACAGCTTCAATCACGCTAACCTCGCGCCCCGCCCGAAAAGGACGCATGATAAATGGCCATAAAAGTAAGAGCCCAGAACACACTGCACCACCGAATAACACCATATTAACCGGGGATTTCTGCAAAAAAATCAAAAAAGCTTCCATAGAATCAATGTCTAAAACCTAAAGTGGGCCAAATTGGATTCTACCAGAGCAAGCCCCACATACTGACACTGTATGATGGTTAACTTGTAGTTCTAGCGCCAAGAACTCACCAAACACCCCCAAAATATATTAAAATCATTCCTCGCTCAATTTAAAAAAATTCATTAAAATCATGAAGATAACACCTGCACTCTTGATTATTTTAGATGGTTTCGGTCATCGTGAAGCCTGCGCTGACAATGCCATTTGCCAGGCCCGCAAACCGCATTGGAACTTTTTATGGCAAACGTGCCCCCATACCTTAATTCAAGCCTCTGAAAAATGGGTAGGACTGCCAGCCGGACAGATGGGCAACTCAGAGGTCGGGCACATGAATATTGGTGCGGGACGAGTGGTCTACCAGGATTACACAAAAATTGAACACGCCATAGAAACTGGCGAATTCGGAAAAAATCCAGTCATCCAAGCAGCCCTACAGCCAGGCCGCCAACACGCTGTACATATTCTAGGCCTACTCTCGCCAGGAGGTGTGCATAGCCATGAATCACAAATTGCCGCTGTAGTGCGCCTCGCAGCAGAGCGCAACACTGCAAAAATCTATGTCCACGCCTTTTTGGACGGTCGAGATACTCCCCCGCAAAGCGCAGCCGCTTCAATCACCACCCTTGATCAGCTTTGTAAATCCTTGGGCAATGCCCAAATTGCTTCCATTTGCGGTCGCTTCTATGCGATGGATCGCGATCAGCGGTGGCCTCGAATACAGACTGCCTACGATTTAATCACCGATGGCCACGCCACCCACCACGCTAGGGATGCGCTGAGCGCGCTAGAGGCAGCTTATGCCCGCGGCGAGACTGATGAGTTTGTTACAGCCACTGCCATACATACGACTACCGAGCCCATCAACATAGCAGATGGTGATACCGCTATTTTCATGAACTTCCGCTCAGACCGCGCCCGTCAACTCACCAGCGCCCTCACCGATCCGCGCTTCCAAGGGTTTACACGAGCCCGCCAACCACAGCTCAGTTACTTCTGCACCCTCACCAGCTATGGCGATGAATTCAGCCATATTCCTGCAGCGTTTGGCCCACAGCACATTGACGATGGCCTTGGCGAATACCTATCTAAACTGGGTTTAAAACAATTGCGGATTGCAGAGACCGAAAAATTTGCTCACGTCACCTATTTTTTCAACGGAGGGGTTGAGCAACCCTACACCAATGAAACACGCATACTCGTACCCTCGCCAAAAGTCGTCACTTACGACCTCGAACCGGCAATGAGTGCGCGTGTGGTCACTGATCAATTGATTGCCGCTATCGAGAGCCGCCAATTCGACGCCTTAATCTGCAACTTTGCCAATGGTGACATGGTCGGGCATACGGGTAATTTAGCAGCAGCGACCGCTGCCATTGAAGTATTGGATGAATGCATTGGCCGGCTCACGACTGCGATACAAGCCATAGGCGGAGAATTACTAATTACCGCTGACCATGGCAATGCTGAGACTATGCATGATCCAGAATCAAATCAGCCGCATACTGCCCACACCTTAAACCCAGTACCCGTGGTCTACCTCGGCCGTCAAGCTCGTCTACGAGATGACGGCTCCCTCCAAGACATCGCACCAACCTTGTTAGCGATGATGGGCGTGGCGCAACCAGCAGCAATGACCGGCCAATCTCTAATCGAGTTTGCGTGAAAAAAACCTATTGGTTGATCACCCTGTGCACAGCCTGTCTTGTGATGGTGGCCGCTCTCGCCAGCGCGGCCACCCCAAGCGCGCCGCAAACCCGTGAAGAATTGCGAGATCTTCGTAACCGCATCAATTCTCTACAAAAAAAACTAGCGGCCTCCGAGGAGACGCGTAGCGTTGCCTCCGACTCGCTACGCAAATCAGAACGTGCCATCTCTGAGGCTAACCGCGAGCTACATATTTTAAATCGACGCGCTGAGGAGTCCAATAACAAACTCAACGAACTACGCCAAGCTGCCCAAGACACCAATACCGCACTGCGTGCGCAACAAGAGTTACTAGGCCAAATGCTGCGCGAAGAATACCTGCGAGGCAAGCCCAACGCCTTAGCCCTGGCCTTTAGCCGAGATGATCCCAACGCACTAGCGCGCCAACTCCACTATCTCGGTCATATTGCACAAGCCCGCGGCAAATTAGTCGAAAGCTTGCGCGGCAACTTAAATGAGATCAATCGCTACAAAACCGAAATTGCAGGTCAGGTTGCGACCATCGCCAACATCGTTAAAGAACAAACCATCCAAAAAGATCGCCTAGAAAAAGAAAAGAAATCCAGAGCTGATGTGTTGGCCAGCCTATCACGCGAAATTCGTGCTCAGCAACAAGAGATTCGCGCCATGCAAGCAAACGAGAACCGCTTAACCCGCTTGGTGGATCAATTGGCGAAGCTAGCGCGTAAGCCACCGGTGCGTGAGCGCAATACTGGTCGCAAATCCGAGAGCACTGAGAGCCCTCAAAAGGCCGAACGATCAACTGCGCCATTGCCCACAGGTCCAAGCAATGACCGCAGCATCTTTGGCGCACTACGCGGCAAACTCGGACTACCCGTGCGTGGCGAGCTCAGTGGGCGCTTTGGCAGTCCCAGAGCTGATGGCGGGATTACCTGGAAGGGGCTGTTTATTACCGCCAAGCGCGGAGAGGATGTGCGAGCGGTTGCCGAAGGTCGGGTAGTTTATGCCGATTGGCTGCGCGGTTTTGGCAACTTACTGATCATTGACCATGGCGATCGCTACCTCACCCTCTACGCTAACGCCGAAGCCTTACTCAAACAAGTGGGTGACAATATCCGCAGCGGAGAGCCAATTGCTACCGTGGGCAACAGCGGCGGCAACCCAGAATCAGGTTTATACTTCGAGATGCGCCATGAAGGAAAACCGTTTGACCCATTAAGTTGGATGAAAATGCGCTAAGTCTGGCAGTAGCCGCTAAAATTCCTATTAAGCCCGCTGCGCAATAGGTATGATGGCAGTCACGGCCTTACCCGTTTTAATCTGTTTTATAGATTGTTTGATTTTTTTGAGCGTTTCACTGATATTCACAGAATGTTTTTTATACAGGCTATTTTCCGGGAGTTATGAATGGGTAGTAAATTAAAGCACATCGGCCTACTTTTCTTTGGCGTAGTCATCGGTGTAGCCATCAGTATCAACTACTCAGCGATCGCCCAACGGAGTGCCGCACTACCGCTGCCGATAGAAGAGTTACGCTCATTTACTGAAGTATTTGGTCGGATCAAAAGCGACTATGTCGAAACCGTCACCGACAAAAAACTCATTACCGAAGCTATTAATGGCATGCTATCTGGGCTAGACCCCCACTCCGCCTATTTGGATCAAGATGCGTTTAAAGAAATGCAAGTCGGCACGCAAGGTGAATTTGGCGGGCTCGGTATTGAAGTAGGGATGGAGGACGGCTATGTGCGCGTAGTCTCCCCAATTGATGATTCCCCAGCTTCTCGTGCCGGTATTAAAGCTGGTGACCTGATTATCAAACTAGATGACTCAGCAGTTAAAGGGCTCACATTAGGTGACGCGGTCAAACGCATGCGCGGCAAACCAAACACCCAAATTATCCTGACCGTATTGCGCAAAGGCGAGACTAAGCCCTTACTATTTACCTTAACGCGGGCTGTGATCAAAATTCAAAGCGTTAAGTCAAAGCTACTCGAGCCCGGCTACGCTTACCTTCGTGTGACCCAGTTCCAAGAGCACACGGGTGAGACTCTCGCCAATGACATCGAAAAACTATTCAAAGCCAATAAGGGTGCGATGCGCGGCTTGATACTCGACTTACGCAATGATCCAGGTGGCCTGCTCAACGGTGCGGTCGCTGTATCAGCAGCATTTTTACCCACCAATGCACTAGTGGTCTATACCGATGGTCGTAGCGAAGACGCCAAAATGCGTCTGAAAGCCACCCCTGAAGATTATCTACGCAGTCGCGGCAAAGATGACTTCTTGAAGAAATTACCTCCCGAAGTCAAATCAGTGTCTATGGTGGTATTAGTCAATGGTGGTTCCGCCTCAGCCTCAGAAATTGTAGCCGGCGCCCTCCAAGATCATGAACGTGCTGTCATCATGGGGCAGCAAACGTTTGGTAAAGGTTCGGTTCAAACTATACTACCGCTAGGCAATAACACCGCAATCAAACTCACCACAGCGCGCTACTACACCCCCAAAGGCCGCTCAATCCAAGCCAAAGGTATTGTGCCGGATATACCACTAGATGATGGTAGTTCGACGAATGCAGGGCTCAAACTCCGCGAGTCTGACTTGTCTAAGCACTTGTCCGAAACCAATCCTGCACCGCAAGTGGAAGACAAAGCACAAGCTGTAGCCAAAGCCACAATCAAATATCAATTCACTCCTGCACCCAGACCCAAAGAGGTGGACGAGAAGTTGCTACGGCCTGAAACCGGTGACATCGTCTCTCCCAATGACTACGAATTAAACCAAGCGCTGGCTTATCTCAAAAGCAAATATTAAGTCTATGTACTCAATGCTTGGCACTGAGCACTGAGCACATAGACAGCGACTATGAATGACGATCAGTTATTACGCTATAGCCGTCACATCCTGCTGCCCGAGATCGGTATCGATGGTCAGCAAGCCTTGCTCGACGCCCATGTCCTCATCATTGGCTTGGGTGGCTTGGGCTCAGCAGCCGCACTCTATTTGGCTTCGGCTGGCGTTGGTCGGTTAACACTTTGTGATGACGACCACGTTGACTTAACCAATCTGCAACGCCAAGTGATACATCGTAGTGCCAGTGTTGGCCACGCTAAAGTTGACTCAGCACGCCACACCTTGCTCGAACTCAACCCAGAAATTCAAATTCATACCGTCCCCCGACGGGTCGATGACGCAGAATTAATCAGCTTGGTCGCTAGTGCTGATCTCGTGATCGATGCCAGTGATAATTTTGCAACTCGCCACGCGGTCAATCGTGCCTGTGTGCGCGCCCACAAACCCTTAGTCTCGGGGGCTGGCATTCGTTTTGATGGACAACTCGCGGTGTTTGATTTACGGCACGCCGAAGCGCCTTGTTACGCTTGTTTATATCCTGAAGCGGGCGAGACCGAAGAGATGCGCTGTGCGGTGATGGGGGTGTTTGCACCAGTGGTGGGCATCATTGGCACGCTACAAGCTGCCGAAGCGCTAAAACTACTCACAACCACAGGCAGCTCTATGAGCGGTCAACTGTTGTTACTCAACTGTCTAGAGATGGATATTCGCACCATCGGCCTGCCCCGCGATCCGGCGTGCTCGGTGTGCGCTGAGCGCAGTTAATCTAAACAAGTGCCTCATATTGAAAACCCAATAAACGATACCTTGTTTTGACAGCGCGGCATCTATTCATTATTAGCGGACCACATCTATCGCAATATAACCCTTGCAATACAACTGTTACATCACATTAACGCATCGGATTAACGCATCACATTAATCAAATAATGTCAGTCAGAACTAGGCGAGCACACCTTCCATTAATTGCTTCCATTGAGTTGTCCAGTATTGCTTAGGATCGCGCCGAAATCCACTTTTTGCATACTGATGCCAGCGCCCAGCAACAACACTCATCATGACATTGGCTTGCGCTGAAACATCGATATCTGCAAGCACTTCATTGCGGGTGATCGCAAATCGTAAAGCTTGCTTGAGCGCCGCTTCCAGACGCTCGTGAATCTGATTGATGCGCAACTGCAAAGCATCGTCCTCACTGACTAACGCATCACCAATCAACACCCGCGTGAGCCCTCGATTCTTTTCAGCAAAACCCAGCAACATACTCATGATAGCTTCGAGCTGCACTAAACCACTATGCTCATCAGTTGTTATTTTATTGATTAACGAAAACAAAGTGTGTTCTACAAAATCGATCAAACCGGCAAACATATCGGCTTTACTTTTAAAATGTCGATACAAAGCCGCTTCCGACACTTCAATACGCGCCGCAAGTGCGGCTGTCGTAATCCGTGCTACTGCAGGGCCTTCGAGCATTTGCGCTAATGTTTGTAATATCTGGATCTTACGTTCACCGTTGCGGGCCATGGGAACCTCGGTTAATTAACAATAAGTATGGATCAATTCAAAGACAACTCGGAGAGACTGCTAATACGCCGATCTACGTATCCTGGGGTGCGCTGTGCCTGTGCCATCCAAACGGTGCGCATACCCAATTTTTTAGCAGCATACAAATTCTCTAAGGTATCCTCCACCATAATACAGTGTTGCATACGAATGTGCTGGGCGCGACACAATTGTAAAAAACCCCGCGCAGCTGGCTTAGGTCGAAAGCATACGC
Organism: uncultured beta proteobacterium; assembly: GCA_903885665.1. Classification (GTDB taxonomy): domain Bacteria; phylum Pseudomonadota; class Gammaproteobacteria; order Burkholderiales; family SG8-41. Next base: position 96,031 of record CAISJL010000117.1, on the reverse strand, counting down.
ATTCAATCCCAAACACTGCAACAAATAAATCGCGAATATCCAAGACATCGAGGACCGCGTCAACATAATGTTTCGGTGCATTTGAAAAAATAAATTTCCGTCCGGGCAATCGACTCACTTGGATACGCAAGCCAGGCTCACTCACCACCACCTGCCGCAAGCGTGGAAACTGATGGGTGTGCCATAAAAAATGATTCGGATCAGTGCCATGATGTTTCATCAAGCCCAACAAAGTCGCTCCATAACGCAACCAATAGTGTCGCCGCAGTTGACACGCTGCATCATAATCTAGGCCAAGATGTTGTTGAATATAGGCGGTCATGGCGTGATTGATTTGCGGAAAAATATAAGGCCTTGCATCATGCAAGGTATTATCCAAATCAAAAATCCAGGTTGGTTGCTGACGTTGCGACCGAAACCCAACAGGCTCAGGACCTACTCGCCGTAGCCTTGCGCTTAGCACGCGATTAACGACGCTTAATTAGAGTGCCTACACCCTCGTCCGTCAACACCTCTAAGAGCAATGCGTGCGCTACCCGTCCATCAATAATATGGCAGGCATTGACACCATTTTTAACTGCTTCTAATGCCGATCCAATTTTAGGAAGCATACCACCGTGGATAGTGCCATCGGCAAATAACTCATCGACCTTACGTGCGGTCAAGCCGGTAAGTAATCGCCCTTCCTTATCTAACACACCAGCGGTATTAGTTAATACAATCAGTTTTTCTGCCTTCAAAATCTCAGCAACTTTGCCAGCGACCAAATCCGCATTAATGTTGTAGGACTCACCATTAGCACCAACTCCAACAGGCGCAATGACCGGTATAAAATCCTGGGTATGCAATAAGTTAACTATCGCCGGATCAATGCTCTCAACCTCACCAACTTGCCCAATATCAAGCCATGGATCATCGTCGGTTGGACCGCGCACTTTTAGTTTTCGGGCGCGAATAAAACCGCCATCCTTACCCGTTAATCCTACGGCCTTACCACCGCAGCGATTAATGAGATTCACAATATCTTTATTCACCTGACCGCCCAAAACCATTTCGACTACATCCATGGTTTCAGAATCCGTTACTCGCATGCCTTGAATAAACTCACCTTTCTTGCCAATGCGCTTGAGTAAGTCATCAATTTGAGGGCCACCACCGTGCACAATCACTGGATTCATGCCAACAACTTTTAATAACACCACATCACGCGCAAAACCTTCTTTGAGCGCCACATCCGTCATCGCATTACCCCCATACTTGATGACAATGGTTTTTCCGTGGAAGCGTTGAATGTAGGGAAGCGCTTCAGCCAAAGTATTAGCTTTGCTGGCTGCTGTTGATGCGGACAATGGCATTCGAGATCACCTAAAACGATAATAATTACTAATTCTACCTGAGGGAAAATCAGTACGGCATAACTTTCTATCAAAAAAATCGCTGCAAGCCCAAGTCTGTGCCACTCCGTGCGATAATTTGACCTCAGTTCCAGATCTCAGACAGTTTTAATAAGGCTTTTGCACACCATGACCTTGTTCCGCTTCTACTGTATTGTCTTGCTCAGCATCTATGGGGCTATTACTTGCGCCCAAATCCATCAGCTTGAAACACCAACCATTGAGGCGCGCAATTGGCTGCTGATAGACTTTAATAGTGGTCAAGTCATCGGCGCACAACTACCAGACACCAGAATTGAACCGGCATCGCTCACCAAACTCATGACTGCCTACTTGGTCTTTAACGCGTTGCGGCAAAAGTCCCTCACACTAGAGCAACTCATACCCGTTTCCAATCATGCTTGGCAGGCTGAGGGCTCGAGAATGTTTATCGACCCCAAGAAACCAGTCAGTGTCGATCAACTATTACATGGCCTAATCATTCAATCGGGCAATGATGCCAGCATCGCCCTAGCTGAAGCTGTTGCTGGTAGCGAAGCGCAGTTTGCTCAACTGATGAACCGAAAAGCTAAACAACTTGGGATGCAAGATAGCCATTTCGTCAACGCCACTGGTCTACCGTCTCCGGAACTCTATACCACCGCTCGTGATCTTGGCATCTTGGTCAGCGCTCTCATTCGCGATTTTCCTGAATATTATCTTTTGTATTCACAAAAAGAGTACCGCTATAACAATATCACCCAAAACAATCGTAACCGATTGCTATGGTGGGACACGAGTGTAGATGGTGTTAAAACGGGCTTTACCGAAAAAGCTGGCTACTGCTTAATTACTTCAGCACTACGCGATAATCGTCGCGTCATCAGTATTATATTGGGAGCAGAGTCAGATCATGCGCGCGCCACTGAAAGTCAAAAACTGCTCAACTGGGGGTTTCAATTCTCTGACAGCACACTGCTCTACAAAAGCAATCAAGTGATTTCAGAAGCGCGCGTCTGGAAGGGTGCAGCAAACACGCTAAAAGCTGGCGCCACCTCCGACTTGTATGTCACTGTTCCGAAAGGGCGTGCCGCACAACTAAGCTCGACCATAGAACTCCGGCCGGGGCTGTCTGCGCCAATTAATGCAGGGCAAGTAGTCGGCACGCTCAAACTCACTCTCGATGGCAAACCGTATCGTGACGTGCCACTACTCGCACTAGAGCCGATGGCAAGTGCCGGTTTTTTTGGGCGCCTGTGGGATAGTTTTTTAATGCTGTTCAAAACGCTCTAAACAACAAAACTCATCATATTTAACTGTTTTAAAAGCAACATAGACTGGAGTGACCATGACTGACATCGTATATTTAAATGGCGATTTCTTGCCCATTGAGGAGGCTCGCATACCTGTACTTGATCGCGGTTTTATCTTTGGTGATGGGGTATACGAAGTCATCCCCACTTATCAAGCCCGACCATTTCGTCTGAGTGCACACTTAATACGCTTACAACACAGTCTAGATCGATTACGCATCACCAATCCTCACAGCACTGAGCAATGGTCAGAACTCATTGCAGCGATGATTGCTAAAAACCCTAACCCTCACAACCCCAACCAATCCATTTATCTCCAAATCACTCGTGGCGTGGCTAAACGTGATCATGCGTATCCATCCAATATCACACCTACTGTATTTTTAATGAGCTCACCGCTAGTGACGCCATCTGCCGATCTAATCGCCTCTGGTGTGCGCTGTGTGACGGCACAAGACAATCGCTGGCTTAACTGCGACATCAAATCCATTGCCCTCTTAGGTAACTGTATGTTACGTCAGCAATCTGCTGACATCGGTGCTACCGAGACCATTTTATTTCGCGGCGACGAGCTCACTGAAGCATCATCGAGTAATGTATTTGTAGTAAAAGATGGTGTGCTACTAACTCCTCCCAAATCGAATTTAATTTTGTCGGGGATCACTTACGATGTAGTCATTGAAATCGCTCGTGCGCGCGAATTTCAAATTGAAGTGCGCCCCGTATCCACTGCTGAGGTGTTTAGCGCTGATGAAATTTGGATCACCTCATCAACAAAAGAGGTGTTAGCGGTGACTGAGCTAGATGGTAAACCCGTAGGTGATGGTCAGCCTGGCTTCTTATTCAAACGCATGCTAGCCTTATATCAACAGTTCAAACAAGAACATGCCGACTAGTCCAATGAGTACTAAGCCTACAGTCGCACCCACTGAATCCTTGCTGACATTTCCGTGCGAATTCCCGTTAAAAGTATTAGGGCACACCACAGCTGAATTTGCACCTTCGGTATTGCGTACTATTCAAACACATGTCCCAAGTTTTGAAGCGAGCACTCTCACGATCAAACCCAGCGCTAAAGGTAACTACCAAAGTGTCAGTTGCACGCTACATGCCGAATCTAAAGCTCAGCTCGATGCGCTGTATCAAAGCTTATGCCAACTGCCTGGGGTAGTGATGGCACTATAGGCTAACCTACATACACGGGATAGCCGCTTTGCACGCATTTTGCACCCAACTACTCGGGCCAAGCCCGCTTGCGAATTTCAGCCAATGCCGGCGCATGCTCGACACTCCATTGATCTCCGGCTTGCGCTAAATCACGTCTATGCGCCTCACACGTCTGCGCCAGAGACACTGGACTTTGCGCTAACAACTGATCACGCTCAGTACGACGATACTCTAAAATCAAACTTTCATACTTGCCAATTTGCCTAACAAACTCTTGTTGAGTAGTCGACGCGCCTTTAATTAAAGCGGTGAGTCGACCATCCAGCTCGGCAATGAGGCTAGCATGGCGTTGTTGCCACAACACGAAGACATCAGTGTTGGCCTGGGGCTGCTTCGCTTGGGTCTGTTCTGCGTGCGCTTGGACACAGGCCTCTTGTCTGGCTAAGACTTTTTGATAAGCAAAATAGACTTGGCGCAAATGCACACCATATCCTGAAGCCGATTGCGCCCATATAGACGCTGCCCCCAAAACCATAAAAGCCGTCGCAATGACTCCAATCACGCTGTTGATTTTCACGCACTCTCCTCCGATACACTTATAATCTAGCACATGAATCATTCTGCGCCATCCAGTCCTGCTCCTGCCTCGTGCTCTGCGCCTATTCAACAGAGCACTAGTACAATTCCGATCAGCATTCAGCAACTCGGCTTAGTACCCTACAGACCTACCTGGCAACAGATGTGCGATTTTACCCGAAGCAGAGATGCCAATACCGTAGATGAATTATGGTTATTAGAGCATCCACCCACCTACACCACTGGCATTGCCAGCAAACCCGAACATGAACCTCACAGTGCAGTTGGTATTCCGATCGAGCGGATTGATCGCGGTGGACAAATCACCTACCACGGACCTGGCCAGTTAGTGGCATATGTCTTATTGGACTTAAAACGCCGCCAATTAGGGATTCGCAAATTAGTGCGCCTCTTGGAGCAGGGGGTCATCGACTTACTGGCCGATTTTGATATTTCGGCCACAGGTAATCCATCAGCCCCCGGCGTCTACGTTGGTTCTGCTAAAATTGCAGCCCTTGGCTTACGCATCAAAAATGGTTGCTGCTATCACGGACTCGCGCTCAATGTTGATCTGGATCTGTGGCCATTCGAACACATTAACCCTTGTGGCTATCCTAACTTAAGCGTTACCCGAATGCGTGATTTTGGAATTACTGCAACACCAGATCAGATCAGCCCCTTGCTCGCGCAACACATCACGGACACCCTATCATGACCACTGACCAGATCAAACAAAAAGGCCAAGCCAAAACCGCACGGATTCCGATCAAAATCGTACCTAGTGCGCCGCTCAAAAAACCTGATTGGATCCGCGTGCGGCTGGGTGACAACACCCGCTTCAATGCGGTCAAACAAATTCTGCGCGAGCAAAAACTCCACACGGTTTGCGAAGAAGCCACCTGCCCCAATATTAGCGAATGCTTTAGCAAAGGCACTGCAACTTTTATGATCCTGGGGGATTTATGCACACGCCGCTGTCCGTTTTGCGATGTCGGTCATGGTCGGCCCAAGCCACCAGATGCACAAGAGCCAGAGCATCTAGCCGAGACCATAGCTGCTTTACAACTCAAGTATGTCGTGATTACCAGTGTCGATCGCGATGATTTACGCGATGGCGGCTCTCAGCACTTCAAAGACTGCATTCGCGCTGTGCGTACACGCTCACCAAACACCCGAATTGAAATACTGGTACCTGACTTTCGCGGGCGCTTAGAGATTGCGCTAGATATCTTATCGAGCTGCCCTCCTGACGTGATGAATCACAATCTCGAGACTGTACCCAGACTCTACAAATCGGTGCGCCCCGGCTCTGACTATGCCCACTCCCTCAGACTACTGCAAGCATTTAAAGAACGTCACCCCGAGATCCCTGCAAAGTCAGGTTTAATGGTGGGCTTAGGTGAGACTGATGCTGAAATTTTAGAAGTGATGCAAGACCTGCGCGACCATCAAGTCGACATGATAACCATCGGCCAATATTTGCAACCGTCCAGTCACCATCTTCCGGTACTGCGATATGTAGAGCCAGCGATTTTTACGCAATTCGCCGAAGCCGCGCAACGTATGGGCTTCACCCACGCAGCGAGTGGACCGCTGGTGCGCTCCTCTTATCATGCCGATCAACAAGCGCATGAAGCGGGCGTATTTTAAGCGTCTACAAAACTAGCGAACAGATCCGACAGATGCAGTAACTCTACCTAAGACTCTTGCAGTTTAGTCGCAATCAGTTGGTGTAATTTGACAAAGTCGGGCTGTCCTAAAATACGCATGACCATCCGCCCCTGTTTATCAATCACAATGGTGGTTGGAGTCAGCTTAACGTCTCCAAACGCACGCGCTATCTCGCCCATCGGATCTAGAGCCACCTTAAACGGTAACTGGTTCTTAGCTGTGTAGTTCAATACATAATTGGGCGGATCATGGCGCATAGCGACTGCAATAGTTTCTAAACCTTGAGCATGATATTGCTGATACGTTGATACCAACTGCGGCATTTCTTGGATACACCCTGGACAATCAGTCGCCCAAAAGTTGAGCAATACCACTTTGCCACGTAAGTCGCTTAACGCAACCGACTCACCCTGCAAGGTCACCACAGTCACGGCTGGGGCAAGCGCTTGCCCGCCCCAAATCGCATAGGCCGCGTAGAGCAATACCACACCAATAATACTGATTAACCTACCATTATAAAACTGCACATGACTCCTAGTTCTGGACTTGATCTAATCTACCGACTTATTGCACTTTAGCGCCGGATGATTTAACAACCTTAGCCCACTTCTCTGTTTCCATTTGATGCACAGCCCAAAATTCAGCCGGCGTACCCATCAAAGGCACACCACCTAACTCGGCCAAGCGTTGCAACATTTTAGGCTCTTGCAAGGACTCGTTCACTTCGCGATTGATACGCGTCACAATTGCCGCCGGAGTGCCTTTGGGCACACTCATACCAAACCATGCACTCGCTTCATAACCAGGCACAGTTTCCATCACCGTAGGCACATCGGGCAATGCCGGTGAGCGTTTTGCAGTAGTCACGCCCAAGGCGCGCAACTCACCAGAGCGAATATAACCAATCGATGACGGCATATTGTCAAAGATGACATGCATTTGGCCTGAAATCATATCGACCAAGGCTGGACCTGCGCCCTTATAAGGCACATGCAGCATATTAATATTGGTCATCGACTTGAATAACTCACCGGACAAATGCACTGAGGTACCACTACCAGAGGACGCCCAGTTGACTTTGTTCGGATTAGCTTTGGCATAGGTAATAAATTCTGCAACCGTTTTTGCTGGGAAATTTTTAGTCATCACCATAACATTAGGCACCCTCACAATACCTGCCACTGGTGCCATATCCCGCAAGAAGTTAAACGATAGTTGCGCATACAAAGTGGCATTGATCGCATTCGCTGGATTCACTAAAAACCATGTATAACCGTCGGGAGTGGCGCGCACAGCTGCCTCAGTACCAATATTATTCCCCGCACCTGGTCGGTTCTCAATCACCACAGTTTGTCCCAGACGCTCGCCCAAGCGCTGCGCCATAATCCGCGCCAAAATGTCAGTAGTACCGGCTGGGGTATACGGCACAATCCAACGAATCGTACGGGTAGGCCACTGGTCAGCGGCTAGCGCCCACTGACTTGCGCTTACGCATACAAGGCTACCAACCACACTCAACAACCGCTTTAGATTCAGCATCTCTACTCCTCCATGGGTTTTCTACAGATCATTAAACATCAACCGGTTAAAAATAATCTCTTTAAAAATCATATAGTTATTTATATAGAACAACATCTACCCACTGATTATGTGAGCACTGCGGGCTTTTGGCTAGCCTAAACGGCTTTGAGCTGGGTAGCAATTGCGGGATACGACTACGGCTCTACGGATAAGACCTCAGTATCTCAGCACGCTTTATAAAGTACCTTAGTGTGCCTCATCCCAATTCGCCCCCAGGCCAATCTCAACCAATAAGGGCACAGCCAAGCTAGCAACCCCAGTCATTAATCGGTGTAAGCCAGCTTGCACTGTCGCTAACTCTGCTTGAGGCACCTCTAATACCAATTCATCATGCACCTGCATAATCATGATCGATTGCATGCGCTCCTGCTCTAGCCACTGCTGAACCGCCACCATTGCGAGCTTGATCAGATCTGCCGCAGTGCCTTGCATGGGCGCGTTAATCGCTGCCCGCTCTGCACCTTGGCGCCGCGCCGCATTACTGCTACGAATCTCTGGCAACCACAAGCGACGACCAAAGACGGTCTCGACATAACCTTGCTCGCGCGCCTGCTCGCGGGTCACTCTCATATACTCGGCCACCCCAGGGTAACGCTGAAAGTAACGATCCATGTATTGCTGAGCAGCAGCGCGCTCGAGGTTCAGTTGACGCGCCAAACCGAAGGCCGACATGCCATAGATCAAACCAAAATTAATCACTTTCGCGTAGCGCCGCTGTTCACTATCAACCGCATCAGGCGCAATCCCAAAAATCTCGGCTGCTGTAGCGCGATGGATATCCTCACCGGCAGCAAAAGCGCGCAGTAAATTCTCATCACGCGAGATATGCGCCATGATCCGTAACTCAATCTGTGAATAGTCTGCCGACACAATCAACGCACCAGCAGGTGCGATAAACGCCTCACGAATCCGCCGCCCCTCAGCCGTACGTATCGGAATGTTTTGTAAATTAGGCTCGCTACTGGCTAGGCGCCCAGTCACTGCCGTCGCTTGGCCGTAGCTGGTATGCACGCGCCCGGTCTGTCGGTTTACCATGCTTGGCAACTTATCCGTGTAAGTTGATTTGAGTTTTGCAAGACCCCGGTATTCCAAAATCAACTGTGGCAAAGGATGGTCTAGCGCTAACTCCGCTAAAGACTCCTCGTCCGTCGATGGCGCACCGGTGGGCGTTTTCTTCACCGGCTTCAATCCTTGCTGATCGAATAATATTTCCTGAATTTGCTTAGGCGAGGACAAATTAAAGGGCTGACCGGCAAGCGAATGGGCGCGCGCCTCGATCTCAATCATTTTGCCGCCAAACGCCGCTGATAACTCGGCCAACAAGGGCTCGTTTAACAAGACGCCATTACGCTCCATGGTATAGAGCACCTGGACTGCGGGCATTTCGATAGCGGTGTAAATATGCGTCAGTTGGGCGTCACTCGCGAGCCGTGGCTGCATGACCTGGTGCAACTGTAAGGTGATGTCCGCGTCCTCAGCAGCATATTCAGCAGCCTGCTCAACTCCAACTTGCTGGAACCCGATGCGCCTTGCACCTGTGCCCGTGACATCGTCATAACTAATTGTTTTTATAGACAAAAGTCTTTTCGCCATGGAATCCATGTCGTGCCGCTGATGGCTCTCTAGCACGTAAGACTCCAACAACGTATCATGCGCCAGCCCGGCCACCGACACACCATAATTGGCAAACACATGCATATCATATTTAAAGTGCTGGCCTAACTTTAAGTACTGCGAATCCTCTAGCCAAGGCTTAAGCACAGACAACACCTCAGCGACCGGCAGCTGCGCCGGCGCACCCGCATAAATATGACCAACTGGTATATAAGCGGCCTCACCGGGCGCAACCGCAACTGAAACGCCCACCAACTGTGCCGTCATCGGGATTAAGCTGGTGGTTTCGGTATCCACAGCAACCAAAGGCGCTTGATAGATACGCGCCATCAATAACGCTAAGGCTGCCATCGTGGTGATCGTCTCGTAATGACGTGGATACTCGATCACCGGTGCCACCATTGCAGACGACTCAGCGGTCTCAACTACAGTTGCCGCCCCTTCTAGCTCTCGACGCCAGGTTTTAAAGTCAAAGCGCGTAAATAATGCAGCCAATTCTGCAATGTTTTGCGGTTGGGGCAGCAAATCAGGGATCGCTAAAGGTAAGGGCACATCACAACGTATAGTCAACAACGTGCGTGCTTGCGGCAACCAATCCAAGCTATTGCGTAAATTCTCGCCAACCACCCCGCCAATATCTTGGGCGTGCTGAATTACTGCATCCAAAGTGCCGTATTGATGCAACCATTTGAGCGCGGTCTTGGGTCCAACCTTAGCCACTCCAGGTACATTATCTACTGTGTCGCCAATTAAGGTGAGGTAGTCGACGATACGCTCGGGCGGGATGCCAAACTTGCGCTCGACCCCGGCAACATCCAATATCTCATTGGTCATGGTATTGACCAAGCTGACCTGGGCCGTCACTAACTGCGCAATATCTTTGTCGCCAGTTGAAATCACCACCCGCAAACCTATCGCCTCTGCAGCGCGCGCTAAAGTGCCAATCACATCATCAGCCTCTACACCCGCCACCTCAAGCATCGGCCAACCCGCAGCAGCAATTGCCGCCTTCAGCGGTGCAATTTGCAATACCAAATCATCGGGCATCGCCGCCCGTTGCGCCTTGTATTGGGGATATAAGTCGTCGCGAAAGGTCTTGCCTTTGGCATCAAAAATACACGCACTGTAAGTCGCCGGGACGTCTTTGTGCAGACGTCGCAACATATTCACCACGCCATAAATTGCCCCCGTCGGCTCTCCCGCGCTGTTGCGTAAATCGGGCATCGCATGAAAAGCCCGATATAAATAAGAGGAACCATCAACCAGTAATAGTGTATCCATGTCGTGTATACATCCCTTGCCTGCGGACCATCCTTTATAGAACTGCGATTGATTTGCAGATTTTGCCCCTATAGCATCTGCATGCCAGGGTTAGGGGTAAATTTAGCATTAGCGGGCTTGCGCCTTGCCGAATTATCGCAGACTCACCCCCGACTCGCCTTTCATTCAGTCGCAGAACATCGGATAATGCACGCTTAGAGGAGCCTCAACATGCCGCATAGTCCGCCGTCCACCGCGCTGCACCCCCCAGCCCCCCCACAACTATCCCACCAACAATTGCCTAGTTCGCGCCCGAGCTGGTCTCTCCTGCTAGGCCTATGCACCCTATTGTGGGTATGTGTCGCCAGCGCTCAACAAGGCACCACAACTCGACCCGGGATTGAGCCCCCGCCGCCCCCTCCAGGCTTTGAGCTCGACTCCTCCCAGGAGCCAGAAGTGACTATTGTCAAACGCGGCGCCGATACGGTCGAAGAATATCGAATTGGTGGCAAACTGTTCATGATTAAGGTCACACCACCAGGAGGCACCCCTTATTTTATGATCGACGACATGGGCGATGGCAACTTTTCTAGACAAAATGGGCCTGGTAGCCCACTGCGCCCACCCATGTGGATCATTCACACCTTTTAGACGCGATTTAGCCTGCGTAATCCCCATTGAACGCCTCTCACTGAACCTAGCTCATTATCCGCAATGTCCGTATTTACTACCGTTACCCACCAAGCGCTGGCCACTTGGCTCGCTGATTATGATGTCGGCACACTCACCGACTTACGCGGCATTGCCAGCGGCATCGAAAACACCAATTACTTCGCCTCCACCACTCAAGGTCAATTCGTCTTAACCTTGTTCGAGAAACTGAGCGCTAGCGAATTACCGTTCTACCTGAATCTGATGGCGCATCTGGCGCAACACGGCGTGCCAAGCGCACGCCCCATTGCCAACCGTACTGGCGCCTATTTGGGCACGCTCCATCAAAAGCCAGCAGCCCTAGTCGCGCGCCTGAGCGGCGCCGACGTCAGCCACCCCTCAAGCCCACAATGCGCGGCCGTGGGGGCGGCCTTAGCGCACTTGCATCTGGCCGGTCACAGCTATCCGGCGACTATGCCTAATCCACGAGCGCACACCTGGTGGCATACGGTGCTCCCCAACCTACTGCCTTTCTTATCAACTGCGGATGCCGCCACACTACGCGCCGAAATTCAATATCAAGATGGCGTTCAACAGCAACATTTGCCGCAGGGCGCGATTCATGCCGACCTGTTTCGTGACAATGTGCTACTTGAGGGCGACCAGGTCGCAGGCATTATCGATTTCTATTTCGCCTGCACCGGCGCTTGGCTCTATGACGTCGCCATTGCTGTAAATGACTGGTGTATCGATACCAACGGCGCACTAGATCCGGCGCGCTACCAAGCGTTTATCACAAGCTATCACTCTGAGCGGCCGTTTATAGCCAGCGAATATCTCGCTTGGCCAGCGCTACTGCGCGCCGCGGCACTGCGCTTCTGGGTCTCGCGCCTCTATGATCTGCACCTGCCACGCGCCGGCGCCCTGACTCATGCCAAAGACCCTGGACATTTCGCCAATATCTTGCAACTGCGACGCGACTACTGTCCACCCTTGCCGCAATAAATTGCATTCCCGTCATCGCGATTATTTTTACGCTAAACCATCACAAGACTTAACATTCCGACTCAGCAACGCCTATAATGCTTTCGCATTAACCCACCCTTTTAGGCGTACTCTAGATCATGGATATTCACAGCGTCGCCGCCATTCGTGGCTGGCATTGGCTTGCTGAAGGCTTTCGCATCTTCCGTAAGCAACCGCTGACTTGGATTGCGTTGATTATCGTCATGGCATTGATCTGGAGCGTTGCACTGATCGTTCCGGTAGTCGGACCATTTATCTTTAGTCTGCTCTCACCCCTGTTTTTTGGCGGCTTAATGCTAGCCTGTCAAAGCACGGCTCGCGACCAAGAGCCGAGCTTTCGCCAACTCTTCGCGCCCTTTCACACCCATGCCCATGCACTAATGACCCTGGGCGGGATCTCACTCATTAGTAATATCGTCATCATCAGTCTGATTAATGACCCTTCACTCACCAACTTCCTCAACAAACCAGATGACGAAACCCTCAAGCGCGCCGCCCTACCGCACGCTATATTAGGCTGTCTCGCACTGCTCCCCATCCTTTTAGCAACCTGGTTTGCGCCACTACTGGTGATTTTTAAGAATATCCCGCCACTTGCTGCGCTCAAATGGTCGCTACTGGCTTGCCTGCGTAACTCCCTACCGATGATCGTCTATAGTTGTGCCGCTATGCTGTTGATCGTCATTGCGACTATTCCCTTGGGTCTTGGATTTTTTGTCCTGCTACCGGTTCTGGTGTGCTCAATCTATGCCAGCTATCTAGATATTTTTCCCGAAGTAGCAGTCGAGCTGACAAAGGACACCAGCCCGCCATCAGACCCCCCAGAAAATAGATAACTAATTGATTTTATTGTTTTTTAATCATATCGCAGTGAGCTTTGCGTATTCCAGCATCAGCCACTTAAGCCCACCGTCCTTGAAATTGACCTGCACTCGAGCATCTGCACCCACGCCTTCGGCATGCACAATCACCCCTGCCCCAAACTTGGCATGGCTGACCGCCTGACCCATGCGCCACAAGGCGTCTCGAGCCACCAATCCACCTGTAGCCGCCGCACTTGCCCCACGTGCATACCGCGGTGGCACCGGTTGGGAATAAGCTGCACCGCTGGCCGCCGCAGTCGCCCGCGGCACATTCACGCGTTGCAATAAAGCCTCAGGCAACTCTTGGAAAAAACGCGAGGGTAAGTTATATCGAGTTTGGCCGTGCAACATGCGCGTTTGCGCCAACAGTAGATATAAGCGACGGCGTGCTCGGGTCACGGCTACATACATTAAACGCCGCTCCTCTTCCACGCCATCACCCTCGGCAATACTATTTTCGTGGGGAAACAAACCTTCCTCTAGCCCCATCACAAATACCGCATGAAACTCTAAACCCTTGGCCGAATGCACTGTCATCAGCTGCAAGGCGTCTGCACCGGCTAGCGCCTGATGCTCGCCCGCTTCGAGTGCAGCATGACTTAAGAATGCGGCAAGCTCGCTCATCTCCTCCTCGTCAGGCATACCCTCGGCGGGCAGACGAGTGCTGCGCTCATCGACAAACACTGCAGCGGCATTCACCAACTCGTCTAAGTTCTCTAGTCGATCTGCGCCCTCTTTCTCTTGCTGGTAATGCGCGTGCAGCCCGCTATGCGAAATCACATGGGCAATCGCCTCCGGCAGTGGCAAATCAGCGGTCGCATCACGCATCGCCTCGATCAAATGAATAAAGCTCGCAATGCTGCTCGCTGCCTTACCCGAGAGGGTATTGGCGCAAGCCGCCGCCCACAAACTGATACCTGCAGTGCGTGCCGCCAATTGCAAATGCTCCAGACTGCGATTGCCAATACCCCGCGTCGGGAAATTAATAATTCTCAACAAAGCACCATCATCTTCGGCATTGTTGATTAATCGTAAATAAGCCAACGCATGCTTAATCTCCTGGCGCTCAAAGAAGCGTAGGCCACCATAGACACGATAAGGAATACCAGCGGTAAATAAAGCGTGCTCAATCACCCGCGATTGCGCATTAGCCCGATACAACACAGCCACATCACTCAGTGACACTCCATCATTACGCAAGTGCCGCACTTCAGATACGACATAGGCAGCCTCTTCGAAATCAGACGATGCCTCATAGACCCGCAATAATTCACCCTTGTCATCTGCGGTCCATAACTGCTTGCCCAAGCGTTTACGATTATGGCTAATTAGCGCATTAGCGGCATCCAAGATATTGCCGTGGGAGCGATAGTTCTGCTCTAACTTAATCACTCTCTGAACATGAAAGTCACGTTGTAGATCTTGCATATTGGCGGTGGAAGCGCCGCGCCAACCATAAATGGACTGGTCGTCATCCCCGACTGCAAAAATTGCATTGTGTTGACCGGCCAGTAATTGCAACCACCGGTATTGCAAACGATTAGTGTCTTGAAACTCATCCACTAAAATGTGTTGGAAGCGACTCGCGTAATGTTCACGCAACACCGTGTTACGGGCCAATAACTCATAGCAGCGTAGTAATAACTCAGCAAAATCCACCACTCCTTCGCGCTGACATTGCAGGTCATACTCGGCATAAACCGGCACCATGCGACGTGAGAAATCATCGTGCGGCTCGACTCCATTGGCACGCTTACCCTCTTCTTTGCTAGCCGCAATAAACCACTGCACTTGGCGCGGCGGATACCGCTCATCATCCAAACACATACGCTTCATTAAACGCTTAATCAAAGCCAGCTGATCTTGGGTATCCAGAATCTGAAACAACTGCGGCAGCCCCGCTTCGCGATAATGCGCGCGCAATAATCGATTACATAAACCGTGAAAAGTACCCACCCACATCCCGCGCGTATTAATCGGTAACATCGCACTCATACGCATGAGCATTTCCTTAGCAGCCTTATTGGTAAAGGTTACTGCTAACAACCCCATAGGGCCAATTTGACCGGTTTGGATCAGCCAAGCCATGCGGGTGGTCAATACCCGCGTCTTGCCGCTACCGGCGCCCGCCAGAATCAACGCCGATTGATGGGGCAGCGTCACCGCTTCGAGTTGCGGGGGGTTCAAACCAGAGAGGAAGGCAGGGGTCATAGGGTTCACATTCAAGGTAGTGGCGCATTATATACGCCTGCACCAGCACTGCAGCGCTTGGCTTGCCCTAAAACCGCCCAAACCTGGCTTGGATTTCGGCAAATTCCGTAGCGTGTGCGGTGTCGGATATAATCTATACTGTATACAGTCCGCATCCACACCATGCCATCTACACTAGGTCGACTACTGTCCTTATTACTGCACTGCTACTACCCTTACTACCACCTTTATTACCTTTACCACCATTACCACCATTACCACTAAGACTTCCATAGTCCTTCACATAGATTAACCCCACACTCTGTCATAGGCATCATGCAGCAAAAATACAACCCCCAAGTCATCGAACGCGATGCTCAGCAATACTGGGAAGAGACCCAAGCCTTTATCGCCAACGAAGTGAGCGACAAACCCAAATATTATTGCCTATCCATGTTTCCCTACCCATCGGGTAAGCTGCATATGGGACATGTCCGCAACTACACCATTGGCGATGTCCTGACTCGCTATCATCGGATGCGCGGCTACAACGTCTTGCAACCCATGGGGTGGGACGCATTTGGCTTGCCTGCTGAGAACGCCGCCATGGCTAACGGCGTGCCCCCTGCACAATGGACCTATGACAATATTGCCTATATGCGCAAGCAACTACGCGCCCTCGGTTTCGCCATCGACTGGAGTCGTGAACTGGCGACCTGCAAGCCCGACTACTACCGCTGGAATCAATGGCTCTTTCTACGATTATTGAAAAGCGGTATCGCTTACAAAAAAACTGGCAGCGTCAACTGGGATCCTGTCGACCAAACCGTGCTGGCTAACGAGCAAGTCATCGATGGCAAAGGCTGGCGTACTGGCGCAGTGGTTGAAAAACGTGAAATCCCCATGTACTACTTGGCTATCACCCGCTATGGTGACGAGCTCCTAGAAGCCCTAGATGATTTATCGGGCTGGCCAGAGCGCGTGAAAGCCATGCAAGCAAACTGGATTGGCAAGAGCTATGGCGTGCGCTTCGCCTTCCCATACACCTATGAAGGCAACTCCGACAAACTCTGGGTATTTACCACCCGTGCTGACACCATCATGGGCGTGACCTTTGTAGCAGTCGCTGCAGAGCATCCGCTAGCCACAGCAGCGGCACGCAATAATCCGCAACTCGCCGCATTTATCGCCGAGTGCCGTAGCGGCTCAGTCATGGAGGCGGACTTATCCACTATGGAAAAAAAGGGTATGCCTACCGGTATTGAAGTGCAACACCCCTTAACGAGTGCAGCAATTCCCGTGTGGGTGGGTAACTATGTACTCATGGGTTATGGCGAGGGGGCGGTCATGGCCGTGCCAGCTCACGATGAGCGCGATTTCCACTTTGCTAAACACTACCAATTACCGATTATTCCAGTGATTGGGGTAGAGGGGCGCACTTTTTCGAGCCAGAGTTGGGCCGATTGGTATGCCGACAAAACGATTGGTCACTGCATAGACTCCGGCGCCTACAACGGTCTGGATTATCAAGCAGCAGTCGATGCGGTGGCCAAGGACTTAGCCGCGCAGAACTTAGGCGAAAAACAGGTGCTGTTTCGCCTACGCGACTGGGGCATTTCCCGTCAACGCTACTGGGGCTGTCCCATCCCCATCATTCACTGCCCCAGCTGCGGCGATGTACCCGTACCAGATGATCAATTGCCCGTTGTATTGCCCGAGGACTGCGTGCCAGACGGTAGCGGTAACCCGCTCAATAAGCGCGCTGACTTTGTAAATTGCGCATGCCCCCAATGCGGTCAAGCAGCGCGCCGTGAGACCGACACCATGGATACCTTTGTTGACTCCTCATGGTATTTCTTACGCTATGCCTGTGCAGACAACAGCAACGCTATGGTCGACGAGCGTGTCAATTACTGGTTGCCTGCCGACCAATATATCGGCGGCATCGAACACGCTATCTTGCACCTACTGTATTCGCGCTTCTGGAGCAAGGTCATGCGTGACCTCGGTCTAATTAAGGCCGCTGAGCCGTTTCGTAACTTACTCACCCAAGGCATGGTGCTCAATAGCATCTACTTTCGCAAACCTGCCAGTGGTCGCGTCCTCTACTTTAACCCGAGCGACATAGAGATCACCCTTGATGACCAGGGCAACCCCAGCACTGCGATTTTGCGCAGTGACGGTGAGCCGGTTGAATCTGGCGGCATTGGCACTATGTCTAAATCCAAAAATAACGGCGTAGATCCACAAGCCTTAATGGAAGATTACGGTGCTGACATTGCCCGCTTCTACATGATGTTTACCGCACCACCTGAACAAACCCTTGAATGGTCAGATGCGAGCGTCGAAGGTGCTGCCCGCTTTCTCAAGCGAGTCTGGACGCTAGGCTACGATACTGCCCAACGCGCGCCCACAGCGTCTTCATTACCAGCACCAATTGCCCAACTCCCCAGCGCACTGGTGAGTGTACGCCGCGACATCCACGCCCTACTAAAACAAGCCAATTACGATTTAGGTCGCCATCAATTCAATACCGTAGCCTCAGCAACCATGAAAATGCTTAACACCTTGGAGTCGGTGCTCAAAACGGCTAACGATCCAAGCGCACAAAGTGTGTTGCACGAGGGCTTATCAATTCTACTGCGCGTACTCTCACCCATTACGCCACATATCACACATCAACTGTGGCAGGATCTAGGCTACGGCATTGACATACTGAGCGCGCCCTGGCCGGAGCCGGATGCTGCCGCCTTAGTTGAAAATGAAATTGAATGGATATTGCAAATTAATGGCAAAAAACGTGGCTCTCTGCGTGCTCCGGTCGCTATCAGCAAACCCGACATTGAAGCAATGGCCTTGGCACATCCTGATATGGTGCGACACATTGCTCATCAGCCAGTGCAAAAAGTGATTGTGGTGCCAGGCCGACTCGTCAATGTTGTGGTACGGATGAACACTAGCCCCAGCGAAGCTTAAGCATGCCAAAGCGCCCCCTCCAAACCATACTCTGTATGTTGATCAGCGTGCTAATCGCCGGCTGTGGTTTTGCGCTGCGCGGTACGGCGAGCCTACCGTTTGAGACCATCTACATTCAAGCACCCGAGACCTCGCAGTTTAATTTGCTTCTCAGACGCGCAATCGCAAGTGGTAGCACCACCCGCATCGTTAACGATCCCAAATCTGCAGTTGCGAGCGTAATACTCATCAGTGAACTACGCGAGAAGAGCATTCTGACACTGACTAACGTCGGGCGCGTACGTGAGTTTCAATTACTCTACCGCATAAGTTACCGCATTACCGACCAAGCGGGGCTCGAAGTTGCTCCGGCTACCGAAATTGCGCTCAATCGCGAACTGACCTATAGCGATCAAAACACGCTTGCCAAAGAGTCTGAAGAGAATATGCTGTATCGCGACATGCAAAACGATGCCATCCAACAATTAGTGCGGCGCTTGCAAATTCTGCGGCCAACCACAATCGCACCAACCAAATCTCCGAGTTAGCAATGGCTGCACGTCCCTCTGCTCAAAAAATTTCTAGCGAACAACTCGCTAAGCATTTGCAACACGGCGTGCAACCACTCTATATCGTTTATGGTGATGAGCCGCTACTAGCGCTGGAGGCCAGCAGTCTGATTCGCGACAAAGCGCGAGCCGAAGGCTATCTGGAGCGCGAATTATTCTTCGCCGAGCCTGGATTTGACTGGGCAAACTTAGCCTATGCCAGTTCTGCGACATCGCTATTCGCCTCGCGAAAACTGCTGGAATTACGGATCAATAATGGTAAGCCAGGCAAAGAAGGCGGCGAGGCGCTACAGCGCTTCTGTAAAGATCTCCCCCCCGATACCGTCACCCTGATTCATATTGCCGAACTCGATTGGCGCGGCAAAAAAACGGCTTGGTTTTTAGCCCTGCTCGAAGCAGGCATTGGCGTTGAAGCGACGGTAGTGCACCGCACAGCCCTTGCGCAGTGGATTGCGGCTCGGTTGCGCGCCCAACAACAAGAAGCCGACTCCGATACCTTAGCTTTTATTGCCGATCGGGTCGAAGGTAACTTGATGGCCGCCCATCAAGAAGTGCAGAAACTGGCCTTACTCCTACCGCCAGGAAAAATTCCGCTCAGCGCCGTACAGGAAGCGGTGATCGATGTTGCCCGACACGAAGTGCTAGATCTGGGCGGGGTTTTACTGGAAGGCGATCGCCTACGGATGGTGCGGCATATCGATGGGCTGCGCGGTGAAGGCGCGCCCACACCCTTAGCGCTCTGGGCATTAACCGAACAAATTCGCAATCTGGCCAAAGTGCTCACCGCTTTGCAAGCCGGTCGCCCAGTCGCGGGCGCGTTGCGCGAGGCCCGTATTTTCGCTCCGCTCCAACAAAACTTAATACAAAATAATATCCGCCGCATCACATTGGCACAAACCCATGCTGCCTTGCGTCATGCGGCGCGCATCGATCAAATCATTAAAGGTCTACAGAGCGGAGATGTTTGGGACGAACTGCTACAATTGCTGGAACGGTTTGCCCGCAGCCCTAACACTCGTAACACTCCATATAACACTAACCACATAGCACAAGCGTTTGTGCAGCCGCATGCCTTGTTTTAGTCGACCCTCAGTGATTTACTCGTCATACTGAAGGTATCACTGATGGTCTGATGACATGCACAGTCAATGATTAAAGCACCGTCAACAGTTCGGTAACCCTAACGCACACAAATCAATAATATTGACCTGCTCTACGCAACAGTAACAACTCACCTGCTAGAATTCATTTATGGACATCCAAAACTATATGCAAGACATTGGACGTGGCGCACAGCAAGCCGCCCGCCTGATGGCCACCGCTCCCACCGCAGCCAAGAACACCGCACTGCAGGCCATTGCCCACCGCATTGAGCAGACCGCGGGCATCTTAAGCGCCGAGAACGCACGTGATCTGGCTGCCGCTGCTGCTCAAGGTCTTGATGCGGCCGCCCTTGATAGACTCACCTTAACCCCGGCACGGATCGCCGCTATGGCCGAAGGACTGCGCCAAATCGCCGCCCTGCCCGACCCCATTGGCGAAGTCAATGGGCTTAAATACCGCCCCTCCGGCATCCAAGTCGGCCAGATGCGCGTGCCTCTAGGCGTGGTCGGGATCATCTACGAATCACGCCCCAACGTCACCGCCGATGCAGCGGGTTTATGCCTAAAGTCAGGCAATGCCACTATTCTGCGGGGCGGTTCTGAAGCCCTACACTCCAACCAAGCAATCGCCGCTTGCGTTCAACATGGATTAGCCGCAGCGGGATTACCACCTAATGCCGTGCAAGTGATTGCGACTACCGATCGCAGCGCAGTTGGTGCACTAATTACCATGCGTGAATTTGTCGATATTCTGGTGCCGCGTGGCGGCAAAAGCTTAATCGAACGCCTCACGCAAGAGGCCACCATCCCGATGATCAAACATTTGGATGGGGTATGCCACGTGTATATTGACGACGCGGCCGACTTCGACAAGGCCTTACGGATTGCAGACAATGCCAAAACCCAACGCCTAGGCACCTGTAACACCATGGAAACCCTCTTAGTCGCTGAACAAATTGCCGCCCGCATATTGCCCCCCTTATGTGCGATTTATCGCCAAAAAAATATTCAGCTACGAGGCGATGAGGCCTCCCGTCACATCGTTAGTGACATCGTGCCCGCAACTGAACAAGACTGGTACACCGAATACCTAGACGCGATTCTCGCCATTCGTGTGGTGGCCGATATGGATGCAGCGATCGCACACATCACCCAATACGGCTCACAACATACCGATGCTATCGTCACTGAAAACATCAGTCGCGCCCACCGCTTTGTACGCGAAGTCGACTCCAGCTCGGTGATGGTGAATGCCTCAACTCGCTTTGCCGATGGTTTTGAATATGGCCTAGGGGCAGAAATTGGTATCTCCACCGATAAATTACACGCCCGCGGCCCAGTCGGACTAGAGGGTCTCACCTCCCTAAAATATGTGGTCTACGGCTCAGGCCATATCCGAACCTAAGCAAAAATTAACTCCTATAAAAAACATAAATAATTGATTTTAAAGAAAAATTTAAACTATGGCGACCACAACCCCAGTCTATGTTCCGAGTATTGGCGAATTCCAAAATATTGCTGTCATTGAAATCTTAGTCGCGCCTGGTAGCACTGTGCGTCCTGAAGACTCGCTCATTACCCTGGAGTCGGACAAAGCAACAATGGATATCCCCTCGCCAGCGGCAGGGGTAGTGACTGCCCTCCACCTCAAACCGGGCGACAAGGTGTCGGCAGGCTCTTTGATTCTGACCCTTGATACTAGCGCTGAGAACGCCACGACCAGCGCCACCTTAAACACCTCCGCCAATTCAAACAGCGCCTCAGCACCGGCAGCCACCCCAGCTGCAACCGCAGTTACAAACAACCCTAAGCCCGCACCCACTAGTACCGCTCATACAGCCAATACGGCCACAAGCCCTAGCCCACAACCGCTACCCGTAGCAGATCTGCACACCGAAGTGCTGGTCATTGGCGGCGGCCCCGGTGGCTATACCGCAGCCTTTCGCTCGGCTGACTTAGGCAAAAAAACCATGATCATCGAGCGCTTTGAGCGGCTCGGCGGTGTGTGTCTCAATGTCGGCTGCATTCCCTCCAAGGCACTACTCCACTCAGCCAAGGTCATCACCGATGCCGCAGAGGCTGCCCCAACTGGTATTCGCTTCGCCGCCCCACAGATTGATATCGACGGCTTGCGTAACTGGAAAGATGGCATTATCAGCAAGCTCACTAAAGGCTTAAGCGGTCTGGCCAAACAGCGCAAAGTCAGTGTACTTACTGGCGTTGCCCAGTTCACTTCAGCGCATACCGTGAGTGTGAACACCGCCGACGGTGTCAAAACAGTCGCCTTTGAACAGTGCATTATTGCAGCCGGTTCAGCTGTAGCCAAAGTGCCAGGCTTCCCCTATGACGATCCGCGCCTTATTGACTCTACCGGAGCCCTCCAACTCAACAATATCCCCAAAAAATTACTAATTATTGGCGGCGGCATTATCGGCTTAGAAATGGCCACCGTGTATGATGCTTTGGGTAGCAATATCACCGTAGTAGAGCTTATGGATGGCCTCATCCCCGGTGCAGATCGCGACATCGTGCGAGTGCTCTCAAAGCGTATCGAAAAGCGCTACGCGCAGATCCTTCTCAAGACCAAAGTGACAAAAATCACCCCAGCTAAAGCCGGTCTAGCGGTCACCTGTGAAGGCCCGCAAGGCACTAACACCTCGACCTACGATGCGGTCTTGGTCGCTGTTGGACGACGTCCGAATGGCCACCTACTAGATGCGGCTCGCGCCGGCCTGCAGGTCAATGAACGTGGCTTTATCCCTGTCGATCGCCAACAACGTACTAATGTCCCTCATATTTTCGCGATTGGTGATATCTGCGGCGAACCCATGCTTGCCCACAAAGCGACCCACGAGGGCAAGCTCGCTGCCGAAGTCATTGCCGGTCACAACGCCTTTTTTGATGCACGCACCATTCCATCGGTGGCTTATACCGACCCAGAGATTGCTTGGATGGGTTTAACGGAGACCCAAGCCCAAGCCCAAGGTATCGAATACGACAAAGCTATATTTCCGTGGGCTGCCAGTGGCCGCGCCCTAGCCACGGGACGCGAAGAGGGGATGACCAAAGCCCTGTTTGACAAGAAGACCCGCCGCCTGTTGGGCGTGGCGATCGCAGGGGTAAATGCCGGAGAGCTAATTGCGGAGGCGGTCCTAGCCCTAGAAATGGGCGCGGATGCCGGCGACATTGGCTTAACCATACACCCCCACCCCACCTTATCTGAAACCCTATTTTTTGCCGCTGAAATCGCCGAAGGATCGATTACTGATCTGTTCATGCCCAAAACAGTGACTAAAAAATGAGTGTAGATCGCTTTATTCATAGCAGCGGTGCTGCGACGGACGGACTGGCCACCCGAACATCAAAGAGGTAGAATTTATAACACTTTAAAAACGGTCCCAGTGCAATCGCAATTGGTTCTACTGTGGGCATAATAACAACCAAGCCAACTTTCCTGAATCCACATTAACATTGGCATCTGCGCATACGCTGAGGAGTGTTTTTGAAACCAACCGAAATCTCCAACCCCGACTACTTTCATAAAGTTGTCGATTGTCAGTGGGCCTGCCCAGCGCACACCCCTGTTCCAGAATATATCCGACTAATTGCGGCAGGCCGTTACAGCGCAGCCTACATGGTGAATTGGCAATCCAATGTATTTCCTGGAATTCTAGGCCGCACTTGCGATCGCCCCTGCGAGCCAGCTTGCCGTCGCGGGCGAGTCGAAGAAGGTAATGTCGAGATTCGCAAACCAGTGGCCCATGGTGAAGGTTCGCAACCAGAACCCGTAGCGATTTGCCGCTTAAAACGAGTCGCTGCAGATAACAAAGACGATATCACCGCACTACTGCCAAAGGCCCCAACCAAGAGCAATGGCAAACGAATTGCTTGTATTGGTGCTGGACCTGCATCACTCACCGTGGCGCGCGATCTCGCGCCACTGGGCTACTCGATTACGCTCTTCGAATCCGACCCTAAAGCGGGCGGCTTCATGCGCACCCAAGTGCCACGCTTCCGTTTACCCGAAGCAGTCATTGACGAAGAGGTCGGCTTTATCACCGGCATTGGTAATATCGAATTACGTGCCGGTCAGCGTGTAGAAAGTCTCAAGCACATTCTCGACCAAGGCTATGACGCAGTGGTGGTTGGCACCGGCGCTCCCCGAGGTCGCGATCTAGAAGCTCCTGGCCGCACTGAAGCTGCTAAGCATATCCATATCGGTATCGACTGGCTCTCGAGTGTGTCCTTTGGTCATATTACCAGCATTGGCAAGCGAGTGATTGTGCTCGGTGGCGGCAACACAGCGATGGATTGCTGTCGCTCTGCAAAACGATTGGGTGGCGAAGACGTCAAAGTTATTGTGCGCTCAGGCTACGATGAGATGAAAGCTAGCCCTTGGGAGAAGGAAGATGCGATTGAAGAAGGCATCCCATTCCTCAATTACTTAGTACCTAAGTCGTTTAACCACAATAATGGCCAATTGGTTGGTATGTATTTCGAAAAAGTAGCAGCCGTCTACGACGACAAAGGCCGGCGTAGCCTGAAGCCAACAGGCGAGCCCGATGTCTATGTCGAGTGTGATGATGTATTAGTTGCCATTGGTCAAGAAAATGCCTTCCCTTGGATTGAACGAGATATTGGCCTAGAGTTTGATCAGTGGGGTATGCCAGTTGTTGATCAAGTGACTTTCCAATCCACACACCCCAAAGTGTTTTTTGGTGGTGATGCTGCGTTTGGCCCTAAAAATATTATCTGGGCTGTGGCGCACGGTCATGAATGTGCCGTATCTATCGACAAGATGCTCAACCAAGAGGAGCTTCACGATAGACCGCAACCCGCCGTCAATGTCATCTCCCAAAAAATGGGTATTCACGAATGGAGCTATGACAACGATATCTCCGCCACACTTCGCCAAAAAGTGCCGTGGCAAGATCAGAAGCTCACCCTCAAAAACATTAAAGTCGAAGTCGAGTTAGGCTTTGATGCAAAAACGGCTTATGCCGAAACCCAACGCTGCCTCAACTGCGATGTACAAACCGTATTCACGCCACGGTTGTGTATTGAATGTGATGCCTGTGTCGACATTTGCCCAATGGACTGCATTACCTTTACTCCCGATGCAGAAGAAACTGAATTACGACAACAGCTCACCGCGCCAACACTGCACCCTGATCAAGACCTCTACATCTCACAGCCATTACGGATGACGGGGCGGATCATGGCTAAAGATGAGGATGTATGTCTGCACTGCGGCCTGTGTGCAGAGCGCTGTCCGACTGGCGCTTGGGATATGCAAAAATATTTTATAGAAATGACTCACGCAGGCAGCGGTTGTCGCAAACCCGCTCGGCGTGCCGCCTAAGGATTGCACGGAAACCTCTATGACGCCCTCTATCACTTCGGTTAATGACTTTGTAGTCAAGTTTGCCAACGTCAACGGTTCAGGCTCAGCCTCTGCCAATGAACTATTTGCGCGCTCTATATTGCGCATGGGTGTGCCAGTGAGCCCACGTAATATTTTTCCATCGAACATCCAAGGTCTGCCCACTTGGTATGAAGTTCGCGTCAATGAAAAAGGCTACCAAGGCCGGCGTGGCGGTGTCGATTTGATGGTGGCAATGAATCCGCAAACTTGGGATGCCGATGTCAAAGAAATCGAGACCGGTGGCTATTTGTTCTACGACAATTCTAAAGAGCTGCCACCACATAAGTTTCGACCCGACATTACCGTCATCGGCATGCCACTGACCAATATTTGCAATGCCACTTACACCGACCCACGGCAACGACAACTGTTTAAAAATATTATTTACATCGGCGCGTTATCGGCACTACTTGAACTCGACCCTGCCGCTATTGAACAATTGTTCACCGAACAATACAAAGGCAAAGAAGCGCTGCTTGCCTCTAACGTTAAAGCCTTACATTTAGGCCGTGATTATGCGCTAGCAAATCTGCCTTGCCCCTTAGGCATTCGACTACAACCTGCAGACAATGTTGGCAATAAGATTTTCACTGACGGCAACAGTGCAGCCGCCTTGGGTGCAGTCTACGGTGGTGCTTCTGTCTGCGCTTGGTATCCGATCACTCCCTCCTCATCCTTAGCAGAAGCGTTTATGAGCTACTGCAAGAAACTCCGCGCAGAGCCGACAACCGGTAAACATCGCTACGCGATTGTGCAAGGTGAAGATGAACTCGCATCCATTGGTATTGCGATTGGTGCGGGCTGGAATGGTGCACGTTCGTTTACCGCAACCTCCGGTCCCGGTATTTCCTTAATGACCGAATTCATTGGCTTGGCCTACTTTGCAGAAATCCCAGTAGTCCTGATTAACGTGCAGCGTGGCGGCCCCTCAACCGGCATGCCCACCCGTACTCAGCAATCAGATGTGCTCGCCTGTGCCTATGCTTCTCATGGCGATACCAAACACGTACTGTTATTTCCGGAAGATCCAACCGAATGTTTTGAATTTAGTGGCGCTGCGTTTGATCTGGCAGAACGCTTGCAAACTCCAATATTCGTCATGACAGACTTAGATATCGGCATGAACACGCGACTCTGTCGCCCCTTCAAATGGGATGAAACCAAAGCATACGATCGTGGCAAAGTCATGACCTACGAGCGCCTAGAAGAAGGTGCAGACTTTGGTCGCTATCTGGATGTCGAGGGTGATGGTATTCCTTATCGCACCTACCCTGGCACTCACCCAACCAAAGGTGGCTACTTTACCCGCGGCACGACTAAAGATCGCTATGCTCGCTACACTGAGGCTGGCCCTGACTATATCGACAATATGCAACGCTTGCTGCAAAAATTTGAAACCGCCAAATCACTGGTGCCACAACCAGTTGTACATACCACGTCGCCCAGCGCTCAAATTGGGGTGATCTACTACGGCTCGACTAGCCCCGCTATGCAAGAGGCACTTGATGTGCTCACCGCACAAGGTTTAGCAGTTAATGCCATACGCATCCGCGCCTATCCCTTTGCACAAACAGTGAACGACTTTGTAAATGCCCACACGTCAGTATTTGTCATAGAACAAAATCGCGATGCGCAACTCAAAACCTTGCTAGTCACCGATGCCAAGCTTGATCCTGCGAAATTAATTTCACTATTGCACTATGACGGCACGCCAATTACTGCACGCTTCATTGTGGATCGCATCACCCAACAAGCACGCACTGTTGTGCCCCTTAAAAAAGCTTCTTAGCCTAAGATCACGCCATGACTTATCTTGCCAAACCCAAATTACATCATCCATCACTGGTTAAAAACCAAGCAGGTTACACACGCCGTGACTATGAAGGAAAAATCTCTACGCTGTGTGCAGGCTGTGGCCATGACTCAATTTCAGCATCAATTATCCAAGCGTGTTGGGAACTCGATATTCAGCCTCATCGCGTCGCCAAACTCTCTGGGATTGGTTGCTCCTCAAAAACCCCAGACTATTTCTTGGGCAATTCGCACGGATTTAATACTGTTCATGGGCGCATGCCTTCGGTTTTAACTGGTGCCAATTTAGCCAATCGCGAATTGCTCTATCTCGGCGTATCGGGTGATGGCGACTCGGCATCGATTGGTCTGGGGCAGTTTGCCCACTGCATCCGCCGCGGTGTGAACATGGTATACATTGTTGAAAATAATGGTGTCTACGGTCTCACTAAAGGTCAATTTTCAGCCACTGCCAGCAAAGGTTCGAAATCAAAGCGCGGAGTTTTAAATCCTGATGAACCAGTTGATTTGGTCGGTATGGCATTATTATTAAAAGCAACTTTTGTCGCGCGCGCGTTCTCTGGTGACAAAAAACAATTAGTCCCCTTGATTAAAGCTGCGATCCAAAATCCTGGCCCCTCATTCATTGACATCATCTCGCCTTGTGTCGCATTTAATAACCACGAAGGCTCTACCAAGTCTTATGACTATGTACGCGAGCATAACTCGGCTGTGAATCGCCTCGATATCATCGAGGGGCGCGATGAAATTACCGCCGACTACGCTCCTGGAGAAGTCATCAATATTACTCAGCATGACGGTTCCGTTTTACGCATGCGCAAACTGGCACCTGATTACGACCCTACCGATCGCATCAAGGCCATGAACTACGTGCAAGAGCGGGCGGCCGAAGGGGAAATTGTCACCGGTCTGCTCTATCTTGCACCCGAGGCTGCCGACTTACACCAATACCTGAACACAGTTGATACACCACTGAATCAACTTGGCGCGAGTGAATTGTGTCCTGGCACTGCCCATCTAGAAGCAATTAACGCAAGTCTGCGCTAACGCCGCACGCCTGGCGCCTCTACCGTCAGGCCACTACTTCGCCAACCAAGATAGAGCTCTAACGCCAAGAGCTCCTCGGCCCCATAGTCTGGGATTGCAGCACGCACGCCGTTAAAACAACTGCGTAGCCGTCTTTGCAATGACCCGACCGTCTGCCACTCCAGCCGATAAATCGGATATGCATTGCCGTGCCCCTCGCTCAAGGTGTCTGTTAATAATTTACGCCCCACCAGTTGTTCATGACAATGCACACAGGCCAAATTCATTTGACCTTGACGTCGATGAAAGATTGCCTTGCCACGCTCCCACTGCGTACGATTATCCGTATCAATCGTCACTGCAATTGGCATACCTCGTGATTGGTAATTCAAATAGGCAGTCATTGCCAATAAATCCGCCGACTCATAAACCCAAGGCGTAGTAGCCTGTTGTTCTTGGCGACAGCGATTAATCTGCCCTTCAATATTGAGTATGGTGCCACGCCCTGTATCGAGTCGTGGATAACGCGCTGACACGCCTTGCATACTTTGCTGAGCATCTTGATGACAGCTGGCACAGGCCTGGCCTTTCACGCCGCTAGGTGTGCGCCATATAGTCTCGCCACGTGTTACCCAAAGCATGCCTGGATTGGCAAAATTATCAGCTTGCAGTTGACGAATGTCTGGACTTGCAAAGGTGATTCCCGAGCGGCCCAATGGCGCTAGTGGCGTTGATGAAGCGGGTGGTGATATGGAGAATATGGGGGGTATGGATTCAGCACTATGACTCGACCATGGAGTGACTGCACACCATATGCCAATACTCATGAACCACAGCCACCACATCGGTTGAATCAAGTCACAACCTGCACGGTCGCGCGCTCTGCACCACCTACACCAGAATCGTCTTGCCATTCAAAGCGCAACTCCCCACTTTGATCGGCCAGCACATAGAACTCAAAATAAGGATTAGCCGCAATGCCAGAGCCCATCTCAGCGCGAAACACTTCCTTGCCCCCGTAATGACAACTCAGGGTGTGTATCACATTTTTGGGATAAGCACGACCAAAGTCATCTAAACGGTAACCGGTCTCCATCGCGTGTTGAATCGAAATACGAATCGTCATCACTTCACCGCGACGCGCTTGACTAGGCACTTGAATTCTCGCCAGCATCTCTAGCGCACCTCTTCCAAACACGCTAACTCAGTAACAATCACCTTGGTCTGTCCATACCAATAGGTGCCATTAGCGAGTTGGGCAACCGCAACCACATCTTGAATATCGGCCAAACGAATGCGTGTCATCACCTCGGCCCGCCCTGAGGCAGGGCTAAACATAAAACTCGCCACGATTGGACGCGGATTACGTTCTGCTAGAATCGTCACCCGCTGCACGTAATCTTCAGGCGTCATTGGGCTCTCGACAGTAATCCGCACTGGTATCGAATGACCGTTATCAGCCAGCGTTGGAGTATCCACAATCACTCGCCCCGGATTAACCACGGCTCCCCCACTGACCTCACGCATTAACTGCTCACGTTTTGTTTCTGTTTGCGCCCACGCTATTGGCGTACACCACGGCAAGGCGCAGAATCCAGAACTCAAAAATGTGCGACGATTCATCATAAACGCTTTACTTTAAGGTTTGTAAATAAGCAATCACGTCTTCGATTTGCTGTGCATTTAAAACCGGTTTACCCTGAAAACTGGGTGCCACCAAGCTGAGGCCTTCAGTCCGATAATACGCTGGCATTACAGTAGCCGGGTTCAAGCGCGATTGATCTACAATTCGCAAGCGCATCTGTGCTGCCGACAAACGCTGCGCAACGCCTGATAATGTGGGGCCGATATTGCCCATAAATTGTGCACCGGTCTCAGGAATAGCATGACACAGCATACAGTTAGATTCACGACCCATCACCAACTCGCGGCCGCGTGCTGGATCACTACTTGTTGCTAGTGGCATCGCAATCGCATCCCCAGTCACCTGCACCGTTTGCAAAACATGAGCCGCTGTTAATGCGGCTGTTGCTGAATGATTGTCAGGAGGCGCTGCATCACACAGTGTGATCACAGCACCCCACAACACAATTTTCAATAGCCACGTAGCAATCGCTGACAATCCTTAGACGAGTTTCAAGCCTTGCTTCTCTAGCGGTAGTGCACGCACTGGCTTACCAGTTGCCGCTAGAATCGCATTCATAATGGCTGGCACTACAACGCAAATTGTCGGTTCACCCACACCACCCCAGAAATCACCTGTAGGGACTAATACGGTCTCGACCTTAGGCATTTCTGCGATACGCATCACACGATAATTATGGAAGTTGGTTTCAACAATCCGCCCTTGTGCAACCGAGACCTCACTTTGTAAAGCCGTCATACCGTAGGCAACTGAGCCTTCAATTTGTGAGTTCACTTGATCCGGATTAACGATATGACCGCAATCTAATGCAAACACCATGCGATGCACCTTCACCTCACCTTTAGCACTCACCGATACCTCGGCAACAGCGGCTGAATAACTAGCGTAGCCCATGAACTGCGCAATACCACGGAAGCGACCTGCGGGTAGCGGCTTACCCCATCCGGCACGCTCGGCAGCGGCGTTCAGTACACCGAGGTGCTTAGGCCGCTCAGCCATCAACGCGCGCCTGAAGGCCAGCGGATCTTTACCAGCCAATCGCGCTACCTCATCCATGAAGCATTCGGTAAAAATGCCATTTTGATTGGTATTCACACCGCGCCATGCGCCTACCGGTATGTGGGTGTTACGCATTGCATACTCGATCTTCAGATTCGGATGGGTATAGCCGAACTGCGCATCATGCGGCTCTGGCCACATACCTTGCAGCTGTCGTTTATCCTTACCACCAATAATGGCAGCCGGATTCAAATAAGCGTTAATCGACTGACCTGATACTCGAATGTGCATGCCCGCTAAATTACCATTAGCATCCACACCTGCTGACAATTTACATTGCGCAATCGGGCGATAGAAGTCGTGCGACTGATCTTCTTCCCGCGACCATGCCAGCTTTACCGGCACACCCGGATAATTTTTAGCAATGGCTACCGCTTGCCCAACGACATCTTGCACTCCACGTCGGCCAAAGCCGCCGCCCAAGTCTTGAATATAAACTTCACATTGTGTTTGTGGCAGCCCAGTTGCAGTGGACAACGTTGCAATCGAGGCATCCGCATTTTGTGACGGAATCCATAACTCCGCACGATCTGCCGAGAGCTTCACGGTACAATTAATCGGTTCCATCATCGCGTGACCCGAGAACGGCACACTATAGACCGCCTCGATTTTCTTTGTGGCCCCAGCAATCGCATTGATCGCATCACCCGTATTGGTATCCGCAAATGCATCATCTGATGTTAAGCCTGATTTCAAATGCTCAGCAATACTGGCGCTATTTACCTTGGCATTAGGACCTTCATCCCAAACAATGGGAAGCGCATCCAATGCTTTTTTAGCACGCCACCAGGTATCAGCAACCACACCCACCGTAGTAGCATTCACTCTAAGCACCTGCTTCACACCAGGCATGGTCTTGACTTTAGCGTCATCGAAACTCACCAACTTACCACCATAGACTGGACAGTCTTTCACCGTGGCATGCAGCATGCCGGGCAATTGCAAGTCAAAGCCAAATTTCTTCTGGCCGTTAAGCTTGTCTAGGGTATCCAAACGCTTTAAGGGCTTACCTGCGATCTTCCAATCTTTTGGATTCTTGAGCTGAATACTCTTGTAGTCAGGTTGTGGCAGTTTCGCTGCAGCAGTAGCCACTTTTCCGTAGGTGGTAGTACGCCCAGAACTAGCATGGGTAATTACCCCTGCCGCTACTTTCAACTCTGCCACCGGCACTTGCCATTCATTTGCAGCCGCTTGTAATAGCATTGTCCGCGCCACAGCGCCGCCACCTCGCACATATTCTTGGGATGTGCGAATACCACGACTACCCCCAGTAGACATATCACCCCATGCGCGTTTGCTCTTCACATTACGACCAGCAGTGACTTGTTCGACAGTCACACGTTTCCAATCGCATTCCAACTCTTCAGCCACCAACTGAGCAAGACCAGTGCGCGTGCCTTGGCCCATCTCTGAACGCACAATCCGAATCACGCAAGTATCGTCAGGCCGTATCGCTACCCAAATACCCACCTCTGCTGCGTCCGCAGCACTTTGCGCGGCCGCTTCAGTCGCACCAAACGGCAATTGAATACCAATAGCTAAACCACCACCAACCGCCGCAGAAGACACTAAAAACTGACGGCGTGTTGGATCTAATTCTGCGCCAACTTGTTGTTTATTATTCATGTGTATTTTTCCTCGGCCTAGACAGTCTGTTGATCGGTAGTCACAGGCACCTCAGTCGCGCTGACCTTAGTGCTCCCAGCGGCAATATGCACCGCTGCGCGAATCCGATGATAAGTGCCACAACGACAGATATTCGTCATCACCTCATCAATGTCCTTATCTGTCGGCTTTGGCTTGCGTTTGAGCAAAGCCACTGCCGCCATGACCTGTCCTGATTGGCAGTAACCACACTGCGGCACATCGATCTCGGCCCAGGCTTTTTGCACTGGATGCGAGTTATCCGCAGAGATGCCTTCAATCGTGGTGATCTTATCGGTAGCCTTGACTGCACTGACGGGCAACGAGCAAGAACGCACTAACTGACCATTTAAGTGGATAGAGCACGCACCACACTGCGCAACACCGCAGCCATATTTAGTACCTGTCAAACCGACATGTTCGCGAATAACCCATAACAAGGGGGTATCTGCTTCGACCGCAACACGATAGGGGCGACCATTGATATTCAGTTGAATCATGACTTCTCCTCAGAACGATTTGAAATAATTGTGAATCCACGATCTTGGCCGGGGTGATTAGAACTTACCCACGCGACGTGTCGTCTTTAACGTGCCTGCAGAACGCTTGAACAAGGACCCAATCCACGTCATTCATCAAGGGTAAGCTTGTCCAGGCAGTGGGTCAATACCAATCACGCATGCTTCATTAAAACTGCTTATTAATCAAGCACCTTAAGGGATTCGCGCCATGTCCATTCGGGCGCCAATGATGGCACTTCGTCGTTGCAAGTACAAGGAATTACTCGCGGGTCCATAGCGTCGTGGGCTAGGCACTACCGCAGCTAAACGAGCCGCTTGGTCATGATCTAAGCCCTGGGCATTGTTCCCATAGTGGTAACGGGCGGCTGCTTCCGCCCCAAATACGCCATCACCCCACTCAATGACGTTGAGGTAAATTTCAAAAATCCGCCGCTTACTCATCACAGTCTCTAACATCACCGTGACTACGGCTTCCTGCGACTTACGCCACCAAGTGCGCTCGCCCGAAAAGAATAGATTTTTTGCTAATTGCTGAGAGATCGTCGAGCCACCCGCCACCACTGCCCCAGCACGGCGGTTACGTTCATAAGCGCTACGAATACCGTCCCAATCAAAACCCGGATGATCGACAAACTTGGCGTCCTCCGCTGCCACTAGAGCACGCTTCAGATGCACCGAAATACGCGGGTAACTCACCCACTGCTGACGGAGCTGGGCTTTGGGTTTTTTTTGGTGGATCACCGCCAGTCGCGCCCGCATAAACGCAGTCGACTGTGGATTAAAAAAATTCCAATATACAATATGACCAAAAAACCAAAACTGTAGCGCTATCAAACCAATCAATGCCCAGCGTAAGAGCTGCGTTAGCAACTGCCCCAAGCCCCCCATCAAACACCCACCTCAAGCCATATTTTAAACATAAGTATTTGATATTTAAATATTTTTATATGCTTCTTGGTACTGTAATAGGCGATCTGTTACCGGACGCACACCATGCCATAAACGAAAGGCTTCAGCAGCCTGCTCAACTAACATGCCCCAACCGGCTACCGCGCGCACCCCAACGCTTTGCGCCAGCTGCATAAACGGAGTCACTCGACCATAGACCATCTCATAGGCCAAAGCTTGAGGAGCAAACACCTGGGGTGGAATTGCTGGCGCCTGCGCTTGCAAGCCAGCCGAAGTGGCGTTAATCACCACGTCAAAAACACTGCTTGTCAATGCTGGGTAAGCATCAGCGCTTAACGGAACGGCAAACCGCTGCGCAGATTGCGCAAAATGCCCAACCAAGGCCTGAGCTTTATCCAAGGTGCGATTAGCTACAACAATGTGCTGTGGGCCACTGCGTAATAACGCGAGCATCACGCCATAGGCAGCACCGCCCGCGCCCAATAACAAAACACGGGCACCACCCAGACAAACGCCAATATTGCATTCGATATCTGTCACTAAACCATAACCATCGGTGTTATGACCGAGCAATCGATAACCCTGTGCGATATTGGTATCGGCAACACGCACAATAGTATTCACTGCTTCAGCCATTAGCGCGTCACCATCCGCACCATAGGCATCGACCAAACGCCAAGCCGCTTGCTTAAACGGCACGGTCACATTCAGGCCACTACCACCGTCATCAAAAAACTGACGCGCAGTTACTTCAAAGCCCTCTAACGGTGCAAGTAGCCGCTCATAACTTAATTGACAACCCGTCTGTTCAGCAAACTGGGTGTGAATAAAGGGCGATTGGCTGTGCGCCACTGGATGCCCAATCACGGCGTAGCGTTTCATCATTGACTAACAAACTGATCGGCGCGAGTAAATGCCCAAGTCCGCGTAATATGCAGAACATCGACATCGCGTTTGATCGAATCAGAAAATGGTGCATAAGGCGCTGCCAAAGTCACAATACGCACTGCTGCCTCGTCTAAAATCGTACTGCCTGAAGATTTATCGATTTGTACGCGCTCAAGCGTCCCATCAGCGCGTATCGACACCGTTGCCACCAGTTTGCCATAGACACCCTGATCACGTGCCGCTTTAGGGTAATTTAAATCCCCAATGCGCTCAACCTTCATTCGCCAGTCTTCGATATAACGGGCATAGCTATACTCTTGAGTGCGCGCGCCTACAAACTTACGACGTGGCCGCTGCTGATAACGATTCCAATCTTGATTAATTTGCGCCTCTAGTCGCGCAATCTCAAGGCTGCGTGCCACCAAGTCCTGACCCTCGGGCGTTGGCACTACCGTTGGCTCTTGCTCGGCCGCAAGCACGCGCCGCGCACTCTTTACCTGACTGCTTGGCGCTGGCACCGTCAACAACTCGCGCGCTTGACGCTCAAGTTCAAGCACGCGCCGCCGCGCCAACTGCACTTCTGTCGTTTGTTCATCCTGAGTCACCGCTGGCAAGGGGCTTTTTGCTGCTTGCGGAGTATCCGCATTACCCCCACCATCAAGATTGTGTTGTGCCAAAATTGTAGCGTTAGTGGGCGCATTGGCTGTTTTGGCATTCACCAACACAACGGTCATCGCGGTACTAATTTGCTTTAACTCTGGGCTCAGTACGATAAATTGTACAAACATAATCACCAGCGCATGCACTAATAATGAACTGCAGCTCGCGATACTGATGCGTATTTTTTGATTATAACGTGCGTACCATTGCTGTTCGCTTTTTAACGGAAACAATCCAGAGTAATAACGAATACGGTAGCGTAGCCGAGCACCATGGTGCGACTGCCTTGGCGACTGCGGCCTAGGAAACTGAATCACTTTTTTAGTTGTCGAGTGTTTCATACCACATTTTATACATTGCTATATCCGTATTCTGCAACGCCGTCCGCCATCAAACTACAGCACTATATTCCAGAGTCAAGGCCATTTCTAATAAATCAACCCCACCAATACGCAACTCTACCTGATCGCCAACCGCCACGCCCGATAGAGAAGGCACACGCTGGGTTAGGGGCAGATGTTGCAAGCGCACCAGATTGTCTCGCAACACAACTGCCTTGACACTCGCCATTGCTTCTTGCAATAACCAGCGCAAACTCCAATAACGCTCCATCGCCCGCTGAAACTCCGCATAAGCCTCATAGGCCGCTTCAAAGTCACGCATTGTAGTCAACAAATTTACATCACTTGCTTGATACGCTGGTGATCTGCTTTGCACCATTGCCATTAACTGGCGCTGATTGACTAAATCACAATAACGACGCAATGGCGAGCTCGCCCACATGTAGTGCGACACCCCCAAACCATCATGCGGCCCGGCCGCCGTGCTGGTGCGCACCTTACCACCGCTTTGCACCCTAAATAAACCGGCAATCCCCGCGGCCTGTAAATCACTGGCCCAGGTGCTATTGGCTAAGATCATCAGTTCAGCAACGCTCTGGTCAATCGGCGTGCCCCGTTGACGGCGGGTGATGCTGACTCTGCCGTCAACCACCTGAAAGCCAAACTCAGGTCGATCCTCGTTCGGTGCATTCTCACCCTTTCGGATACGGAGCCGATGCGTTGCAAACCGCCACAACCACACCAAGGTATCGGATAGTGGATGGTCGATTACCCCGGTCGCAACGGTCTCGGCATTAAATACCGGCTCTAGCGTCTCGTGACGCAAGTTCTCTGCCACCATCACCTGCTCTAAGCAACTGGAATGATCCAAAATTGAAAAATCATCGGCTACCGTAAAATAAATCGATAAAGCCGGACACACCCGACCTGCGGCCAAGCTATAAGTTGCCACCGCCGCTTCCGGCAACATGGTAATTTTATGACCCGGAAAATACACCGTAGACAAACGCTCACGCGCTAAGCGCTCCCACGGCGAATCCGGTAATAGCCCAAGCGCCGGTGCTGCAATGTGAATCCCTAGGCGAAAGCTGCCATTGCCCAGTGGGGTGAGCGAGAATGCATCATCGATTTCAGTGGTCGCCGCGTCATCAATACTATAAGCATGAACAGTCGCAGTAGGCAGATCACTCGCCCCTAGCAACTGCGGCAATTCGGGGAAACTCAAGCCTTTAGGAAAGTGCTCGTGAACAAAACGTTGCAGATGATAAGCATGGGTATCGGCGAGTGCACCACACTGCTCTAAGACTCTGAGCGGCGAGCGCTTTAAGAGCACACTAGCCTCTTCCAAGGCCTTCCAAGCAACACTGTTTTTATCCGGCTGATAGAGTAACTGATGCAGCAGCGGCACAAAATCTGCTGGTAAGCGAGATTGCGCTAACTCAGCAATATACTCAGCTTTCGCCGCGGCTTGCATACGCTTACGCTCGACGCTGGCGAGCGCCGCCTGTAAGGCTGCTTGTGGCGCTGCTTTATAACGACCCCGGCCTTTTTTATAAAAATACATCGGTGCCGCGTGAAGACGAATCAGCACACTCGCAGACTCTAAGACAGAGGGTGCATGGCCGTAATATTCTTCTGCCAAACTCGCATAGGCAAATTCATCCTCACTACAGCATTGCCATAGAAAATCTAAATCAATTGCATCAGCCAACTGTTGCGCTTCAGCCATAAATACCTGATGACTGGGCGCGGTAAAACGCAACAACACTGCACTGGCCTTAACCTTGGAGCGTTTGCCATGGGGGGCTTCAACTTGTAACGAAGTCTCGTTATCGGTCAATATGGAACCGACTCTAAACTCGCCCTCTTCTTCATAGAACACATTCATCGATACAGTTGCCGTTGCTTAAGTGGTTAATTGGAGTGTTTAATTTGGGCGGTTAATTTGAGCGGTAATCTATGGTGTTAATTTAAAGAGTTACTTTACAAGACTCATATCAGAATTCATCTCAAAAATGAATCGTCAGTATTGCAGATGGTCGGCGGATTATACGCGCCCGCGCTGCCAGTATGCGATGACCTTATCTAAATAATTTACAAATTCAGCACAACCATGATCGCCACCTTCAATCACCTCCGTTAAACAACCCTTATAGCGGCTCAAACCTTCACGATAATCTAATACTTCATCACCACTGGCTGTAATTAACCAATAGCGCTCAACACTAATCTGCGCCACCTCTAACTGCTCCCACTCCAGCAGATGTTGTGGTGTTAGCTCATAAGACTCACCGGTGTATAAATTCCGCTGCATACCAAGCTGCGTTGCCAGCAGCTGATAAGGTCGAACAGCTGGGTTGACTAATACTGCACGCACACCATATTGCTCCACTAAATACGTTGCATAATATCCACCTAAAGAAGACCCGACCACAGTCACATGCGCTGGATCCAGGCCGCGCAACAACGCTTCGATTGTAGCCATCGCTTGCAGCGGCTGATTGCCCAAATTGGGTGCAGCATACCACTGCGCAAAACCCAATGTCTCCATGCGCTGTTGCAACAAGCACGCCTTATGCGATTGCGCTGAACTATTGAAACCGTGAATATATATCAGCAATTAAACCTCTGTTCATTAAAAAATTTTAACTAAATACTAAATACTAAACACTAAAATCATATATCTACTTAATAATGAAATTGAAATGAACTCAAAGTGCACTTAAATGAAGTCGATTGATTTAATTTAAAGCTAAAATTTAATTTGTATTATTTTTATACAATGGCACTGTAACTCATCGACCAGCCTGTTGTTAGCATGAACATCGCAACAGCAAGTCCACCATTGGCAAGTCTGCCCTTAAGAAGTCCGTCCATATCAAGCGCATCGTTAGTGAGTCAGGTCACTCATCAACTTTTGGATCAAACGCGCTTAGTCTGCGC
The DNA here is from genome assembly GCA_903885665.1 of uncultured beta proteobacterium. GTDB lineage: Bacteria > Pseudomonadota > Gammaproteobacteria > Burkholderiales > SG8-41. The sequence continues at coordinate 57,246 of CAISJL010000117.1, read as the reverse complement.
TCGGTGCAATCCTCGCCAATCGAGCCAATAACTGCTCATGAATGCCGCCGAAGCTACCATTGCTCATCACCAACACTTGATCGCCTGCCCGCGCGTTTTGCACTAAGGCCTCTACTAAGGCTGACACAGTCGCGATCACCGTCACGCGCGTGCCTAGGGGCTGCAGAGCCGCTGCTACATCCCAGTCAATGCCACCGCTGTAACAATAAACCTCATCAGCATTCATCAAGCTCTCGGCCAGCGCCTGCTTCATCACACCCAATTTCATGGTATTCGAGCGCGGCTCGATCACTGCAATAATTCGCGCCGAACCAACGCGTTGGCGTAAACCGGCTAGGGTCGTGGCTATCGCTGTTGGATGATGCGCAAAATCGTCATAAACAGCAACCTCAGCAACTACACCACGCAATTCCATACGGCGCCGTACATTTTGAAACCGGGACAAGGCAGAGATCGCATGAGCCACTGGCACTCCGACATGACGCGCAGCAATAATGGCTGCCAATGCATTCAACCGATTATGCTCACCCAACAAAGCCCACTCGACACGACCCTCGGTCTGGCCATGATGTAGCACACTAAATCCGGTAGCGTCTGCTGCTGTCACTTGCCATTCGCCATCTGCACCAAAGCGCGCCAATGGCGTCCAAGCACCGCGCGCTAACACCCGATCTAATGCCGACAGCCCCGCTTGCGCAACAATCAAACCATTATTAGGTAAGGTACGTACTAAGTGATGAAACTGTGTTTCAATCGCCGTCAAATCTGTGAATATATCTGCATGATCAAACTCTAGATTATTCAACACTACCGTGCGCGGCTTGTAATGAATAAATTTAGAACGCTTATCAAAAAATGCCGTGTCATATTCATCGGCTTCAATCACAAAAAACGGGCTGTCTGTCAGGCGGGCGGAGACACCAAAATTTTGTGGCACCCCTCCAATTAAAAAACTCGGATTCAAACCCGCGTCCTCTAAGATCCACGCTAACAGTGCGCTCGTGGTGGTTTTGCCATGCGTGCCTGCGACCCCTAAGACCCAACGACCTTGCAACACATGATCAGCTAACCACTGCGGGCCAGAAGTGCAAGGCAACCCTTGGGCGAGTATCGCTTCCATCAAGGGGTTGCCACGCGTAACAACATTACCAACAACATAGACGTCGGGAGCCAAATCAACTTGCTCTTCCCCATAGCCTTGGATTAGCGTGATGCCCTGTGCCGCTAATTGCGTACTCATTGGCGGGTAGACATTAGCATCACAACCCGTGACGCGATGACCCGCTGCGCGCGCGAGCACTGCCAAGCCACCCATAAACGTGCCGCAAATACCTAAAATATGGATATGCATCATTCAACCTAAAATAAATAATATAGAGTCACTCAATACTGCACCATTTATGGGTACAACCTACACAGCCACATCCCGTAATATTACATTCACCATCATAATCTGCGCACGATCTCCAGCCACACCCACACCAACATTCTCAAACTGTCGTCGATAAGTCTATTTCCGGATGGGTTGCAGAACGCGTAGCGGCCAGCGCTAGATTGTCTTGTGCGCGATAAGTAAACACCGCCGAGAGCTTGGTCTCAGTTGTTTGATTGCGGCCAGCCGCATGAAATAATTGGCTATGAAAAAACAAAGCATCACCAGGCGCCAGGGTCACTGCATATTGTTGCACCAATAACGCAGCATTATCAGGATGCTCTGGTCGTAAGAATTGTGCGGCATCTAACTGCTGGGCAGCACATTCCACCCGATGCGAACCCGGCAACACATTTAAGCAACCGTTCTCTACGCGCTCCTCGCCCAAGGCAAACCACAATGAAATCAACTCGGGGCGCTGATACGACCAATAACGAATATCGCGGTGCCAGCCAGTGACGCTACTAAACGCCGGGGCCTTGGTCATGACACAATTATGGTGGGCTTGCACTAACACCACGGGTTGCATGAACATTTGCTCTAAGCACGCGACCACTGTTGGCGCTGTTGCTTGATTACGAAATACTGCATCTCGATCACATGCTTGCAGCAAACGCCTCACCGTGCGCCCGCCTGGCGCTTGGCGCGAGGCGGGCGCACCCGGATATTGGGTGTCAGCTTCAAACTCTAAGGGCTCGACCAATGCCGCCAAATCGCGTTCAGCAACCGCCCGCATTGCTATACGCGTATCCTCCGAGAGCAGGCCACGCAGCACTAAAAATCCGTCACGGTTAAACCCCGCTAATTCATCAGCATTGAGGCTGCGCGCGCGCTTGCTATTCACAGCGCTGCACCAGCGTCAAAAACCCCCTGAACAATCATGTAGGCTCGTATCCCAATACCGGCGCCAACCAACGCTCTGCTTCTGAAACGGCCTGGCCTTTACGTCGCGCGTAGTCTACGACTTGATCGCGCGCAATCTTACCCACTGCAAAATAACGTGCTTGCGGATGCGCTAAATAAAATCCACTGACTGCAGAGGCTGGCCACATCGCATAGGATTCGGTGAGCTGCATATCAATTTTCGTGGCCGGCAAACAGCTAAAGAGCGAACCCTTTTCGGTATGGTCTGGGCAGGCCGGATAGCCTGGCGCCGGTCGAATCCCCTGATAAGACTCTGCGACTAATGCCGTGATATCTAGGGCCTCATCACGCGCATACCCCCAAAACTCACGCCGCACGCGCACATGCAATAGCTCGGCAAAGGCTTCCGCTAGGCGGTCAGCCAACGCTTTGAGTAGGATTGCCGAATAATCATCGTTGGCTTTTTCAAAACGTGCCAGCGGTTGCTCGCTGCCATGAATACCCACCGCAAAAGCGCCGATGTGATCTGCCACCCCACTGCCCTGTGGGGCAATATAATCGGCTAAACACTGATTACGCTGACCCGTAGGTTTCTGGTTCTGCTGCCGCAAGTTATGCCAAACCATATGCGTTTTAGTACGAGATGCATCGGTATAGATCGCAATATCGTCTTGATCGACACTAGCGGCAGCAAACAAACCGAACGTGCCGTGCGCCGTCAACCACCGACCTTCGATGATTTTTTTCAGCATCGCTTGCGCATCTGCCAATACCTTCCGTGCCTCAATGCCGACCACGGCATCGTCTAGAATTGCCGGATACGGACCAGCAAGATCCCATGTCTGGAAAAATGGACCCCAATCAATGTATCGCGCTATCTCTGCTAAGTCATAGTTACGTAAGACCTTGACACCGAGCATCTCAGGCTGCGGTGGCACGTCCCGGGACCAATCAATCGCCACACCATTGGCACGTGCCGCCTCTATCGTAATTAACTGTGGTCCGGTCTTACCGGCGTGCTGTTCACGAGCGCGCTGCTGGGTTACCAACAAGTTATCGATATAGCCTTGGCGCTGATCCGTAGAGAGCAAGCTCGAGCACACACTGACACTGCGTGACGCATCTGGCACCCACACCACTGGCCCTTGATAATGCGGCGCAATTTTGACTGCGGTATGTACGCTAGAGGTGGTCGCGCCGCCAATTAACAAGGGAATGGTCATGCCGGCACGTTGCATCTCGCGAGCGTTATGCGCCATCTCCTCGAGTGAGGGCGTAATTAAACCAGACAAGCCAATAATATCCGCACCCTCACGCGCTGCGACTTCGGCAATCTGCGACCATGGCACCATCACGCCCATATTCACGACTTCATAGTTATTGCATTGCAAGACCACGGCTACGATATTTTTACCAATATCATGTACATCACCCTTCACCGTTGCTAAAACAATCTTACCCTTTGGCTTTAAATCGCCTAGGCGTGCCTTTTCGGCTTCTATGTATGGAATTAAATGGGCAACGGCTTGCTTCATCACTCGGGCCGACTTCACTACTTGCGGTAAAAACATCTTACCTGCACCAAACAAATCGCCCACCACATTCATGCCATCCATCAACGGCCCTTCGATTACCTGAATCGGGCGGCCGCCTGCAGCGTCAATTTGTAAGCGCATCTCCTCGGTATCTTCAACAATCCATTGCGTGATGCCTTTCACAAGCGCGTGCGTGAGACGCTCTCCCACCGGTGCGTCGCGCCACGCCAAGTCTTCGACCTGCACCCTGCCCGCGCCCTTCACAGTATTGGCAAACGCCACCATCCGCTCGGCCGCATCAGGGCGCCGATTAAATAAAATATCTTCTACATGCTCAAGCAAATCTTTCGGAATTTCATCAAACACACCAAGCTGACCTGCATTGACAATTGCCATACTCAAACCCGCTTGAATGGCATGATACAAAAATACGGTATGGATAGCCTCACGCACCGCATCGTTGCCACGAAACGAGAACGAAATGTTAGATAAACCACCACTGATTCGAGCGTGCGGCAGATTCTGACGAATCCAACGCGTTGCATCCATGAAATCAATCCCGTAACGATCGTGCTCTTCGATACCGGTAGCAATTGCGAAAATATTCGGATCGATAATAATATCTTCGGCTGGAAAACCAATTTCATTCACTAAAACATCGTAAGCCGTGCGTGAAATTTCAATACGGCGTTGATAAGTGTCAGCTTGTCCTTTTTCATCAAAGGCCATCACTACCACGGCCGCACCATAACGCCGTGCAAGCCGCGCTTGTGCTCGAAAAGAATCCAACCCTTCCTTCATGCTGATCGAATTAACAATGGCCTTGCCTTGCACACACTTCAAGCCCGCCTCAATCACATCCCACTTCGAGGAGTCGATCATTACGGGCACCCTCGAGATATCAGGCTCGGAGGCAATCAAACTCAAAAAAGTGGTCATCGCCAACTGCGAATCAAGCATCGCCTCATCCATGTTGATATCGATGATTTGCGCACCACTCTCCACTTGCTGACGAGCCACTGCAACAGCCGCTGTATAGTCACCAGCTAAAATCAGCTTGGCAAACGCTCGTGATCCTGTGACATTAGTGCGCTCGCCCACGTTCACAAATAAAGAATCGTCGCCAATATTGAGCGCTTCCAAACCCGAGAGTCGGGTCTTGTGTTCAATCGTCGGAATGGCGCGAGGAGGGCAATGCGCAATCGCCTCGGCAATAGCGCGAATGTGCGCCGGCGTCGTGCCACAACAACCACCTGCAATATTAATAAAACCACTGGTGGCAAAATCCAATAAATAATTTGCAGTTTGCTCTGGCGATTCATCGTAACCGGTGGGCGCTAAGGGATTGGGTAGACCAGCATTCGGATAAGCACATACAAAAGTATCCGCTACCCGTGACAATTCTTCGATGTACGGCCGCATCAACTTCGCACCTAGCGCGCAATTCAAACCGATCGATAGCGGTTTAGCATGTCGTACCGAGTTCCAAAAAGCTTCTGGCGTCTGACCCGACAAGGTCCGCCCTGAAGCATCGGTGATGGTGCCCGAGATCATCACTGGCAGACGCACTGCATGCGCCTCAAAATATTGGTCAATGGCAAATAAAGCTGCCTTGGCATTCAAGGTATCAAACACTGTCTCTACCATCAGCACATCACAACCGCCATCAATCAAACCCCGCACCGCTTCGGTGTAGGTCACCACCAATTGATCAAAGTTAATATTGCGAAACCCCGGATCGTTAACATCCGGCGAAATGGAGGCCGTACGATTGGTAGGCCCCAAAGTACCAGCCACAAACCGCGGCTTTTGCAAGTTTTGCACTTCATAGCGGTCAGCAGCGGCGCGCGCCAACTTGGCCGCCTCTAGATTGAGTTCGTAGACCAAATCCTCCATGTGATAGTCGGCCATCGCCACCGCGGTGGAGTTAAACGTGTTGGTCTCGATAATATCGGCGCCAGCGTCTAAGTATTGCTCGTGAATTTCACGGATTATGTGCGGCTGGGTTAGGGTTAGTAAATCATTATTCCCCTTCACCTCATGGGCAAAATCACGAAAGCGATGCCCTCGATAGGCGGCTTCATCGAGTTTATAATTTTGAATCATGGTGCCCATCGCACCATCGAGAATCATGATGCGTTGCGCGAGTAGTTGTGGAAGCTGTTGAATTCTAGAAGCAGTCATACCTAGGGGGCGCAAGAGGCGCTCTATTTAAGTTAAGCAACAAAATGAAGCGCGCAAGCTGCATCATTGATGCTTGCCCATACGTCATCAAAGTCGTAATTTTATCATGGGCTTAGCCTAGCCTAGGTAGCAATTACCGGCACCAATGCCCCAAGCGAGCAGATCAACCTTTATAATCGCTAACATTCTTTAATAAAACGAGTCGCCATGAAACATCTAGAACCCCTAGCTGCCTATGATTTCTTAAAGCAAAACCCCAATTCGGTGTTTATCGACTGTCGTAGTGAAATGGAATATCTGTTTGTCGGCCACCCCGTTGGTGCCATCTTAGTGCCATGGAACGACGGCCCGAACTGGGATGTGAACCCGCACTTTGTCGCCCACGTCAAAAAAGCCGCCAGTGTAGATCGCCCAATTGTGATTATCTGCCGCAGCGGCAATCGCTCGCTCGATGCGGGGCGCGCGCTCGAGGCCGCTGGCTTTACCCAAATCTATAACGTCTTACATGGCTTTGAGGGCGAACTCGACGAGCAACACCATCGCAATGAGCAATCCGGTTGGCGCTTCGCAGGCCTACCTTGGGAGCAGTGCTAGAGGTATATAAGTATCTGATTTTATTTAATTATTTTTAATGGCTACGACGCTCTCTAGGTGTCGATAAGCCCACCACAACGCACCGGCTAGGGCAGCAAAGGTGGCCATGGTGCAAGCCAAGCCCAACGCGCTGCCAGACACCCAAGGTGAGATCACACCGGCAGTCACTCCAGCTATAAAGCTATGCGCAAAGCCTTGATACGATGAAGTCATTCCGCGTAATTGCGGAAACCGATCCAAAGCCAATAAAGACACACTGGGCATAGTCATCGACATCCCAATGGTATAGAGCATCACTGGCAACACCGTCCACGGCAATGCCGGCGGCCACACACTACAATAGAACACATTCAGGGTTGCCGCCGTGCCCATCACGCAATAGCCCACAAACACCGTGCGCTCAGGCGTTAGCCGATCCGCAAGCCGTCCCGACAAAAACGCCCCGCCCATCACCCCACTAATCCCTGGCACAAACAACCATGCAAAATCGCGTTCGGTTAAGCCCAGCAATTGGTAGATCACTGCCGGTGCTGACACCACATACAGAAAAAACCCTGAAAAATTAAACGCAATCACGGTGCACAACATCAGCAAGCGCCGATCCCTGGCCAAGCGCCCATAATTTGCGAACAATACCCGCGCCCGAAATGGGATACGGTTGGTGGCAGGGTGGGTCTCAGGCAAACGATAGGCGACGACCATCCACAACACGCCACTGTAGGCGACTAAAAACCAAAAGATCGCCCGCCAACCACTACTTGCTTGCAACCACCCGCCAATGACTGGAGCGATCGCCGGCGCAATTCCAAAAATCATGGTCACCACCGACATCAAGCGCTGGGCGGGCGGCCCCTCTAAGCTGTCGCGAATAATCGCGCGCCCAACAATAATCCCCGAACCAGCAGCCAGGCCTTGCACTGCGCGCCATGCCAACAAATGACTAAAATCGCTAGCCACTGCACAGCCAACGGCTGATACCAAATACACCAACAGGCTCCCCAAGATCACCGGTCGCCGCCCCACCGCATCAGACACCGTACCGTGAAACAAAGTCATCACAGCTAGGGTGAATAAATACACACTCAAGGTTTGCTGCATTTGTGCAGGGGTCGCTTGCAACTCACGCGCAATATACGGAAACGCCGGCAAATAAGTGTCTATGGTAAATGGCCCGACCATTGCTAATGCCGCCAATAGCATCGCCAGCGCTGGCAGTGCCATCGGCATGTGATGACGCGCACCACTCATGGTCTATCCATACGCCGGTATTGGATCGCCTCGGCGATATGGGCGGCCTCCACTGTCGCTGTGCCTGACAAATCAGCAATCGTGCGCGCCACCCGCAACAACCGATGGTAGGCACGCGCAGACAATCCCAAACGCGTCAGTGCTTGTTGTAACAACGCCTCACCCCGCGCATCTGGTGCACAAAAGGTATTCACCTCGCCACTGGCGATGAGATGATTGGGCTTATCCTGACGCGCCAGCGCACGCGCGCGCGCAACCGCCACCCGCGCCCGCACTGTCGCCGAATCCTCGGCCACTGCCACCCCGCTTAACTCAGTTGCTGCCAATGCCGGCACTTCGAGTTGCAAATCAATCCGATCCAGCAATGGTCCGGAAATCTTGCCACGATAGCGAGCCACCTGATCTGGGGTGCAACGACACCGCCCGTTATAGTGCCCTAAATAACCACAAGGACACGGATTCATGGCCGCAACTAATTGAAATTGCGCAGGAAAATCTACTTGCCGGGCAGCGCGTGACACCGTAATCCGGCCCGACTCTAAAGGTTCACGCAAGACCTCTAAGACACGCCGCTCAAACTCCGGCAACTCATCCAGAAATAACACGCCATGGAGCGCCATCGAAATCTCGCCCGGGCGGGGTTGACTACCCCCCCCCACCAAAGCCACCGCAGAGGCAGTGTGATGGGGTGCGCGAAACGGCCGGCGGCGCCAGCATCGGGGATCAAAACCCTGAGACCCAATCGACTGAATAGCGGCGGCCGCTGTCGCCTCAGCTGTCGTCATCGGCGGCAAAATTCCGGGCAGGCGCTGTGCCAACAAAGTCTTACCCGTGCCCGGCGGCCCGATAAATAACAGGCTATGACCACCGGCGGCAGCAATCTCGAGTACGCGGCGCGCCTGCGCCTGACCGCGCACGTCTGCCAAATCGGGGTAATCAACCGCTGTCACAGTATCTGTGGGCGGGGTCAGCGCTAGACCTTCACCCGCGGCAATATGCGCGCATACCGCCATTAAATGCGGGGCAGCATAGACCTCGGCATTGACGGCTAAGGCCGCCTCTGGCGCACTGGCCGCAGGCAGGATAAACGCTCGCCCCTCACCGGCCACCGCTAGCGCCATCGCCAACGCGCCACGCACCGGTCGCAACTCACCGGTCAGCGCCAACTCGCCAGCAAATTCATAAGCTCCAAGACGCGTCATCGGCACTTGCCCCGACGCCGCTAAAATACCCACGGCAATCGGCAAATCAAAGCGCCCAGACTCCTTGGGTAAATCAGCAGGGGCTAAATTTACCGTGATCCGGCGATTCGGAAACTCAAACCCAGCATTTTGGAGCGCAGCGCGCACCCGATCCTTGGCCTCTTTGACCTCGGCCTCGGGCAGACCCACCATATTAAGCGCCGGCAAGCCATTGGCGAGATGCACCTCCACCGTCACCAAAGGGGCATGCATACCCGCGAGTGCGCGGCTATATAAAACAGCTGTCGCCACAACCAGGCTTTCTCAACATCAGCACGCGCCTAGGCACTCTTGCGTGCTTGCTCCAGTTCGCTGACTTTGCGCTCTAGGGCCACCAATTGTTGCTGGGTGCGTTGCAAGAGCTCACGCTGAATATCAAATTCCTCGCGGGTCACCAACTCTAGGCGTCCTAACACGCTGCCTATGGCTGCCCGCACATTCCGATCAAAATCAGCCATTGGGCCTTGCGCCATAACCGACTTCAATTTCTCATTCAATTCGGTGAATAATTGCTGATTCATCATACCCTCTAGCCTCGCTTATTTAAGACACACCACGCGCCCTATCGACCGTGCAGTGTAACAAGGACCACTCCACAGCGTCACTGTTACCGCAGTTACATTTTAGATACACTCAAAACAGCATCGGTTCAATTTAATCACTATCAAACTGGCGCCCTTGATCAATATTGTGCAAAATTATGGTGCAATCGTCGTGCTCAGTGCACCGTGATGGAGCATATCACCGCCTCTGTCATCAGCAAAAAATATAAGCCATTGATTTTTAATGGTTTTATATCTGGCACGGTATCTGCTGTAAGTTCATTGCAGTTCTGTTAAACATTTTGTCATTACTAAAAGGAAATTCCATGTTTAAAAAAACCCTAATCGCCGGACTCATAACAGGCGCGTTCGCATCCGCAGCGATGGCAGCCGATGCCCCTACGCCTGAGCACACGCTCACCGGTAACGTTGGTGTCTACAGCCAATACATTTTCCGTGGCTTAACCCAAACCAACAAAAACCCAGCCCTACAAGGCGGTTTTGACTATGCGCACGCTAGTGGTTTATATGCAGGCACTTGGATGTCCAACATCAGTTGGTTGTCTGACAGCCCAACAGTAACTGGTTACAAAAGCAGCGCGCTAGAGATGGACTTCTATGGCGGCTACAAAGGCTCACTAGGTGGTGATGTTGGCTATGATGTTGGCCTCTTACAATATTACTATCCAGGAACTTATACGCGCGTTGCGCCTCTGAATAAAGCAGATACCCTAGAAGCCTATGCTGCATTAAGCTGGAAGTTTTTGAGCGCTAAGTATTCACAAAGCATTACCAACAACACTTTTGGCGTAAGCAACAGTAGCGGCAGTTATTACCTAGACGTGACGGCCACAGTGCCTGTGACTGATAGCGTTAACTTAATTGCGCACTGGGGTAATCAAAAGTTTCAAGGTACAAGCGGTGCAGTTAGCGGATACTCCAATGATTCCCAAGCATCCTACCAAGACTACAAGCTCGGCGTGACTTACACATTGCCTAAGGACTTTAGTATTGGCGCGTATTACACCACGACGGATATTAAATCGGATGCAAGAAAATCCTTCTACACTAACTCATCAGATAGTTTCATGTTAGGTAAAGAAGCTTACACAGTATACGTTTCAAAAACCTTTTAACTTTTTGATTTAAAACCGGAGCCTGTTGCAAGACAGGCTCCACCAATCGGGGACATGATATGAAACTTGTTACGGCCATCATCAAGCCGTTCAAACTGGACGAAGTGCGGGAAGCCTTGTCTGCCATCGGCGTGACCGGCATCACCGTGACTGAAGTTAAAGGTTTTGGACGGCAAAAAGGACACACAGAACTCTACCGCGGCGCAGAATATGTAGTGGATTTTCTGCCCAAGATTAAAGTAGAGGCTGCAATCAAAACCGAGCTTCTCGAGCAGGCGATAGAAGCGATCGAAAAATCAGCGAATACTGGCAAGATTGGTGACGGCAAGATTTTCGTCTCCGACTTAGAGCAAGTGATTCGTATCCGCACCGGTGAAACCGGCGCTGACGCCCTTTGATTGGAGACTCTCATGAAAACTTTTTGTGCCATACTCGCGTTGTGTAGTGCGTTCCTGCTATTCGGAACCCCCACCTTCGCACAAGACAAAGCCGCTGATCCTGCGGCTGCTGTAACCGCTGCCCCAGCTGCAGCACCGGCTGCCGCACCGGCTGCGGCCCCTGGCCCAACCCCTAATAAAGGGGATACCGCTTGGATGATGGTGTCTACAGTCTTGGTCATTCTAATGACCGTGCCTGGACTCGCTTTATTCTACGGCGGCATGGTACGCGCCAAAAATACCCTATCCGTGCTGATGCAGGTCTACGTCGTGTTCTCGATGTGTATCGTGCTGTGGGCGATTTATGGTTACACCTTAGCCTTTGGCAGTGCCGGCACCTTTATTGGTGGCTTGGAGAAACTGTTCCTGCTTGGTATCACACCCGACTCGGTGAGTGCTACCTTTAGTAAAGGGGTTGTGATTCCTGAGTATGTATTCTTTGCCTTCCAAGCAACGTTTGCTGGCATTACCCCCGCTTTGATTGTGGGTGCGTTTGCCGAGCGGATGCGCTTCTCTGCGGTGTTGCTGTTCATCTTGATCTGGTTCACGTTCTCCTACTTGCCCATGGCACACATGGTTTGGTATTGGGACGGTCCCGATGCGATCACAGATGCCGCTTCACTTGAGAAAGTCACCGCTGCTGCAGGTTTCTTGTGGGCAAAAGGTGCGCTCGACTTCGCTGGTGGCACGGTGGTGCACATCAACGCCGGTATCGCAGGCTTGATCGGTGCCTACTTGGTGGGTAAGCGGGTTGGTTACGGCAAAGAGCCGATGACACCACACAGCCTGACCTTAACCATGGTGGGTGCGGCCTTGTTGTGGGTGGGTTGGTTTGGATTTAACGCCGGCTCTAACCTCGAAGCCACTGGCACTGCAACCCTGGCCCTAGTCAATACCTTGCTCGCTACCGCTGCTGCTGCAGTATCGTGGATGGTGTTTGAGTGGTTGATCAAAGGCAAGCCTTCCATGCTGGGTGCAGCCTCTGGTTCAGTCGCTGGATTAGTGGCTATTACCCCAGCTTGCGGTTTTGTCGGCCCCATGGGTGGCATCATCATCGGCTTGAGCGCAGGTGTGGTCTGCCTCTGGGGTGTGAATGGTCTGAAGCGCCTACTCGGTGCCGATGACGCACTCGATGTGTTTGGTGTGCATGCGGTTGGCGGCATCTTAGGCTCCATCCTCACCGGTGTGTTTGTCTCCCCTGAACTCGGTGGCACTGGCGTCTACGACTATGTTGCTAACAAAGTCGCTGACTTTGACATGGCGACCCAAGTCATTGCACAGAGCTGGGCAGTAGGCGTTGCCTTAGTCTGGTCTGGTGTAGTGGCACTGATTGCTTACAAGATTGTCGATGCCATGGTTGGATTACGGGTTCCTGAAGAAGTTGAACGCGAAGGCCTGGACATCAACGAACATGGTGAGAAAGCCTATCACCTGTAAGCGTTGTGCCGCAGTTCTCAGTAGTTGCAGTATTTTGTTGTAGTGGTATGCGTAGTAAACGGTAGCGGTCAGCGTTCTCGAGTGTAGCCTCCTTAACGCTGACTTAAACTGGTAACTTGTTGATTGCATTGGTATTTCCTCAGAGCTTTGCGGGCGCCTCGGCGCCCGCTTTTTTTGACCGTTTGATGACAGTAGCCACTACATCATCAGTCACAGCGCGCGGCCCAAGATCAGCTACAATCCGGGTCTATGACTGTCCCTAGACTCACTACCGCCCTGACTGGCCCGATCCAAGAGCTCGAGCGCCAAATCCTCCACGCCATGCCCGATATCGAGCATTGGCTACGTAGCCAATGGCAAGAGCATTCCACGCCGTTCTACGCCTCGGTCGACTTACGTAACGCCGGCTTCAAGCTCGCCCCAGTCGACACTAACTTATTCCCCGGCGGCTTTAATAATCTTAACCCCGACTTCCATCCACTGTGCGTGCAAGCGGCGATGATTGCCATCGAAAAAGCCTGTCCCGATGCCCATCGGATCGTACTGGTCCCAGAGAACCACACTCGGAATCTGTTCTATTTACAAAATGTCGCGCAACTGGCTGCGATCTTGCGCCACGCTGGCGTCGAGGTGCGCATCGGCAGTCTGTTGCCTGAAATCACGACTCCGACAGCATTTGAGTTACCCAATGGTCAAACCCTACTACTTGAGCCACTTCGCCGCGTCGGTAACCGTCTTTTGGTTGGGGATTGCGACCCCTGCGTGGTCTTACTGAACAATGATTTATCAGGCGGGGTGCCTGCAATCTTAGAGAATCTCGAGCAAACCGTACTCCCACCAATTCATACCGGTTGGTATGCTCGCCGCAAGTCAAATCATTTTGCCGCCTACAACGAAGTGGTCAAGGATTTTGCAAGCCTGTTGAGCATAGACCCTTGGGTGATTAATCCGTATTTTGAAAAGTGCGGCAAAATCGACTTTCAAACCCGCCAAGGCGAAGCCTGTCTTGAGGGCTATGTCTCTGAAATCCTCACCGACATTCGTCAGAAATATACTGAATATGGCATTAAGGAAGAACCATTTGTCATTGTGAAAGCCGACGCCGGCACCTACGGCATGGGCATCATGACGGTGAAAGACCCCAGTGAAGTCAAAGGCTTAAACCGTAAGCAACGAAACAAAATGGCGGTCGTCAAAGAAGGCTTATCAGTGCAAGATGTGATTGTGCAAGAAGGTGTGTATTCTTTTGAAACCGTAGGAGAGGCGGTAGCCGAGCCCGTGGTCTATATGATCGATCACTTTGTGGTGGGTGGATTTTATCGGGTACACGGCGGTCGTGGCACCGACCAAAACTTGAACGCCCCTGGCATGCAATTCTCGCCCTTGGCCTTTGCCGAACCCTGCTCCTCACCCAACCCACTAGACCCTGGCTGTCCACCCAATCGTTTCTATGCCTATGGCGTGATTGCCCGCCTGGCCTTGCTGGCTGCAGCGATTGAAATTGAACGGATGGCGCCATGAAGCTTGCCTTTATTGTCGACCCGCTCGCGAGCTTTAATCTCAAAAAAGACACTACTTACGCCATGATGGTTGAAGCCGCAGCACGCGGCCACACCCTCTACGCATTCCAACAAGACGATTTGGCCTGGCATAAACACCAAGTCAGCGCACACGCAGCCGAACTACAACTCACGGGCAGCACCCCCGATTGGTTTCACCTGCAACCTGCCACCACCATCGTCTTAAGCGACTTTGATGCGGTTATCATGCGTAAAGACCCGCCCTTTGATATGGAATATATCTACAGCACTTATTTGCTGGAATTGGCTGAGCGCGGGGGCGCGCGCATTTTCAATCGACCGCAAGCCATCCGTGATTACAACGAAAAAATGGCCATTGCGCGTTTTGCCGAATTTACTGCGCCCTCTTTGGTCACCCGCAAGCTCGACTGGTTGCAAGACTTTATCGACAGCCATACTGATGTCATCTTAAAGCCCCTAGACGGCATGGGCGGCGCGTCGATATTCCGAGTGGGTGCCACTGACCCCAATCGCAACGTCATCCTCGAGACGCTGACTGCACACGGTCAGCGCACCATCATGGCGCAACGCTATATCCCCGCAATCAGCGCCGGCGACAAACGCGTCTTAGTGATCGGGGGCGAGCCCGTGCCTTACTGCCTAGCGCGAATCCCCAAAGCCGGTGAGACTCGCGGCAACTTGGCGGCTGGCGGTACTGGTGTAGCCCAAGCGCTCAACGCCCGTGAGCGACAAATTGCCGAAGCCCTGGGACCACAGCTCATCGCCGCCGGACTACTGCTCGTTGGGCTCGATGTGATCGGTGATTACCTCACAGAAGTGAACGTCACCAGCCCTACCTGCTTCCAAGAAATCACCACGCAGACCGGCTGTAACGTTGCCGCTATCTTCATGAATTCATTGGAAAAAATTATTAAGTGAGTGCGTGCAAACATGACCCTGAACTTCGCCTCAACTAAGCGCTAGGCCATGATTGGTATCCTCATCATTAGCCATAACACCTTAGGTCAAAGCCTGATCGAATGTGCGGTCCAGATGCTCAATCAGCCACTGCCGCAATTACGCTATCTCGGACTCGACCATCAAGCTGACCCTAGCGCACTACTCCCCATAGCCCGCCAAGCGGTGGCCGACATCAATAGCGGTGCCGGCGTGTTGATACTCACCGATATGTATGGGGGCTCGCCCTCAAATCTGTGCGCACAGTTAGTAGATGCCGGCCACATCGAAGCAGTAGCTGGTGTAAATCTACCGATGCTCATTCGTGCCCTCACCTATCGCGAGCAATCGCTAGCGCTCATGGTCAGCAAAGCCATCAGTGGCGGCAGCGAGGGCGTATTACGCCTATTCTCTCCAAGCACAACGGTGATTCATGCTGCAACAACACGTTGAAATCATTAATCGCTTGGGCTTACACGCCCGCGCCTCTGCCAAGCTCTCGCAACTCGCGGGTAGTTATACCTGCGAAGTCTGGCTCACCCGTAATCAGCAACGGGTCAATGCCAAAAGTATTATGGGGGTGATGATGTTAGCCGCCAGCCAAGGCACCCGTATCACCATTGAAACCGATGGTAGCGACGAGGTCGCCGCCTTACAAGCGCTAGTGACTTTAGTAGCCGAGCGGTTCGGAGAGAGCGACTAACCTTGGGGAGCGCTACATGAGTCTCAGCCTTCACGGCATTGGCGCCGGTAACGGGGTCATGATTGGTCGCGCCCACCTGCATCACCCTAGCCTGCTCAGTATCCCGCACTACCGCATCACTCCAGAACAAGTTGACGCTGAGTGCGCGCGCTTTAACCAAGCACACGCTGCGGTGAGACAGGAATTAGAAACACTACACCAGCGCCTCCATACCGAAGCACCTAGCGAGCTATCCGCCCTCATCGGTGTGCATCTGATGATCCTGAATGATGCACCGCTCAAGGATGCGCCAATTGCACAAATTACAACACTACTGTGCAATGCGGAATGGGCGCTGCATACCCAAACGGCAGCCATTACCCAGCAATTCAACACCATCAGCGACGCCTATCTGCGGGAGCGGCGCAACGACATCTTACAGACTTCCCAGCGCTTGATGCGGGTCTTACTCGGGCAAGCCAAGCTCTCGCAACTCCCCACCGCTCATACGGGTGAATTGCGGATCTTAATTGCCCATGACTTATCTCCGGCCGAGGTCATTGACCTCAACGCCCATGGCTTTAGTAGCTTTGTCACCGACTTAGGGGGCGCGACCTCGCACAGCGCGATCGTCGCCCGCAGCCTAAATATCCCCTGCGTGGTTGCCCTCCACCATGCTTTGCTCTGGCTGCAACAAGATGATCTCGTTATTGTTGATGGTAACCACGGGGTATTAATCATAGACCCCGACCCGCAAGTTCTGGCTGAATACACACAAAGGCAAGCGCAACAACGCTTAACACGGCAACAACTCGCGACCCTACGCGATATCCCAGCACAATCCATCGATGGTCAGGCAATACGCCTGCACGCCAATATCGAACGCCCCAGCGATGTGGCTGGCGCCCTCGCTCAAGGGGCAACGGGTATTGGATTGTTTCGTAGCGAGTTTTTATTTCTCAATCGCCGCGAACTACCTGACGAAGAAGAACAATTTGAGGCCTATCGCCAAGCACTCACCGCCAGTCCACACTACCCGGTGACGATACGCACCTATGATTTAGGGGCCGATAAAACCATTGCCGAGCAACTACGCACTTCTGCTAACCCCGCCCTAGGTCTGCGGGCCATTCGTCTGTGCTTATCCGAGCCCAAACGATTTTTGATTCAATTACGCGCACTCTACCGAGCATCACCGTATGGGCAGTTAAAGATTCTGATACCCATGCTGATGAGCGCCTCGGAAATTGACCAAACCCTGAGTTTAATAGCCCAAGCCAAAGCCAGCTTAGTGGCGGACGGCCTCGCTTTTAACCCGGCAGTGCCGATTGGCGCAATGGTGGAAATCCCAGCTGCCGCACTAGCTCTCGATTTATTCACCAAACGCTTTGACTTTCTGTCCGTGGGCACCAATGACTTATTGCAATATCTGCTGGCGATAAACCGCACCGATAACGCAGTTGCCCACCTATACGATCCACTGCATCCTGCAGTGCTCTTTGTGTTAGCCCATATATTCAAACATGCGACAAACACTGGCACACCCTTCAGTATTTGTGGCGAAATGGCCGGCGACGTGCGCTTAACTCGGCTACTCCTGGGCTTGGGGCTACGCGAGTTCTCCATGCACGCCACGCAATTGCCCGAGATTAAGCAACGCATCCTGCACACCGATATTCAAACGGCAACGCCCCTAGCCCAACAAATGCTACTCACTAGCGATCCGCAGCAATTGCACCAATTACTCGAACAGATTAACCACTAAACACACGCCGCTCATCCAAGCGCCCGTTGACAAGCGACTAAGGCACGGGTAAGGTAGTCGCTTAAATTAAATCAGTGTAGTGGCGCCGATTTGCGATCAGCTTGCGGGCGCCTAATAAATCCGGCTAAAGAGACCATTGTATTCTCCAAACCCCGGTGCGCAAGCTTCGGGGTTTTTGTATTTTTACGACCTTCAATTACGACTATTAATGACGACTGTCAAAGCAATATAGACATGCGTAAAAGCAGTATTCACATTTGTAAAAGGTATCGCCAAATCGTTGCACCACTATTGATCATGAACTTGCACCCACTCATCCAAGCCATCACCCTATGATGTCGACCACTACACCCTCATCGATAGGCATTGTAATGCCGCGTAGCATGGATTTTAAGCAAGCCCTGCCCCTGCAATGCGGTACGATATTGAATGAATATACGCTGGCCTACGAAACCTATGGCACTTTAAACGCCAACGCCTCGAACGCAGTCTTGGTCTGTCATGCACTGAATGCCTCGCATCATGTCGCTGGCATCTACGCTGATCAACCCCATAACATCGGCTGGTGGGACAATATGATTGGACCTGGCAAACCGCTGGATACCGATCGCTTCTTTGTGATTTGTATTAATAATCTAGGCGGCTGTCATGGCTCGACTGGCCCCCTCAGTATCAATCCACAGACCGAACAGCCCTGGGGCGGTCACTTCCCCATGATCACTGTGGAGGACTGGGTCGATGCCCAAGCGCGTCTGGCTGATGCCATCGGTATTCAACAATTCGCTGCAGTCATGGGGGGTAGCCTAGGTGCGATGCAGGCCTTGGCATGGTCTATCCGCTACCCTAGCCGGCTCCGCCATAGCATTGTCATCGCCTGTGCACCCAATTTATCTGCCCAGAACATTGCTTTCAACGAGGTGGCACGACAAGCCATCATGACAGACCCGGATTTCCACGACGGTGACTATCAACAGCACAGCAGCGCACCCAAACGCGGTTTGCGAGTTGCCCGTATGGTTGGTCACATCACTTACCTCTCAGATGACGAAATGGCGCATAAATTTGGCCGTCAACTCAAGCAAGGCGATCCCAAATACACTTTTGCCAGTGAATTCGAAATTGAATCTTATCTACGTCATCAGGGCGATAAATTCGCCGATTACTTTGATGCCAACACCTATCTGCGCATTACAAAAGCCCTTGATTACTTCGACCCAGCACATGCGCATGGTGACAACCTGACCCAAGCCATGGCGAGCGTAGAGGCGGCCGTATTAGTCATCTCATTTACTACCGATTGGCGCTTCGCTCCAGCACGCTCACGCGAAATCGTGCGCGCCTTAATCGATAATCGATCGCGCGTGAGCTACGCTGAAATTGACGCGCCCCATGGTCACGATGCCTTTCTATTAACCGACTCCCGCTACCATCAATTAGTCAGTCGCTACTTTGCACGGATTGAAAGCGAGCTCAAGCCATGATCATCAACGTGCCGACCCAACGTGCTGACTTTGCAGCAATTGCGCAATGGATTACGCGAGACACCCACGTCCTTGACTTAGGTTGTGGTGATGGCACCTTGTTGCATTACTTGCAATCAACGCGCAATGTCACTGGCTATGGTGTAGAAATTGACGATCACAATGTATTGGCTTGCGTCAATAATGGCATCAACGTGATTCAAAGTGATTTAGAGCAAGGTTTAGCCGAGTTTGCAGATCACTCTTTTGACTATGTCGTGCTATCCCAAACCCTACAAGCTATGCGCAATAGTGAGCGCATTATGCAAGAGATGTTGCGGGTCGGTCGCGCAGGGATTATTACATTTCCGAATTTCGGCTACTGGAAGAATCGCCTACAAGTATTAAGCGGCGGTATGCCGGTATCACAAAACCTTCCGTATGCTTGGTACGACACACCCAATATTCACCACTGCACGATTGCTGATTTTGAAGCCTTCTGTGCTGCACGCAACATTCATATCTTAGCGCGCACTGTCCTCACTAATGGCGAGACCGTTAGGCTCTGGCCTAATTTCTATGGTGAGCTTGCGGTCTATCACTTCGGCGGTTGATCCTGGGGTTGTTCGGTTCCTGACAAGGGCAAGACCCACTTTAATAGTAACAAACCCGGCACTGCCAATAGCGCACAACTCAAGAAAAATAGCGGCCAGCCTAAGACCTCAGCAAACCAACCGGTAGGCGCCGATAACAAGACTCTGGGCACACCCATTAGACTGGACAGCAACGCATATTGAGTGGCAGTAAATCGCCTGTCCGTTAAAGCGGCCATAAACCCTACAAAGACCGTAGTGCCCATACCAGCGGTCACATTCTCTACAGTCACGACCAGTGCTAATAGCGCGATTTGATACGGAAATTGTGAGAGCAACACAAATCCTAAAGTCGAGAGCATTTGCGCGAGTCCAAACCAAATCAATGCACGCGCCACGCCAACGCGCAATATCCAAATGCCCCCCAATGTGCCACCTGCTAGCGTCGCCCAAAATCCGAACAGTTTCACAACGCTACCAATTTCCGTTTTACTAAAACCTAAATCCAAATAAAACGGTGTGGTCATAGCCGCAGCCATGGTGTCGCCCAATTTATAGAGCAGAATAAAAGCCAACATTAACCATGCGCCAGGTCGTGCAAAATAATCTAGAAACGGCTCTACCACAGCTGCGCGCAAAGTCTGTGGCGCACCACTGGGCACTAGCGGCTCTGGTGCATACCAAGTCACCACCACACAGGCCAACATACATAAGCCCATACCGCGATACATCACCGGAAACGACAACCAGTCGGCCAAAATCAAACCACCACCGCCAGCGAGCAACATCCCCAATCGATAACCATTGACATATAAGGCTGAGCCCAGACCCAGCTCAGTTTCAGCCAAGCTCTCGCGCCGATAGGCATCGACTACAATATCTTGGGTTGCAGAAAAAAACGTCACTAAAAAACTTGCGCCCATCACACCCAAGAGTTGTCCTGTATTCGGCGCATTCATACTCAACACCAACAACCCAGCTGCAATCACACATTGCGCTACGATTAACCACCCACGACGCCGTCCCAAACCTAATATTTGATAACGATCTAATAACGGTGCCCACAAAAATTTTAAGGTATAGGGCAAGCCAATCAATGCAAACAATCCGATATGGGTTAAATCAACACCGCCTTCACGCAACCACGCTTGCAGCACCGATCCCGTCAGCAACAGGGGCAAGCCCGAGGCAAAGCCCATCAGCAAAGCCAACACCATACGTCGACTACATAGGGTCAGAACTAGCTCGCGCCATGTGAGTGCTTGACTCATGCAGTTGCCAAATCCGCATACTCAATAATTAATGGCGCATGGTCTGAGAAGCGCTCCTCCTTATAAACATGAGCACGCTGTGCAAGTATTGCCAATGTTGGCGTGGCAATTTGATAGTCTAGCCGCCATCCCACATTCTTTGCCCACGCTTGACCACGATTAGACCACCAGGTATACGACTCGGTATCTGGTTCTAAGTGGCGATACACATCCACCCAACCCAATTCATCAAATACCCGACTCAACCACTCACGCTCCTCTGGTAAGAAGCCCGAATTTTTACGATTACCCTTCCAGTTTTTTAAATCAATTTCTCGATGTGCAATATTTAAATCACCGCACAGAACGACCTCACGACCACTTTTACGCAAGCGTTTGAGTAATGGATAAAATGAATCTAAGAAACGATACTTCGCGGCCTGTCGCTCCTCGCCACTAGAACCCGATGGCAAGTACACAGAGATTACGCTTAGCCGACCAAAATCAGCACACACATAGCGACCCTCATCATCAAACTCTGGCACTGCCATACGTTTAACCACTCGATCTGGCGGTCGTTTGGAATAAATACCCACGCCGCTATAGCCTTTTTTCTGAGCGTATTGAAAATGTCCGTGATAGCCCAAGGGTGAGAGCAACTCTTCGGTCATATCTGCGGCTTGCGCCTTGATTTCCTGCAAGCAAATCACGTCCGCATGCTGTAGCGCTAACCAGTCCAAAAAGCCTTTACGTACTGCCGAGCGTATTCCATTTAAATTCAAGGTTATAATTTTCATTGCAATCCGTAGTATCTGTTTAATAAGCGTCTATTTAAGCTGTTACATAGATGATTGAGTTTGTATTTTAACAAGACGCCCGAGTAGCGCAATTTGTGTTCTACACAAAGATCGTTTAATGTGCGGCTGATCATTCACTACAATACTACGTGACTGCAGCAATACATACTGCATTACTACATACTGCATTACTACATACTTCCTTACTACATAATTCTTTACCACCTTATTACTACCTTAATCAATGAATACATTCCTACATCCATCTTTGAGATATCACTATGCCCAGTTCTTTTCGTCTTGACTTTATTCGTTTTGCAATTGCAACAAAAGTCCTACTATTTGGTGAATTTAAAACCAAAGCTGGACGTCTCTCACCATACTTCTTTAACGCTGGTTTATTCTGCGATGGTGAGAGTCTACGCCAACTAGCCCAATTCTACGCCAAAGCTATCGTTGCAGCAGGCACGCCCTTCGACCTATTATTTGGCCCCGCTTATAAAGGCATTCCGCTGGTTGCCGCAGTCGCAGTCGCACTTGCCGAGATGGGTCGCAACGTGCCTTTTAGCTACAATCGCAAAGAAGTTAAAGATCATGGCGAGGGCGGAAATACGGTAGGCGCCACACTCCAAGGGCGCGCGCTGATTGTGGATGATGTGATCTCTGCTGGCACCTCGGTGCGCGAGTCTGTAGAGATTATTCGTGGCGCACAAGCCACACCCGCTGGCGTGCTCATCGCACTTGATCGCATGGAACGTGGCACCGGTGAGCTCTCCGCCACACAAGAGGTCAGTCAGCTCTATGCAATACCGGTTATCAGTATTGCCAACCTCGATGATTTAATTGATTTTCTAGGTCATGATCCCAGCTTGAACAAAGAGCTCGCTGCAGTGGCGGCATATCGTCAACGCTATGGCGTCTCTAGCACCTAATTTCACCAACTGACACCAACCTCCCAGAACGTCAAGAGCAATACTCATAATACTCATCAATCATTTTGGAGGACCGCGCCATGTCCGATAGCACTAGCGATCAGCGACGTTTTAAATTAATTCCCACCGATCAACTCACACCAGAACAACAAACACTCGCGGCAGCGATTCGATCCGGTCCACGGGCCAATGTTCAAAACTCTGGGGCTGCGCGACCTGGCCCCTTAGGTGGCCCATTCAATATTTGGTTACGTAGCCCAGGTGTAGGTGACATCATACAAAAGCTAGGTGCTGAAATTCGCTTTAGAAGCTCACTTCCACCAAAACTCAATGAGTTAGCGATCTTGATTACCGCACGCTTCTGGACCTCCCAATACGAATGGGTATCGCATCTTAAGCTCGCGCTGGATGCTGGTCTTGATCCTGCTGTGGCAGACGCTATCGCACGACATGAGCGCCCCGCCACTCTAGATGCTGACGAGGCCATTATTTATGATTTTTCAACTCAATTACATCACACCCATGGTGTGACTGATGCCACTTATCAACGTGCCGTGGAGCGTTTTAGTGAACGTGGTGTAATGGACATCATCGCCGCCAATGGTTTCTACACCCTGGTCTCGATGTGCTTGAATGTGGATCGCACGCCACTGGCAACCGGGATGGCAGTGCCATTGCAGTAAGCAGTAAGTGGTAATGGTTAGTGGTTAGCGCACAGGCGCTAGCGGTCTTGCTGATCTAGACCGCTAGTTTGCTACGCAAGATATCATTGACTTGCTGTGGGTTGGCACTGCCACGGGTGGCTCGCATCACCTGACCCACCAATGCATTAAACGCTTTTTCTTTGCCTGACTTAAAATCCGCAACCAGCTGCGGTTGCGCCGCCAAGATCTCATCGATCACTCGTGCCAACTCTCCACTATCGGAAATTTGTTTTAAGCCTTTAGCGGCAATAATTTGATCCGCATCACCTTCACCCAACCACATCGCATCAAATACCAACTTCGCCATTTTATTCGACAAGGTCTGATCTAGCACGCGGTCCACTAAACCGCGCAGTTGTTGGGCGCTTACTCTGCTTTGCGTAATGTCGAGACCCGCCTCGTTTAGACTCGCACTCAATGCACCGCAAATCCAATTTGCACACAGCTTGCCAACTTGCTCAGTTGCACCGGCGGCAGCGCGATCAAAGTATTCTGCCAACTCGCGGCTTGCCGTGAGTTGATCTGCATCATAGACCGTTAAGCCGTACGTATCGACCAATACTTGACGACGCTCTGTAGGCAGCAGGGGCATTTGTGCGCGCACTGCGGCTAACCGCTCAGGACTCACCGCCAACGGCAGTAAATCAGGATCAGGGAAGTAGCGGTAATCATGGGCGTCCTCTTTAGTGCGCATCATCCGCGTCTCACCGCTCGCAGGATCAAACAATACCGTTGCTTGCTGAATCGATCGACCATCTTCCAGCTCACCAATTTGCCATTGCACTTCGTAGTCAATCGCCTGCTGCAAAAAGCGAAAACTATTGAGGTTTTTAATTTCCCGCCGCGTACCCAACACGGTTGAGCCCATGGGTCGCACAGAGACATTGGCATCGCAACGGAACGAACCCTCTTGCATATTGCCGTCACACACATCAATCCATCGCACCAGACTATGCAAAGTACGCGCATAGGCCACGGCCTCAGCCGCTGAACGCATATCCGGCTCCGACACAATCTCCAGTAAAGGCGTACCGGCGCGATTTAAATCAATGCCGGTGCGATCGCGAAACTCTTCATGCAAAGACTTGCCGGCATCTTCCTCGAGATGAGCTCGCGTGAGGCGAATGGTTTTATCCTGTTCGCCCACGGTAATGGTTAAGTTTCCACCAACCACAATCGGCAACTCAAACTGACTGATTTGATAGCCTTTGGGTAAGTCCGGATAAAAATAATTCTTGCGAGCAAACACCGAATATGGACTCACCTCTCCACCTACTGCCAAGCCAAAGCGAATCGCGCGCTCTACTGCACCCGTATTCAATACCGGCAACACCCCTGGCAATGCAATATCAACAGCACAAGCTTGGCAGTTGGCAGCCGCGCCAAATGCAGTTGAAGCGCCAGAGAAAATCTTAGAGACGGTCGATAATTGCGCATGGGTCTCGAGCCCAATCACCACTTCCCATTTCATGATCGCACTCCTGCGGTGGGCGCCCGTAGATGCCAATCCGACACTTGTTGCAATTGATGCGCTACATTCAGCATACGTGCTTCATCAAAATAATTGCCAATAATCTGCAAGCCCACTGGTAGCCCTTGGCCATCAAATCCACAAGGGATAGACATCCCGGGCAAGCCTGCTAAATTCACACCAATCGTATAAATATCGGACAAATACATTTGTAAGGGATCTGCGCTTTTCTCACCGAGTTTGAATGCGGTGGTTGGGCTGGTCGGTCCCATAATCACATCGCAAAGTGCAAATGCCGCTACAAAATCTTGGGCAATCAAGCGGCGCAATTTCTGCGCGCGAATGTAATACGCATCATAATAACCATGGGACAGCACATAGGTGCCAATCAAAATCCGACGCTTCACCTCGGCACCAAAACCCTCGGCACGACTCCGCTTATACATGTCCATTAAGTCGACGTATTCAGCAGCGCGATGGCCATAACGCACACCGTCATAACGCGACAAATTACTCGAGGCCTCAGCCGGTGCTAATACATAATAGACCGGAACCGATAAGCCCATATTTGGCAAAGTCACATCAACAATGGTTGCACCAAGTTGTTGATATTGGGCGATCGCAGCGGCAACTGCTTGCTCGACCTCAGGCGCAAGCCCTGCTGCCAAAAACTCTTTGGGCAGACCAATCCGCAAGCCTTTCAGTGGTTGCGTCAACTGTCCAGTATAATCGGTGTACGGGCGCTCAAGACTCGTAGAGTCACGCCCATCAAAACCGACCATCGCATTCAGTAACAACGCCAAATCGGCTGCGGTATGCGCCATCGGGCCAGCCTGATCCAAACTAGATGCAAACGCAATCATGCCGTAGCGCGAAACCGTGCCGTATGTTGGCTTCAAACCGCAAATGCCAGTGAGTGCGGCCGGCTGACGGATCGACCCACCCGTGTCCGTTCCGGTGGCCACTGGTGCAAGCCCAGCGGCGACTGCAGCAGCCGACCCTCCCGAACTACCACCAGGCACCCGGTTTAAATCCCAGGGGTTATGTACCACACCAAAAAATGAAGTCTCATTCGATGACCCCATGGCGAATTCATCCATATTGGTTTTACCCAAGGTCACCATACCGGCAGCGTTGAGCGACTCGACTACATGGGCGTCGTAGGGAGAGACAAAATTGCTCAACATCTTAGAGCCACAGGTAGTCAGCCAGTCTTTTGCGCAGAAAATATCTTTGTGCGCCAAAGGAATTCCGGTCAGCGGGCCAGCCTCACCTCGGGCACGGCGCTGGTCAGCCTGCGCGGCTTGCGCCAAACTACGCGCCGGATCAACGCTAATAAAGCAGTTCAGGGACAGATTTAACTCATTGATTTTATTCAAATAATCTTGGGTTATCTCGACGCTTGAGCAGGTGCCCTTGGCGAGATTTTGGGCTAAACTTTGCAGGGTTTGATAAGTCATATTAGTTCAGTAAACACGCTAGGGCAGTTACCGTCGAGAAAGATTGACGTAGGCGTAATGCCGGGAGTCTTGGTGAGATCACTCAATCACCTTAGGCACCAAATAAAGACCATGTTCGACCTCGGGGGCAACGGCTTGATTGGCCTGACGTTGATCGGTTTCTGTCACCACATCCTGGCGCAAGCGCAAGACCAAATCTTGGGCATGCGACATTGGGGCAATATTCGACACGTCCACCGCCTGCATTTGCTCAATCATCCCAAACACCTGGGTCAATTGAGCCAACGCGGCGCTAGCCTCGGTATCACTGACTGCAATTCGCGCCAAATGGGCGGCACGGCGAACATCATCTAGAGTTAAAGCCATAATGGAGCGACAAAAACCGTTAAAAACAAGGACTGGATAGGGTATCATAAGGGCACGCCCCTTCACATCACAATTGGGCAAAATCCCGACTCACAAACCCTATTCGAATTAAAAATACCAGAAAGTCCTTATGTTTGGTTTCTTAAGCAGCTATTTTAACGACGACCTAGCGATCGACCTAGGCACCGCTAACACCCTCATTTATGCACGTGGCAAAGGTATCGTTCTTAACGAACCTTCCGTAGTCGCGATCCGTCAAGAAGGCGGCTCCAATGGCAAAAAAGTCATTCAAGAAGTCGGCCTAGCCGCAAAACAGATGCTCGGTCGTACCCCCGGCAATATCACCGCGATTCGGCCGATGAAAGATGGTGTTATTGCTGACTTCATCATTACCGAACAAATGATCAAGCAATTTATTAAGCGTGTGCATCAAAGTAAATTCTTCTCTCCCTCGCCACGCATCATCATTTGCGTGCCATGCGGCTCAACCCAAGTCGAACGCCGTGCTATTCGTGATGCGGCGATCGGCGCCGGCGCCTCTCGCGTGTACCTCATTGAAGAACCCATGGCAGCAGCCATTGGCGCTGACCTCCCCGTTGGTGAAGCCACTGGCTCCATGGTGGTTGACATTGGTGGCGGCACAACCGAAGTGGGGGTGATTGCGCTAGGTGGCCTGGTCTACAAAGGTTCGGTGCGGGTTGGTGGTGATAAGTTTGATGAAGCCATCATTAATTACATTCGCCGCAACTACGGTATGTTAATCGGCGAGACTACTGCTGAGAACATTAAAAAAGAAATTGGCTCTGCATTTCCGGGGTCGGAAGTGCGTGAAAAAGAAGTCAAAGGCCGCAATCTTGCCGAAGGTATTCCGCGCAGCTTCACAATTTCCAGCAATGAAATTTTGGAAGCGCTGACCGATCCGCTCAATAGTATTGTCTCAGCCGTCAAGTCGGCACTCGAACAAACCCCACCAGAACTAGCTGCTGATATCGCTGAAAAAGGTATGGTCTTAGCTGGTGGTGGCGCCTTGCTGCGTGACATCGACCGCTTGCTAATGGAAGAGACCGGTCTGCCAGTGACCATTGCTGAAGACCCATTGACTTGCGTAGTGCGCGGTTCCGGTAAAGCACTTGAAAAACTCGAGAGCCTCGGTGGCATTTTCGCCAACGAGTAATCCCATTTTCGATCCGCTTGCCTGCGGCTAATTGCCGTAATGCCCTATGGAGCGCACGCCACCACCACTGTTTCGCACTGGGCCTTCTGCGCTCACGCGCTTGATCATTTTTGTCACGCTATCGATTGCGCTACTGGTTGCAGACGCTCGCTTTAATTATTTAAGTCTGATACGCCAAGTCAGTAGCGTTGCGGTCTATCCGTTGCAACAGCTCGCCACTACACCCAAGCAAGTTTGGACTTACTTTAGCGATTTGTTTATTTCGCAGACCTCACTGCGCAAAAATAATTTATATCTCAGCGCACAGAATCTGATTCTCGCCAATGCCGCACAAGAAGCTGAAGCACTACGCATCGAAAATGTGCATCTACGGGCTTTAGTGGACGCGCGAGAAAAGTCTCCTATCCCGTCTGTTGTTGCAGAAATCCTCTACGCAGCGCGCGACCCGTTTTCGCGCAAAGTCATGATCGACAAAGGCCTGCAACAAGATATTGTTGCAGGCCGACCCGTGGTGGATCATTTAGGCGTCATCGGTCAGATCAGCCAAACCTACCCGTGGTTATCAGAGGTCACGCTGATCACGGATAAAGGTCACCTCGTGCCGGTACTCAATGTCCGTACCGGGGCGCGGGCAGTGATTGCAGGCACCGGGGATGATAGTCGGCTTGAACTGCGCTTTGTGCCACTGGCGAGTGACTTTCAAAAAGGCGATCGACTGGTGACCTCGGGTATCGATGGTATTTATCCACAAGGTATACCAGTGGCCGAAGTGATGAATGTCGAGCGCAATAGCGCCGCTCTCTTTGCCACGGTTGACTGCAAACCCTTAGCAGGGGTCAACACTGATATTCAGGTTTTGGTATTGGGTCCTCTACCTAGCGTTCCTGAGCGACCCACAACTCCAACACCTAGCAATCCGAAAAAGAAAAAGGGCGGCGCATGATTTCATCCCAAACCATGGCCCCACAAGAGCTATTATTACCTGCTAAATCTGGTTTTATCTTGCTCACCCTATTCATAGCACTGACCTTAAACTTAATGCCTTGGCCCAATTGGATCAATTGGTTGTTACCTGATTTTGTTGCACTCCTGGTGTTGTATTGGAGCATTGAAGCACCACGCAAAATGAGTTTTATATTAGCTTGGTGCTTAGGCTTGATGATGGACATTGCCAACGGCAGTTTATTCGGACAACACGCCTTGGCCTATGTGATTCTGGTCTATGCGGGTATCGCCGTACATCGGCGCATTCAAAACTTTCAAATACCAGCACAGTTGCTACATATCGCACCCCTACTACTGCTCACTAATTGCGTAGTGCTATTGGTACGCGCGCTCGCAGACGCCTCTTACCCTGGCTATAGCTATTTTTTAAGCACCTTAGTTGGCGTTGCCTTATGGCCAGTGATCGGCTTTATTCTCAAAATACCACAGCGTCCACGCTCAGACCCAAGCCGTGCCTAAGCAATTCATCAACGCTGGGGTTGAAATTCGGGACGCTGAGCAAGAGCTACAGCGCTTTCGATATCGTCTAGGCATATTAAGCATTTTTATACTCTCGCTGTTTTGCCTGCTCATCATTCGCTTTATTTATTTACAAATCTTCCAAAAGGAACATTACACCACACTCGCTGAATCAAATCGCATCTCGGTATTGCCTATCGCCCCGCACCGCGGTGTGATTGTTGATCGCAACGGCATTATGCTGGCGCATAATTATTCCGCCTATACCCTAGAGATCACGCCCAACAAAGTTGAAGATTTAGAAAGTACTATCAATGCATTAGCCGCCATTGTTGAAATTACGCCGCGCGATCGCCGCCGCTTTAAAAAATTATTAGGCGAGAGCAAACGGTTCGAGAGCCTACCGATTCGCAACCGGCTCACTGATGACGAAATTGCTCGCTTTGCAGCAAATCGTTATCGACTGCCTGGAGTTGAAGCCAAGGCACGGCTGTTTCGACAATATCCGCAAGGCGATATGTTCTCTCATGTCATCGGTCATATCGGTCGAATCAATACCCGCGAGATCGAGCAACTATCCGACGATGGACGTCTCGCCAACTACCGTGGCAGTGATTACATTGGCAAAGCAGGACTAGAGCAAAGTTATGAACAGTATTTACACGGTACGACTGGCGTTGAAGAAGTTGAAGTCGACTCTGGTGGACGCGCCGTTCGCACGCTTTCGCGCAGCGCACCCATTTCTGGCAACAATCTCACACTTCACCTCGATGCCCGCTTACAAGAAGTAGCCTACAATGCCTTTGGTGATCGTCGCGGCGCACTGGTTGCAATTGACCCTGCCACCGGCGGCGTACTGGCTTTTGTCAGCAAGCCAGGCTTCGATCCCAATTTATTTGTCGACAATATCGATCCGCAAAGTTGGACAGAGCTCAACACTTCTATCAATAAACCATTGCTAAACCGTGCGCTCGCAGGCACTTATCCACCAGGCTCAACGTTTAAACCCTTCATGGCCCTAGCTGGACTGTTTTACGGCAAACGTACACCCCAGCAAGCGATTAGTGATCCTGGATACTTTATGTTTGGTGGCCATCGCTTCCGTGATGACAAGGAAGGTGGCCACGGCGCTGTGAATCTATTTCAGTCACTCGTTGTATCTTGCGATACTTATTACTACATGCTGGCCAATGACCTCGGCATTGATGCCATTGCAAACTTTATGACGCTGTTTGGTTTTGGCAGCAAGACTGGTATTGATCTCAAAGGCGAGGCCTCGGGTATTCTGCCTTCTAGCGAATGGAAGCAGCGTCGCTTTAAACAAAAATGGTTTCCCGGCGAGACCATCAGTGTCGGTATCGGTCAGGGCTATAACAGTTACACACCATTACAACTCGCTGTTGCCACGGCCACGCTAGCAAATAATGGGATTGCCTTTAAACCGCACATTGTCAATCATGTCGAGAACATACAAACAAAAGCAAAGACGGTGATTGAGCCTTCACCGACACGCGATCTGCAACTCAAGCCTGAACATCTAGAAGCGGTAAAACAGGCGATGATTGCGGTAAACAAAGAAGGCACTGGATCGCGCGCTTTTATCGATGCGCCTTATAGCAGCGCCGGCAAAACTGGCACAGCGCAAGTGATCGCGATTAAGCAAGATTCAAAATATATCGAAAGTCAGGTCGCAGAGCGTCATCGTGATCATGCCTTGTTTATTGCTTATGCTCCCACTGAGAAACCCAAAATCGCACTGGCAGTCATTGTCGAGAATGCCGGCTTTGGTGCACGCGCAGCGGCCCCTATCGCGCGTCTGGTACTCGATTATTATTTACTCGGCAAGTTACCTAAACAACCGGCTACTGACGAATGAGTCCACCACTATTTCAACGCATCCTCCAATACTTAGCTCGGCATTTAGACCGCGGTTTGATTATAGGTTTAATCATGTTGATGGCGACCGGACTTATCGTTCTCACTAGCGCTTCTAATGGCAACTATATGCGGGTATTGAGTCAATTACTGAATATGACTGTGGCATTTGCGGTGATGTGGGGCTTCGCCAACATCCCGCCCCATTATTTAATGCGCCTGGCCTTGCCCTTGTTTATGATCGCTTGTGGCCTGCTATTGGGTGTGGCTGTTGCTGGTGACGTGGTCAATGGTGCGCGTCGTTGGTTGCATCTCGGGGTGACTCGAATTCAGCCCTCTGAGTTGATGAAAATTGCCTTGCCATTAATGCTGGCTTGGTATTTCAATCGCCACGAGGCCTCTCTCAATACCCGCAATTACATTACTGCAGCCCTCATTTTATTATTCCCGGTATTACTCATTGCCCGCCAACCCGATTTAGGCACAGCCCTGTTGATTATGGCTAGCGGTTGCTATGTGATCTTTCTTGCGGGATTGTCTTGGCGCATCATCGCTGGCTTGGCTATTAGCGGTGTGGCCAGCCTACCGTTTTTGTGGTCTAAGATGCACAATTACCAACAACAACGCATACTCACCTTGTTAGATCCCTCAGAAGATCCACTCGGTTCCGGCTACCATACCATTCAATCGACCATTGCCGTGGGCTCTGGCGGTATCCTGGGTAAAGGTTGGATGAATGGCACCCAAACCCATCTTGATTTTATTCCCGAGAGAACCACTGATTTTATATTTGCAGTATTTGCAGAAGAGTTTGGTTTGTTTGTCAATCTGATACTGATTACCTTATTCTTATTTTTGATTGCGCGCGCGCTAGTCATTACCTCTGAGGCCACCACTTTATTTAATCGCCTAATTGCAGGTGCGATTACTATGACTTTTTTCACTTATGTATTCGTAAACATGGGCATGGTCTCTGGCATACTCCCTGTAGTGGGTGTGCCCTTGCCGCTGATTAGCTATGGTGGTACTTCTTTAGTATCGATTTGTTTAGGTTTCGGGATTTTAATGAGTATTCATTCACACAAACGTCTACCCAACTATTAATCTTCTCTCATTACTCTAACGATGCGCTACGATGCTTTTTTGACTTCAACTCTGCGACCAGGACTGCCTGTGAGCCGTCAGTTACCGCTAGCGCTACTGTTGCTTATCTTGATCTGCTTACTCTCAGCCTGTGGCAGTGCGCCTAAAGTGGTTGTTCAGTCTGCTAAAACAGTAGGCTCCAAAGCGCCGCCAACTCAAGGCGGCGGCTATTATCTAAACGATGGTCCAGGCGCCAATCCGCCGACTAATCTTGACAGTATTCCTGATGCCACACCACGCCTTGAACCCTTGCATCGGGGCACTCAAAAACCTTATGTAGTGATGGGTCAGAGTTTCACCCCAATGACCCAACTCTCACCCTATCGGACGCGCGGCATTGCGTCTTGGTATGGTCGCCGCTACGACGGCAAGCCTACCGCTTCCGGTGAACGCTATGACATGTATGCTATGACGGCAGCCCACCCCATACTGCCGATCCCCAGCTATGCCAAAGTGACCCATATCAGCAACGGTAAGTCTGTGATTGTACGCATCAATGATCGCGGTCCGTTTATTGACAATCGGATTATCGACTTATCCTATGTCGCTGCCCATAAATTAGGCATCGCCAGTAGCGGTAGTGGACTGGTTGAAGTTGAGAGCATATTGCCAGGGTCGCAACAATACACCACAGCGGTTCCTTCTAGCCCACCATCGAACACCACCAGTCTAAACTCTAGTCCCAGCAACCCAGTCGATAACACAAACATCAGCACTGCCAGTGTAAGTGTTGCCTCAAGCAGCCTTTACTATTTACAACTCGGCGCGTTTGGTGCGCGCGATAATGCCGAAGCGTTTTTGAGTCGGTTGCAATCACAAAACGACACGCCACGCTTGAGCATCTATGTCAATCCCAGTGACGGTCTGTTTCGGGTGCAAGCGGGCCCCTACGCTACTGCAAACGAGGCCACACAGCAGGCGCAACGCATCACGCCACTCAGCGGCGCTAAAGCCATCGTGGTTATTCGCTAGGTGCTGAATACAACGCTTGTCGTAACTGTTCTGCGCTTGGCGCGCCTGTGACAAATTGTGGGGGACGACGCGGTGCGAGTAAAGCCACATATGGCGTTAGACCACGCCACTCGCGATTAACCCCAAAGCGCAATGCTTGTTCCGCACCATCAAACACCATCCAGCGATCCACCTCACGATATGTTGCAGTAGTATTGATCGGCTGATGTAAATCACCATCCATCACCACGACTATCAGTTGATAGGCTTGCTTGCTGGACCATTGACCACGACTACGTGCAAGCTGAGCAATCACTGCAGGACAATGAGTGCAATAGGTCGCTGAAAATACCACGACTGTTGGCGTTGTGATTTGTTGTGTCAGGCGCTGCCATGTGTTTCGATCAAACCGTTCAACTGTCAATGCGGGGCGCGCCCACAGCAAGCTCGAGCTGCCAATCATCAACACTATCGCTAATACCTTATTCACCTGGATCACCTGCTGGTGCAGCAGGTGTATTACCCTCATTGTCGCTTTGGCGAACCATTGATTCGATACTGCACTATTGTGTAATTTGTTCAACACGTATCCCCGTATTGGTTTGCCATACACCAAAAATAGTTGCCCCTCGTTTTAGTAACAAGGGATAGTCATTATCCCCGGTAGCCTTACCTAGAGTACGCGCTGTAAATTGCCTGCCACCATCATTAGACTCCCAGACTTGCCACAGCGTTTTTTGACCATCGAAGCTACGCCATGAAATTACTACCGAATCCCCAGCACTTTGAATATCTGCGTGTTCAGCACCCGAATCTGGTATGGCGATCGGCTTGCTGCTAGGCCTGCCCTCTGCAGTTAACCGCCCATATCGTACACGGCCCACGCCGGCACGTTCGGCAAACCAGACTAAGTGATACCCACCTGCAGCTTGTAGCGCTAGCGCTGGGCCGTGATGCGGACAAACATCGAGCGCCCAGTGATCCTCGGTGGCGCGCACGACAGGAGCACTATGGGGCGTGAGGCGCACGAAACCATGATCACGCTCTTGTGGTGCAAATATCTGCCGCCATACTGCTACCATCTCGCCTTGTGGATCTTCTGCTAGCGCGATTCGGCAACACTCACAACTATGATCAGCCACTTTACGATCAGTGCTAAACGTGCGCCCCCCATCGACCGAGGTGTTGCGATACACCGCAGCACCCACATAGCCTTTGCTCACGCCGTGTTGTGTGGGTAGCTGCTCGGCATCACGCTTGTCAATCCACAGCGTATGCAAAGTGCCAGCACGATCAAAAGCGATACTTTCAAAGCGATGGGTTATCACTTGCCGATCTTGATGTACTGTCAATGGGGCTGAGAACTGTTGTCCACCATCGCTCGAATGCAGCATACGAATCTCACCCGTGTAGGGCTTAGCCAATGGTCGCGTGTAGCTGATCACTACCCATTGATTCGGACCAAAGGCAATCTTGGGTCGACTCTCACCTTCGGCTGCAATGACATCGTCACCATTCGCAATGACACGTGGCGCGCTCAACGCGTGGGGATCAGTTGCTGGTGCTTGGCGCAAGGTCAGTTGTCCTTGCGTATTTACACCCACCACCCACAGCCTACCCTGCGGATCAAACGCGGCGCTAATCGCGAGCTGAGGACGCGCCCGCATGGCGTGACCACTACTGCCAGCATGCGTTTGATGTGCGGTCAAATCCCCAGATTGCGCAGCCATTACGGGGGTGCTGACTAGCATCGCTGTGACTGTTGCTATCGCTGCGCCCACCCATAGCCATAGCACACGCAGCACTACCGACCATGACCTTATAGACCAGTAGCGTAATCCATCAAGTTGTTGCTGCTTCATCAATTTTACCTCTCTGCATATCTCAAAGATGTTGCTGGTGGTTAATAGCGCATATTCAGACCAACATAGGCGGTACGTGGCAAGCCCGGCGCATACAATGCGGCAGTGCCCGTGCCAGATGCGCTATCGGCGTAGCGCTGATTAGTCAGATTCAATAACTGCGCACTCATACTCAGATCCCGAGTCAACTGCACAGTCGACCGTAGGTTGTAGAGTGCATAGCCGTTATAGCGTTGGGTATTGAGTTGATCCATAAAATAAGCGCCCACTTTGACCATTTCAAGCTGCACCATTGCTGTTGATGCGGCCTTCCAGCTCAAACGTAGATTCCCCAACACACGCGGCGCGCTCTCTATCTCTTTACCCGAATAATTCACCGTTGAAGTCACCCACTCCGCGTATTTGTGTTTGGCATAGGATGCAGCAAGGTCTGTCCTAAACTGTGGCATGAATTGCGCGCCCAAGGCCAACTCAACGCCTCTATGGGTAGTTTCACCATTATTAGTTTGTACGGCGTAGCCGGTACTATCTTTTTGACTGAGCAGATCATTCTTTTTAGTCAGTTGATAAGCAACCGCTTCATAATTCCAGGCCTGACGCTGGCCACGCAGACCTAATTCATATTGGTCAGCAGTAATTGGCTTAAGCCCTGCTGCAGCATTGGCTAGCGCTAAGGCTTCTGCTTGTGTAGTAGCCCGCCCCCCTCTAAATAACTGACTCTCTGAGGGCGTACGAAAACCCTGATGATATGAGGCATGCACATCATCTGCAGCACTGAGTGCATATGTCACCCCGAGCTTTGGACTAGCGCGCGAGAAACTAGCGCTTGCATTCGCTGGAGTATAGTAATAATAGCTACCGCTAGTCACATATCCGGCCGCTAAATTATTGTTGCTTGTATATTGGATAGTGTCATAACGCACTCCCAGACTGACCCTTAATTTACTCAGTGGCGAGACCTCGAGATGGGTATACGGTGCCGCCGATTGATAAACAGTGGAGTAGTCATAAATTGTCGCGCCCAAAGCGCCAGTCCAAGCATAATTGGTTGCACCATTACTGGTTGAAGTGGTCAACGCAATTTTATTTTCAAGTCGTGTGCTTGGACTGTAATCGAGATCTAGTCCGACAATGACTCGCGTACGCCAAGCATCACTAAAGTCTTTACGATACTTACTCATTAAACCATACGATGTGACTTCAGTAACTTCGACTCGGGCATCTCCACTAAAGTTGTACGAGCCATTTAAATCCATTTTGTTATTACGCAGATACGGAACCAGGGTCACCATCTGCCCATTTCCAATATCATGCATCCACTCGGTCGATAGGCGTAGCGCCTCCACTTTGCGATACGCATCAGCCCGTAAGTTTTTAGTTGGATTGTTCATATAATCGACATAGGGCAAGGCACTGTTAGCTCCTGTTTGCTGATCAATTTTGGTATACCCTAAAATCGTTTTCGACAAGGTCTGGCTGTCAATCTCACGATCCCAACGCAGGTTCAAGCTCTGCCTATCGTAGGCCGTGCGATCGCGCCAGCCATCGGTGTGTGTGATATTCACGTCCGCACGTAGGGCATCGAACGCACTGCGACCGCTATCGAGTCCGCCTAGCACACGACCAAACCCATGCCCCCCGATCTCCACTGAACCGTCTGCGCGCGCAGTCGCGCTCGGTGTTTTCGTCAGCACATTGATCGTGCCGCCAATCGCATCAGAACCATAGAGCGCGGTACCAATACCGCGAATCACCTCCACGCCACCTGCGCTGGGTAAATTCAGTTCGTAGAGCGCGTTATGATTAAAATTGCCTGTTGCCCGAATGGGTATCCCATCTTCTAGGAATAAATATACCGGACTGGTTGAGAACCCTTGGCGAATAGCTGTGTTATGCCCTTCGCCATTCGTAACACCTATCGCAACTCCGGGAATCTGGCCAAGAATCTGCTGAGGGTGTGAGGGACGGGTAAATTCAATGGACGATTGTCCAATCACGCCCACCGATACCGCAGACTGTTTAATCTGTGATTGCTCGCGGGTGCCAGTCACCGTGACTTCGGGTAATACAGCAAACTCTACAGTTTGGGCGGTAGCATCCAGCACCACACCCCAACAACCCAATATCCCCAGCAAACTAGCCCACGCTCGTTTAATGATTGTGATGTTGCCCATGATCTCCACCTCTCTGAGCGTTCAAAGCTCGCACTGTTGCAGTCACCTCAACGGTTTGACGTTTTTGATTGGCCAACTCAAAAGTCAATTGCATGGGGATTTGCGCACCTGCCTCTACCGGCTTGGACAAACGCATCAACATCACGTGATAAGCACCTGGTGCTAACTGCACAGTCTGACCTGCAGGTACTTCTAGGGCGGGGATGGCTTGCATCTTCATCACGCCTTGTTCCAAGCGCATCTGATGCACTTCAGCACGCCCGGCAATCGGGCTGCTAACGCCAACCAAGCGCACCGTGGTATGACTACTTAAGGCCATAAATGCTCCTGTAGCAGATTGTCCCGGCACAGTGGCGCGAATCCAGACGTCTTTCACGCTGATCTCAGCCGCCCGCACACCGCTCACCATTACAAGCAAAATAGCGCTAACCAGCGTCCATAGAATCACTCGGAAAAATTTCATATTTATCCTTTTAAATCAAGTATTTAATTAAAATGTAGTGCCGTAATAGGCACGCCAGCCAGCACGCATGCAACTGGCACAAACCGAGGAGAGCGGGTTAGCCGCGCGGGGGGGCGCGTGGATTGAGCGGCTGCAAGGCCGCATGCACACGCAGCACAATAATCGATGCTGGTGGCGATGGTGCGGGAATAGGGTCGAGAGTCAGTCCATTGACCAAGATGGGCGCGACAGGTGGCACTGCCACACTGGTCAAGCACCATGCACAATGACCAGCAGTTAGCGATGCAGGCTGAGTGTCGGTAGGCGTTTGGCTTGAATTAGCTGTAGCACTACCATTTTGATCAGATACCACGACCCGACACACAGTAACATCTAACAACGGGTCCCAAGCCTGTCGGGCTTGTACGAGCAAGGGGTGGGCTAAGGCAAACATGAACGCCAATAGCGCCATGCCTACAACAGAGCGACGATACGAAAACCATTTCATGGGGGGCATGCTAACCGTGGATTGTGACGCAAGTCAAATGTATTGACGGCAGGCTAAGTCACATAGGCTTAGCCACGCTCACCCAATTGAAATACAACCGGCACCCGCACTTCACCCTCTACCGCTTTCCCACTTTGACGTGCAGGCACAAAACGCCAAGCCCGCACGGCGTCTAAGGCGGCTCGGTCTAAGGCTGGAAACCCACTACTCTGAAACACGTCGACCTTCACCGGTACACCCTCAGCGCTGACCTTGACCAACAACATCACCTTGCCCTCATCGCCATTACGACGCGCTGCCAACGGATATTTCGCATCGGTATTACCCAAATATGCCGCATTAAATACTGGCGGTGTCGCCGCTTCGGCCTTGAGTGGGGGTGAGGCTGCGACTGTCGGCGGCTCTGCGGTGGCCCGTGCGACTGGTGGCAGTACGCTATGGCTTGGCGTAGCCGCCGATTCAGTCACTGCCAGAGCCAGCTTGGACTCCGCACGTATTTCAAGTGACGGATTAGCCATTGGCATTACCCGTGGTGATGACGGTGATGACAATGTCGACGGCGTTTTGACTGGTAATGGTTGGGGTAGAGATGATGGGGGCGATGAAGGTAATGTGGGTGCAGGAAGTGCTCGGGGTGATGGTGGTGATTTTAATGTCGGCGGCATCAATACCACTGCTAAGGCTGACCCTGGTGGTGAATGCGTCACAGACCAACCCGGTGCCAAGGTCAGCACCACCATATGCGCGGCGATACTCAACAATAAGCCGCACTGCACCCGCCGCATCGCTGTCGATGAATATCCAAACTGCATGCTGTTCAAATCAGTCATTACAACAATCAGCACAAAATGCTACGCCACACCCCATGGCGCACACTGTAGTCTGCTCTGAAACACCAACTGCACTCTGACGCTTCATCTGTTGATTCATACTGCTTGGTTGCCTATACTCTACAAGCTGCTGATTTTTATGATGGATATTATACGGTGCTCAGGCTCTCACGCGCCGCTAGAACTGACCACGCACCCCGAACTGCACGCTACGCCCACCCATAGGTGCTACATCTTTTAGCATAGAGGCGTGATTACGTGCTTCCGCATTCAACAAATTCACGCCACGCACAAAACCTTCGAGCCGCGCCCCTGGTGCCGGCAGCTTATAGGTTAAGGCCATATTCAACATCGTATAGCCATCAGTGGCCAACTCACTGGCTGCCAATCGATGCTGAGCCGATACTCGGGTTATATCAACCCGCCCACCCAAACGATCGAGCCGATAATTCAAACCCATGCCATAACGTAATGGCGCAATCCGCGGCAAGGGCACGTCAGTGCTCAAGTCGCTGGCTTGGACATAACTGATCTGCGGCAGCAACTCGATCTGCGCCCCCGAGTAGGGCACACGCCACCCCGCTTCTAACTCAGCGCCACGAAACCGCGCCGGCACCGCGCGATACACAGACTCGGGCAGGATGTCGTCACCCGTATTAGAAGACACGCCGCTGTCATTGGCTGTCGGATTGAGTTCACCATCGGTGCCGCGGGTGTTACCACTGGCGTATTGGGTAATAAACCCCGCAAAGCGATTCTGAAACACACTGACACTGGCACTGTAGGCCTCTGTTTTACGTCGCAAGGCGATATCGATCGCACGCGAGCGCTCGACACCAAACGCGCTATTGCCTACTTCGTAGTACCCGGTGGCTACATGCGGGCCATTGGCAAACAACTCGGTTTGGGACGGTGCGCGCTCAGTGTATGCACCATTCACGGCCACAGCCCACCCCGGCTGTAGTGTCCAGACCGCACCTAGCGCTGCACTATTCCCATTAAAACGCCGCGTCATGGCCGGATCAAAACGTGCACTCGTCTCGCCATAAGGAATCTCGCCACCGCCACCGCTGCTGATACGGCTATTTTGTTGGCGCACACCTGCCGTCCACTTCCAAGCGCCTAAAGTGAGCTCCTCAAACAGAAACAAGGCTTGCGATTGGGTTTGGGTCGAGGGCAAAAACGCCTCATCACCAGTGGCGGTTAAAGTGTTTTGCGCAACCTGCATACCAACCGCACCTTTCAGATTTCGCCACGGCGCATGCTGTGCTTCGACTTGCAACTCCTGACCCTTGTTACGGAACACTGTCGCAACTGTGCCGCTATCGAGCTCTTGATGATTGTAGTTGGTTGCACTCGCCTTCCATTTGAGCGCCGAGACTAATCCACCCAACTCGCGCGCCTCACCGGCTACATCAAAACGGCTGCTTTGCATATCGATAGTGACTGTGGGCTCCGCCACCGTGCCGTAGCGCGAATTAAACTGTGCCACTGATAGCCCGACATAGCCACTACCCCAGACCCTAGACACCCCGACTGCCCCCCCCTCACCCGCAGCCGCGCTATTCGTTAAGCGATATTGAGTTTCAGTGCTTTGCGGATCAGCCGCACGCAGGCGCGCTGAGCGCGCGTAGTTTTTAATCCGCAAGTCATCCGCTGACCGGGT
Source organism: uncultured beta proteobacterium (assembly GCA_903885665.1). GTDB lineage: Bacteria > Pseudomonadota > Gammaproteobacteria > Burkholderiales > SG8-41. Next base: position 16,550 of record CAISJL010000117.1, on the reverse strand, counting down.
ATAAGCGTCGGCATGAAGCGCCCACTGCGCACCTTGATCCTCTACACTACCGCCCTCAAGCACCACTGCATGCGCCTGCTCTTGTTCGGGACCACCGTAGCGCGCTTCAAAACGACCTGAAAACCCCTGATTGGCTGCTTGTGGAATACGATTGTCAATCACGTTCACTACGCCACCAACAGCGTTACCGCCATAGAACAAAGCCGCCGGCCCACGCACGACTTCTGCCCGCTCCATCACTAATGGATCGAGGGCAACGGCGTGATCGGCACTTAAAGCGGAGGCATCAATCACCCCCGCACCATTTTGCAAAATATGCGTACGGTCGCCATCGAGCCCACGAATCACTGGCCGACTCGCGTTCGGACCAAAACCCGTAGCACTCATTCCCGGTAAATTCTGCAAAGTATCGCCTAGGGTTGAGCGCCGTTGCAGTTGTAAGGCAGTACCACTTAACACTGCCGACGGGGTCGCCAACTCAAACAACTCACTGCCCAACGGATTGCCCGTGACCACCACTTCGGGTAACACCGCAGGATCGGTATTCGCCCTAGACTGCTGAGGACTCAGCACCCCCATCGAGCGCTCTTGTGCATGACTGAGGGTAGTCAATAGCCCTGCGATCAGCAGCAGCCATGATTGTTTAATCAACATTTTAATCTCCAAAATAGGTCGCTATTCGTCTCTATACGACGAATAAACAACCGCAATTGCATACTGAAATCAGCAAGCGCCTGACCACTGGCAAGCGCTAGCTACGAATTGTGATCCGCAATTTCAGATGCGGGGTGGAGGTCCCCGACTACGGTAATGACAATGGCTTTGAGGCAGCCACAACAAAATCAGTGGTGCATTTTGGGTCGCTACGCGCACCACCGCCTGGAACACCAACAAGGCCACACATAAGCCAGCCAGCGCTTGTAGCCACAGGCCATCGAACGCACACCAATCGTTGATAGGTGCTGATAAGGGCGATGTAGTCGTAGACTCCACCACACTGCGCACGACCTCAACCGGGCTTGCGCCCTCCAGTTGCTCGACACCGCGCGTCGCAGCGCGACTAGCGTGCGCTAAGGCATGACTGAGCGCGCCATACTGGCTGAGCAATAATGCGCCAATCAACAAGATCCGCCAGAGGGTGGCAAAGCCACCGCTGCGGTCGGTCCGAATGTCTTGTTGGTTCAATAGGCGCATTTAAATATCAATAAAATTAAGTCGTTATATATTTTCTAAATTTCCGGTGTTTATTTTTAGTGCTTATTTTTTATTTGTAAGGTTACCGCTTCGGGGCAGTCCCTAGCGTGATGATTATCATCAGATGCCAGTCTATTATAACCTCGCTGCCGTCCGCAAGGTCAAGGCCACATACTCGCAACCCGAGCGCGTTATACTAGCCCGCATGATCCAACGACTATGCATCAAACTCATACAAGGCTATCGCCTCGCGCTCTCGCCGTTTTTTGGTATGCACTGTCGCTTCTATCCGACATGCTCGGCGTATGCACTAGAAGCCATCATCCAACACGGCACGCTACGCGGGCTGTGGTTAACGCTGAAACGCCTCGCGAAATGTCACCCCTGGCATGCGGGCGGTTGCGACCCCGTGCCACCCAATCCTTCTACTACAAACCCTACATCCGCACCCGACACAACAAACCCTTGAGATATTGACCTTCAGGAAACTGTAGCGCAACCGGATGGTCAGCAGCTGCATGCAGCCCACCTTCCATGCAGGCATCGACACCCGCATCTAAGGCCGCACCGGCGACAATTTTTTGGAATAGGTCTGGGCTAATACCGCCCGAACAGGAGTAGGTCATCAACACCCCGCCCGGCGCCAACAACTTAAACGCCAACAAATTAATATCCTTATAAGCCCGTGCCGCTTTATCAGCATGGGCAGCCGTTGGTGCAAATTTTGGTGGGTCTAGCACAATCACCCCAAATTGACGATTGGCATCACGATACCCACGTAAAGTCTTAAACACATCTGCCTCTAACCACTCGATAGCAGGCGCTGTAATCGGATCATGTGTAGCCTGCGCTTGGGCAACGGCTAATGCTGCTGCAGAACTATCGACTGCGGTAACCGCCACTGCACCACCCGCACGGGCATTACGCGCAAAACCGCCGGTATAACAAAAACAATCCAAGACCGTCTGACCGCGTGCTAAGTCACGCAAGCGCCAACGGTTGTCCCGCTGATCGAGATAAAACCCGGTCTTGTGTCCGGCATCAATATCAATTGCATATTGCAAGCCATGCTCTTCCACCACAACAGGCGCACCGGAAGCAGTCCCCATCAACAATCCGATCTGCGAGGACAAACCTTCTAGCGCGCGCACATCAGCATCCGAACGCTCAAACACCCGCGCAACGCCAGGCACTTGTGCCAAGGCCGCGGCAATCGCGCCCCGCCAGCGCTCAGCACCTGCACTCAATAATTGCACGACTACCGTATCGGCATAACGATCAGCAATCACTCCTGGCAAACCATCTGACTCCCCATGCACCAACCTGACCGCTTGAGTAATACGACTAGGCACTGCAATCGCACGCACTGCCACCGCCCGTGCTATCCGTTCTGCAATAAAAGCGGCGTCAATCGCTACCGCCCCCCAGGCCCAAACACGGGCGCGAATTTGAGAGTGCGGGCTATACGCTGCAGTTGCTAACACCTCGCCATTAGCGGCGCAAATTGTCACCGTCTCACCCAGTTCAGGCTCTCCCTCCACCCGCGCCACACCCCCTGAAAACACCCATGGATGATGACGGCGCAAGGATTTATCTCGCCCCGCCTGCAGGTATAAGCGTTTCATACGGATTTCTTTCGAGCGCGCGGATGCGCTGCATCATAAGTTTTTGCGAGATGTTGGAAATCTAATTGCGTATAGACTTGTGTGGTTGAAATACTGGCGTGCCCTAGCATATCTTGCACTGCACGCAAGTCCCCACTCGACTGCAACACATGGGAGGCAAACGAGTGGCGTAACATATGCGGATGCACACGACCGACTACCGATTGTTGCATGCCACGCCGCGCCACCCGCAGTTGAATCGCACGCGGTCCGAGGCGACGACCCTTGAGCGTCACAAACAAAGCTTGCGCATCCACGCCTGGCACTAAGGCACGCTGCGCGTCCCAGGTGGTTAATGCCGCCAAGGCCTGACGACCTACAGGCACCAGCCGCGTCTTATTTCCCTTACCGGTAACTCTGACCGTGGCATCCGCATGATTCACATCTGCTGGGGCTAAATTCGCCAACTCTGCCAGTCGCAAGCCTGAAGAATAAAATAACTCCAAGATCGCTCGATCGCGTATCGCCAACGCATCCTCTGCTTGCACTTCGACCAGTTGTCGCGTCTCATCGGGAGACAAAGCCTGCGGCAAGCGTTTACCGCGCTTGGGCGCGCGAATGCCTAAACAGGGATTGTGCTGACAGCCATGGTCACGAGATAAATAGTGATAAAACCCGCGCCACGCCGACAACATGCGTGCCAGCGAGCGACCATCTAGGCCGCGACCATGCAACTGGCTGATACAGCGTCGAATATCATGGCTATTTAAATCGGTTGGCGCGCGAGTCGCGGCATGAGATAACAAGGCGCTGACATCGCGTCCGTAGTTAAGGACCGTATGGGTAGCGAGCCGCCGCTCAAATTGCAAATACTGCAAAAAGCTCTGTAATAATTTCTGACTGGGTTCAGCTATAGCGACTGTCGCATCAAGCACAGGTGCGACTGCTAGACCTGTCACGCCGCATCTAGCTCGCGCTGCAAGCTAGCCGCAATCAAATCACCAATACAGGTTAAGTAAACGGTGCCCATTTCAGCGTAGAAGCGCCGCTCATCTTCGCTGGCCATTACCAACAAACCAAACGCTACACCTGCAGTGCGTAGCGGCACATAGGCATAAGACTGTAAATCAGCAGCCGCATCACCAAACAACTCGGTAGCATCAATCAAAGCCACTGAGCCACACTGCGGCTCAGTCAAGCTCTCCCCCAAGTGATGCAAGGCGGCAGAGGGCCGCAATGATGACGGGGTCGCGTCATGCCACAGGCGTAAAGCTACCTGCGGGACTACAAAATCGCCATGTAATCCTTCGTCAATAGCGTGGACCACTTCGAGCAAGCCACGCGTGCGAATCATCGATAACGTGAAGCGATGTATCTTCTGAATAATGACATCGTTTTCTTCACCAAATTGGATCATCTCAGCCAATTTACTCTCGAGCTTCTTGCTACGCTCACGCAGCGTAAAAATCTGCCGCTCACTAATAGAAATAGCGCGCCCGCCGTGCGGACTGGGCATAGAGAGATCAGCCACCACCTCGCCGTATTGCTCAAAAAATTCGGGGTGTGCCTTCAAATACGCTGCAACTTCATCGGCATTCATCAGCAAATCATCCTTGGGTTCTATATTAAATTCTGCATTCAATTCAACGGCATCTATTCATCTATCGTCGCGACAATGGCCGCAGTCAAGCACATCTCCGTACCACCATTAAAAACCATCCGCAAATACCAACTTCTAACCTAATTTACCGCATCTTCCCCTAATCCTAGCACTGTACCGCCTAGGCTGCGCGACCGCCATCCAAGCTTGCCACCGCTACCACCCCTTCAAATACGGTGACTGCTGGGCCCGTCATGTACACGGGAGCGTCTGCGCCAGCCCACCCAATCTGCAAATCACCACCACGGGTTGTCACTCGTACCTGCGCGTCTAACCAACCTTGTCGAATACCAGCGACTACCGCGGCACAGGCGCCCGTTCCACAAGCCAAGGTTTCACCCGCCCCCCGCTCATAGACTCGCAAGCGAATATGCTGTCTATCGATCACCTGCAAAAATCCAACATTCACCTGCTGGGGAAACCACGGGTGCGCTTGAATTAAAGCACCATCACGCGCTACCAGTGCTGCATCCCAATCGGTCACCCGCAACACTGCATGCGGATTACCCATAGATAATATATTGATTTTAATTGTTTTTTCGTTCAAAGGTAAGTCATACTCTACCGCCAGTGCCGGTGCCAAACAAGGAATTTGTGATAAAGCAAATACCGGAGCGCCCATATTGACGGTCACCTCACCAGCCGCGGTCAGCGTTAACACAATCACGCCAGCCCGCGTGCCTACGCGAATCTGCGATGCCGTGATTAAGCCATGTTCGTGCACGTAGCGCACAAAACACCGTGCACCATTGCCACATTGCTCCACTTCGCCGCCGTCGGCATTAAAAATACGGTAGTAAAAATCGGTATCGGGAGTACGAGCAGCTTCCACCACCAGAATTTGATCGCAACCAACACCAAAATGCCGATCCGCTAGTGCGCGCATCTGGGCAACGCTCAGGTTAAAGGGCTGAGTTGTCGCATTAATCACCACAAAATCATTGCCAAGGCCCTGCATTTTAGTAAATACCAACTGCTCGCTCATACCCCGCCCCCTCTATGGATCCAAGCCTCCACCACCCATCCGCGAGCAATCCCTCTCGGGCTTGGCTGCCGCATCGACTCTGAAGGTATCCACATTTTCCGCATAATCATCAAACCTATTATATAAGGGATGCCATTAATAAACTGACGCCTCGCCCGCGGGGCGAGTCTTAAAACGTTTATGCACCCAGTAGTATTGTTCGGGCATTTCCAGAATTCGTGCTTCAATAAATGCGTTCATCCTTCGGGTGTCGGCAACAATATCATCGCTGGGGAAGTCATCCCAGGCCGGGTAAAATTGCATGACATAGCCGTCAGTACCTGGTAATTGCGTCGTGACCAAAGGCACTACCCGCGCTCCTGTTAAACGCGCCAAACGCGACAAACCAGTAATGGTCGCAGCGGTGGTTTCAAAAAAGCTTACAAAAATCGAATCGCGGGCCCCAAAATCCATGTCGGGTAGATAGTAAAACGGATAGCCCGCCTTAATCGCTCGCGCCACCGGCCGAATACCCTCTTGCCGTGAAAACAATTGGGCAGGCCCTAAACGGGTGCGTCCCCGCAACAACAAATCATCAAATACTGGGTCTTTCTGTTGGCTATACACGGATACCCCTTCCCATTGCGCGCCAAAGCGAATGCCCCCCATATCTAAGCCGACAAAATGGGGCGCTAACAAAATCACAGGGCCATGCTCGACTGCTCTGAAATGTGCCTCACCTTCGACTCGCACTAAATCAAACACTCGCTCCCGACTAGCCCACCACAATATGCCATGCTCAAGGAGCGAACGGCCCAATGCCTGAAAATGCGCTCGCGCCACCCGCCGCCGCTGTGCAGCACCCCAATGAGGAAAACATAATTGTAAATTGGTCAACACCACCCTACGCCGCTCAATGGCTAGCACGAAGAGTAAAAGGCCCAAAGCACGCCCAAACCAGACTAACAGTGCAAAGGGTAAGCGGTGGAGTAACCACACCAAGGCCAGGCCGAATCTAGACATTACAATAAGGCCTGTGAAGCTGCCGCACTGGGCGATTTATAACGGTTATAGCCCCATAGATACTGACCCGGCGCCCGTTGTACAACGTGCTCGATCGCGGCATTGAGCGACCGCGCATCCAATGGGTTGGCGTTAACCGCTTCACAATGCAAATAAAAACCCTGGCCATGCGGTAGGCGCTCGGCAAACACCATCACAACTGGCGAGCCCGTAGTGTGTTGCAGGCGGCTAACCAAGGTCATGGTATAGGCGGGGCGACCAAAAAAATCCGCCCACTGCCCCTCACCAACACTTGGCACTTGATCGGGCAAAATGCCAATGGCTTCGCCCCGTCGCAAGGCTTTAAATAACAATCTCACCCCTTTTAAGTTTGCGGGCGCCAAAACCGCCTGACCGCGTAACCGGCCCACAGCCATCAATTGATCCAATAATTTATTTTTAGACGGCCGATATAGTATGGTGAGCGGGAACTGTTGCGCTAAATAAAAACCACACATCTCAAAACAACCCAAATGTGGAGTTAAGAAAATCACGCCTCTACCCTGCTGTTGGGCTGCTTCAACCACACCCCAAGTTGTACATTGCACCATATTGAGCAACATACGCTCTGATTCAAACCAAACTTTTACAGCCTCCGTCACCGCCTGACCGCCACCGGCAATCGCGGTATGCAACGCCTGGCGATACAGCGTGGGATTTGGACAAAGACCGCTAGCCTGAAGATGGACGTGGGTGCGCTCTTGATACGAGGACGACGTCCAATACGCCAACCATCCCAAACCACTGCCCAAGACATGCAACAACGGCAAGGGCAAACGAGCCAATAAACGCGCAATGAAAGCAAGGGTTTTGAAGGCAGAGTTCATCTTAAAATAATCATTAATATGGTATTCTAACGCGGCTTTGAGACTAAACTGCTGACAATGACACCATTTACTACGCTTTTTTTGTGATTTCCCTGCAATATAGGTACAATTCGCAATCCCTTACACGGCAACCGTTCACTGCATTAAATGTTTTGATCAAAATTTCAATTGTCTCCAATACGGTTTGTCGCACCGTTCTTACTCTTCATCCCAATAATGATCACAACACAACAAACCAACATCACTTCGTACCACTTAACCCAACCATCCACTAAAAAGATCTCACGACTATTATGAGTAACTTTCTATTTACCTCTGAATCTGTATCCGAAGGTCATCCCGACAAAATTGCCGATCAAATTTCTGATGCAGTGCTTGACGCTATTCTGGCCCAAGATAAAAACGGCAGAGTCGCCGCCGAGACCATGACCCACACCGGTTTAGTCGTATTGGCCGGACAAGTGACCACCAGCGCCCGGGTTGATTATGCCAAAGTGGCACGCGAAGTCGTTAAGCAAATTGGTTACACCGACTCTGACATTGGCTTTGATTACAAAAGTTGCGGCGTATTAGTTTGTTACGACGAACAGTCCACTGATATTGCGCAAGGCGTCGATGAAGGCAAAGGTTTAGATCTCGATCAAGGCGCGGGTGACCAAGGACTGATGTTTGGTTTTGCCTGCGATGAAACACCACAACTCATGCCGATGCCGATTTACTACTCGCACCGCTTGATGGAGCGTCATGCCGAACTCCGCCGTGACGGTCGCCTACCCTGGGCGCGTCCCGATGCCAAATCGCAAGTCTCGGTTCGTTATGTCGACGGCAAACCACACCATATTGATACCGTGGTTATTTCAACCCAGCATCGTGAGGACATCAGCCACAAAGATTTGACCGATGCCATTATCGAATTGGTGGTCAAACCGGTATTGCCAGTGAATATGATCACCAAAGACACCAAATATTTAATTAACCCCACAGGGCGCTTTGTCATCGGCGGCCCGCAAGGTGATACCGGCCTGACAGGTCGTAAAATTATTGTAGATACCTACGGCGGCTATTCGCGCCACGGTGGCGGTGCATTCTCCGGCAAAGACCCATCAAAAGTTGACCGCTCTGCCGCCTACGCAGCCCGTTATGTCGCTAAAAATATTGTTGCCGCCGGCTTGGCTTCTAAGTGTGAAATACAAGTTGCTTACGCGATTGGTGTTGCGCGCCCTGTCAGCGTGCTGGTTGACACCTTTGGCACCGGTAAAATCAGCGATGAGAAGATCAGCGCTTTGGTTGAACTGCATTTTGATCTGCGCCCTAAAGGCATTATTCAGTCACTCGATCTCTTGCGTCCCATTTACTTGAAAACGGCAGCGCACGGCCACTTTGGTCGTGATGAGCCAGAATTTACTTGGGAGCATACTGACAAGGCGACTGCACTGAAAGCTGCTGCGGGTCTGAAATAAGCTATAATTCTGCCCGCTGAGGAGCGTTGCGACCGGAACAATCCGGCCAGGCTCAGCCAGATACAACTGCGCTCGTACCGTCTGACGGTGCGAGCGCTTTTTTTAATTGTTTAATCACATTAGATCACCATAACACCCGTTTTACGCTGCACTCATATTCGAGACCTTACGTGCACCTGAGGGGCGCTGCGACCGAAACTATCGGCCAGGCTCGGGACGCACCTTTTGCAACGGCGCCCATTCACATCAGGAGTTGTTGCAATGACTACAAAAAATACCGATTACGTTGTCGCCGATATCGAATTAGCCGAATTTGGCCGTAAAGAAATCACAATTGCCGAGACCGAAATGCCTGGTCTGATGGCATTACGCGAAGAATACAAAGGCAAAAAGCCCCTGAAAGGTGCTCGCATTGCCGGCTCGCTACACATGACCATTCAAACTGCCGTATTAATTGAGACTCTGGCTGACTTAGGTGCTGATATTCGCTGGGTATCTTGTAATATTTTTTCAACGCAAGATCATGCAGCAGCCGCAATTGCTGCGACGGGTATTCCTGTATTTGCTTACAAAGGTGAGACTCTAGAAGATTACTGGGACTACACGCATCGCATCCTCGAATGGCACGATGGCGGCACACCAAACATGATCTTAGATGATGGCGGTGATGCGACCCTCTTAGTCACCTTAGGTGCGCAACACGAACGCGCCAACACCCAACCCCCCATCGGCAGCAATGAAGAAGAAATCGTATTATTCGCTGCCATGCGTAAAACTTTAAAAGAAAGACCTGGCTTTTACTCCAAGATCGAAGCCAACATCAAGGGCGTGACTGAAGAGACCACCACCGGTGTGCATCGCTTATACCAAATGGAAAAGGAAGGTCGCCTGCCATTCCCTGCGATCAACGTCAATGACTCCGTGACCAAATCCAAATTTGACAACCTTTATGGTTGCCGTGAATCACTGGTCGATGCTATCAAGCGCGCCACTGACGTGATGATCGCTGGCAAGATTGCCTTGGTTTGCGGTTTTGGTGATGTGGGTAAAGGCAGCGCTCAAGCATTGCGCGCACTATCTGCCCAAGTCTGGGTGACTGAAGTTGATCCAATTTGCGCGCTGCAAGCGGCGATGGAAGGCTTCCGTGTCGTGACTATGGATTACGCTGCTGATAAAGCCGATATTTTTGTGACCGCCACCGGCAACTTAGCGGTCATCAACTTTGAACACATGTCGCGCATGAAACACAACAGTATTGTGTGTAACATCGGTCACTTTGATTCTGAAATCGAAATTGCCCAACTCAAAACACTCAAGTGGGAAAACATCAAGCCGCAAGTCGATCATGTGATCTTCCCTGATGGCAAGCGCTTGATTATTTTAGCAGAAGGTCGCCTGGTCAACTTGGGTTGCGGCACCGGCCACCCCTCTTTCGTGATGTCAAGCTCGTTCACTAATCAAACCTTGGCACAACTCGAGCTCTATACCCGTGGAGACCAATATCAAAATAAAGTCTATGTGCTACCCAAGCACCTCGATGAAAAAGTTGCCCGCTTGCATCTGAAGAAGCTTGGTGTTGAACTCACTAACCTCAGTGAAAAACAATGCGAATATCTGCAATTAACCGTGGACGGCCCCTTTAAGCCAGATCACTACCGGTATTAATTCGGTATTCACTTAACTAAGGCAGTATGCTGTGGCGGTTGAATTCACAGACACAGCATACTGAATACAGTGCCATGACTGCACCAAGCAATCGCTCACAAACCTTTAGCTTTGAGTTCTTCCCGCCCAATACTACGGAAGGCGTTACCAAACTCGCCCATACCGCCAAAATGCTGGCCGCACTCGCACCTAAATTTTTCTCGGTAACCTATGGTGCGGGTGGCTCCACCCGCGAACGCACGCTACAGGTCGTTCGCGATCTACAAGCTGCCGGCTATGCGGCAGCCCCTCACATCTCGTGCGTGGGTTCGACTAAGCAAGAAATCCACGCTATTTTGAATGACTATCGGAGTCACGGCATACAACATTTGGTTGCACTGCGGGGCGACCTGCCCTCAGGTACAGGTAGCGCAGGTGAACTGCATTATGCTAACGAGTTGGTGCGTTTTATTCGCAGCGAGTTTGGACAACAATTTACTATTGAGGTTGCGGCCTATCCAGAGTATCACCCGCAAGCACTCAATGCCCAACAAGACTTGTTAAACTTTCAACGTAAAGTCGACGCAGGCGCAGACTCAGCCATCACCCAATATTTTTATAACGCTGATTGCTATTTTCATTTCATGGATGCGTGCGCATCGATGCATATTGACATCCCCATCGTACCAGGGATTATGCCGATTGGTCGCTTCTCGCAATTAGCCCGCTTCTCTGATGCTTGTGGTGCGGAAATTCCGCGTTGGATTCGCCGCAAAATTGAAGGCTATGGTGATGACACCACTTCGATCCAAGCCTTTGGTCTGGATGTAGTCACTACACTGTGCGAGCAACTACTCGCTGGAGGCGCACCAGGGCTGCATTTTTATACCATGAACCAAGCAGCGCCCACACTAACCATTTGGCAACGCTTGGGGTTGCCGCAAGTCGATTAACCACGTCACAGCTTTCTAAGAGTTGATGGGCATACAGTACCCACAAAAAAGCACCTCAAAACCGAGGTGCTTTTTTTAATCCAACTATTGATCCAGTCTTTACGACCTTAATACTGACTACCTGAAGCAATCCTGCTGGGTGACTTGGCGCTTAAAAAACCAGCGTTACGACGCCGTGCCCGTCTTTGCTGTTTGACGTAGTTTGGCTTGCGCTGCAGTAGTGTGCATAGACGCATAAGCGGCATGGGCTGCTGCTTCAGCGTCCCCCACGTGTACATCGTGCCCCATGTCTTCTAACACTGAACCCAATGCCGACAAGCACAGCATCACATTATCGGGACGGCAAGAATAACCCATCAAACCAAAACGCCAAATCTTACCGGCCAAGGGGCCCAGGCCAGCGCCGATTTCCAAACCAAATTCCGATAACAAGGTTTTACGCACTTCTGCTTCATTCACGCCTTCTGGACAATACACAGCATTCATCTGCGGTGTTTGATATGCTGGCTGCACTAGAAACTTCAAGCCCATCGCCTCTAGACCTGCTTTTAAAGCGGTATGGTGACGATGCACGCGCGCCCAACAGTTCTCCAGACCTTCTTCGCGAATTAACAACAAGGCTTCATGTAATGCAAATAAGGAATTAGTCGGTGCAGTATGGTGATAAGTCCGCGTAGTCTCACCCCAATAACCCAACAATAAATTCATATCCATAAACCATGAGTGAATTTTGTCCTTACGCGCTTGCACATACTTCACCACTTCTTCAGAGAAGGTGACTGGTGATAGACCGGGCGTGCAAGACAAACATTTTTGACTGGCCGAATACGCGGCATCAATACCCCACTCATCGACCAATACCGGAGAACCCGCTAGTGAGGTCACAGTATCAACAATAGTCAAAGCACCATGCTTATGTGCAACTTGCACCAATGTTTTGGCATCAGAGAGCACACCAGTGGAGGTCTCAGCATGCACAAATGCAACCACGCGCACCCCTGGATTCTTGACGAGCGCATCTTCAAGCTTTTGCGGATCCACGGGCTCGCCCCATTTATCCTCAACAATAATCGGCGTGCCGCCGCAACGCTCCACGTTCTCGATCATGCGGCCACCAAATACACCGTTGCGGCACACAATCACTTTGTCACCGGGTGCCACCATATTCACAAAACAATATTCCATACCAACCGAGCCCGGTCCAGAAATCGGGAAAGTCAAGGCATTGTGGGTCTGATAGGTATAACGGAGTAAGGACTTCAGCTCCTCCATCATTTCGACAAATACTGGATCTAAATAACCAATAGCCGGCTGGCTCATGGTGGTGAGCACGCGAGGATGAATTTCGGTGGGGCCTGGTCCCATCAAAGTCCGCTGCGGTGGGTGAAACGAACTAATCCGTTGACTGGGTGCAAATTTATCCATGCTGTAATCACTCCTTACTAAGGCGTTGGCTAGAAAATTCTCACCATCGGGGCGTGACTTCAACCGCAATGGCTTACGTGATGTTGCTTCGTTCAGTATGTCTACTGCAGCGACCTGTCCCGCAGTAATGTGCTCGACCTCCATCGCCCATCGTGCCGGCACATAACCGGACTTCACCCAATGGTTTACCACCGCACGATCCAAGCGAAAGCGGCGAGCCACTTCAGCCTGACTGCCAAATAAGGTCACTAAACGTTCAACACAATTCATAGGGAATTCCGCAATGAGATGCACGACCTGCGAACAGCTGCAACAGAGGCTTTATCAAAAAAGATTTCATCAAAACTAAGGCCAATTGCGCGCGCTTTAGCGCAATCGCGACCTTCCAAGCTGACAATTTAACATGACAAGATTAATTTGACAAGTCAGGTTATGCGCCTCCCACCGGTGTATTGCCCGTGGATTACCGGGTCAATCAGACCTGATCCACCAGTCACTAATCATCAGGATCAAATGCCCGATCACCGTCTGCCACCGGCGCACCTGTGGCTTGCACTGCAGAAAAATCAAACAAATTACGGTCTAACAAGTGCGAGGGCCGCACATTCTGCAAACTAGTCAATATTGTTTCTACCCGACCAGGAAAGCGCCGCTCCCAGTCTCGCAACAGCATTTTCATTTCCTGCCGCTTCAAATTGGCCTGCGAACCACACAAGGTGCAAGGAATAATCGGATACTGGCGCAATTGGGCATAGGCCTCGAGGTCCACCTCCTCGCAATACGCCAAAGGACGAATCACAACGTTACGCCCATCGTCCGAGACCAACTTTGGCGGCATCGCCTTTAATTTGCCGCCATAAAACATATTGAGCAGGAAGGTCTCCAAAATGTCATCGCGGTGATGCCCTAAGGCGATCTTGGTCGCACCCAACTCTTGGGCCACCCGATACAAGACCCCACGCCGCAGACGCGAACATAAGGAGCACATGGTCTTGCCCTCAGGCACCACCCGCTTAACGATGCTGTAAGTGTCTTGCTCCTCGATCCGAAACGGCACATTCAGCTGGCGCAAGTAATTTGGTAGCACGTCCTCCGGAAACCCCGGCTGCTTCTGATCTAGGTTGACCGCAATCAACTCGAAGTCAATCGGCGCATGCTCGCGTAAGCGCATCAAAATATCGAGCATTGCATAACTGTCTTTGCCGCCAGACAAGCACACCATAATCTTGTCACCAGCATGAATCATGTCGTAATCCGCAATCGCCTGACCGACTTGGCGCCGCAGACGCTTCGCCAACTTATTCGACTCATAAACCGCTTTGGGCTTGACGAAATGCATGACTTGAGTCGCGCGATCGTTCATATGTTAGCACTCACTTATGTCTCGTTTTTATATTAACTATCTGAAAAATATAACTATTTTATTTTACGCTAGGGCTAGGCTACGGCCGCCATCGACTGCAATAATCTGCCCTGTGACATAGGTGGCGCTGAGCAAATACCCCACAGCTTGAGCAATATCGCTGGGCACACCGCAGCGCTGCAACAAGGTATGCGCCACCACCTGCGCGCGGCGCTCCGCACTATCCCAGGCCGGATCATCTGGCCACAAAATCGCGCCAGGCGAGACGCCATTGACTCGCACCTCGGGGCCCAGCTCGCGTGCCAATGCACGGGTCAGCGCCAACAAACCCCCTTTAGCCGCGGTGTACACCACATGCTTGGGCAGCGGCAACTCGGCATGAATATCAATGATATTGACAATGCTGCCACCAACTTGACGCAAGTCTGGGGCCAGCGCCTGCGCCAAAAATAGCGGCACTTTGAAATTAGTACCGATTAAATCATCCCATGCCGCCTCGGTCACTTGACCCCAGGGAGTCTCATAAAATGTCGAGGCATTATTCACCAAGCCATCCACCCGCCCAAAGCGCGCCCGCGCCTGCTGTGCCAAGGTTGGTAACGCACCTGCCGCCAGCAAATCAGCGCCCAAGGCGGCAGCACTGTTTTCTCTTAACCTATTAAATTCACTACATAAATTTTCAGCCTCTGCGGCCGAGTGGTGGTAGTGCACTAAAATCCGCGCACCTTGCTGATGCAAATGTCGACAAATAGCCGCGCCCACCCGACGCGCACCGCCAGTGACTAAAACCACTCGATCTGCAATTTCACTACCCATGCTGCTTCCTATCGCTAAGTCACCACTGCCACCCTCATCGAACCGACTGCGCCAGTTAAATGCGATGAACACCATGAACTGATATAACACGTTGTTTATTTTATCGTATTATGCTGGCCGTGCCCTTATCGAATACCAACACATTACCGCCACCAGACGCTAACGCCCTGGCGATCAGCACCACGCTGCTGCTACAGATTCGCGCGGCGATCGCTGCTGCCGGCGGATGGTTGCCGTTTGAGCGCTATATGCACCTAGCGCTCTACGCCCCAGGTCTTGGCTACTACAGCGCTGGCAGTCATAAACTGGGAGCGGGCGGCGACTTTACCACGGCACCCGAACAATCCACTTTGTTTGGCCAAACCGTGGCCCAACAACTCGTCGAACTCATCCATAGCGGACTAGATACCATTATCGAACTCGGCGCTGGCAGCGGCGCCTTAGCGCACAGCGTTTTGCTCGAACTCGCACAATGCAATGCTCTGCCCGACCGCTACGCCATCCTCGAAGTCAGCCCCGACCTGCGCGCCCGCCAACACACGCGCTTGCAGACCCAACTGCCACCAGCGCTATTTGCCCGCATCGACTGGCTAGACACTCTACCCTCGCAATGTAGCGCTGCCGTTATCGCCAACGAAGTATTAGACGCCATCCCGAGTCATCGTGTGCGCCTGCACCAGGGCCAATATCTAGAGCAAGGGGTGGTGAGCCAAGACCAAGCACTGGCTTGGGACTATAGACCCGCAACAGGAGCGTTGCTCGCCGCCGCCCAAGCCTTGGGGCTAGACGAGGGCTATGAGACCGAAATCAACCTAGCCGCCCAAGCCTTGATCGCCGACTTGGGCACTCGACTCAATCGCGGGGTGATTTTGTGCATAGACTACGGTTTTCCTGCACACGAGTATTATCATCCGCAGCGCAATCAAGGCACGCTGATGTGCCATTATCGCCACCATGCACACACCGATGCGCTACTGTGGCCAGGCTTGCAAGACATCACCACCCACGTCAACTTCAGCGCGATTGCCAAAGCCAGCCCGCTACTGACGCTGTGTGGTTACACCCAACAAGCACAGTTTTTAATTAACTGTGGTATCACCGATTTATTAAGCGCCACCGACCCGCGCGACACCCAACGTTACCTGCCACTAGCCACCCAAGCACAAACCCTACTCTCACCAGCAGAAATGGGCGAACTGTTTAAGGTCATCGCGCTCGGCCGCCACTGGGATGGTCCCTTACGTGGCTTTAGCCGCGGTGACAAATCCCATACCTTGTCACGAATACCACCGGCAGCATAAAGCAATCATTAGGCTCTAAAGACTAAATACTGATCACTAAATACCAAACACCAAGCACCAAACATTAAGCGCTAGGCACCGCCATGCCGCGTTGCACAGCAGGGCGCGCGCCCATCTGCTGATACCAGCGCGCGACATGCGGAAAGTCGGCCAAATTGACCTGATGCCATTCATGCCGTGCCACCCATGGATAGACGGCCATATCAGCAATCGTATAACCGGCGGTTAACCACTCTTGGTCCGCTAAGTGTTGATTCAGCACACCATATAGACGGCG
>CAISJL010000116.1 GCA_903885665.1 uncultured beta proteobacterium | reverse complement strand
TTATATGGATTTAGAAAATTGTGTAGGCATTGATAATAATACTGAAAACCTCAAATTAGGTGAATTTAATAGTGATAGAATTAAAATCATTACGGCAGATGCTTTTAATCGAAAAACCCACAAGTTGCTCAAATCAAACTTTGATCTAATTATCGATGACGCCAACCATACTATGTATCAGCAATCCAGATTTGCGTCAAAATATATCAAAAAACTAAATCCTCTTGGAGTCCTTGTAATAGAAGATATTGATTCAGTTAAATCTAGGGTGCCAAACATTATTTATTCAATACCACCTTATATTTCCTTTTCAGCTTTTCTGGTAGATACGAGTGGTATACCCGGTAAATTGAGTAATTCTAAATGTGTTGTAATACAAATATCCGGTGAAAGTAATGATAATCTCTTTGAGTTTAATGAATTTTGGCACAAAATAAGAACCCCTGGATTATCTCTGCGTATTTTACGCTACCCGCTTATCTGTTTTATCTTAACACCTTATCGGCGCGTAAGTACTTCGGTTACTTATAGAATTAAAAAATTGCTTCATAGACTAGCACGAGGCGTTAATAGTTTTTAAGAATTTAGTGCTTTTTAGTGTAATCCATTGTAACTTTACTTTTAGTTATCTTATTTGAAAAGTCTAATTCTGGAGTAACACCAATTCCATCCTCTGTCGGCACAGTTAACCAACCAACATCCATTACAACTGGTGTTGTTATATCCTTGTTAAAGAAATGTGGGGAGGCTGATGTCTCACCAGGTAATGCAAATAAAGGAAGGGCGGTAAGGGCTAAATTAGCTGCTCTTTCAGTCAATTCCCAAGGGTAATGCAATTGGCCCCATGCCATTAACAAAGTTGGATAGAAATCTTGCAAAAAGTAATCGCTTTGCATACTTGTGAGATAAGATCTCTTTGGTTAACACCTATCTATCTTTGCATATCAGTGGTTGGTCGATCGGGCAGTTTTAAACGGGAAGCGGAAACACTTATGACTAAAAGACCAGCAATTAAGCCAGCAAGCCAATACCAGTGGGCGTTAAAGCCTAATAATGTGCCGGCAAAGGTTGGGCCAGCAATTAATGAGATCTGCCAAGCATTTGTTCCTGCTGCGTTATATCTTCCCCGTAGATGTTCTGGTGCTAATTGATTTACCACCGAAGGCAAGATCGGTGACCAGATCATTTCACCGAGTGCGAAAATAAATTGACATAAAATTACAAAAAATAATGCATTGCTTTTTATAACCCCACTTAAGGCAAGGGATACCCAGGCAACCGCCCAAAGCAAAACTGCAATAGACATCGCAGTTTTTCTCTTCACAAGAAGTAACCGCTTGTTTACCCAAAGTTGAAAGGCTGCAATTACAAAGGTGTTGACTGCATATGCCCAAGCTAAATCTCTTGGTGCAAGCCCAGAGACTGAGGTTGAAAAGGCGGTAAAGCCCACCTCTAATTGGCTATAGCTAAAAAGAATTGCAAACATAGCTACAAACCAAAACTTCACAAAGGTT
>CAISJL010000115.1 GCA_903885665.1 uncultured beta proteobacterium | reverse complement strand
GACAAGGCAAAGTGGTTTGCTAGTTTGGGCGGATATAAGGCACAAATATCACTCGATAGTTTTATTGAAGCTGAACACGATTCATTTAGAAATAAAAAGGGTTCATACAAAAGGGTGATGAGAGCGCTACAGGCAGCTAAAGAGGCTAACCTGGAATTATTAATTTCTACATGTATTATTAGAGACAGAGTATTTTCAGATGAATTTTTAGATTTATGTAAATTCTCTAAGGACGAAGATATCCCGCTGTATGTGACCTTGGCTAAGCCGGTAGGTACGATGAGAGAGCAAGATACATGGGTTTGTACAAAAAAAGATGTAGATCAACTGAAATTCTTAGAGGATAAGTACAATGTATTCACGCATATGACACCGTCATACGGCCAGCCCGGCAGATGCATCACTGTTAAAGGGATCAATACTGTGAACCATGACGGGGAAATAATACCTTGTCCATATATGGATCTTTCGATAGGTAATGTCACAAAAGAGCCATTAACAGCAATATTAAATCGGGGCATGATGAACGCATGGCTTGGCCCTTATCGCGACGAGTGTATTATTGGCGAGCACAAAGATTTTATAAATTTCCATAACGAATCAGTAAGAGACTATCTCGAGATCAGTCCATTGTTGCCAGTCCCATATGAGCATGGATTCGGCCGTACAAAGACAATTACGAAATAAAGATGAGGTTAAGATTAAGATGAACTATTTTAACAATGATGGAAGACGTACTCCCTCAAATGGCATGCGTGTTTTTGGTGAAACCCCTCAGAATTATTACCAATTAAAACAGCCTGCGATTAATTACTCAGAAGTTCTTCAAAAATCTATTCAATTTGGAGGTGTTGATTCCAAGATAAATCCAAATGATTTTGAGCTTGCTTGTGGTAATTTGCAAAAGGAAATATTGGGTAACCAAGATTACAGCAATCTGTTCAATGGGGTTCATATCCCATTTATATGTAGACAGCAGATCTCGGCTGACTCATTAGGCAAAGATCTAGAAGAAATTGATTTGCCTAATTTTAAAAAATCTTTTAATTCACGGTTCCCTGACTGCCATTTCAAAGCAGTTCTTCAAAGTAATGTCCAGTTATCAAAAAGCGTCTTGATTGATCCGCGCGCTAGGTACGACGATTTTCTAAGCGCCTGTAGTAAAGGCAGTGTTGTAGGATGGTATTTTCCTCGGGCCTTACAGGAGTTTGATGTAGAGTCTCAGCGTCAACAAATGCTTGAATTGCCGCATATTGGCAATATTTGTTTGAGTGGTGGTGTAGATATCTTAGCGGCGCTAATCGGCAATCCTGATCTATTAATTAGTGAGGAATTTTATACTCCAATACTGTGCTTGTCTGCATATGTGCACACAGACCCGCGTCTGGTATTGCTCATGAAGGCATATGGACCGCATATGGAGTTCTGGTGCATGACCCAAATGTTAACCAAAAATATTAAACAGGTATCAGAGCAATGGGCTGGTGGCATTACATTTTATACGACACTGTAATAATCTGATTTGCGAAGGCAATTGGAAATTCGCCATCAATTAACAGGGCATACATATATTATCTATACACCCGCTTATGATAAGAATATAGGTGGTATATGTGCGCTACATTACTTATCTGATTGTTTGAGGCGATATGGTGCTACGAATGTCTATCTGACAACTAATGATATAAATGTTCATTGGCATGCCGAATCAGTTTTTGATCAATACAAAAATTTTATAAAAAATAATGCCACATCATTTTTATTTCAATTATTTTTGTATCTAAGGAAATTTGTAGTTCTCAAAACATTTAAGCGTAAGTTGGATCGAAAAATTCTACGCTTGCTTCCAAAGCTTATTTGGAATTACTTTGATAAAGAAAATACGGTTGTAATTTATCCTGAGATTATTAAAAAAAATCCTTTGAATGCAAAACATGTGGTGCGTTGGATTCTGAATGATGTAAACGCCGAGTTGCGCTTTAGTCAAAGTGATCATATATTTAAATATCAAGATTTTTATGAAATTGCGTCAGCCTTTAGCAGTAAAGGACGTCTGACAGTCATAGATCTCGATAAGCATCTGAAAATTTATAAAAATAATAATACGTCCGATAGAAAGGGTGGGGCATATCTAATAAAGAAAGGTTGGATGAAAAGGCGTGACCAACACCCGCCTGATTATCCATGCATTGATAAGTTATTTATGCGTATGAGCGACGAGGAGCGAGCCTCATATTTTAATCAAATTGAAGTCTTTATATCCTATGATCATATGACTTTTATATGTGAGCAAGCTGCATTGTGCGGCTGTTTAGTTATAATCATTCCTGATGATGATGGGCCATATAGTCGTCGAGGGTTAATAGAAAAGAACCGTATATATGGTGTTGCATACGGTATTGAGGATATAAAATGGGCTAACGATACCCGCCATCGGTTGCGTCCCCACTTGGAGTCCTTGAATGACCAGCAATTAGATACTGTAAGAGTATTTAAAGAATACTGTGAGCGAGAAATATTTAAATAATAATTATGGCTGTTGTTATAGATTGCCAAAAATAAGTGCTAATTAGTTCTATTGAAATATTAGTAGATATATATTTCGTTAGTAAGAATGCGAAATGAATGTAAGGTCTCTCATATTAAAGTAAAGTAACTTTTGTAATGAACAAACAAAAATACGCCATTACTTTTGCTTGCTATAACGCGTTGGAATATACCCAGCAGTGTATAGAGAGCATGTTGCGTTGTGGTACGCCACTGGATCGTGTAGTGATTGTTGACAATGGCTCAACGGACGGCACCCGTGAATACATTGCCCAATTAGGCCCTGTTCATAAAATATACAATCAAGATAATTACGCGTGTGGCGTCGCTTGGAATCAAGGGGCGCTCGCTTTGCAGGCAGAGTGGACAATTGTGATGAATAATGACGTTTTAGTGTCACCACAATGGGTAGAGTCGCTGATTGGTTGTGCAGAGACGCGCGGATTGAAAGTAATTAGCCCCGCTTTGATTGAGGGTGAATTAGATTATGATTTTGAGAAATTTTCGGCAGCAGCTAGCAGCAAAATGGCTGACGTTTGTCGCGCTGGCGGTCGTCATGCGGTGTGCTTAGCAGTTCACCATTCGGTTTGGATGGATGTGGGATATTTCAGAGCAGCACCGCGCTTGCTAGGCTATGAAGACACTTTGTTTTTTAATGAATTAGAAAAAGCGAGTGTCCCAGTAGGTATTACTGGTGCGTCTTGGTTGCACCATTATGGATCGGTCACGCAAACGTTGATGAAACAAGAGCGAGGCCTCACCAATAGTCAAGGTTTGGGTTACCGTTACAATTATCGATTGTTGCAGCAAAGTTGGTTAGAGCGAAAGTGGAGTAAGTGGCAGCGTAAGCAGCAGCAAAGACAATGGATAGCTGATGAGATGGCGCGATACGGTATGACACTACATGGCCTTAGGGAGGGTGCAGATTTTAAATGGATATAGACAGCTGATTATTGGCTGTGTAATTTTGAAGTAAGTCTTCCAGACATCGAGTTACAGTCTCCACCGAGATATTGAGCAAGCAATCGCTAGTACTTTCGAGGTGTCGCTCACAACCCTCAAAGCCGCAGGGTACGCAATCTCCAACGCCTTGAATTAATTGCACATTATTTTTTTGCTGGGTGCCGATTCTAACCCATGGGTTAGTCGATCCATCATGCCCTTTGGGCCACGGACCCCAGCGCACGGGCTCTGAAGGACCAAATAAGGCTAAGGTTGGTATGCCAGTGGCGGCTGCAAGATGGGTAATCGCTGTGTCAGGCCCAATGTAGGCGTGGGCTGTCGCGAGTAGCGCCGCCGTGCCACCGATGCTGAGTATGCCTGCGGTATTGATGACAGTTTGCGGTAATTGCGCAGTAATTTCACGAATGTAATTAAGTTCTTTGGGATCGGGGCTACCACTGAACGCGACCGCATAACCGTGCTGCTCTAACCACTGCGCAAGCGCTATCCAATTAGATTGTTGCCACATCTTATAGCGGTATTTAGGGTAGGGATGTAACACCACCAGGGGTTTGTGCCGGTGTATGGGCAGTGTTGATATAGCAGCTTGATCGGCGGCATTGAATGCGGGTGTCAGTGTTGCATAGGTATCAATGTTCAACAGCCGGATGACTGATAAGTAGGTTCTAACCGTGTGATCGCTGATGAAGTCAGAAAATACGTATTGGTTGAGTAATTTGGTTTTCCAGCGGTCTGCGGGTCTATCAAGTAGGACGCCAGCGCGATGCTTTCCGGCTAGCCAGGCATAAAGTGTGGGTCGGTCGCCCGATAGTAAAGATAAGGCTAGATCATAACGTCGGAATATTTGAAACAATAGTTTAAGGTGTTGCATGCCAGTCGGTCGTTCTGGAATGCGAATAATATGATCGATATCTGAATTGTCTGAAATGACCCCTTCAGTGCCAGCAAATACTAAGGCGTGAATGTTACACTGGGGCCATGCTATTTTAAGTGATCGTATCGCGGCTGTTGCTAGAAAGACATCGCCAATGCGGCGCGTGATGATCACAAGAATTGTTTCGGGTGGTAATTTCAAGTTTGTTGGGGCCTTAGTGCGAGTGGTAATGCTTAGTGGAGGTCAGTTGTTTTGCGTTGATGTTGACGATGCAATTGCATCAATTTCACATATCGATAATATGACCCTTCAGCATTGGTGATGGCTAGTAGAAACCCTTCAGTGCCGTCTAAAAACCCCCGACGCAGAAAATAAGTGCGAATAAACGCCCATAAACCATGACTCAATGCTGTCCACAAGTTAGCCTGCCGCCCCCGTTGATATAAGCTCTGAGCGCTCGCGGTCGAATAGCGGTTAAGCTTATCCAGCGCTTGATCCAAGTCTGTCATGGTTTCATGTCGGATGGGGTTTTTAAGTCTTCTGACTTCGCCATTCGCTATCAAGTGCTCATGAACGACATCGTCAGAGAATCGCGCTTGGGTGCGAATAAATAAACGCACCACATAATCCGGCCACCAGCCAGAGTGGTGAATATTTCGTCCACAAAAGCTAGATAATCGTGGCATAGCAAATGCAGCAGGATGATGACTTTGGGCAAGCTGGTGTTTAATCTCGGCAATTAAATCAGGAGTTAGCCACTCATCGGCATCTATTGATAAGACCCATTCCCCGGTTGCGGCTTGCAGGGCAAGATTTTTTTGAAAACCAAAGCCATGCCATTCGAGAGTGTTGATCAAGCGTACTGCATATTGGTGGCATATCTCTGCTGTGCGATCAGTGCTATTGGAGTCGACTACTACAATTTCATCCGCCCAAGCCACTGATTGCAGACAGCGCTCTAGGGTGCGAGCGGCATTTTTAGTAATAATAGTGACGGATAGTGTCATGAGTTTACTCTGCGCGATCTGTAGTCAGTCATCGTAAGCATTAAAACATTGAATCATTGAATCATTTCGAGAGTCAGGATCATACCATTGGGTACCCGTGACCGTATCCACCCAGTGTACTGATCATTTGGATTTTACTACGTATGCTTGAGAAATCATCTGTATAATCATTGCCTTAGCCAGAATAAGTGGTTTGGCAGTAACCCATATTGGTGATGGCACATCCTTAATCCTTAATCATTTAATCATTTAGTCATTGATACTATAACTATGAAAATTGCAATTGCAGGTATTGGGTATGTGGGCATGTCCAATGGGGTGTTGTTATCGCAACACCATGAAGTAGTAGCGATTGATTTGAGTCCAGAAAAAGTAGCGCTCGTGAATCGTCGCGAATCACCGATTGTGGATGCAGATATTGAGCACTATCTGAAACATAAATCACTTAATCTGCGCGCCACCCTAGATGCCAAAGAGGCCTATGTGGGTGCTAATTTTGTTGTGATTGCTACACAGACAGATTACGATCCAGAGACGCAGTATTTTAATACCCGCTCTGTAGAGCAGGTGATTCGCGATGTGATGGCGATTAATCCTATCGCAGTCATGGTGGTTAAATCGACAGTGCCTGTGGGCTTTACGGCGAGAGTCAGTGCCGAGTTAAATTGTCAAAACGTAATATTCTCGCCAGAGTTCTTGCGCGAGGGTCAGGCCTTGCATGACAATTTATACCCGTCACGGATTATTGTGGGCGAACGATCAGAGCGCGCACGTGTGTTTGCTGGGCTACTGCAAGAGGGAGCCATTAAGAAAGATGTGCCTGTGCTCTATACCGACTCTACTGAGGCTGAGGCGGTAAAATTATTTTCTAATACCTATTTAGCATTGCGGGTAGCCTATTTTAATGAGTTAGATACCTATGCGCTCACTCATGGCCTAGACTCAAAGCAAATTATCGAGGGCGTAGGTTTAGATCCGCGGATTGGCAGTCACTACAATAATCCTTCGTTTGGTTATGGTGGTTATTGTTTACCTAAAGATGTAAAGCAATTACTCGCCAACTATCATGCCGTGCCACAAAATTTAATTCATGCCATCGTTGCATCCAATACCACTCGTAAGGATTTTATTGCTAACTCAATATTAGAGCGATCACCGGGTGTGGTGGGTGTGCATAGACTGATTATGAAAAGTGGTTCAGATAATTTCCGAGAGTCTTCGATTCAGGGCATTATGAAGCGTATTAAAGCCAAGGGTATTACGGTGATTGTGTATGAACCAGAATATAAAGAGCTTGAATTCTATCGCTCACGCGTGGTGAATGATTTAGCGCAGTTTAAGCGCGAAGCAGATGTAATTATTACCAATCGGATGTCAGCCGCACTTAATGATGTGGCTGATAAAGTGTATACCCGTGATTTATTTGGCGATAATTAAACGCATGAGATCACACCGGAAAGGTCAAACATGTTGAATAAAGTGGCGAATCGTAAGCGTGTGCTAGTCACGGGAGGAGCAGGTTTTTTAGGGTCTCATTTGTGTAGGCAATTGATGCGCGATGGTTGTGATGTGTTGTGTGTAGATAACTTTTACAGCGGCACCAAAGACAATGTAATTGATCTATTGAATAACCCACATTTTGAATTGATTCGGCATGATGTCACGTTCCCGCTTTATGTGGAAGTGGATGAAATTTATAACTTGGCTTGCCCTGCGTCGCCAGTGCATTATCAACGCGACCCCGTGCAAACCACCAAAACCAGTGTGCACGGTGCGATTAATTTGTTGGGGCTAGCTAAGCGTGTGAATGCCAAGATTCTGCAAGCGTCTACCAGCGAGGTCTATGGTGACCCACAAGTCCACCCGCAGCGCGAGGATTACTGGGGGCATGTAAATCCCATTGGTATTCGCTCGTGTTATGACGAGGGCAAACGTTGCGCGGAGACTTTGTTCTTTGATTATCACCGTCAACACCAACTAGAGATTCGAGTGGTGCGAATTTTTAATACCTACGGGCCGCATATGCACCCGAATGATGGTCGTGTGGTATCGAATTTTATTATGCAAGCATTACGCCACCAAGACATTACCATTTACGGTGATGGTGGGCAGACGCGGAGTTTTCAATACGTTGATGATTTGATCCGCGGTATGATCGCATTAATGAATAACACCCAAGGTTTTTTGGGCCCCGTCAATATGGGTAACCCGGTAGAGTTCACCATCAAAGCGTTGGCACAAACGGTCTTGCGATTAATTCCGGAGAGCCGTAGTCAGTTGGTGTTTAAGCCCTTGCCTTCAGATGATCCGATGCAACGCAAACCGGATATCAGTCTGGCGACCAACACCTTGGGTTGGGAGCCTGCCGTAGCGCTGGAGCAAGGTTTAATTAAAACCATCGCTTACTTTAGAACTGTGGTGTAAGTGTTTTATTTGAGCTTACGCTGACCTGGTTTGCCTCAGGCAACGTTTCAACATGACATCCCAAGGCTCAGGCTGAATGCCAAACTGTTGTAACAGGCGTGATGTGTCTAAGCGTGAGTTCATGGGGCGCATTGCTGGAAGCGGATATTCAGCAGTGGTGATAGGTGTGAGTGTAGGTAAAGATCGACCACTGGGCAATGTGGTAGCTGCCAGAATGGCTTGTGCAAAACCATGCCAAGTGACCGCACCGCTGGCGCTGAAGTGATATAGACCGCGGCGCTCAGGTCGTGGTTCTTGTTGATCGGCAGTCAGTAGTGAGGCCGTCATTTCAGCGATTGCCTGTGCCCAAGTGGGCGCGCCGAGCTGATCATTCACAATCCGTAATTCAGGACGCTCGCTGGCTAGTCGACGAATCGTATTTAAAAAATTACTGCCTTGATCGGCATAGACCCAGCTGGTACGCAAAATGTAATGCGCAGCGCCACTGTTTTGGATAGCGAGTTCACCGGCATATTTGCTCAGCCCGTAGATATTGAGCGGGTTTGGCTGATCAGTTTCGACATAGGGTGTACTTTTATCACCATCAAACACATAGTCGGTGGAGTAGTGCACTAGCAAGGCGTCTGACTCTTGCGCCATCTGCGCCATGATGGCTGGCGCGGTGGCGTTAATCTGGTAGGCCAGATCTGGCCTGTCCTCGGCACGGTCAACAGCAGTGAATGCCGCCGCATTGACGATGATCTGTGGTTGATACGAGCGGATGGTTTGACGCAGGGCGTGTTCGTCAGTCAGGTCTAGTGCTTGACGATCAAGTACGGTGACAGCCCCCAGGTGGGCGAGTGCGCTGGGCAGCGCCTGTCCGACTTGGCCATTTTTACCAATGATCAGAATGTTGGTCATGCGAAATGAACCCCATCAGCAAATCGGAGGCCAAGTTGATCTTTGGCTGAAACGATAGGCTCACCACTGAGTGGCCATTCGATGCGTAGCTGTGGGTCATTCCACACAATGCATTGTTCGTGCTGCGGGGCATAATAGTCTGTGGTTTTATAGAGAAAGTCTGCTGACTCACTCAATACCAGAAAACCATGGGCAAAGCCTTCGGGTATCCATAATTGTCGATGGTTATTGGCCGATAAAGGCACGCCAACGGCTTGACCATAGTGAGATGAGCTGCGGCGCAAATCCACCGCCACGTCAAACACTTCGCCGGCAGTTACACGTACGAGTTTTGCTTGTGTCTGTTGGGTTTGATAATGCAGGCCACGTAATACGTGGCGCGCCGAGCGTGAGTGATTGTCTTGAACAAACTGCGGGTTTAATCCGGTGGCTGTATGAAATGCCTTGGCATTAAAACTTTCAAAGAAAAATCCGCGATCATCGCCAAACACTTTGGGTTCAATGATCAACACTTCAGGTATGGCTGTAGGGGTGACCTTCATTGGAATACGCGATCCTTGAGTATGCGCATGAGGTATTGGCCGTATGCATTTTTGATTAAGGGCTTGGCTAAGGCCGTCAATTGTTGTGCGCTGATGTAGCCTTTGCGATAGGCCACCTCTTCAGGGCAGGCCACTTTCAGGCCTTGGCGATTTTCTACGGTTTCAATGAACTGTGAGGCTTGGAGTAAGGAGTCGTGGGTACCGGTGTCTAACCACGCCATACCTCTGCCCAATACGCACACATTGAGTCGACCTTGTTTTAAATACAGGTTATTTAAGTCGGTGATTTCGAGTTCCCCGCGGGCTGAGGGCTTAAGAGACTTGGCTAACTGCACCACGCTGTTGTCATAAAAGTATAAGCCAGTTACTGCGTAACGCGATTTTGGCTTTTTGGGTTTTTCCACTAAGGCCCGTGCCTGACCGGCGGCATTAAACTCAACCACACCATAGCGCTCAGGGTCAGTCACGGCATAGGCAAATACTGTGGCACCATTCTGTACGTTAGCTGCTGTCAGTTGGTTGGCGAACTCGTGACCATAGAAAATATTGTCCCCCAAGATTAAAGTAACTGGGTCTTTGCCAATAAATTTTTCACCTAAAGTAAATGCTTGGGCCAAGCCATCAGGCGAGGGCTGCACTTTATAGGACAGCTTAATTCCCCATTGCTGACCATCGCCCAAGAGCTCGCGAAAGCGGGGGGTGTCTTGTGGGGTAGAGATGACCAAAATATCACGGATGCCGGCTAACATCAGTGTGGTTAGCGGGTAATACACCATGGGCTTGTCGTAGATCGGCAATAGCTGTTTCGATACCACGTGAGTCACTGGATAGAGGCGTGTGCCGGAACCGCCCGCGAGGATGATGCCTTTTCTCATGGCGTGTGTACTTTCTGAGGGTATGTGGAGTTCATAATGGGTCAGTGTCTTGGTTTTTACTTGCGGGCGCTATAATTCAAATCTAGCCATTGCCGATAGTCACCGCTAATCACATTGGCCACCCACTCCGGGTGATCTAGATACCATTGCACCGTTTGCCGCAGCCCATGGGCTAGCGTGGTCTGCGGCGTCCAGCCCAGTTCTGTGCGGATTTTTTCAGCATTAATAGCATACCGCCGATCATGTCCTGGGCGGTCGGTTACAAAGGTAATTAAATTGGCGCGCGGCGTGGCGGCGGGACGCAGTTCGTCTAGTAGCGCGCAGATCGTACGCACGATGTCTAGGTTGGTTTGTTCGCTATTGCCGCCAATGTTGTAGGTCTCACCAAGACGACCTTGAGACAGTGCAGTGCTGATACCGGTACAGTGGTCGCCCACAAACAACCAATCACGCACATTTAAGCCGTCACCGTATACCGGAAGTGGTTTGCCGTTGAGGGCGTTTAAGATAATGAGAGGAATTAGTTTCTCAGGGAATTGTAGTGGCCCGTAGTTATTCGAGCAATTGGTGGTAATGGTGGGCAAGCCATAGGTGTGGTGATAGGCGCGCACTAAATGGTCGGAGGCAGCTTTAGACGCAGCATACGGACTGTTCGGCGCGTAGGGCGTGGTTTCGCTAAAGGCGGGGTCTTGGGGCCCTAGGGTGCCATAGACTTCATCGGTAGACACGTGGAGGAAGCGAAACTGTTGCTGTGCCGCACCCGCTAAGCCCGCCCAATAAGCGCGTGCCGCTTCTAATAAATGAAAAGTGCCGACAATATTGGTTTGTATGAAGGCGGCCGGGCCATGAATTGAGCGATCGACATGACTTTCTGCGGCAAAGTGGATAATCGCTGACGGCTGATGTTGCTCGAGTAGTTGGTCCACTAGGGCGCGGTCCGCGATATCCCCGCGGACAAACTGGTGGCGAGGGTGATCTTTTAAGTCGGCTAAGTTGGCGATATTGCCAGCGTAGGTGAGTTGATCTAGGGTGATCACGTGATTGGCCGAGGAGGCTAGGCAGTGATGCACAAAATTTGCACCAATAAAGCCGGCGCCGCCCGTGACTAGAATCACCATGAGTATTCCAATAATTTCAATGTGTTGTTATTAATAGTTATCAATAGAAGGTGGGCTATAACCGCCATTAGCGTGCTTAAAAACCGTAACCGGAGCCGGCCAGCGCTTTCCCGTAAGCGGCGTATTGTATTGATTTTTTGAGCGCCAATGTTACCCTCAGTAAGAGTTATTGTTGGGTGCTTATTGCTGGGTGCTCTAAGCTTGACCCCAGCAGGGCCTAGAGAAAAATTAAATTATTCAATTAAATCAAATAGATATGACGGAATTTCAGATTGTGCTTGGCAAGCCTGTTCTCGGTTTCAGAGGTCATACACAGTGATGCGTGTGGTGTACTCGCTGGTGTGGTTCATGGCCTTGCCCGTAGTGCTCTTGCGTTTATGGTGGCGCGCGCGACGACAGCCTGAATATCTGCAGCATATCGCCGAGCGATTTGGGTATTATCCAGCGCTCACCGATTGCCGTCCCAAATTATGGCTGCATGCCGTATCGGTAGGTGAGACCCGCGCCGCAATACCATTGATCGAGGTGTTGCTAACGCGCTATCCCCAGCACCAATTGGTGCTGACCCATATGACCCCGACTGGGCGGGCCACCGGTTTGGCCTTGTTAGGCGCGCGCGTGCAGCAATATTATTTGCCCTACGATTATCCGGGTGCCGTGGCGCGGTTCGTAGCCCACGTCCAACCGCAGTTTGGTGTGTTGATGGAGACAGAGTTATGGCCCAATCTGCTTAAAGCGTGTGCAGACCAAGGGGTTCGGATGTATTTAGTGAATGCCAGACTCTCGGAGCGCTCAGCCCGACGCTATCAGCAGTTTGTGGGTTTAACGCGGGCGATGCTGTCGCGCTTTACTGCGATCGCTGCTCAAAGCGAGGTCGATGCTGATCGATTCCAGCGTTTAGGTGCGAGCCCGGTGGTAGTCACGGGAAGTTTAAAATTTGATGTGCTGATTCCGGCGACGCAACTCGTAGTAGGACGCGATTGGCGTCGCCAGTGGCCAGCGCGACCAGTCGTGGTCTTCGCCAGTAGCCGAGAGGGAGAAGAGCGTCTGTTTTTAGAGGCGATGACAGCGCACGATTTAGATCAGGTATTGTTAGTGGTTGTACCGCGTCACCCGCAGCGATTCGAAGCGGTTGCGCAGTTAATCACTCAAGCCGGTTGGCGCATCCACAGACGCAGTGCAAATACCGCGTGTCCCGCAGAGGTGCAAGTGATTGTAGGCGACACCATGGGGGAGATGTTTGCCTATTACGCAGCTAGCGATGTGGTGATCTTGGGCGGGAGCTTTTTGCCCTATGGCGCGCAAAGCTTGATTGAGCCATGCGCTGTAGGTAAGCCAGTGATTTTGGGGCCTTCGACCTTTAATTTTGCCGAGGTCACTCGCCAAGCAGTGGCAGCCAGTGCTGCGCTTCAAGTCGCCGATCCCGCCGAGGCCTGGCGGGCTGCGCGCGCGCTACTGGCTGACCGCGAGCGTTGCCAACAGATGGCGGAAGCCGGCGCGCATTACACTGAAAGTCAGCGCGGTGCAACCCAGCGAGTGCTGGAGATTATTACTGAATGCAATCCTTAAGTTACTGATAATTAAGGACTATTTTTATCTGCAAGTGCGCTATTTCTGACCGTCGCGGGCTAACCAGGCATTGACTTGCTGTAAGTCAGCCTCGCTTAATTTCCCGGCAGCGGCGTTTAACTTCAGCAAGGATAAGACATAGTTATAGCGAGCCTGAGCTAAGTCACGCCGCGCGCTGAAGAGCAGCTGTTGGGCATTTAGTACATCGACTTGAGTGCGAACTCCCACTTGTTGTCCTAAGCGGGTGGAGTCTAGAGCGCTTTGGTTGGAGAGTAGTGCCGCCTCTAGTGCACGCACTTGGGCGATTCCATTGCTGACCCCTAAATAATTGCTGCGCGCCGCAAGTTCAGCGTTACGTCTCGCATTTTCAAGGTTTTGGCGCGCTTGTTCTTCGTTGGCCAAGGCTTCACGCACACGAGAGTCGACAAGACCACCCTGATACAGAGGTATAGCTAACTGTAGACCAATCACTTTCGAGCGGGTATCGGTGCCTATCCCACCACTGATACCAGAGCCAGCCCCTGCTTTGTTGACCGAAGCAAAGGCGTCGACCGTAGGATAGTGGGCATCACGATTGCGTCTAACCTCCTGAACAGCCAATGCCAAGGCATCTTCAGCAACTCGAACATTTATGTTAGTGCTACGAGCACGTTCAACCCATGCATCCATCGAAGTTAATTCGGGTAAGCGTGGTGCAAATTGGCTATCTAGACCGGAGAGGACTTGCGGCTGTTTGCCGATCATCTGCGCCAAGGTACGGTTTTTAATCTCAATATCATTGATGGCGGCTAGTTCTTGCGCAGTAACTAAGTCAAAGCGCGCTTGTGCCTCGTGAGTATCAGTAATTGTGGCATTACCAACTTCAAAATTACGCTTGGCCTGCGCAAGCTGTTCGCTGATCGCAGTTTTTTGGGCTTGAGCAAACGCCACATTGTCGCGCGCGAGTAAGACATCAAAATAGGCTTGTGATACGCGAAGGATTAAATCCTGACTCGCTAAGTCGAGTTGGCCGTTAGCAATAGCGACTTGGGTTTTGCCCTGCTCATAAGCAGTCAAGTTTTGCTTGCGATACAAGGGTTGCGAGACCGAAACCGTAGCAGAGTTGGAGTTATATTTAGATTGGCTTGCGGTGCCGCCGCTACGGTAGATTAAGTCGCGGTCGTTAAATTGGTCGGTAGCGGAGATCGATGCTTGGGGCAGTAAGCCTGCCAAGCCCTGAGGAAGTTTCTCTTGGCCGGCTTGCCAGGCTGATCGCGCCGCGGCAAACACTGGGTCAGAAGGTAGGGCGCTACGATAAATCTCGACCAAGTCTGCGCCAAAGCTGGGCAAACTCAAGCCCATGAAGCATGCACTGACGGTTAAGGCTAAACGGTGGCGCATGGTAGAAATGTCCTAAAAAACAAAGCGTTGTGGATGAGGGGCGTTTTGCAAGGCGGGCACGCTAGTCTCAAATAAGGTGACCTGTTGGCAGGCAGCGGGAGTGACGCGGGTGATCAGTTGGGCATGCATCGCTGGAGCATCACCAACGATCGCGAGCAAGCGGCCGCCGAGCTTTAATTGTGCTTCAAAAGCAGGGGCTAATTGTGGTACCGAGCCGCCCAATACAATGACATCGTAGTGCGCTTGACCCCAGCCGTGGGCGCCGTCGCCAGTCGCTAGAGTCACATTACGGATATTGTGATTGGCCAAGGTTTTGGCAGCGGCTTGGGTATGGGCGGGCTCAATGTCCACACTAGTCACGTGTTGCCCCATGCTGGCTAAAAGGGCGGTGAAATAGCCACTACCGGTGCCTATTTCGAGAATGTGATCTGTGGGTTGGATCGCTAACTCTTGGAGCAAGCGGGCTTCGAGCTTGGGCGAGAGCATGTGTGCGCCATGACCAAGGGGGATTTCCATATCGACAAAGGCTAGAGCGCGGTGCGCGACAGGAACAAAGTCTTCGCGGTGGACGCGGTGTAGCAGGTCTAGCACTGCAGGATCAAGTACGTCCCAAGGGCGTATTTGTTGCTCAATCATGTTAAATCGGAGATGTTCAGTATCCATGATGACTCGGTGAGTAGTAGATGGTAGATATTAGAGAATTGTAGAAAATCGTAGAAAATAGCAGAGCAGGCGTGGGATGATTAAATCTGAGAAGAATCAAAACGGATCAAAATCGCTAATCAAATAGAAATGATAGGTGATAAACCACTATAAAACATACGACGCATAGTGTGGTGTGTTGAACTGTGTCCGTCAACCGCTAATCGTCCAAAGGGTGACATGCATCATTCCTGCTGAACAAACATCAAAAAATGTGACAACGCAGAAACTATAAACACTACATACACATACTCACCCTTTTGGGATTGTTTAGCACGTTTTGCACATTTGTCCGATACCAGCTTGGCTTAAAATAGTGCAGTGCGTTTTGCAGCGCGGCGCCATTACAGTTCAGATAATTGCCAAAGCTATGCACAAGGCTTGCAATTATCCCATATTTCCTTTAGCGTAAACAGACACGTAGGGGTCCTGGCGATCGCTGTCGCCGGGTGAGACAGTCCCTTATAACCTGATACGGGTAATGCCGTCGTAGGGAAGCGTGGTGAACAGGGCGTGACACGCCCCACCACTCTCCTGCGGCAAGACCTACAGCGCCGAAGAAGGAGAGAACTATGAATGCGAATCCCCAATTTTTAAATACCCAAGCCCAAGTGGATGCTGGGGCAGTGCAACCGCTACCCAATTCGCGCAAGGTCTATATCGAAGGCGAGATGCCGGGCGTACGCGTGCCGATGCGAGAAATTACCCAGTCAGATACGCCAGCTTCTATGGGGGCTGAGCATAACCCTGCAATCTTGGTCTACGACACTTCAGGCCCTTACACCGATCCTGCGGTAAAAATTGACATTCAATCGGGTCTCGCACCTTTACGTCAGTCGTGGATAGAAGCGCGTGATGATACTCAAGCCTTAGGTGGCCCAAGCTCGCAATATGGCCAAGAGCGTTTAAGTGATCCTAAGTTGGCGAGCTTACGTTTCAATTTAGCCCGCCAACCACGCGTAGCTAAGCCCGGTAAAAATGTCACGCAGATGCACTACGCACGCCGTGGCATCATTACTCCTGAAATGGAATACGTGGCGATTCGTGAGAACCAACGTCGTGAAGGCTTGAGCGAGTTGCTGACTCGTCAACACCCTGGCGAGCATTTTGGTGCGGCAATTCCGAAAATTATTACCCCTGAGTTTGTACGGGACGAAGTCGCACGAGGTCGCGCTATTATCCCTGTCAACATTAATCATCCGGAAATTGAACCAATGATTATTGGTCGTAATTTCTTGGTTAAAATTAATGCCAACATTGGGAACTCTGCAGTCTCCTCCGGGATTCAAGAAGAAGTCGAGAAGATGACTTGGGCCATTCGTTGGGGTGGTGATACGGTGATGGATTTATCCACCGGTCAGCACATACACGAAACCCGCGAATGGATTATCCGTAATTCACCGGTGCCAATTGGTACTGTGCCGATTTATCAGGCTTTAGAAAAAGTTGATGGTAAGGCTGAGGAATTAACTTGGGAGATTTATCGCGACACCTTGGTTGAGCAATGTGAGCAGGGCGTAGATTACTTCACAGTGCATGCCGGGGTTCGTCTGCCTTACATTCCGATGACTGCTAAGCGCATGACAGGTATTGTCTCGCGCGGTGGTTCGATAATGGCCAAATGGTGTTTAGCGCATCACAAAGAGAGTTTTTTGTATACCCACTTTGAAGAAATTTGTGAGTTGCTCAAGCAGTATGACGTGGCGTTTTCACTGGGTGATGGTTTGCGTCCCGGTTCAATCTATGATGCGAACGATCAAGCGCAATTGGCGGAACTGAAAACATTGGGTGAGCTCACCAAGGTGGCGTGGCGTCATGATGTGCAAGTGATGATCGAAGGCCCAGGTCATGTTCCTATGCACATGATCAAAGAAAACATGGAGCTACAGTTAAAGTATTGTGAAGAAGCGCCATTTTATACCTTGGGGCCTTTGACCACCGATATTGCACCGGGCTATGACCATATCACTTCTGCCATTGGAGCGGCGATGATTGGTTGGTATGGTACTGCAATGTTGTGTTATGTCACACCTAAAGAGCATTTAGGGTTGCCAGACAAAGAAGATGTTAAAGATGGCATCATGGCCTACAAGGTTGCAGCGCATGCTGCAGATTTGGGTAAAGGCCATCCTGGTGCCCAGATTCGCGACAATGCGCTATCTAAAGCGCGTTTCGAGTTTCGTTGGGAAGATCAGTTTAATCTCGGTCTAGATCCCGATAAGGCGCGCGAGTTCCATGATGAAACATTACCGCAACATGGTGCAAAGTTAGCGCATTTCTGTTCGATGTGTGGCCCGCATTTCTGCTCGATGAAAATCACGCAAGATGTGCGTGAATATGCAGCAGCGCAAGGGGTAGCAGAAGCAGAAGCTTTAGAGAAGGGCATGCAAGACAAGGCGCAGGAGTTTGTCGAGCAAGGTGCCGAGATCTATCACAAAAAATAAGTGATTTGAAATGGCTGTGCATTTCTAGTGCAGCCATTTCACCAAAGCATTTGGCAAAACTATGTGGCGAGATATGAATCGTAAAAAAATAGCTTGGCTGGTTGCGTTACTCGTGCTGTGTGCAATTGGCGGCGGTGCTTATGTCTATTGGCAACAAAAACAAACGAAAACACCATATCGGTTTGCCAATATTGAACGCGGTGGCGTAGTCGCTACTGTGTCTGCAACAGGTACATTAAATCCAGTGGTGTCAGTACAAGTCGGCTCACAAGTCTCGGGTCAGATCAAAGAAATACTGGTCGACTACAATTCAGAGGTGAAGCGTGGCCAAGTGATCGCGCGCATTGATCCCGAATCGTTTATGCTGCGGGTGGGGCAAGCGCAAGCCGATCTAGAAGCTGCACGCGCCACACTGCTCACCCAACGAGCTAATGTTGCCGCATTGCAAGCTGAAGTGTCACGTGTACAAGTAGCTCTTTTAGAGGCGCAACGTGACTTTAATCGTAATCAATTATTAGTCGAGAAAAATTTCGTCACCCAAGCGGTGTTAGAAAAATCTCATTCCGCTGTTGCAATTGCTCAAGAGCAAGTTAAAACCGCACAGGCGCAGCGCGCAGTGGGTGATGCCCAAGTGAGTAATGGTGTGGCTTTAGTACAGCAACGCGAATCACAATTAGCCCAGGCACGAGTTGATTTAGAGCGCACGACAATTCGCGCGCCTGTCAATGGCATCGTGATTTCTAAAAGCGTGGATGCGGGCCAAACTGTGGCAGCGAGTTTGCAAGCGCCTATATTATTTTTAATTGCGCGAAATCTCGCCGATATGCAGGTCGAGGCCTCAATTGACGAGTCAGAGATTGGTCGTATTCGTATCGGCCAAGAAGCCAGCTTTACGGTGGACTCATTCCCGGGGCGCACTTTTCGCGGCACAATCACCCAGGTACGTAAAGCACCATTGGTGGCGCAAAACGTCGTGACCTATGTGGCGATTATTTCTGCACCCAATCCAGAATTGATATTATTGCCAGGGATGACGACCAATGTGCGTATCACGGTCGCGCAGCGCGAGCAAGTATTGCAGATACCGAGCGCAGCCTTGCGTTATCGCCCACCAGGCACAGCGACTCCGGGGAAAGGGCCGCGCGATGGTGCTCGCAATCCCGAGCAAAAAGAGGGTGCTGCGCGCAGTGAAGGCAAAGGTGGCGGCAAAGGCGGTGAGGGTGGTCAAGCCATGCGTGAGCGTTTGACCCAAGAGCTTAGTCTCGATGCGGCACAGCAAGCCAAGTTAGAAACTATACAACGCGCGACTAGCGACAAGATTGCCGCTATTCAAACTGATGACCCTGTGAAGCGTAAAAAAGAGATTGGACAGATACGCGTGCAATCCCGTGCAGACATTGCTGCAATATTGAATCCGGCGCAGCGTGAACGCTATGCTGCCATGGGTGCTGAACAGCGTGGTGTTGCCGTATCGCGCGGCACTGTTTGGGTGGTTGATGAGAAAGGGCTGCCAAAGTCAATCCCCGTGCGCTTAGGTATAAGTGATGGTACGATGATTGAGCTTATCGCTGGCGAAATTAAAGAGGGTGATGCCGTAATTGTCGGCGGTGGTAGTGCGGGTGCAGATGCATCGAGGCCGCCACGCTTTGGTTTTTAGTGTAGTGCATGAATCATGCTAGCGACTAGGCGCGACTGATCATGTCGACATTATTGACAGTGCGTGACTTAACCAAGACCTATAGCCTAGGTGGGTATCAGGTGCTGGCATTGCGTGGGGTTTCTCTAGAAGTTGCTGCTGGTGAATTTGTTGCGGTCATGGGTCCCTCGGGCTCGGGCAAGTCCACCTTTATGAATTTGCTTGGTTGCTTGGATCAACCCACGGCCGGTGAATACACTTTAGCGGGCGAACAGGTATCGGGTCTGCAGGGCGATGCTCTGGCGGCTATTCGTAATCGCTTGATTGGTTTTGTTTTTCAGAATTTTAATTTGCTGCCGCGCACCTCTGCGCTAGAAAATGTTGCGCTTCCTTTGTTGTATTGTGGCGTGTCAGCCGCTGAGCGCGTAAGTCGTGCACAGGCTAGTCTGGCGAATGTCGGCTTGTCTGACCGTGCAGATCATCATCCGTCACAACTGTCGGGCGGTCAGCAGCAGCGCGTGGCAATTGCACGTGCGCTAGTGAATAAGCCGCAATTGATTTTAGCTGATGAACCCACCGGGGCGCTGGATACGTTAACCAGTTGTGAAGTGATGGCCGTATTACAACAATTAAATGCAGCGGGGATGACGGTCGTATTAGTGACGCATGAGCATGATATTGCTGAGTTTGCAAAACGCGTGGTGACCTTTCGGGATGGCATGATCGTGGAGGATCGCGCAGTAGCACAGCCTAAAAATGCCGCGGCGATGGCGCAGCAGTTACGACAAGCGGTACCCCAATGAATATTTTTGCGAGTATTCGTATTGCGCTGCGGGCGCTGCAAATTAATAAGCTACGAAGTGCGCTCACCATGCTAGGTATCATCATCGGCGTGGCTGCAGTCATCACCATGATTGCAGTGGGCTCGGGCGCGCAGCAGCGTATTGAAGAACAAATCAAGGGTTTAGGCACTAACCTCATCATCTTATCGCCAGGTTCGACGACCATTGGTGGTGCACGCATGGGTTCGGGTTCAAGAAATACGATAACCGAGGATGATGCTTATGCCCTACAGCGTGATATTACTGCGGTGCAGGCTGCGGCTCCAAGTGTACGCGGCACAGTTCAGGTGGCTAATGGCACGACTAATTGGTCAACTGTGGTATACGGGGTAACGCCCGAATATTTTGAAGCGCGTAACTGGGCAATTGCATCGGGCAAGAGTTTTGAGGTGGCTGATATTACCAGTTCAGCCAAGGTTGCATTGTTGGGTGATACGGTTGCTAGCAGCCTATTTGGTGATGCCGATCCTATCGGTCAGATTATGCGGATTGGTAAAGTGCCCTTTACTGTGATCGGCACGCTCCAGCCTAAAGGCCAAAGTTTGTATGGGTCAGACCAAGATGATGTGGTGTTGATGCCGATCTCAACTGCACGTAATCGAGTGCTGGGTCAGGGTGTGGGTAAGTTGCGCACTGTAGGCTCGGTTTCGATCAAAGTACGCGATGGTGAGGATATGACGGAGGTTGAATCACAGATTCGCGATCTCATGCGTCAGCGCCATCGTATTCAGCAAGATCGCGAAGACGATTTTTCGTTGCGTAATTTGTCTGAAGTATTAGCAACCCGTCAAGAGTCGAGTCGTATTATGGGGCTATTGTTGGCAGCCGTTGCTTCAGTCTCACTGTTAGTTGGCGGCATTGGAATTATGAATATTATGTTGGTCTCAGTGACTGAGCGTACCCGTGAGATTGGTTTGCGGATGGCTGTTGGTGCACGTGGCAGAGATATTTTGACGCAGTTTTTGGTAGAAGCGATCACCCTCGCATTTATTGGCGGGGTATTGGGTGTGGCGTTGGGGGTGGGTGGCTCGATTGCGATTGCGACATGGGTGGATTGGCCCGTACAATTGAGCGTGCAACCGGTGGTGATGGCAGTAGGTTTCGCCGGGGCAATTGGTATTTTCTTTGGTTTTTATCCGGCGCGTAAAGCATCGCGTTTATTACCCATAGAAGCGTTACGCTACGAGTAGTGCGAACGGCGGTGCGGGGGTTGTGCGGTAGGCGATCCAAATGATCAATCCTGATGATGAATGTTTTGAACGGTTATGGACTTAACACAAGCACTCCAAGCGGTAATTTTAGGTTTAGTAGAAGGGCTCACTGAATTTCTACCTGTCTCAAGTACGGGCCATTTGATTTTGGTGGGGGGGCTGCTTGGTTTTAATGATGACAAAGGCAAAGCCTTCGAGATGGTGATCCAAGCGGGTGCGATGTTTGCGTTATGCTGGGAGTACCGCGAGCGTTTGGTCAGCGTGTTGCGTGGCTTAGGCAGTGATGTGATTGCACAACGTTTTTTGATGAATCTTGTAGCGGCATTTATACCCGCTGCGGTGTTGGGTTTGGCGTTTGGCTCTAAAATTAAATCCTACTTATTTCATGCTGTGCCCGTAGCTGTTGCGTTGATTGTGGGGGGCTTGGTGATTTTATGGGTAGAGCGGCGCGAGCGCGTGGAGCGCATCGATAACGTAGACGCCATGACTTGGCGCGATGCACTGCGCATTGGATTTGCCCAAGCAGTTGCACTCATTCCAGGGGTTTCACGCTCTGGCGCTACTATTATTGGCGGTATGTTGTTTGGTTTGTCGCGCCGCGCCGCTACAGAATTTTCTTTTTTCTTGGCAGTGCCAACCTTGCTCGCTGCAGGCCTCTACGATTTGTATAAACATCGCGATTTGCTCTCTAGCAGTGACTTGAGCCTATTTGGCATTGGCACAGTCACTGCGTTTATTTCAGCATTTATCTGTATTCGCTGGCTCTTGCGTTATGTCACCACACATAATTTCAGAGTGTTTGCTTGGTACAGAATTGTTTTTGGTTTGTTGATATTACTGACCAGCTACAGCGGTTTAATCCACTGGTAGCGCAGGGCGCTAACCCTGCACCCACGGCAGACCGGCTTGACGCCAACCATTGCTGGTGTTGCGGTGGCCTTGTGCATCACGGTCGCCTTCAAATCCTTCCATCACGTTATAGCAGTTTTGAAAACCAGCATCCATCGCCATCAAGGCGGCATTGTGAGAGCGTCCGCCGCTGCGGCAAATAAATAGCACAGGGGCTGTTTTATCGACCTGCTGTTGCAAGGCGCTGATAAATTGTGGATTGAGGTTGCTCGCGGGGTAGGTTTGTAATTCGATCTCAATAGCGTCCGGAATTCGACCTACCCAATCCCATTCAGCCCGGGTGCGCACATCCACTAGCTTGGCGCCGGGTAAGTGCTGCCAGAGCTGATAGGCTTCTTGGGGGGTTAGTGCGCCACTATAGGGCAGGCCCATGTTTTGAGCGCGCTGATGTGCGGTTTCGGCGATA
Organism: uncultured beta proteobacterium; assembly: GCA_903885665.1. Classification (GTDB taxonomy): domain Bacteria; phylum Pseudomonadota; class Gammaproteobacteria; order Burkholderiales; family SG8-41. Next base: position 12,669 of record CAISJL010000115.1, on the reverse strand, counting down.
ATATTGGTGTCACTCATGGTGCGGCCTTATGTGAATGGATAAGATTTTCATTGTAACTGAGACTTGTTACTAAATGTGGCGCCCCCTCGTGGTGCAAAATATTGTAATATGCTCGATGTTGGTGCGTTCAGTGAGTGTCATAAGTATTTTATTTCTTGTTTATCAATGAGTTAGTGTCGCTCCAGCGTGGTACATATCCTGCTGATTGTGTCAGGCAGACCAATTCAATCCCTCAAATTAATAGTGATCGTTAGGAGAGCAATATGGGAAGTAGTGCAGATGTTTTAAAAATGATTAAGGACAATGAGGTGCGTTTCATTGACCTGAGATTTACCGACACTCGCGGTAAAGAACAGCACGTATCTGTGCCCACTAAAATGTTTGATGCTGATAAGTTTACTCAGGGTCATGCGTTTGATGGCTCCTCAATCGCCGGTTGGAAAGGGATTGAAGCATCGGATATGTTATTGATGCCTGATCCAGATAGCGCACGTATGGATCCATTTACCGATGAAGCCACCCTTAACCTGACCTGTGATGTGGTTGAGCCTTCCGATGGTAAAGGTTATGACCGTGATCCACGCTCCCTTGCGAAGCGTGCAGAGGCTTATCTCAAGTCCTCAGGTATTGGCGATACCGCCTACTTTGGCCCAGAACCAGAATTCTTTATTTTTGATTCGGTGACTTGGAATGTAGATATGTCTGGCGCATCGGTGAAGGTGAAGAGCTCCGAAGGCCCATGGTCTTCCGGTGACGAAATGGATGGTGGCAATATGGGGCACCGTCCTGCAGTTAAAGGTGGTTACTTCCCAGTGCCCCCAGTTGACTCACTCCAGGATATTCGTTCAGCCATGTGCATGGCGCTCGAAGAGCAAGGCGTGCCTGTTGAAGTGCATCACCACGAAGTGGCCGCACCTGGGCAATGTGAAATTGGCACCTTATTTTCTAGCTTAGTTAAGCGTGCGGATTGGAACCAAATTCTGAAATACACTGTGCACAATATTGCACACTCTTATGGTAAGACGGCTACCTTTATGCCTAAGCCTATTGTTGGCGATAATGGTTCAGGTATGCATGTGCATCAATCCTTGTGGAAAGGCGGCCAGAACTTGTTTAGCGGCAATGGCTATGCTGGCTTGTCAGATATCGCGCTCTACTACATTGGCGGTATCATTAAGCATGCGCGTGCATTGAATGCGATTACCAATCCCGGCACCAACTCATACAAGCGTTTAGTGCCTGGTTTTGAAGCGCCAATCAATTTGGCTTACTCAGCTCGCAATCGTTCAGCATCGATTCGGATTCCATTTGTATCGAATCCAAAGGGTCGTCGTATTGAAGTGCGTTTCCCTGACCCAACAGCGAATCCATACTTGGCGTTCTCAGCCATGATGATGGCGGGTTTGGATGGTATTCAAAATAAGATTCACCCTGGTGATGCGATCGATAAGAACCTCTATGACTTGCCACCTGAGGAAGCGAAAAAAGTACCGAATGTGTGCTCATCCTTGGATCAAGCTTTGGAGTGTTTGGATAACGATCGTGAGTTCCTCACCCACGGCGGCGTATTCTCTAACGAAATGATTGACGCCTATATTGCGTTAAAGATGGAAGAAGTAACTGCCTTCCGGATGACCACGCATCCATTAGAGTTTCAAATGTACTACAGTCTCTAACTCTGCGGATTAGAGGCCATAAAAGGGCGGGCCAGTGCCCGCCTTTTTTCACGCCTATGATTGCGAATTTCCCCACGATGGCATACGCTAGGCACCTGCAATTTATGTTGCTATATTACAAAACACATCCCGCTGCCATAGAATCAGATGCGGATGAACACATAATTGAGGGTGCAAATGCATTTAGTATTCAAAAGTTTCAATTCGGTATCATTAATGAAGGCGATGACCGCATGGCATCCCCTCATATTGATAAGTATGTTGATATTTTTAGGCTTGCCGCTGAGATCTCATGCTCAGGTATGGGAGTGCGTCGATGCCAACGGTGCCAAGCGTTTTACCAATATGCAGGGGGAAGCGGCCGGTTGCAAAGCCTTGAACTTGCCCCAAGTGACTTCGTTTCCGTCGCAAAAGTCTCAAGAGGCCAATGCACGGCCAAGCGACAACAAATCGACCTCCAGCACGACGCCCACCAATTTTCCGAAAATAGAGCCAGCGCAGCAACAATCACGCGATGGCGAGCGGCGACGTATCCTGGAGCAGGAATTAGCCAGCGAACAGAGGTTACTCGAGCAGGCCCAAAAAGATTTGGTCGAGCAAGAGGGTATCAGGCTGGGTGGCGAACGCAATTATCAACGTGTGCTCGATCGACTCGAGCCTTACCAGAAAAAAATCAGTTTGCACGAAGCCAACATTGCCAACTTACGTCGAGAAATTTCCAATATGCGTTAACCAGATCGCGGCCAGAAGGGCGGTGTTGGAGATGACACCAGCTGTTCATGGCCTAGATATGTTGGCCACTGCGGTACTAATCGCTAACGATCAGCAGCAAGTGGTGTATTTAAATGCGTCTGCTGAAAATTTATTTGCGATTTCTTTGACCCAAGTGGCGGGGCGCACACTGAGCGAAGTATTTGGCGATGCGCCTATATTATCGGCTGCGATTCGTTATGCCACAGCGCATAACTGCAGCTATACCGAACATGAGTTGGAATTAGCCATGTATGGCCGACCCGTGCTGCAATTGGCGTGCACGGTCACAGTGATTGACCATGGACTACTATTAGAGCTGCGGCAAATTGATCAGCAGTTGCGGGTAGAGCGCGAAGCACGATTGTTTGAGCAAAGTCAGGCGCATCGTGAGCTGATTCGCAATTTAGCGCACGAGATTAAAAACCCGTTGGGTGGTATTCGAGGTGCAGCGCAATTATTAGAGCGTGAGCTAGAGCGGCCTGCTTTGCACGAATATACGCAGGTGATTATCAAAGAGTCCGATCGCCTGCAAACATTGATGGATCGCCTATTGAGCCCGCATCGGATGCCGACAACAGGGCCAGTCAATATTCATGAAGTGCTAGAGCGCGTGCGTAGCGTTATGGTTGCAGAGTTTCCAAATATTCGGGTAAGCCGCGATTACGATATTAGTATGCCCTTATTGACTGGCGATCGTGAGCAACTGATTCAAGTGGTGTTAAATATTGCACGTAATGCTGCGCAAGCGCTAAGCGGTGCTGTAGATATAGCAAGGCCTGGTGAAATTTATTTTAAAACGCGGATTGTGCGACAAGTCACTATTGCGCGCTCACGTTACCGCCATGCGATTTGTCTAGAGATTATTGATAACGGACCAGGCATCCCAGAGGCAATGCGTGAGCGCGTATTTCAACCCTTGATCTCAGGGCGAGTAGGTGGCAGTGGTTTGGGATTAACAATTGCACATAATTTTGTATTGCAACATCATGGCACGATTACGGTCGCTAGCGCGCCTGGGCGTACTTGTTTTACCGTGTTGCTACCGGTATTGGAATAAATGATGGGTGTTGTAGACATAGGTATACATGTGCAGCTTGGCGGAATAGAAGATATTGCGATGAAAGATGGGGTACGATGATGAAGCCAGTGTGGATTATCGATGATGATCGCTCAATTCGTTGGGTGTTTGAGAAGGCGCTGACCCGTGAGGCGATTGAATTCAAGGTATTCTCATCGGCGAAAGAGGCCTTAGATGCGCTTGACCGTGAAGTGCCGCAGGTGATTGTGAGCGATATTCGTATGCCTGGTGAATCAGGGCTCGATTTATTGCAACAAGCCAAGGTACGCCACCCCAATATACCGGTGATTATCATGACCGCTCACTCCGACCTGGAGAGCGCAGTGACTGCCTTCCAAGGCGGTGCCTATGAATATTTGCCTAAACCCTTTGATGTGGATCACGCCGTTGAGTTAATTCGACGCGCTATGGACGAGAGTGTGCGGCAATTGGCGGTGAGTGATGATGTGGGGGAGGCAAGCGTGCCAGAAATCCTCGGTCAAGCGGTTGCGATGCAAGAAGTATTTCGGGCGATTGGTCGCTTGTCTTTGTCTCATGCCACCGTGTTAATCAATGGTGAGTCGGGTACGGGTAAAGAATTGGTGGCCAGTGCATTGCATAGACATAGCCCACGCGCAAGTCGTCCATTCATTGCTATTAATACGGCAGCGATTCCTAAAGAGTTGTTGGAGTCGGAGTTGTTTGGCCATGAACGCGGAGCATTTACGGGTGCACAAAATATGCGACGTGGTCGCTTTGAGCAAGCCGAAGGCGGCACCTTGTTTTTGGATGAAATTGGCGATATGCCACAAGAGCTGCAGACCCGTTTATTGCGCGTGCTCTCAGATGGTAATTTTTATCGGGTTGGTGGTCATCAACCGCTGCGCGCGAACGTGCGGGTGATTGCCGCAACGCATCAAGACTTAGAGGCGCGAGTACAGCAAGGTTTGTTTCGCGAGGACTTATTTCATCGTTTGAATGTGATTCGTCTGCGACTACCGGCGTTACGGGAGCGGCGCGAAGATATCCCACTGTTGATACAGCATTTCATGCAAAAGAGTGCGCGGGATTTAGGGGTTGAGCCTAAGCGCATGTCGGAGGCCGCGCTAAAATACATTTCAGCCCAAGATTTACCTGGTAATGTGCGACAGCTTGAAAATATTTGTCATTGGTTGACGGTGATGGCACCGGCCGCCAATATTGAAGTGAAAGACTTGCCCCCGGAGATGCGTGCGGTTACCACAGCAAGCACTAGCAAAGGTTGGGTTGCTGAACTGGCCACCGAGGCAGAGCTCCGCTTGCATCGTGGTGAGACTAGCATCATGACCGAGCTCACTCAACAGTTTGAGACTATATTGATACGTAAGGCCTTAGATCACACGGGAGGCCGAAGGATTGAAGCTGCGCAGCTCTTAGGATTAGGCCGCAATACACTGACTCGAAAAATTCAGGAGTTGCAGATTGATGGCGCGCGTACGGTGGATGAAGCCTAGAATAGTGGCAGATGGATTGCTGTTGGAGTAGCGGTAAAAAATAACTTTAATTTAAATTAAAGAGGCGGATTAAAGATCAAAGCTCGCCACTACCGGGGCATGATCTGACGGCCGCTCGTGTTTGCGCGGTTCGGTATCTACCACGCAAGCACTACAGGTCTGGGCCAGTGTGGCGGTGGCTAAGATGTGATCGATGCGCATGCCCATTTTGCGGCGAAACGCTTGCATTCGATAATCCCACCAAGTAAATGATTTTTCAGCTTGCTCAAATTGTCGGAAAGTGTCGACTAGCCCCAACTCAATCAGGCGGGTAAAGGCGGCACGCTCTAGATCACTACACAATACTTTACCGGCCCACAGTGCTGGGTCGTAAGTGTCGCGGTCTTCGGGGGCGATGTTGTAATCACCCAATAGGGCGAGTTGCGGATGCTGTGTGAGTTCGTGCGTCAACCAAGCAGTGAGTGCAGCTAACCATTCTTGCTTGTATTGATACTTGGCTGAATCTACAGATTCTCCGTTGGGAATGTAGACACAGATGATACGCACGCCGTCTAGTGTGCCTGCAATCACGCGTTTTTGGGGGTCGTTATAGTGGGGGATGCCCGATTGAATATTGATAACAGGTCTGCGAGTGAGCAAGGCCACGCCGTTATACGTTTTTTGTCCACTAAACGTCGTGTGATAGCCCAGCGCCTCAATGTCGGCGCGTGGGAAGTTGTGATCCTCGAGCTTGGTCTCTTGTAAGCACAGTGCATCGGGTTGGTGCGTGCTTAGCCAGTCAAGCACTTGTGGCAAGCGGACTTTGAGGGAATTGACATTCCAAGTAGCTAATTTCATGCGAGAGTCTTCGTGCGATTATCGTAATCTATGGTGTTGTTTTCGTTACGCAGCCCGTGCGGTCATGCCGTTGTGGCGTAGCAATGCATCACTGTTGGGCGGGCGACCGCGGAACGCAATAAATGACTCGAGTGCTGGGCGACTACCGCCGACTGCTAAGATTTCTTGCCAGAAGCGTTGCCCGGTTGGTTGATCGAGAATGCCATGCTCTTCAAACAAGCTATAGGCATCGGCAGATAGCACTTCTGCCCATTTGTAACTGTAGTAACCGGCCGCATAGCCACCGGCAAAGATATGCGAGAAATTATTGGGGAAGCGGTTGTAGTCGGGGGGGATAATCACCGCGACCTCACGCCGAATGCGGTCTAGCAGTTGCAATGCAGTTTGGTCGGCGTTGGGATCAAAGTCGTCATGCAAGTGTAAATCGAATAGTGAGAATTCAATTTGGCGGACTGTTTGCATGCCGCTCTGGAAATTCTTGGCGGCAAGCATTTTATCGAATAGCGCGCGTGGCAATGGTAAGCCAGTCTCGACATGGCGGGTCATGGGTTCAACTACCGCCCACTCCCAGCAGAAGTTTTCCATAAATTGACTGGGTAACTCTACCGCATCCCACTCTACACCGTTGATCCCAGACACACCGAGCTCTTCGATTTGAGTAAGCAGATGATGCAGACCATGGCCAAACTCATGAAACAAAGTAATGACTTCATCGTGCGAGAATACTGCAGGTTTGTCGCCTACGGGGGGTGCAAAATTACAGTTGAGATAGGCCACAGGGGTTTGAATGCCTTGGCTGGTGCGCCGTCGTGTGATGGCATCATCCATCCACGCGCCGCCACGTTTGGTGGAGCGGGCATACAGATCAAGATAAAACTGGCCGATACAGCGCTGGTCACGATCTAGAATGGAGTAGAAGCGTACGTCAGCGTGCCACGCTGGTGCGGGTGTTGCCACTACCGTTAAGCCATACAGGTTATGGATGAGTTGAAACATGCCAGGTAGCACAGTGCTTTCTGGGAAGTATTGCTTTACTGCATTTTCAGAAAAATCGTAGCGAGCGACGCGCAGCTTTTCTGAAATATAGGGGTAATCCCAAGCTGCTAACTCGGTCATGCCTAGGGTGTCGTGTGCAAACGCTTGTAGTTCGGCCAAATCTTGGCGCGCATAAGGTTGTGCGCGCCTGGCTAAATCTCTCAAAAAATCAAGAACTTGGCCGGGAGTGTCGGCCATTTTGGCTTCGAGAGAGTAAGCGGCATAGCTGGCAAAGCCGAGTAGCGTTGCCAGCTCTTGGCGAAGCTGCACAATTTCACGGATGAGCGGGGTGTTATCGAGCTTGGCATCGCCAAACTCGGCAGCGCGTGTGACATGGGCACGGTAGAGGCGCTCGCGTAGAGGTCGATGGTCGGCATATTGCAATACCGGCATGTATGACGGTGCGTGCAAGGTAAAGGTCCAACCATTGGGCGTGGCGTGATCGGCTGCTGCTGTGGCTTGTGCGGCGGCTAGTGCGTCTTCAGGTAGGCCAGCGACTTCTGCGGGGTCGGTGGTGGTATAGGTCCAAGCGTTGGTGGCGTCCAGCAAATTGTCGCTAAAGCGTGATGTGATACTCGATAAACGCTCGCGAATGGCTGTAAATCGGCTTTGGTCAGTGTTAGAGAGTTCGGCGCCACCTAATTTGAAATCACGAATTTCGTTGTTGATCACTTTTTGTTGGGCGCGGCTGAGCGTAGAAAAAGAGGGGCTATCGCGCAACGCTTTAAACTGGCGGTAGAGACCGGCGTGTTGACCAAGCTCTGTGTAGTATTGCGTTACCAGCGGCAGTGTGGCGTTATAGACTTCGCGTAATTCGGGGCTGTTGCAAACGGCGTTGAGGTGGCCAACTTGGCCCCAGGCGCGTTGAAGGTGTTCGTGGGTGTCGGCTAAGGGCGCGAAAAACCCTGACCAAGTGGGGGCATCAGTTTGGGCGGCAACTTGTGCAATGACAGCGCGACCAGTGGCTAACAATTCCGTAATAGCAGGGCCGACGTGGGCAGGCTTGATTTCGTTAAAACGAGGTAGCCCCGAGAAATCGAGAAGCGGATTCAATAAGGGGTTTAATTCAGAAATGATTGAGGTGTTCATTGCGGTTGTTTCCATGGCAAGGACCTTGGGTCAGAAGGGTGGTGCAGGGGATGGGAGCAGGGGCCTAAGATGGCGCCTGCTCAGTAGCTGGCTATTAAGAGTGGATGTGGATGTAACTACCTGAAATAATTAAACTATTTCTTCAAAAGCAATGTTGCCATTGACCAGGGTGTGCGTCACGCGACCGCGAAGCTCGAAGCCCGAGTAGGGGGTATTTTTACCTTGGCTTTTGAGGGTTTGCGCACTGACCTGCCATAGCCGTTCGGGGTCAAAGACGCAGATATCGGCTGTCGCACCGACGCTGAGGTGTCCGGCAGCGATGCCCAAGATTGCCGCTGGTAGGCTGGTGATTTTGGCGAGCGCTGAAACCAAATCTAATTTCGATTCCGCCGCCCACTTCAGAGTTAAGGGTAGAAGTAACTCTACCCCAGTGGCACCCGGCTCGGCCTCGCTAAAGGGGAGCTGTTTGGCATCCTCATCTACTGGGGTATGGTCGGAACAGATGGCATCAATGGTGCCGTCGATCACGCCAGCGCGTAGCGCATCACGGTCGCGACTAGAGCGTAAGGGCGGCCTGAGATGACAGTTCGGATCGAAATAACCGATATCCATCTCCGAGAGATGGGCGTGATGGATGCCAATATCGCAGGTAATAGGCAGGCCGCGGGCTTTAGCCTCGCGTACCATGGCAACGCCTTCGGCAGAGGACAGACGGGCGATGTGAATGCGCGCCCCAGTCTCTTGGGCAATGATTAAAATCGTCGATAGTGCAACAGTCTCGGCGGTGACTGGGATTGCAGGCAAGCCCAAGCGGGTGGCTACTTCGCCATCATGGGCTACGCCGTGGCGTGCCAGTGCGGGATCTTGCGGCCGTAGCCACACCGGAAAATCAAAGGTGGAAGCATATTGCAAGGCGTGACGCAGTACTTGGGTATCGGCAAAAGGCGCTTCAGCTTGGGCAAATGCGACGCATCCAGCATCGTGCAACTCAGCCATTTCGGTTAAGCGCGAACCCTTGAGGCCAACGGTGAGCGCGCCAATTGGGTAGACATGACATTGATGGAGATTTTTGGCGCGATACTTCAACATTTCAACCAAGCCGGGCTCATCCAGCGGCGGGTCGGTGTCCGGTGGGCAAGCAAGGCTGGTGACGCCACCAGCAATAGCTGCTTGCATTTCGGACTCGAGTGTTGCTAAGTATTCATAGCCAGGCTCACGTAAACGTACTGCTAGGTCGACCAAGCCCGGGCAGATGATACGACCACTGACATCCACAGTACGATTCGCATGAAAATCAGTGGGCGCCTCGCCAATGGCGACAATTTTGCCAGCAGCAATAAACACATCGCGCAAGGCGTTGATGCCGTTGAGGGGATCGATTAGGTGGCCGTTTTTAAGATGAATCTTCATGAGCGTGAGATGGGTAAGTATCTGATAAATAATGACAAAAATTGGCGCATCAGGAGTTGCCCGCTAAAATGCTCATGACCGCCATGCGCACCGCAATGCCAAAAGTGACCTGCGGCAAGATCACCGATTGTTTGCCGTCGGCGACACTGGAGTCGATCTCCACGCCACGGTTCATCGGCCCCGGATGCAATACGATGGCGTCCGGTTTGGCCAGCGCCAGTTTGTCGTCGGTGAGACCGTAGTTTTTGTAGAACTCCTGTGCAGATGGCAATAGGGCGCCATTCATGCGTTCGTTTTGTAGGCGTAGCATCATCACCACATCTACATCTTTAAGCCCTTGATGCATATCGGGATAGACGTGCACGCCAAGGCGATTGACTTGGGCGGGCAACAGCGTTTTAGGACCGATGACTCGAATCTCGGGGCACCCTAAGGTGGTGAGGGCGTGAATTTGTGAGCGTGCCACTCGCGAATGCAAAATATCACCGACAATCGCCACTCGGAGCTGATTAAAGTCGCCCTTGTAATGGCGAATGGTGAACATATCGAGCAAGCCCTGGGTGGGATGCGAGTGGCGACCATCGCCGGCATTAATTACATGAATATCTTGTGCCACATGGCGGGCGATTAAGTGCGGCGCACCGCTTGCCGCATGGCGCACTACAAACATGTCCGCCTGCATAGCGGCTAAGTTGGCAACGGTATCGAGTACCGACTCGCCCTTGCTTTGAGAGGACACATTAATCGCTAAGTTAATCACGTCAGCAGATAAGCGCTTAGCGGCAATTTCAAAGGTAGTGCGGGTGCGGGTCGAGGGCTCGAAGAACAAATTAAACACAGCTTTGCCCCGTAGTAGCGGCACTTTTTTGACCTCACGTTGGGTCACACCGGCAAATGACACGGCGGTATCTAAGATCTGACGTAAGACCTCTGCGGGCAAGCCCTCGAGAGACAATAAGTGATGTAATTCGCCGTTGGTATTGAGCTGAGGATTGGAAGGGTCAAGCCACATAGTTAGTTTGTACTCAATTGCAGTGCCAAAGTGCCTGCGGTATTGCGGGTTAATTCAATGCTCATGGTCGGTGGAACGTCCAGCGTTTGCCCCACAAACCGTGCAGCAATGGGCAACTCGCGACCGCCACGGTCGATGAGCGCGGCTAATTCGATACAAGCGGGCCGCCCATAGTCGAATAATTCGTTCAAGGCGGCACGGATTGTGCGCCCAGTAAATAAAACATCATCGACAATTAACATCCGGGCACCATCTACGGCAAACGGCACATCAGAACTTTTCACGTGGCGGCGCATGCCGGTTTTGGTGAAATCGTCGCGATAAAAAGATACATCAAGGGTGCCTAGTGGGGAAATAATCCCCAAGGCGGCGTGAATGCGCTCGGCAAGCCATACCCCACCGGTGTGAATTCCAACAATGCCAGTCTCTGGTGTGACATGCGGACGGATTTGCTCAATTAAATTCGTGAGCAATAGTTCAGCGTCAGGCAGCGCCTGAGCAGAAAACGGATGATGATCGGGAGGGTGGGCCAGCATGGCGCTTGCAAGACTAACACAATCAGCGCTGTGCTTAAATCCCAAAGTCAGTCAGTGTGCGTGATAGAATCAGCGTCCTCCCACGCGCCCGTAGCTCAGCTGGATAGAGTACTGCCCTCCGAAGGCAGGGGTCGGACGTTCGAATCGTCTCGGGCGCGCCAAATTTTAATTAATAATCAACAGGTTGTGGGACTTTTCAAAAAAATTAGTAGTATAGTAAAAACTATACTACTCTTTCACAAGTTTTTACTCAGTTAGCGCCACTGTTTTCTTCCCATTTTCGCCCACAAATCAGAACATAGAAATTCTCTCTATGAAAATGCTGATCGTGTGCTACTAAAAGAGGTAGTAAGCTATGCTGATGAAAATGAAAACAACAACACTGACCTCTGCCCCACTGCATCGCACAACACCAATCGCAGGTACCATCACAGCAGTGCCTCAGTATCCACAGAAGCTGTCTATCTACCAATTAGAAGCTTCACCTTATTGGTGGGTGCGATATTACGAAGGCGGCAAAGTAGTCAGACGTAGCACAAAGACTACAGACAAAGCACTGGCTTTCAAATTCGCCAAAGCCTTCTACGAAGAGCTGATTATCAAGCGCAGACAAGGATTGGCGCTGAGCAGCAAAAGCAGCTTTGAAGGCTGTGCACAAGCCTACGTCAATGACTTGATGAGTAGGGTGGCAAGGGGTGAGCTGACAATAATCACAGCTAAAAACGCAAGCTATAGGTTGAACAGTTCAGTGCTGCCATTCTTTGGCATGAAAGAAGTTGCCACAATAGACTACGGCATGTTGCAGACTTATGTGCATCAGCTGAGCAAGCAAGACCCTAAATTGAGCTTGAGCACCATAAGATCATACGTGAAGCTAGTGCGAAGCGTGATGGTGTATGGACTGCGAAATAAGCTGATCGTTCAAATACCAGAATTCCCACGCATCAGCAGTGGGGACAACCCACGTGGTTACTTCACAGTGGCTGAATACAGAAGCTTGTGGAGTAGGGCAAGGGCGATGGTGGGCAAAGTCGTTGAGATACGCAAAGTAACAAACAAGGCTGGTGTGGAGGTCACGCAATACGCAGTCAAAGGTCGCATAAGCAGTGGGCGATTGATTAGGCGTGTGCACATGACCAATGATCTGTACCAGCTGATTGTGTTTATGGTCAACAGCTTCATACGCCCAACAGATATCAAGTTCTTGCAGCACAAGCATGTAGAGATCGTCACAGCTGAGAACACCTATTTAAGACTTAAGCTAATGGAGAGCAAGAAGCACAAAGAACCAATAGTGACGATGGAGCAAGCAGTAGTAGTGTATAGGCGAATGTTGATGCAATTGAGTGAGACGAAGAGCACAGTAGACCCAAATGCCTACTTATTCATGCCACACATCACAGAACGGGATAGGGCGTTGAAAGAGTTACAGCGTCAGTTTGATGTGCTGATGCATGTATTGGACATGAGACGTAGCGTCACAGATGAAGATCGTAGCCTATACAGCTTGCGTCATACGTGTATCATGTTTAGGCTGACGTATGGTGAGGGAATGGATTTGATCACGTTGTCACGTAATGCACGAACGTCACCAGAAATGATAGATAGGTTCTATGCCAGCAAACTGAAGGGTGAGCACAACATAGACATGATACAAAGCAGAAGGAAGCGTAAGCAGCGTGTGCTGGTGGATAAGAAGGAGTAGGATTGTAGCTTGATAAGAATTGGAAGACTAAATGCAAAAAATTAATATAATTTTAGTAAAGCAAAT
>CAISJL010000114.1 GCA_903885665.1 uncultured beta proteobacterium | reverse complement strand
TGGTCCAACGCTGGCGGGGTTCTACAGGATTTTTACACGGAAACTGTCCAATCTCTGCGTTAGCAACTAATGTTAAGCCACCATCCTTGGATTGGTATTATGGCACCCAAAGGCACGCCCTCAGAAGTTGTTAATAGTTAAAATGTGGCAATTCGAAAAACGATTCATCGCACTTATTTTATGAATATACCATCATTAAAGGCTAATATTCTTTAATTTTTAGACAATTATTTAGGTCTTTTGTTTTAAGTTTTCTTCATATACTATCATTATAATAAGCGTTACCAATTTTTGGTATTTATTAAAATGAGGCTCATAGCTATGTCAGATAATACTGATCAAGATGATGAAGATGCTCGGTTATTAGCAGAAAAATTAGGTCTTAATAATCTCTCTAAGACAGATTTAAGGCAACTTTTAAAATCTTCAAAAATTGCAAATGAAAGGCGTTCTCTGATGCAAATTGATCATCTCACTCCAGTTGATGAACCTGCCCATATTTTTAGATTAAATTAGTATAAGGTTATCATATGACGGAATTACATTATCTTGATATTCAGAGTGCAAGCACCCTGATTCGTAATAAAAAACTTTCGCCCGTTGAATTTACAAATGCATTAATAGAGCGCATTAATAAGTTTGATATCTATTTAAATGCATTTATTAGATTTTCCCCTGAAATAGCATTAGCAGATGCAAAGCGTGCAGAAGCTGAAATTCAAATTGGAAATTGGCGGGGACCTTTGCATGGCATACCTTACGGTTTAAAGGATATTATCGATTATGCCGGTCTTCCAACTACAGCGCACTCTGCTGTCCTAAAAGATAATATTGCTCAATCAGACTCCTCTGTAACAAAAAAAATTCGCGCAGCTGGTGGCGTTTTTATGGGGAAGTTGTCCACTCATGAATTTGCCATTGGAGGTCCGTGCTTTGATTTACCTTGGCCGCCAGCTCGTAATCCTTGGAATCGTGATTACTTTTGCGGCGGATCTTCCAGTGGCTCAGGGGTTGCTACTGCCGCAGGCTTTCTTCCGTATGCGATTGGTACTGATACTGGTGGTTCAATTCGTAATCCAGCTACTATGTGTGGGATTGTCGGGATGAAGCCAACATACGGATTGGTTAGTCGCAATGGTGTTTTTCCACTTGCGTACTCATTAGATCACGTTGGACCATTAACAAGAAATGTTAGAGATAATGCAATCGTACTCAATGAAATTTCTGGATACGATGCCTTTGATCCAGGCAGCAGACCACAGGTTGGTTGTGACTACACTGGACAATTAAACTTAGATATCAAAGGACTTCGTGTTGGAGTAATTCGACATTTTTACAATGAAGATATAGTTGCTGATCATGAAATGTTAACAGGCATTGACAATGCGGTAGTTACGTTAGAGAAGCTTGGGGCGATCATTAAAGATGTGAAAACTGCTCGATTGCAACAGTATTCCGGATGTAATCGTATCATAATGGCGGCTGAGTCCTATTCAATACATCAGAAATGGTTGCGTGAAAGACCAGAACAATACGGTTCAATTACACGAGAGCGATTATTTTACGGTGCATTTATGAGTGCAGTAGATTACGTCAATGCATTAAGAGTAAGAGAGAAGCTAACTCAAGAATTTCATAGTTTATTTAATGAGGTTGATATTATTGTTACCGCTAGCGCCCATGATCCTGCTTGTAGAATTGATGATTCAAAAGCAAATGATTTCATATATAGTAGGCAGGCAAGGGCGCCATTTAATGTCACCGGTAGTCCTGCAATGTCTGTACCAATAGGGCTTAATTCTAAGGGTTTGCCATTAGGTATACAGATTGTTGGAAAACCGTTTAGTGAATCACTGATCTACAGGGTAGCAAATGCTTTTGAATTTTCCACTCTAAGTTATCGTCAACATCCGGATCTTAATAAATTAAATTGATTTCTAAATCGCTTAAGCTTTTTATTTTAATTTCTTTGGGCAAATGAAATCTTCTTAAATTTTTACTAAGGATTTATAGCAAATGAATATCAGGGCACAGATTATTTGCATACTATTTTTTTTATTTCATTCTAATTTGGTCTTTTCTGCAACTGCATGGCCCGATAGACCAGTTAGAATAATAATTCCTTGGGCGCCTGGTGGCAGTACTGATTTGGTTGCTCGTATTTTAGGTTCTGAACTTACAAAGAAATTAAAGCAACAGGTGTTAATTGAAAACCGTGCAGGTGCAGGTGCAATTGTCGGAATGCAATATACAGCGCAACTGCCTGGTGATGGTTACAATTTCCTATTGACATCAACTGGTTATGGATTCTTAATAAATAAGGCTAATGTTGATCTTGTCAATAGTTTTTCTTCGGTTGCTTTGATTGGATTTGGCGACAGCGCACTTGTTGTGAATCCACACTTTCCCATTAATACTGTTGCCGATTTAATTGCCTTGGCTAAAAAAAGACCTGGTGAAATTATGTACTCGTCTTCTGGAGTAGGTGGATTTCCACATATGAATACAGAATTATTTAAAATGATGGCCGGTATCAATTTAACCCATATTCCTTTTAAAGGAGGTGGGCCGGCTGTTATTGACACAGCTGCTGGTAATACACAGCTGCAAATTGGATCTATCGCCTCAGTTATTGGGCAGGTTAGGGCAAAACGATTGAGAGCTATTGCAGTCGGTGGTCCTAAACGAAATTCTTTATTGCCTGGATTGCCTACAATTAGTGAGTCTGGACTTCCAGGCTATCAGACCCAGATTTGGTTTGGTGTATTTGCTCCAAAGTCTACACCAGGAAATTTAGTGTCATCAATGCATGAAGCGATTATTGATGCAATTAGTACTCCTGAAATTATCAAACGTTTAGATGAACAAGGTGCTGAGATAGAAAAAATGACTATTCCACAATTTTCAAAATTGATGGAGTCAGAGCAAGAGAAATGGTCTAAAGTTATTAAACAAGCTAATATTAAAGGGGAATAAATTTCCTTAGATGAATAAAAACTACTTTGAATTAACTGCAACTGAGGCAAGTCTAGAGATTCAGTCGAGGAATCTAACTTCAGAATCTCTTGTAATCTCTTGCTTAGAAAGAATTGCAAAGCGTGAAGGCTTAGTAAGAGCGTGGGCTTGGATTGATCCAGATTATGCTTTAGAGCAAGCTCGTGCAATGGATAAAATTAAACCATTATCCAAAATTCATGGAATTCCGATAGGTATAAAAGACGTTATTGATACATATGATATGCCCACAGAATATGGTTCACCAATTTATAAGGGAAATCGGCCAAAAATAGATGCTGCTTGTGTATCTCTAATACGAGAAAAAGGTGGTGTAATTCTTGGTAAAACAGTTTCTACTGAATTTGCGACTCGGAAACCCAATGTAACTAGAAATCCCCATAATATTTTATACACACCGGGAGGTTCTTCAAGTGGATCTGCCGCTGCTGTCGCTGATTTTATGGTACCTATTGCCTTAGGAACACAAACAGCAGCCTCTATTATTAGACCCTCTTCATTTTGTGGTGTATACGGATATAAGCCAACTTTTGGATTAATTAATCGTTCAGGTTTGAAATTCCTATCTGAGTCATTAGATACAATAGGTATTATTTCTAGATCTGTTTCTGATATTGCATTATTAACGGATTCAATAACTGGGACTAATTATTCATTCGATAGAATCTCTAATGCTTCGATAACTAGGGTAGGTTTGTATCGCACACAATGGTGGGATGAGTTAGATAAAGATTATCAAGTTAGAATTAATGATATTTTAAATCTAATAAGTAATTCTGGAATTGATGTTGTCGACATTTCTCTACCAGATGAATTTAAATTGATGTATGAAGCCCATAAAACAATTAGTTCATATGAGTTCTACAGAGCACTCACTTTTGAAAGAACTCATTATAAAAATCTCATTTCTGACTCCCTAAGTGATCGCCTATTTCAAGGGGAGAAAATTACAAGACAACAGTATGATCATGCTAAAAATTTAGCTGATCAATGTAGGGATTTTCTTGGCAAAGAAATATTAAATTATAACTTCATTATTACACCATCAGTATTTGGTGTCCCGCCAAAAATTATTAGTACTGGCGAGCCAAATTTTGGTGTTTTGTGGTCATTAATGCAGATGCCATGTATAAATGTTCCAATCGGTTTGGGGAGTAAAAATTTGCCTTTAGGTATTCAAGTGGTATCAGCAATCAATAAAGATTCTGATTTGTTAATGTATACATTGTGGATGGAAAAACTAATCGCTAACAAATTAGAATTTAAATGTTAACGATGGATAGTCCATACGATCTCTAGATTTTCTAATCCTTCTTGTCATGTTCAATGCATGCGGTGCATTTTCTAATAAAATTGACATTAATCTTTCATCTAGCATTAAACCTGACTGCATTGCCATTTTTTCGACATGTAAGATTTCAGCGCTATTCAAATTTGAAACCTTTGGTGCATATGAATCTATTTTGGGTGAAGGTAATGGATTGCTTTTAATTAATGCAGGCCTACGTAGGTGCCATTCCGTACTCCTTTGATAAGCATGACCTGCTCGCAAGACTATCGCATCATTACTTGGCTGACCAATCAGTTGCATACCCAACGGTAGTCCACCAGTTGTAAAACCGCATGGAAGTGAGAGTGCTGGTGTT
>CAISJL010000113.1 GCA_903885665.1 uncultured beta proteobacterium | reverse complement strand
TCTAGAAGCCTTGGATACTAAAGCATCCTTAGCCTCTTCTCATTGTTCAAAGTTGCACTTCGTAATAGAATTCACCTATTTAAGAATGTTTAAATTTTTTTAATCATAATTGAAATATAAATAATAGATTTTTCCTGAATTTCAACTAGATATTTTTAATGCACATAGAATTTTTTATTTTTTATGAAATCTTCTGAAACCTAGTGTGCCCCAAAAAATATCAAAAAAATCTACGAGACTAAAAAGCATTGTAGCGATTTACTGATCACCAAAAAAAGCGCTTGCATTTATACAATATAAAAAATATTATTTGAATGAGTAGGGGGCGTCCTATCGTGAATCAACATTAAATGTTGCACTTCGAAATTGAATCCACTCTATATTGGTTTATAGTTTTTTAAAATTGTTATTGATTCTGTTTCTTATAGGAGTGGCTAAAATGAAGTCTGTATTGAATGTGGTAATAATGACTGCGGCGCTGTTGATGGCGCTTAGTGTGCAGTCTGCTGATCAATTTCCACAACGTGCGGTGCGGATGGTTGTGCCGTTTCCGGTTGGTGGTGCAACGGATATTTTGGCTCGTGTGGTGGCGCAGAAAGCGAGCGAATACTTAGGGCAAGTCGTGGTAGTGGATAATCGTCCTGGTGCAGGCGGCACTTTAGGTTCGCGTCTGGTGGTGACTAGCACCCCTGATTGCTATACCATTTTAATGGGTACTACCAGTACTCATGCGATTGGCCCGCATTTATATACTAAACCGCCGTATGATCCGATTGCCGATTTTTCGCCGATTACGCAAGTTGCCTCATCGCCCAATGTCTTGATGGTGGCTGCGCAAGTCCCGGCAAAATCTCTGAAAGAATTAGTTGCGTTGGCTAAATCGCAGCCCGGTAAATTGAACTTTGGTTCTTCTGGTACTGGTACTCAATTTCATCTCTCGGGTGAATTACTCAAGCAGTTGGCAGGTATTGATATCGTGCATGTTCCGTATAAAGGCACGGCTTTGGTTTACCCTGAAATGTATAGTGGGGCGATTCAAATCTTATTCGACGTGCCTCCAGTAGCTTTACCATTTTTAAAGCAAGGGCGCGTCCGAGCCTTGGGCGTATCAGGCCAGAGGCGGATTGCAGTGCTACCCGATGTGCCCACGATTGTTGAGGCCGGAATCGCTGGTTATGACGCTGATCTGTGGTTTGGCATGTTCGCGCCGGCACGAGTGCCACCACAGCGCTTGGCACGCTTACAGCATGATGTATTGCAAACTGTACACACCGTGGAAGTGCGTGAGCGCTTCACCCAAATGGGTGCAGATGTGATTGGTAGTACTCCAGCAGTATTTGCGACCTTTCTGAAGGCTGATAACGATAAGTGGTCGCGGGTGGTGCGCGTATCGGGTGCTAAGATCGAATAACAAGGACGGGTACTATTTCAACTGTCTAATATTTAATAGATTTTTGTATTGGTTCTAGTCAGTAGCAATCGGCGGATGGGTCACGATCGATGTGAGCGCGGGTGTAGGCTGTTGTAGTTGGCTTAAGTCTGGGCGTGGCCGGCGTAGTTCGGGAATGGCTGCAAAGGCTTGCTCTAGTGCATGTCCAGCGCTTAACACGGCATGATCCCCCCGGAATCGACCCACGACTTGCAGTCCAAACGGCATGCCTTGGTGGTCGTTACCACAGGGCATTGAAAGTGCGGGATTGGTGGTTAGGGTGATGACATAGGTTAAGCCCAACCAATGGTAGTAATTACGTAAGGGTTGGCCGTCCATCTCGCTCAAATACAGTTGCGACCATGGGAAAGGTGAGACTGGCGTAGTGGGTGCCAGCACCAAATCATAATCTTTAAACGTCTGTTGGAATCGTCTAAAGATATTGGTCTGCTCGGTATGGGCCCATGCCATTTCGGCCAGTGACATGCGAGCGCTGAGTTCGTAATTAGCCCGTACGTTAGGGCCTAAAGATTTTGGATCTTTTTCATAGGCAGCGCGGTAGCGCGCAGCGTAATTGGTGGCGCGAATCACATCGAAACAGCGATCGGCTTCGCTAAAGTCTAGGGTGATCGGTGTGCATGATTTAAACAGATGTCGCATGGCTGCAATTTTTTGGCGAAATACGGCGCGAATCGGTTGGTCAACTGGACAGATGTTGAAGTCCTCTGTGTAGGCAATGCGCATTTGGCTTAAATCGCAGTTTAGCGGTGTCGCGAATTGACGAGCGTCTATGGGATAGGATAGTGGATCACAATCATCCATAGCCGCTTGTACTGCCATTAATTGGCATGTATCAGCTACTGTGCGTCCCATGGGGCCGACGACCGAGATCGGTGTCCAACCCAGACCGCGGCGCTCAATCGCGACCAGTCCTGGGGATGGTCGAAAACCAACCACCCCACAAATCGCGGCAGGGATACGTAGTGAACCACCCGTATCCGAACCTGTGCATACCGGCAACATATCGCACGCTAAGGCCACCGCAGAGCCGCCGGAGGAGCCGCCCGCATTGAGTGTAGGGTTAAAGGGGTTGCCGGTGGCACCCCACACCACGTTCCGGCTGTTCGCACCGGCGCCAAATTCTGGCACATTGGTTTTGCCAACCACAATAGCACCGGCAGCGCGTACGCGTGCCACCATGGCATTATCTTTGTTTGGGATAAAGTCGCGATGTAGGGGGGAGCCATAGGTGGTGAGCAGGCCAGCGGTTTCTTCAAGATCTTTGATGCCAGTGGGCAGTCCATGTAAGGCGCCCAGAGGGTCGCCGCGCAGTACGGCCTGTTCTGCCGCCTTGGCCTCTTGGCGCGCCCGCGTATAGCAAGTCGCTGTCACGGCATTGACGGCGGGGTTGATAGCGCTGATGCGTTCGATACAGGTCTCGAGTAACTCCACGGGTGAGATTTGTTTGCTACCAATAAGACGGCGCAGTTCGATTGCTGATTCGGTGAGTAGTTCTCTTGGCAGGGTCATTGAGGCGTTCTCCGGTAGCGATACGGAAATAAAGTAGGTGGAAGAGTCTGTACAAGGTTGTTTGAGCGCAGTAATTGTTTTGTTCTGATGTTGAATGTGGGGTGAGAGTAAAGGTAGATTAAAGGTAGAGTAAGGATAAAAGTAAAGGTGAGGTGATACTAAAAGTAGAGTGCTTAACTTGCCAGTGTGCGCATGACTTGGATTAAGTCGCTCTTGCCTTCAAATCCTATACCCGGTAGGTCGGGCATGGTGATAAAGCTTTCTTGAACTGCGACGCCATCGGGGAAGCCGCCATAGGGTTGGAATAGATCGGGGTAGCTTTCGTTACCTCCCAAACCTAAGCCTGCAGCAATGTTAAGTGACATTTGGTGGCCGCCATGTGGGATGCAACGCGACGCTGACCAGCCAGCATTAGCAAGGGCGCGTAGGGTGCGCTCGTATTCGCACAGGCCATAGGAGAGCGCGCAGTCAAACTGCAGCCAGTCACGATCGGGACGCATGCCGCCATAGCGCAGCAAGTTACGTGCATCTTGATGACTAAATAAATTCTCTCCTGTGGCCATGGCGCCAGGGTAGTAATCGGCGAGCGCGGCTTGCAAGGCATAATCGAGCGGATCACCGGCTTCTTCATACCAGAACAGTGGATATTCACGCAGCATTTTGGCATAGGCAATGGCGGTCTCGAGGTCGAAGCGACCGTTTGCATCGACTGCTAATTGCGCGCTTGAGCCTATCTCACTCAATACCGCTTCGATGCGGCGTTGGTCTTCATGGATTTCGGCGCCGCCAATTTTCATTTTAACGACACGATAACCACGATCTAAATAGCTGCGCATCTCGCGTTGCAAGGCGCTGTCGTCTTTGCCAGGATAGTAGTAGCCACCTGCCGCATACACAAAAACTTTGGGCTTGGGGGTTACGCCATGACGTTCAGCTAGAAGTCGAAACAACGGTTTTTCAGCAATCTTAGCCACTGCATCCCAGATTGCCATGTCTAGTGTGCCGACCGCAACTGAGCGCTCCCCATGGCCACCAGGTTTTTCGTTTTGCATCAGCGCTGACCACGCACGGTGTGGGTCGATATTGTCGCCCGCATCGTTCATCAGGCTTGCGGGCTCTGCAGCCATTAGGCGGGGTGCGAAGCGTTCGCGAATCAGACCGCCTTGGCCGTAGCGGCCATTGGAATTAAAACCATAGCCCACCACTGGGCGGCCATCAATGTAGTGGTCGGTGACCACAGCCACCAAACTGGTGGTCATTTTGCTAAAGTCGATATAGGCGTTACGGATGGGGGAGGCGATCGCTTGGGTGATTTCGCGAACATCAGTAATTCGAATCATGTATGGTGTTCCAGTCCTGTGGTCATGGGGGGTGTTCAGCAGTATGGATAGTAAAACAAAATTGCTCTTTGTGTAGTCCATATCATAGTTTGTGCGGCATCTGAACACGCCTGACAAGGTAGAATGCTCCGGCTATATATAAAGCTTTACTGTATTACTTGTTCACTGTTTTGAACTATTCGTTTGAATTAATTTTTAATTAATCATGATTCGGTAAATTATGCTAAAAAAGTTCTCAGTTTGGCTGCTTCTGGCGGCGAGTACATTTGGTTTTGGGCTGGACCGGGCGGTCGCTGCGAGTGTTGATGATTATCCGCAACGCCCGATTCGCTTATTGATTCCCTATCCGCCGGGTGGTGCTGGGGATATTGTGGGCCGCATGTTGAGTAGTCGGCTAGGGCCTGCCTTAGGGCAGCAGATGGTGAACGATAACCGGGGTGGTGGCGGTCAGATTATTGCCACTCAAATTGCCGCGAACGCCCCGCCCGATGGCTATACCTTGTTTTTGGCGAGTGCCACGCATTCGATTAATCCCGCATTGCGCAAAGACTTGCCCTACGATACGTTGAAAGCCTTTATACCCATCACTTTAGTGGCGCAATCGCCCTTGGTGTTTGTCGCGCACCCAAACTTAAAAGTCAATAATATCAAAGAGTTAATTGCAGCGGTCAAGATTCAGCCAGGACGCATTAACTATGCCTCCTCAGGCCCCGGTACGGGTGGTCATATGTCAGTGGAGTTGTTGAGTGCTTTGGCGGGTGTGCAGTTGACGCATATCCCTTACAAGGGTGCAGGCCCGGCACTGGTTGATGTGGTGAGTGGTCAGGTGCAAATGATTTGTACCAGTCCCTTGCCTGCGATGCCACATGTGAAGTCGGGACGTTTACGCGCCCTAGGGATGACCAGCCTAGAGCGCTCACCCGCCTACCCCGATGTACCGGCAGTGGCAGAGACTATTCCAGGATATCAATCAACATTGTGGTATGCCTTGTTAGCACCACTAAACACCCCGCAACCGATCGTGCGTAAAATTTATAACGAGACGATTAAGGTATTGGCGCAACCACAGATGCGTGAGCAGGCGTTGGCGATGGGCGCGGTGGTCGTTGGCAATACACCGCAGGCGTTACAGACCTTGTTGCGTAGCGAGATTCAGATGTGGACGCAATTGGTGAAGACCGCCAACATTCGCCTTGATCCGTGAGGCTGGTCATCAGAGCGTTTTTACCAAGCAATTGATTTTCTTTATTTTCTTTATTGATCATTCGCTTTTTATTTTTTAATTGATTTTTTAATTGATTTTTGTGGAGGGTAAGCCAGATGTCAGCCACTGTGATGTTATTTGATCCAACGGCGCCGCAGGTTGCAGCAACCGCAACCGGGTCGGTGCAGTTAACCAGCTTGGCCGGTGCAGTGATTGGATTCATTGATAATGCCAAGCCTAACTTTCATCATCTTGTTGATGATTTAGCGGACATCTTCACTCAGCGCTACGGCGTGTCCCGGGTGATTAAGCAGCGCAAATCCTCCGCCTCGATTCCGGCAGATCCTGCTGTGATTGCCGAGATGGCGAAGGCTTGCGATTTGGTGATTACCGGCTCGGGTGACTGAGGCTCATGTTCGTCGTGGAGTGTCCACGACAGCGTGGAAGTGAGTAAGCAAGGAACTCAGGCTTTGACGGTGTGTTCGACTGCTTTTCAGACACTTGGGCGGGCGCAAGCGCGCGCTTTGGGCAATCCTGAGTTACCGATTGCAGTGATTCCTCATCCGTTTGGTTCGCGTGACCGCATCCAAGTGCGCGCGATTGCTGAGCAATGCGCAGCCGATATTGTGCGTCAATGTGTGCACGCGCAGGCAGGAGCATCAGCATGAGCGCTAATAGCTTAGACCGTGCTGCACATTTTGAATGCGCCGATGATGTAGAGGCGATTAATCGCCTGTATCGTGAGCGTCGCTGGAGCGACGGTCTGCCGATTATTCCGCCGACTGCAGAACGTGTGGCGCGCATGTTGGCTGCAGTGCGTATTCCCCCGCAAACTGTTATTGCGCGAGTTGCCCCAGGCTTTGGTGCGGCCACTGTCGAGCGTATTGCGATTAATGCAGTCATGGCCGGGTGCGAGCCGGCGTATCTGCCAGTGTTGATTGCTGCGACTGCGGCCATGGCGGAATCCAGTTTTAATCTGCAAGCGATTCAAGCCACCACCAATCCAGTGGCGGTATGGTTGATTGTGAACGGTCCGATTGCCCAACAGCTGGAGATTAATGCGGGATTTAATTGCATTGGACAAGGCGCTTGGGCTAACGCCACACTGGGGCGTGCTTTGCATTTGATCTTACAAAATATTGGTGGGGCTTTGCCGGGTGAGATGGATCGCGCCACCCACGGCCAGCCGGCAAAGTATACGTTTTGTTGTGCCGAGAATGAGGTTAATCACCCCTGGCAGCCGTTGCATGTTGAGCGCGGTTTTAGTGCAACCGAGAGCACGGTGACGGTGGTGGGCGCTGAGGGCACACTCAATATGAATACCCATGCCAAATCGGCATCTGAGTTGTTGCGGGTGATTGCTCAGACCATGATTCATCCTACCAGTAATGAGTATGTACATGGCGGTGAGCCGTGGTTTATTGTTGGCACCGAACATGCAGAAATTCTGAAGCAAGCGGGAATGGACAAAGCGCAAGTCAAGCAGGCCTTGTGGGAACAGTCGAAAATGCCGGTGCGCGATTTAAGCGTACATGAGATTGAGCGGGCCCGTGCCTCACGCACGGTTGAGCTTGGCCCGCTCAGTCCGGATACCTTGTTGCCGATAGCGACAACGCCGGATGATATCCAGTTGATTGTGGCTGGCGGTGCGGGCACGCATTCGGTGTATGTACCGTGTTTTGGCAATAGCCGAGCGGTCACGCGACGTATTGAGACCTAGGTGGGTTTAAATTTTAAGAAATTGAAATTAGGAAAATTGCAGCTTAGGTAAGTGAAGCTTAGGGCGCTCGGGAGAGCAATGGGCAATGAATGGCTTGGCCCTTGTCCTGCCCTTGTCCTGCCCTTGTTCTGCTTTTGTCCTAGGTTTGAGTGTAGGCCCTAATTTTAGGCTAAACGTTCAAGTTTAGTGTCAGACTTCGTGCGTTTAGGCTGGGGCGATATTCATTATTTTGTAAGATTTCTGAATTTTGTAAGTATTTTGTAAGCCATGCGCGCTAGGATGTCCATTCAACGTGACATTTCTGACCGGTTTAATCACTAGGTTAATGACTGAGCGCAATAAGGAGCATACCAATCATGGCTAGAGGGCGTATCAAAGAAATCACTGAAGATCCGGATCATTCAATTGCGTCGCGGATTCGTCAAGCAATGACCAACGGAGGGATTCGATCGGTAGCTGAGCTGGGTCGTCGCCTCGATTTGCCGCGTCAGACCGTGCACCGTTGGCTCAATGGTGACACCAAAAATATGACTCATACCAATTTGTATAAATTAGCCGATGTGTTACAAGTGCGTGCGCGTTGGTTGGTGTTGGGCGATAGCGTGACCGATCATGTGGATTGGGCAGATGGTGATATTCGTGGCCTAGTCCAGGTTTTTCAGACGCTACCCGCAAGCGCTCGTGAGCAATGGATGGCAATTGGTCGGACTTTGCAAAACATGCCGGCAGTAGCGAATACCGATGCGGCGGTCGAGCAATTAATGAGCGGTGCGATTTAAGTCTGCTGCGCTGACCACAGCTATTTTAAATTTATTTATAAATACTTGATTTTAAACATATTTAATTCTTTCGATGCGGATGTCAATCAGCGCCTGTGGGGCGCTGATTTTTTTATGCTGCAGCCAATCCCCCTGCATTACAATACGGTCAATATTGATTGACGGATAATTGGTAATGATACGTATGTATACGCGCGTTCAGCGTGGCTATCAGGAGCGGGTCTACGCACGAACCTCGGTATTGGGTTTTGTTGCGCTGCTAATCTGTGTGCTGTTGTGGGTGCTGGCTGTGCCGAGTTATGCCCAAGCACCTGGCGGCACTGCCACTGCAATCACCCCAGACATAGTGCCATGGACGGTGTCGACTACCGCTTTTGTTGACGAGATGGTGACGCGTCATGGCTTTGATGGCGCAGAGTTAAGTGCGCTCATTAGCAGTGCGCGCTATCAGTTGTCAATCATTCGCGCAATGGATGCCCCGGGTACGGCATTACCTTGGCGGGTGTTTCGGCAGCAACACATCACTAGCAAGCGGATACGCACAGGAGTGCAGTTCTGGCAACGTCATCGCGTATTGCTAGAGCGCGCAGCGCTACAGTATCGCGTACCGGTCGAGATAATTGTATCGACTTTGGGGATAGAGTCGGATTTTGGTCAGCGGGTGGGACGCTATATGACATTTGATGCGTTAGTGACCTTAGCGTTTGCCTACCCTAGGCGTGCTGCATTCTTTCAAGATGAGTTGATGCATTATTTGCTGTTGATGCGAGACAATCGCTGGCCACTGCGGGGGGTGCAAGGCTCTTTTGCCGGTGCCATAGGGATGCCGCAGTTTATGCCTAGTAGTTATCGCCAGTATGCAGTAGATTTTGATGGCGATGGGCAACGCGATTTACGTCAACTCAGCGATGCGATCGGCAGTATTGCACACTATTATCAGCAGCATGGTTGGCAGCTCGAAGCGCCGGTCGTGGTGCCAGCGAGTGCAGAGGCGATGGTGGCTGAGCCCTTTCTCAAAGCGGGGATTTTGCCGCACACTGCTATTGCACAATATAAGCAAATCGGAGTGATGCCTAGTGTGCCGATTGATGATGAGCAACTCGCGGCATTGGTTGGGGTCGAGGCGGCAGAGGGTTTGCAGTATTACTTAATTCTAAAAAATTTTTATGTCATTACCCGTTATAACCGTAGCGTGAATTACGCATTAGCAGTATATGAATTTGCGACCCAATTGCGTCAACAATTTAGTCTAGGTTCAGTGCAAAGTGTCAGTGACTCGGACACGCAGCGCAAGGCGAAGCGTCACTACAAGAGTCGTAACCATAGCGAGCTCAAGCGTAAGCCCAATGCAACACAGAAAGCGCAGTCTAGAGGACATTAATCAGTCACGCATTCATTCAATCGCGCATTAATTAAAAAATACCTTAATTAAAAAAGACCTTAATTAAATCACGCCTTAATTCAAAAGCAGGCTGTAGCGCGGACCGTTTTAATGATGAGCTTCTGGATTGCGCTCAAAGGCAACTAAGTGGTCGATCTCTAAGCGTATCCCAATCATTTCACCATCGGCGTGATTGTGATGACTGGGCACTAGCGAGTAGATTAAGCCGCCAGCGGGCAGCGCTAAGGTGTATAAAAATGCAGCGCCGCGAAACGCACGATGTAATACACGCGCTTGCAATGGGCTAGCGTCATCATGTAAGACATCATCGGGACGTAGCAAGACATCGACTGCAGTGCCGGCTGGCCAGCGCGGTGTGGTATCCGCTTGAAACTCGCCGAGTTCGAGTTGAATACGGCCGTTCGGTAATACGATCCCCGGTAAAAATAAACCCTGACCAATAAACTCGGCGGCATAGCGGGTGCGCGGCTCGTGATAGAGTTGATAGGGCGTGTCCCACTGTTCAATACAACCGTCTTTCATTAAGCCTACAACGTCTGCGATATTAAATGCCTCGTTTTGATCGTGAGTCACCATCAAGGCGGTTATATGTTCGCGTTTGAGGATGTCGCGCACCTCAACACTCAGGCGCTCGCGCATTTCAACATCAAGGTTAGAGAAGGGTTCATCGAGTAATAAGAGCTCAGGCTTAGGTGCAAGCGCGCGGGCGAGTGCTACCCGTTGTTGTTGACCGCCAGAGAGCTCTTGGGTGTATTGATTGCCTAAGTTGGCAAGGCCTACAATCTCTAGTAGTTCATTGACACGATGGGCGCGTTCATTCGTAGTCAAACCGCGTAAGCCGAAAGCGATGTTGCCGGCGACGTTGAGATGTGGGAATAGGGCGTAGTCTTGAAACACCACACCGATGCGACGTTGTTCGGGTGGTACTAGCACGCCTCTCGCGCTGACAATGCGGGTGTCTAGCGTGATCTGGCCGCTATGAATGGGTTCAAAACCGGCTAAGCACCGCAGGATCGTGGTTTTGCCGCAACCGCTAGCTCCCAATAAGCAGGCAATCATGCCAGGTTCAATGTGAAAGCTCACCCCAGTCAATACTGGGGTGTCGGTGTAAGCGTAATTCACTTGAGAAAAATCGAGGCGGGCAGTCATTTCCAAATTATAGCGGTTTTGCAGCGCAACTTGATTCTTGCTAGAATGAATTTTTGATTATTTTGATTATTTTGATTATTTTAATTATTTTTGTTTTTGATTGTTTTTGATTGTTTGTGGTTATTTTTGGTTTTAAATTGTATTTTTGATTGTATGTTTAATTGTATGTTTAATTGTATTTCCCTTTTGATCGTTTTCCGCTGTTTTTCTGTAATTGACTGGCATTGACTGGCATTGACTGGCAACGCGGGGGGCGCTTTCAGGTGCATCCATCAGGCGTGCCCGTCGTGCATCAGCTGCGCTGTGATCGTTGCGTGTAGCACTGCTCGCTACGCTTCACGCAGTTGCTATTTCATTCTGTGCTCGACCAATCTAAGGTATACATGGTTTATTTGATGTGTCATGTTCACTCTTGCGGTTACTGCTTGTGAAACCCGTACGGATGGGACTTCATAATAGGGCTTCTGTATGTCAGCGGAGTTGATAGCGACACCGGCCGCCCCAAGCCTGGGTTGGCCGCGCTTTTTAACCGTGTTTGCTGTGGGATTAGCATTGATTCTCGCCTTGCCGGTAGTTGTGGTGTTGTTCAATCTGACAGCTCCCGCAACCGAGACTTGGCATCATCTGGCGACCACTGTGCTCTCGGACTACATTAGCAATTCGCTACTCTTGATGAGTGGGGTGGCGCTAGGAGTGATCATTGGTGGTGTCTCTACTGCTTGGCTCACCACTATGTGTCGATTTCCCGGTAGCCGCATTTTTGATTGGGCCTTATTGTTACCGATGGCGATGCCCGCCTATGTGATGGCTTATGCCTATACCGATTTGTTGCAGTTTGCCGGTCCGGTGCAAACGGCTGTGCGCGAGGCGATGGCTTGGGGGCCGCAGGATTATTGGTTTCCCGATGTGCGCTCTGTAGGTGGGGCGATGGTGATGTTTTCTTTGGTGCTATACCCCTATGTGTATTTGCTGGCGCGCGCAGCTTTTCTCGAGCAATCCGATAGCATGCTGGAGGTGGCGCGCGTTTCGGGCTTTGGTCCTTGGCATACCTTTAGACTGGTGGCTTTGCCGCTGGCGCGCCCCGGTATTGTTGCTGGTACAGCCTTGGCCTTGATGGAGGTGCTTGCAGATTACGGCACGGTGGCTTATTTCGGCGTCTCAACTTTTACTACGGGAATTTTTCGAGCGTGGTTCTCGTTGGGCGATCACACTGCAGCTGCTCAACTGTCAGCGATTTTATTAGGCTTTGTATTTTTACTGTTAGTTCTCGAGCGCTATAGTCGGCGAGGCGCTGCTTTTCATTCGAGCTCGCACCGCAAACGCTTGCGTCATGTCTACCACTTACAGGGTTGGCGTGCTGTTGGTGCCTTGGGTTTTTGTGGAATGCCTTTGATTTTTGGTTTTTGTGTGCCTGTCGCCGTGATGGCACGGATGGCTTGGATCGCTGGTGACGGACAATTTGGTGCACGCTATCTCACGCTCACCAGTAACACCATGATATTGGCTGCAGTCACTGCAAGTTTAGCCGTGTGCTTGGCCTTGATTGTGGGTTATGCAGGGCGGATATCGCCCTCGCTCTTGGTGCAGGCTGCGAATCGTGTGGCTGGTCTGGGTTATGCGGTGCCAGGGGCGGTGATTGCGGTGGGGGTGTTAATCCCAGTGACTCGGCTAGACCATGTCTTGGCTAACTTTATCGAGTGGCTAACTGGCGCTAATCCTGGATTGTTGCTGACTGGTGGTATTACGGCTTTGGTCTATGCGTATTTGGCGCGCTTCTTTGCTGTGGCCTTGCAGACGGTAGATGCGGGTTTAGCCAAAATTACGCCCTCAATGAGTGATGCGGCGCGCGCTCTGGGTTGTGATCCGCTGGCAACACTGGCGCGGGTGCATGCGCCATT
Source organism: uncultured beta proteobacterium (assembly GCA_903885665.1). Classification (GTDB taxonomy): domain Bacteria; phylum Pseudomonadota; class Gammaproteobacteria; order Burkholderiales; family SG8-41. The sequence goes on along the minus strand of CAISJL010000113.1, from coordinate 29,842 downwards.
GTTGTGGCGTAGTGCTTGCACCGCAGGACTATTGGTGTTTGTCGATGTGATGAAGGAGTTGCCCGCAACGTTTGTCATGCGGCCATTTAACTTCGATACACTCGCGGTGCAAGCGTATAACCTTGCCTCTGATGAGCGTTTGGCCGAGGCCTCGACTGCTGCACTCACTATTGTGGTGGTGGGTTTAATCCCGTTGTTTATATTGTCGCGGATGATTCTGCGACCTCAGCCCGGGCGGGCTGAGCCGCATTAGCATCATTTTAATCAGTTGATTAAAATGGTTTTATTTAGATGATTGTATTTCAAAAATTTTATTTAAATCGGTTTATTTAAAGCCTACGCGATCAAATATTTTTTGAGCAAGTGCTTGGTTCTTGCCCAGGGTCGCAATGTTTAAAGTGTCCATTTTGAACGTGCCCAGTGACGTTAAGGCTTTGTTATCTAGCGGCACACCTTGTACAACGGGCCATTCGTTGTTGCCGCTCGCAAAATAGCGTTGGGCGTCGTTGGTGGTGAGGTATTCGAGGTAGGCAATAGCTTGCGCTTTATTGCGTGCTGTTTTAATGACGCCAGCACCGGAGATGTTCATGTGCGTGCCAAAGGTTTTTTGATTGGGCCAAACTAAACCGGTGTTGGCGATAATTTTGCGGTCCTCGGGTTTATCTGAGGCCAACAAGCGTGCGTAATAGTAGGTGTTGACCAGTGCTACACCACATTCGCCAGCGGCGACTGCGAGGATTTGGTCGGTGTCGCCGCCCTTGGGCGCGCGCGCAAAATTAGCCACTACACCGCGAGCCCACTCCTCGGCACCCGCTTCGCCCCAATGTGTAATTAAGGCGCTCATCAGTGATAAGTTGTAGACGTGACTGCCAGAGCGACTGCATACCTTACCTTTGAGTTTGGCTTGGGCTAAGGATTCGTAGGTTTGCGCGTCTTGGGGGTTGATGCTAGCTTTGTTGTAAATAATGACTCGTGCGCGGGCTGAGAATCCAAACCATTGATGGTCTGGTGTGCGCATATGGGCGGGTAATCGTGACTCGAGCACGCTTGATTGTATGGGTTGGAACAGCCCGAGTTGTTCGGCGCGCCAGAGTCGACCTGCATCGACTGTGATTAAAACATCTGCAGGGGAGGCAGCGCCTTCGTTTTTAATACGCTCAATCAAGGGGTCCTCACCTGCCTCAATGCGGTTGAGTTTGATACCTGTGGTTTTACTGAAGTTCTCGTAGAGCGCCTCGTCAGTTTGATAGTGACGTGAAGAATAGAGGTTGAGAATGTTGGACTGTGCCCACAGCGAACTACTAATTAGTGCGCACAACAGTGCAGGTGCTACAGAGAAGATACGCATGATTGTCTTTCAGAAAATGTTGTCAATAATCTGATATTCGGGATGCTCGGTGGTGTTGCTGAACTTTGCAGGACGTACAAATACTCGCCATGAACAAATGATAACAAGAAACATTCTCATTTGCAACGTAATGAGAATCATTATTATTTAGAATAATTTTTTAGGATAATTCTTTAGATTGATTCTTTAAAAATAATGACAGGTTGCGTCAGCCATGTAGCAAACGATATTAGTGTGGTTGATAGTTTGCGTATCGGGTGGTCGGCGCGGTAGTGCGGTCAGTTGAGGGATATCGAATAGGGGCTTGTCCTGCTACACTCGCAGGGTGTCTGAACTCACTACCGTATTTTCTGACCACGGCGCATTGGCGCAAGTGGTGCCCGAATTCCGTGCTCGTCCCGGGCAGTCGGCTATGGCTGAAGAAATTGAGAAAGTTATTATAAATCAAAAGGTTATGGTTGCAGAGGCGGGCACAGGTACAGGTAAAACCTTTGCCTATTTAGTGCCAGCGCTACTCTCTGGTGGCAAAGTGATTATTTCTACGGGGACTAAAACGCTACAAGATCAGTTGTTCCGGCGTGATTTACCCACAGTGCGCCAAGCGTTGCGGGTGCCGGTGACGGTAGCCTTACTCAAGGGGCGGGCGAATTATGTCTGTCATCACCACTTAGAGCTCACCCAGGCCGATGGTCGCCTGCCTACGCGTGAGGATGTGACGCATTTGACGCGAATTGCGCGATTCGCGCGGACCTCGACCTCTGGGGATAGGGCTGAATTAGCCGAAGTGCCGGAGCAAGCCAGTGTGTGGCCGTATGTGACTTCGACGCGTGATAATTGTTTGGGCGCAAATTGTGAGTATATTGACCAATGCTTTGTGATGAAGGCGCGCAAGCAGGCACTCGATGCCGACGTGGTTGTGGTAAATCACCATTTATTTTTTGCCGATGTCATGTTGCGCGATGAAGGCGTGGCTGAGTTGTTGCCGGCTTGTAATACGGTGATTTTTGATGAAGCCCATCAGTTGCCAGAGACTGCCAGTCTGTTCTTTGGGCAATCGGTGTCTACCGCCCAATTGTTGGATTTAGCCCGTGATGTGCGGCTAGAAGCTGCGGTTAGCGCTAACGATTTTGCCGCCCTGCCCGCAGCGGCTAGTGCGGTAGAAAAAGCAGCCCGTGATGTGCGATTGGCGTTTACCGACCCCGGGGCAAGGCTGCCCGCAGTGGCGTTACGCGGACGCTCTCAAGTGGTAGAGACCATGACCATAGCTGCCACTGAATTGCAGCAGTTGACCGCAGCCTTAGATTCACAAGCTGCCCGCAGCGAAGGACTTACCCATTGCGCAGAGCGGGCGAAAACGCTGACCGCCCAGTGGTTGAGTTGGCGCGCTGATAGCGATGCGGCATGGGTTCACTGGGCCGAGGTATTCAATCAATCGGTGCAGTTTAATGCCACGCCCTTATCGATTGCCGAGATTTTTCGACGTCATATTGACGCTCAAGCGCGCGCCTGGATTTTTACTTCGGCAACGCTTTCTGTGAATGGTGACTTTAAGCATTACCTAGGAGAGCTAGGGATTCCGGATGCGCAGACGGCGAGTTGGCCTAGCCCATTTGATTTTGAACGCCAAGGTCTGCTCTATGTGCCGCAGGATCTGCCAGACCCCAATACCCCCGATTACACGCGGGCTGTGGTTGCTGCTGCTTTGCCAGTGTTAGAGGCGAGTGCGGGTCGAGCCTTTTTATTGTTTACAAGTCTACGAGCAATGCGCGAGGCGCACGGTCTGTTGGCGGATGCCTTTAGGCAGCGTGGCTGGTCCTATCCCTTGTTGGTGCAAGGAGAGGGTTCGCGTAGCGAGTTGTTACAGCGCTTTCGGGATTTAGGTAATGCGGTGTTGGTGGCCAGTCAGTCGTTTTGGGAAGGGGTAGATGTGCGTGGTGATGCCTTGTCCTTGGTCTTAATCGATCGCTTGCCGTTTTCGCCACCCGATGATCCAGTGTTAGCGGCACGCTTGGATAAGATTAATGCCGAGGGACGAAATGCGTTTATGGATTATCAGTTGCCCCGTGCGGTGATCGCGCTCAAGCAAGGGGCTGGTCGTTTGATTCGGGATGAATCTGATCGTGGGGTATTGATGTTGTGTGACCCGCGACTCATTAGCAAGGCTTATGGCAAGCGCATTTGGCGTAGTCTGCCACCGATGGCACGGAGTCGATTACTTGCGGATGCGTTGCAGTTTTTTAATAAGCCCGATGCGATTCAAAAATAAAAATAAAAATAAAAATAATCAATAGTAATGCGTTCGAGTTGAGTTTAAGTGGCGCTTGGCTTAGCCCATAAATCGTGGGCGTCGGCACGGGTTACCGTGACTTGGGCAAACTCGCCCACTTTGAGATGGCGGCCTTGGCGGATAATGACTTGGCCGTCAATTTCGGGCGCATCGGCGCTAGAACGCGCGAGTGCACCATGACGATCAACGGCATCGACCAATACCGTGAGGGTTTGTCCCAGTTTGCGTTTAAGACGCGCTCTGGAGATTTCTTCTTGCACTGCCATAAATCGGGCACGCCGCTCTTCTTTAACTTCGTCAGCTACAGGGTTGGGTAGCGCGTTGGCGGCAGCACCCGCAACCGGCGAATAGGCAAAGCAACCTACTCGGTCGAGTTGTGCCTCTTGTAAAAATGCTAATAAGTCCGAGAACTCTGCCTCGGTCTCACCTGGGAAGCCCACCACAAAGGTGCTGCGCAAAGTAATGTCAGGACAAATGGCGCGCCAGTCGCGAATCCGTTGTAGTGTTCCCTCGGCATTTGCCGGGCGTTTCATGAGTTTGAGAATACGTGGGCTAGCATGTTGGAATGGTACATCGAGGTAAGGCAGTAGTTGCCCGGATTGCATCAAGGGCAGCACTTCATCGACATGCGGATAAGGGTAGACGTAATGCAGTCGTACCCATACGCCCAGTTCGGTGAGCGCACTCACCAGTTCAGTGAAGCGGGTGCGGATCGGGCGACCACTCCAAAACCCAGTGCGGTATTTCACATCAACGCCATAGGCGCTGGTATCTTGGGAGATGACCAAGAGTTCGCGCACACCGGATTGCACCAAAGTTTGGGCTTCGCGCATTACATCGCCAATCGGACGGCTCACCAAGTCGCCACGCATCGAGGGGATGATGCAGAACGTGCACCGATGGTTACAGCCCTCGGAGATTTTTAAGTAGGCAAAATGACGCGGGGTCAGGCGTATGCCTTGTGGTGGGATGAGGTCTAGATGAGGGTCGTGAGGTTGTGGTAAGTGGTCGTGGATGGCCTGCATCACCTGATCGGTGGCGTGCGGACCAGTGACTGCTAATACTTTGGGGTGAGTCTGGCGCACGATATCGCCTTTGGCGCCCAGGCAACCGGTGACAATGACTCGACCATTTTCTGCAATCGCCTCGCCGATTGCGTCAAGCGATTCGGTCACTGCAGCGTCGATAAAGCCACAGGTGTTGACTACTACCAAGTCGGCATCGGCATAGGACGGCGCGATCAAATAGCCCTCAGCCCGCAGTCGGGTGAGGATTAATTCAGAATCTACAGTAGCCTTCGGGCAGCCTAGTGAGATAAAGCCAATTTTATTGGGGTGGTCAGAGTGTTTAGGCACGAAGGTCGGTTGCTCGAGAAGGTTGGGAGGGGGCGGTGCGCGCGCCACTTGAGGTCGCGCCGGCGAGCATCCTATCCTAGAGTGTGATCAGATGCTAGTGCTGCGTAGTCAATGGCTGTTCACGCAGGCGCTAAAGGCCACCTCAGCCCCAAGAGTCAAAGTCCGGTGGGCTAAGACTTAGTTTCGCCGTCGTCAGGTTTAGTGCCATTGGGGGTGAATCCTGGGTATGGAAAATTACCCCACAGATTGCGAGTTTGGGATTGCAGTTGGTTTTGCATATCGAGAAAGGTGCGTGCACTTTGTTCTAGATAGCTACTCATAAACCCTTGCATAGAGGGGCCTTGGTTGCGAATAAATTCGTTCCAAGTGTCACTATTCAAAATCGGATTTTGGCCATAGATTTGGCGCGATTGATCCTGTAGCTGATTTTGAATTTGCATAAATGTGTGGATGTTCTTTTCGATATAGCTGCCCATCATGCCTTGGAGCGCGTTGCCATAGAAGCGGATGATTTGGGAGAGTACTTCTGAGGTAAACATGGGCGTGCCAGCAGCTTCTTCCTCGAGAATAATTTGCATGAGGATGCTGCGCGTTAAGTCGTCTTTAGTTTTGGCATCTTCGACCTTAAAGCTGACGTTATCAAGAACGAGTTTCTTGATATCCGTGAGGGTAATGTAGGTGCTGGTTTCGGTATCGTAGAGACGACGATTTGGATATTTCTTGATAGTTCTGACCGGTGTGCTCATAGGGCTTCCAAATGGATGAGGTTGGGCAGTGTGATGTAACGCCAGGAGTTCACGCAAGAATTTATTAAAATATCAATAAAATCAATAAGTTATATTTTTTTAAAGGTCGGTCTAATAGATGCGGCGAATATGGCAAATATCATCAATGTTCCTCGAACGGCCATTATGCTTTCTAGTGAATGTGTTGCGGCTCAGTGTATGTTTGATGTCTGGTGTTTTTTGCCCAGAGGCTTATTTTATATGTAGTCGTTGGACGCTACCTTAACACGACTTGACGTTATATTTAAACCGTTTTTTTGCGGTCGGTACATGTGGCCTCGAATGAGGCCACATGGTGCGTCGGTCGTTGTTTGGGTAGCGTGCCAGATTACGCTATTGCATGTGCTGACCGCCGTTAATAGCGATGTTGGCACCCGTCACAAAAGCGGCCTCTTCAGAGCAGAGATAGGCGACTAAGCCAGCGACTTCCTCTGGTTTGCCGAGTCGCCCAATGGGGATTTGCGGAATGATTTTGGAGTCTAGAACTTCTTTCGGAATCGCCATCACCATTTGGGTGCCGATATAGCCCGGGGAGATGGTGTTCACCGTAACCCCCTTTCGAGCATATTCGAGTGCGGCAGCTTTGGTAAAGCCATGCATACCGGCCTTAGCAGCCGAGTAGTTGGTTTGGCCAAATGCGCCCTTTTGACCATTGACCGAGGACACATTAATCACGCGCCCCCAATTACGCTCAGCCATGCCTTCGATGACTTGTTTAGTCATATTAAATACGCTATCAAGGTTGGTATTGATAACTGTATTCCAAGCCTCTAAATCCATTTTGCGGAAGGTGGTGTCGCGAGTGATACCGGCGTTATTTACCAATACATCGACAGCGCCGACTTGAGTGGTAATTTGCGCGACTGCTTGTTGGCACGATGAGTAATCACTGACATCCACAGCCACCGCTTGAAAGTTGTGCCCTTGTTTTTGCATGTCGCTTAACCATTGGGCATGCTTGGTGTTGCCTGGTGAATAAGTAGCAACGACACGATAACCCATGTTGGACAATTTAATACAGATGGCCTCACCTAAGCCACCCATTCCGCCAGTAACTACTGCAACTCGAGACATCGTGATCTCCTTAAGGGCACATGGTTTGATGTAAAAAATTTGTAAAATGAGCGCTGCTTAAGTCTGCAAAAACAAGCTCAAGCAAGCGCAAATTTACCAGTATTCTAGGAATTTGTCGGTGTTTTTTGGCTGGCTGCGGCGTTTGGTTGTAGGCGCGCTTTCACATAAGTGCCGGGAGCAGCCTCAATGACCGGATAATCCGTATGGCCTAGGGCTGCGGGGGCAGCTCGGCGCGGGCCGGCGTGGGGCTTGAGCCAAGCCAACCAGTCTGGCCACCAGCTGCCAGGTATGGTTTTGGCGCGGGCTAGCCAGTCCTCGGACTGCCGCGACAGTTTGGGCTTGCGCCAGAAGTGGCGTTTATGTTGAGCCTCGGGGTTGATCACGCCGGCGATATGACCGCTTGCAGCGAGGGTAAATTGCACCTTGCCGCCTAAATGTTGGGCGCTGGCGTAAGCGCTGCGCCAAGGCACAATATGATCGTCTTTGGCCGCCATCACATAGCTGGGTATGTCAATCTGACTTAAGTCGATGGGCGTGTCACATACTGTCCATGCCCCTGCTTTGGGTAATTTGTTTTCTAAATAGGTATGGCGCAGATATTGGGCGTAGAAGCGTCCAGGTAAATTAGTGCTATCACTATTCCAATAGAGCAAGTCAAAGGCCGGGAGTGCGCGACCTTTAAGATAATGGGTGATCACGTTGGGCCAGATTAAATCATTGGCGCGTAGGCTTGCAAAAGCCATCGCTAACTCGCGACCGTCAAGCACGCCGCCCTCGGTAAATCGTGCTTCCCGCTGCGCGACAAATGCCTCATCGATAAAGAGCCCGAGCTCGCCGGTGTCGCAAAAGTCGAGCATCGTAGTGAGTAGGGTGAGACTCGCCACTGGAAGATCGCCGCGCGCCCGTAGCACCGCTAGGGCACAGCTCAGGAGTGTGCCACCAATGCAAAAGCCCAAGGCATTCACCTGTGCCACACCACTAATGCTTTGCGCAACTTGCAGTGCGTTGATTACGCCGTTGGCGACGTAGTCATCCCAGGATTGTGTACCGAGCTCAGCGGGCGTGTTTCGCCAGGACACCATGAATACCGTGTGACCAGCCGCCACGGCATAGCGCACAAATGAGTTATGCGCTTGCAGGTCGAGAATGTAATATTTGTTAATACACGGTGGAATAATCACTAGCGGGCGTTGATACACGCGTGGCGTAAGTGCTTGGTATTGTAAGACTTGCATCAGCGCATTTTCAAACACCACAGCGCCTGGGGTGACAGCAAGATTAGTGCCCACGCTAAAGGCCTGCTCATCGGTCATGGACAGTAGACCTTTGTTTAGGTCAGCCTGCAGATGGCTGAGTCCTGTGCGCAGGCTTGCGCCTTCAGTGGCCATCGCGATTTTAATTGCTTCGGGATTACTCCACGGAAAATTGGCTGGGCATAGGGCATCGATGATTTGGCGGGTAAAGACTTTGAGTTTGCGTTGCTTTTGGGGGTCGGTATATAAATCATTGGTGAGCGCGTCTAGCCAAGCGCTGGTGCGTAAATAGCTTTGGGCTAAATAGCAATAGTAGGGCTCTTGCCATTCGCTAGCACTAAAGCGTCTATCGGCTAGTGGTGGAGGCGGTGACGTAATGGGTGTGCCACCAATATAGTGTTGCCACAGCTCGAATTGTTCGTGTTGATAGTCTTGGATAAGTGTTTGCCAGCGCTCAGGTTGGGCCCCGAGTCCTGCAGTGATGCTGTCCACCCAAGTGGCATAGTTGGGCTGGGTTGGTGTGCTGTGGTGTGCGGCTCGCCAGTGCGCTAGTAATTGCTGTTGTAAGGCGCTGAATGCGGCTGCAACGGCCTGTGGGTCAGGGGCGTTCGGGTTAGGTGCCTGAGATTGAGTCATGATGGTGATTAGACCTCATGGTGGTGGGCTTGGATAGTCACATTGCTTAGCCGTGTGCCCAATGACCCACCAACCAGATGGTGGCAACCCCTAGACAAATTAGCAATACTTGTTGGGCAGTAGCGGCGAGCTCTGTGCGTTTATGTAGTCCAGGAATCAAATCGGCCACAGCCACATAGAGCATACTCGCTGCAGCAAGTGCGAGCAGTGGGGTGACTAAAGTTTGTGCAGTTTGCAAGGTGTAATACGCGAGCAAACCGCCCACAATCATGGCTGTGCTAGATAGTAAGTTGTAGAACAAGGCTGCGCGTTTGCTATAGCCAGAATGCAGCAGAATCAGAAAATCACCAACCTCTTGAGGTATTTCGTGGGCAACGATGGCAATAGCGGTCACAATGCCGAGTTGAGTGTCCGCCATGAAGGCTGCAGCAATGAGCACGCCGTCTACGAAGTTATGGAAAGTATCACCGATTAAAATCATCAAGCCACTGCGACCATGATCGTGGCGGGCGTGGCTATGATGATGGCCGGAGATGGGCTGGCCAGCTTGTGCAAGGAGAGGTATATCGGATTCTTGTGAGTCATGAGGGGTGTGTGATTTATGCGGATCATGCGCTTCGCACGCTTGTTCATGACAGTGCCGCCATAAGACTAGTTTTTCTAAGATAAAGAATCCTAAAATGCCAGCAAGAATGATGGCTGCTGTAGATTCGATGTGCGCGCTATCATGGAAAGCATGGGGTAATACTTCTATGAATGCCGCACCGAGTAGCGCGCCTACGGCATAGCTGACCAACATTGGGATTTGGGCGGCTTTTGCGGTGATTGCAAATAGGCTAGCAACGGCGGCTGAGAGCACGCCGCCAATAATTGTAGAGAGCAAGATCCATTGCAATGTGGTCACGATAGCCCTACGCAAAATGCTTGATTATACGGGAAATCTCAGGTCAGGCTGGGGCTATCCATCGTGTGCTGGGCTGATGGGTCGGTCAGCCAAATCAGGGCAGCCATACGGCCAGTCACACCGTTTCTGCGGTAGGAGAAAAAGCGTTCAGGGTCACTGACCGTGCAGTCTTGACCGCCATAAATAGCGCTGACCCCACTATGGTGCAGGACTTGCCGTGCTAGGTTAGGTAGATCACACCACCAACGACCGCTGGGGTGGGGGCGAAACGCAGTGGCATGTTGCGGATCTAGCGTGAGGTAAGCTTGGCGCACTTCATCGCCAACCTCAAATGCGTTAGGTCCTATGCAGGGTCCTAAGTAGGCCAGCAATTCATTCGGGCTAGCCGGTAGTGCCGCCACGGTCTGGGCAACCACGCCGCTGGCTAAGCCGCGCCATCCGGCATGCGCAATACCCACGCAAGTGCCACGGCGGTCACACAGCAAAATCGGCAAGCAATCAGCAACCATGACCACACACACAGTGTTAGCACGGGTGCTGATGCTGGCATCTGCTGGTGGTGGTTCGGCTGTAGGGGTGCCGGCAACCACTACTTGATGGCCGTGCACTTGATGTAGCCAATAGGGTGCTTGTGGTAGGACTTGGTTTAAGCGGGCGCGATTGGCAGCAACTTGTTGTGGATCATCGCCCACATGGGTGCCGAGGTTTAAGCTGGCATAGGGGGCTTGGCTTAACCCGCCAGCGCGAGTAGTGATCAAGGCCTGCACATGGACGGGTGCTGGCCACTCTGGGCGTATCCAGTCTGGATGCGGCGCGTTCATGCCAGTCTTAGACTTGCGATCAGTTCACGCATATCGGCAGGTAGTGGTGCTTGCCATTGCATAAGTTCACCATGTTCAGGGTGGTTTAAGGCCAAGCGTTCGGCATGGAGGGCTTGGCGTGGGAATAAGGGTGCAATCGGGCCTTGGCGCGGGCCGTATACGGGGTCGCCCCAGATAGGATGTCCGAGTTTTTGCAGGTGGACGCGGATTTGGTGGGTGCGCCCAGTTTCTAATTTGCAGGCTAATACGGTCGCTCGTGGTAGTAGTTCGACAATACTGTAATGGGTAATTGCTGGCTTACCACTACCCACTACCGCCATCCGTACGCGACTCCGCGGGTCGCGCCCGATTGGGCCTTCGTAGGTGCCGTTGCGCCGAACATGACCATGGGCAACTGCGCGATACTCTCGGCTGACGGAGCGTGCTTGCAATTGCCGCACTAAGTCAGTCTGGGCGGTTAAGGTTTTGGCAACGACTAATAAGCCACTAGTGTCTTTATCGAGTCGATGTACGATACCGGCGCGCGGTACGTTATGCAGTTGTGGCGCGTGGGCGAGTAGCGCATTGAGTAGGGTGCCATGCCAATTGCCAGTGCCTGGATGCACCACCAAACCAGCAGGTTTGTTGAGCACAATTAAGGTCTCATCTTCAAATACGATGTTCAGGTCTATCGATTCCGGTCGATAAGCGGTTTCAGCCGGGGTGAGCGCAGGTTTGACTACGAGTCGCTCTCCCCCGTGTAATTTGTCGCGCGGCGTACAAGGTTTTTGGTCGACGGTGACTCGGCCCTCGCGTACCCATAAGGTGAGGCGAGCGCGAGAATACTGTGGCAAGAGCCGTGCCAGCGCTTGATCGAGCCGTAATCCACCGCAGTCTATGGGCGTGGTAATGCAAAACTCAGCCAATGGTGCGTCGTTTTCGGTATAATTTTGGAATGACTCTTCAGCCTTCATTACTTCAGCCCTTATCTCAACGCCGCATTTTAACGGTATTCTTAGCGCTAACCATGATCGTTTTAATGGCGGGGTGCGGTATTTTTGGTAAAGAGATTGACCCGACCCGCGCTTGGACGGTTGAGAAGCTCTATGCGGAAGCCAAATACGAGATGAGCTTGCGAAACTGGACGACCGCGATCAAGCATTATGAGCGGATAGAATCGCGCTACCCATTTGGCCGTTTTGCCCAGCAATCACAAATCGAATTAGCTTATGTCCATTGGCGCAACGATGATCCAGCGCTGGCCTTAGCAGTGATTGATCGATTTATTAAGCAGTATCCGAATCATCCTAGTGTTGATTACATGTATTACCTGAAAGGTCGCATTAACTTTAATGATGATTTGGGCATTACTGGATTGATTAGCAATCAAGATTTGTCAGAGCGCGACCCCAAAGCGGCAGCTGATGCATTTGTTGCGTTTAAAGACTTGGTGAGTCGCTTCCCAGACAGTAAGTACGGACCTGACGCGTTGTCGCGGTTGAATTACTTAGTCAACACCTTAGCCCGAAATGAGATTCATGTGGCACGTTATTACATGAAGCGGCGGGCGTTTGTGGCGGCTGCTAACCGTGCGCAGTTTGTCTTGAAGCAATACCCCGGAGCGCCTGCGGGTGAAGAGGCCTTGTGGATTATGGTGCAAGCTTATGCTGCTGCCGGTCTACATGACCTGAGTGAGGACGCGCGGCGAGTTTTAGATAAAAACTTTCCCAATAGCGAGTTCTATCGTGGCGGTCCTCAGCAAGAGCGTTCATGGTGGCGGATTTGGAACTAAGCAATTAAAGCGGCAATATCATTAGAAAATAAGCGCTCAGGATTGGCTCATACTTGGTAGATTTAAATAACGCATTGATTTTATTTGAATTTATTTCAATTTTTTATTTCTGCAAGAGCGCGATATCGCGAAAATAGGCCAAGGCTTCGGGGTTTGCTAGAGCCTCTAGATTTTTAACTGATTCACCATGCACTACATTGCGTACCGCTAATTCGACAATCTTGCCGCTTTTGGTGCGCGGAATATCGGCAACTTGCACGATATGTTCCGGTATATGACGAGGCGTGGTGTGGTCTTTAATTTGTGCTTTGATCTGGTCTGAGAGGGCTTTGTCTAGTGTTAGGCCTTCGCGAAGTCGCACAAACAAAATAATCCGAACATCTTTAGGCTGCTGAATTGGCCATTGCTGACCGATCGCAATGCTTTCGAGGACTTCTGGCAGTTGTTCGACTTGACGATAAATTTCAGCAGTACCAATACGCACCCCACCTGGATTTAAAACGGCATCGGAGCGGCCGTGAATGACTAAGCCGTTGTGAACTGTCGGCTCGACATAGTCCCCATGATGCCAGACTCCAGGGAAGCGCTCGAAATAAGCGGCTCGGTATTTGCTTTGATCGGGGTCGTTCCAAAAACCAATCGGCATGGACGGGAAGGGTGCGATGCAGACCAGTTCACCTTTGCCGCTAGTGATGGGCTGTCCAGAATCGTCCCATACCTCTACAGGCATACCTAAACCGCGACATTGTAATTCGCCACGCCATACTGGCAGGATAGGACACCCCAGTGCAAAGCACGAGATGATGTCCGTGCCACCTGAGATTGAAGCCAGTTGCAGATCGGATTTAATAGCACGGTAGACGTAGTCAAAGCTCTCGGGTGCTAGCGGTGAACCAGTTGAGAGAATGGTGCGCAATGCACTCAAGTCATGGCTGGTCTGTGGTTGTAAATTGAGTTTAGCAATAGCGTCTAGATACTTGGCCGAAGTGCCAAAGATATTGCATTGAGTCTGCGCTGCGAAGTCCCATAAAATTTGGCCTTTAGCGAGGAACGGTGAGCCATCGTAGAGTAAGAGTGTAGCGCCAGAGGCTAGTCCCGAGACCAACCAATTCCACATCATCCATCCGCAAGTGGTGAAATAAAACAAACGATCACCCGCGCTGATATTGGTGTGTAGCACATGCTCTTTAAGGTGTTGTAGCAAGGTGCCGCCAGCACTATGCACAATGCATTTTGGCGCACCCGTGGTGCCCGAGGAGTACATGATGAATAGCGGATGATCAAATGGCAGTGCGGCAAACTCCAGCGTTTGGGGGCTGAAAGGTGCGAGGACATCAGCCCAAATTAATGCCTCAGGCAATACCTCTTGAATTGATTGTTGATTCAAGTGATCAGTATCAATGTAGGGCACAATCACCAGTTGTTCGACGCTAGGCAGTTGCGCCATGATCTGTTGCAAACGCGCGAGATTGCTAATGGTTTGTCGGTTATAGAAGTAGCCGTCGCTTGCAATCAGTATGCGCGGGGCGATTTGACTGAAGCGATCGACTACGCCTTGCACCCCAAAGTCCGGCGAGCAAGATGACCACACCGCACCCAAGCTGGTAGCAGCCAACATGGCGATCACAGTTTCGGGTAGATTGGGTAAGTAGCCAGCAACGCGATCACCAGGCTGAATGCCGCGCGCACGTAGCGCTTGGGTGAATTGCGAGACAGCGCCGCGAAGGTCCTTGATGGTGAGGGTTTGTTTGACTTGGTGTTCACCCCAAAAAATAATCGCAGGTTCGCTGTCTTTGATTCTGGGGTGATTGGGACGAAGTAAATTCTCAGCGTAATTTAAGCGTGCATCTGGAAACCAGCGTGCGCCTGGCATTTGTTCGGGATCGCTGATTACGGTTTCGCCGCGTTGGGTAGCGATAATGTCACAGAAGTCCCAAACCGCAACCCAGAAGTCTTGCGGTGCGCAGATCGACCACTCGTAGAGTGCGGCATAGTCAGCACACTCTGGGCCACCATGCGCCGCGATATACCGCATGAAGTCGGCAATACGGGTCTGCGTTATGTGCTGTGGGTTTGGTTGCCACAGCGGTGTATCTGGAGCGGGTGTCGCGTTCATCTAAAAATTAAAAACCGCAGGTGTTATTCAGGACGCATTTGCGGAAACAAAATGACATCTCGGATCGAAGCGCTATCGGTTAGCATCATCACTACCCGATCAATGCCAATGCCGGCGCCACCGCAGGGGGGTAGGCCGTACTCTAGGGCGCGAATGTAATCGGCATCGTAGTGCATGGCTTCATGATCACCAGCATCTTTTTGACGGGCTTGGGCCATAAAGCGTTCTGCTTGATCTTCAGGGTCATTTAATTCCGAGAAGCCATTGGCAATTTCACGGCCGGCGATAAACAGTTCGAAGCGTTCCGTGATCTCTGGATGTTGATCATTGCGTCGGGCCAGTGGTGAGACTTCTGCTGGATAGTCGATGATGTAAGTAGGCTCAAACAGTAACGATTCGGCGGTATGTTCGAACAAGGTGAGCTGCAAAGCGGCAAGGCCATCATGCTCGCGCACTGGTGCTTTCAGAGCGTGGAGTTTTTGGATGAGTTGTTCGCGGTTATGTAGGATCTCGTCGGTAATTTCGGGGCAATAGGTTTGAATGGCTTGTGGAATAGTCAGTCTTGCAAAGGGTTTAGAGAGATCAATAGTGCGGCCTTGATACTGGACCACTTCGGTGCCGAGCGCGGCGCGCGCGGCGGCGCGCAGGATATTTTCCACATAAACCATCAAATCCTCGTGATTGGCATAAGCCATATAGAATTCAATCATGGTGAATTCAGGATTATGGCGAGTGGAGATGCCTTCGTTGCGGAAGTTACGGTTGATTTCAAATACTTTTTCAAAGCCGCCAACCACTAGGCGTTTAAGATAGAGCTCGGGGGCGATACGCAGATACAGTTGCATGTCGAGAGCGTTGTGATGAGTCATAAAGGGACGTGCGGTTGCCCCTCCAGGGATCGGATGCATCATCGGTGTTTCGGCTTCGAAAAAATCATCATGAATCAACAATTCGCGAATCGCTTGAATGGCCTGAGCGCGTAACTTGAAGGTGCGGCGAGTCTCTTCGCTCATGATTAAATCGACGTAGCGCTGGCGATATTTTTGTTCTTGATCGGTGAGGCCGTGAAACTTCTCGGGCAGAGGGCGTAGTGATTTGGTTAACAGGCGCAAAGTCGTCACGCGGATCGTGAGCTCACCTTTTTGGGTTTTAAACAAATGGCCACTGACTCCAATAATGTCACCGATGTCGTAGTGCTTAAAAGCTTGTAGTGCAGCCTGACCGGTATCGTCTGTGGAGACAAAAATTTGGATGCGACCGCTCATGTCTTGAATGGTGGCAAAGCTGGCCTTGCCCATCACGCGCTTGAGCATGATGCGACCGGCAACCGATACCGCAATTGCAGCGTCGATCAAGGCTTGTGGTTCCAGTGCGCCATGGGTTTGTGCTAGGTCTGCGGCATAGTGGGTGCGTTTAAAATCATTTGGGAATGCAGGCCCTTGTTGACGGAGGGCGGCGAGCTTAGAGCGTCGCTCAGCGATAATTTGATTGTCATCAACAACGGGTGTTGGAGTGGATGGTTGAGCAGGTGGTTGAGTAAGTTCGTGATTAGCGTGGTTACTAGTGTTTTCCATAGCAATCGTTCCAGAATTAGAGCCCGGATTTAAGGCTGGCTGTGATGAATGGCTCGAGGTCACCATCGAGCACCCCTTGGGTGTTGCCTACTTCTACATTGGTGCGTAAATCTTTGATGCGAGATTGGTCGAGCACATAGGAGCGAATTTGATGCCCCCAGCCAATATCAGTTTTGGCATCCTCTAGCGCTTGTTTTTGCTCGGTGCGCTTACGTAGCTCCAGTTCGTAGAGTCTGGACTTGAGCATCGCCATCGCCTCGGCTCGGTTGCGATGCTGGGAGCGGTCGCTTTGACACTGCACGACAATGCCTGAGGGCAGATGTGTAATGCGCACTGCGGAGTCGGTTTTATTAATGTGCTGACCACCGGCACCAGAGGCGCGGTAGGTGTCGACGCGCAGGTCGGCGGGGTTGACGTCGACCTCGATCGAGTCATCGACCTCGGGGTAGACAAATACACTAGCGAATGAGGTGTGACGTCTGTTATTAGAGTCAAACGGTGATTTGCGTACTAAGCGATGCACGCCTGATTCAGTGCGTAGGTGACCGAAGGCATAGTCCCCCGAGACTTTGAGCGAGGCACTTTTAATACCTGCAACGTCACCTTGTGACTCTTCGAGCACTTCGACTTTGAATTTTTTGGTCTCGCAGTAGCGCAGATACATGCGTTCTAAAATGGAGGCCCAGTCTTGGGCTTCGGTACCGCCAGAGCCTGATTGAATATCTAAAAAGCAGTTATTCGGATCCATGGGATTGGAGAACATGCGCCTAAATTCCATATCGCCGACTACACCTTCGAGTTTGTTGGCATCGGCCTCAACGGCAATCAGCATGCTGTCGTCTTGCTCGCCACGCGCCATTTCAAAGAGTTCTTGGGCGTCGCGCATATCACGATCAAGATCGCGTAAGGTGATCACTACACTTTCGAGGAGTTTGCGCTCGCGACCGACTTCTTGCGCGCGTGCGGCATCTTGCCACAATGCCGGATCTTCACTGAGTTTAATTAATTCTTCGAGCCGTCGTTGCTTGGTCTCGTAGTCAAAGATACCTCCGTAAGGCGATGGTTCTAGCCTCTAGATCTTGTAGGCAGTGCGCAATGGCGTTGATTTGTTCGGCTTCCATGGTGTGTCCGGTAAAAAACGCAATTGTACCGCAGAGCGAGCGCTCGCGTATGCACTTTGCAATTAGGCAGGGTTTGTATCGGATGCTTTATCCAAAAAAATAGCGTTACCGATGATTGTCGGTAACGCTATTGTGGAGCGCTATTGAGCAGCGTTATTAATCTTTAGCTAATAGCTGATCCCATTGCTTGGGCAAGGTGATTTCTTTACCCACTGGGTAACCGAGCACGCCATTGTGCGCAAATACATAACAGCTATTGCGACCTAAGTCACCGGTCACCACAATCATGAAGTGATCCGGCGTAAACACGATAGGCACCATGCGGTTCGGGTCGTCGGATTCATGAAACACTTTAGGGATATGACCTGCAGTGTGTTCTTTTGCCAGATCCCAAATCGGCTTTTGTGTCCAGTCGCGTAAGATTTTCTCAAACATCCATGCAGGGATTCGTGCGTGATCAAACAGTTGTTGTTTTAAATCTTGTTTAGACCAGCCACCAGCGGCAATAGTTTCAGCAATAATGGGCGAGAGCAGGATTAAGGGGCGCAATGTGCCCATACCCTGACCCACGGTGAACATAATTTGCCAAGAGTATTGTTTGATGACAGCGTCACTGAGGTAGGGTAACAAGGCCTCAGGTGTGGCTCCTGATACTGAGGAGATATGATTACCCCCAGTGTAGCGTCCAATCGAGACTACGTTACTACCGGCTTTGAATCCAAACTCGGTTGAATTTGGTGTCCAACCAATATTTGATACCACATCTTCATTCTCGGCGACGACCACACGCCACGTATTACCGAAGGTGGCTTTGTCGTTTTTGTGCGGCAGGAAACCGGCAATATTGCGTAAATACAGTCGCCAGAAACGGCCTACCGAGGAATTGGCTTGGAAGCCATCGCGCATTACACCTTGGGTGTAGTTAAAGCCCAAGGTTTTGATGATCGGGCCGTTTAGAATGATTTGCGTTTCACCGCCCGGTGTGTTGCCGCTGTGTTCAACACCATAGGCATGATCGGCCATCGCTTCAATCAAGGCTACTAGTACTGGCATGTATTCTGGCCTACATCCAGCCATCACGCCATTGACCGCAATACTCCACACCGTAGCGGCCCGATTGTCTGGCAACATAATGCCAATTACTTCATCGGCAGACTTGTCGGTGAAGCGTAAGAACGCCTCAACTTTATCGATAGTCGGGGGCACAATCGGCAAGCCATCAGATAATTCTTGGGTGGTGAAGTATTCGTTGATTTCTTCAAAACTGCCGGTGCAAACGATCTCGCGGGCACTGGGCTCATCACTGGTTTTGACAAGTGCTGGTGGTTTTAACAGGCAATCGATCACCCCTTGCAGAGTGACATCACGCACATTTTTTTGTAGAACCTCTTTACTTTGTAGCCCAGGGTGCCCAGGCACAGGTGCAGTGGGTAAGTTGGGCATGCCCAACCCTAAAGAGGCGGCTTTGGCTAGGGTTTGGAAGCTCACGCAAACCAAAGTAGCTGAGGGAATTCCGGCGGCTTCGGCTGCTGCACTGGCCCGCAACACGGCGGGCGTACAGCTGCCTCAACAACCCATCCCAGAGACGATGGCGTCAACCCCAAGCGCCTTGATTTTCTCGGGTAGCGTGGCAACAACTTGGCGCTCATCGCCGCCGTGGGTGTTACCGAACTCGTCCCAGTGCACAAACTTCACCCCAGGGTAGAGCGCACTTAAGCTGATTTCGAGTTGTTCAAACACTTCGTTGCCCCGAAATACATAATCCCAGACCCATCCAATGGTTTTGCCGGAAAGGGTGTCTAGACGTTTAGCAAGTGGTTTGACTTTGTTTTGACGTGGGCTGCGCGGCCACACGGCAGCGTAGGTGGTGCTGTGATTACTCATGGTCTGTCTTCCTCAGTTGATCTGGTTGCTAGGTGATGGCTGTTTAAATTCATTAAATTGCTGATTTAATTGAATATTTAACGTTATTTAAAATTTAACCTTAGGCCTTAGTTGCTCGCCGTCATACCAGAGGCTTTGACAATGCGATTGGCCTTTTCCATTTCGACTTTGAGAAATTGGCCAAATTGCTCTGGTGTGCTGGCAACCACGTCTGCGCCTTCTTTGCTTAAACGATCACGAATTTCAGGCAGGTTGAGCAGGCGAGAAATTTCGGTCTGCAGTTTATTGATCGCAAACTTTGGGGTGTTGCCTTGAGTGAGTAGTCCGTACCAGTTGGTCATGGCGTAACCCGGAACTCCGGCCTCAGCAATACTCGGAATGTCGGGCAGGGAGCCAAAGCGGTTTTCACTGGTCACCCCTAGCGGGCGAATCCGACCGGCACGAATATACGGTACCGCTTGTAAGGCATTCATGAAGTAGACGGGGATTTGGCCGGCGATGACATCGACTGCAGCAGGTCCTGCACCTTTGTAAGGGATGTGGGTCATGCGGGTGTGGGTTAAATACTTGAATAACTCGGTGGCTAAATGAGGTGGTGAGCCATTGCCCGAGCTGCCGTAGTTAATGCTGTCAGGGTGGGCCTTGAGAAAGCTAATGAGCGCTTTGACACTTTTTGTAGGGAAAGAAGGATGCACCACTAAAATGAGTGGGCTAGCAGCGAGCTGACTAACTGGTGCGAGATCCTTGGTGCTATCAAAGGGTAGGTTTTTGTAAATACTGGGATTGACTGCAAAGCCGCTGGGCACAATGAGTAGCGTTTGCCCATCGGGTGGAGATTTTGCTGCGGCAGCCGCGCCAATTGTGCCATTGGCGCCACCACGGTTATCGATAATGACGGGAACCCCCCAAGACTCGGTCAGTTTTTGACCTAAGGTGCGGGCGAGGATATCAGTGCCGCCGCCGGGTGGAAAGGGGACTATCCAGCGGATTGCGCCATTGGGGTAGGTTTGGGCGTGGCTGATTGAAACGCTAAGACTCATCAAGGCCATGAGCATGGTGAGCGTGCAATTGAACAATCGAAACATAAGCATCCTATTAAAACAAGAAAACAAGAAAACAAGAAACTCAACAACTACACATGATGACAACACTGCAAGTGTCGCAGAGATGTATACGTGACATACAATCTGTATGCTTTAGGAACTGCACATCACTATCAAACGCTAGGCATTGCCTAGCGTTTGATAGTGACTACCATATTGATGTTGTGTTTGGATTAACTGTTGTGATGTTTGGCCAGTGGCGCACGTAATTGTGCATTATCGGCAAACAGCAAGTGGTCTGGGCTGAGCTCTGTGAGGTTATTCACGCCAAGCAGCGCCAACACGCGATGAATTTCGTCGTGGTAGATTTTTAATGCGAGGCTTGCACCCGCTTCACCGCCAGCCGCAACGCCATAGAGCGTAGAACGACCTACCATGACTGCATCTGCACCTAAGGTGAGCGCTTTGACGACGTCGGAGCCGCGGCGCACACCGCTATCCATAAACACAGTCGCGCGATGACCCACTGCATCGACGATTTCTGGTAACACTTCGATCGGCGAGATAATGCCATCGAGATTACGTCCGCCGTGATTGGAGACATCAATGCCGTCAGCACCGTGATCAACAGCTGTCGCTGCATCTTGGGCATTGAGTATGCCTTTGACAATCAGTTTATGAGGCCAGATTTTACGCAAGGCGTCCAGATCATCCCAGCTGATGGAGTCTGTGCGCAAGCTCGAGCGCCCCATCGGACCTGCAGTCATTTTAGCCTTGGCAGCAGCAGGGTAGTTGGCATACATCGGCATACCAGTAGTGGCTAAGTAGCGCAACATTACACCCAACAACCAACGTGGGTGTGACACCATGTCAATCACGTTACGGGTAGAAAAGGTGAATGGAATGGTAAAGCCGTTGCGCATATTGTATTCACGGTTACCAGCGGAGACGCCATCCACAGTGACAACCAAGGCTTTGTAGCCTGCATTTTTGGCGCGGTTAACCAGTTCGTGTGAGAGTGAGCGATCGGGCCACATATAGAGTTGAAACCATAAATCACCACCAGCCTCATCAGCAACCCGCTCCATCGCGGTAATCGAACCAGTAGCCAAGGTGAATGGAATGCCTGCGCTACGTGCGGCTCGAGCTAATGCGAGCTCGCCTTCATACCACAGCAATCCCGCAATGCCTGTGGGTGCAATCACCAAAGGCATTTTGTGGGGAACGCCGAAGATAGAGGTCGACTGATGACGCTTGGACACATCTTTAAATGTGCGGGTTTTGAAGCGAATTCGATCAAATACCGAACGATTATTGTGGAGAGAGACTTCGTCCTCAGTGCCGCGATCGACAAATTCAAATAAGCCTTTTGGCACGCGTTTTAGGGCTAATTCTCTTAAATCGAAAATATTGTAGGCTTTTAAATCGTCGCTCATGGGCTAATCTCTTTTGAAGAATGATAGGTTTATATGATGGAAACAGCTCAAAATCTGTGCAAATTGGTTGCAGTGATTGAGGCGCTCAGCGCCAGAACAGATCAATCGACCCACAGAGGGCTAAGTATCCATAACGAGCCTATGGTTTGTCAAACCGTAGGCTAATGCAATGTGGACCTTTCAGCTTAATTCCGGGCCTGTATGGGGTGCGGTTGTTATAAATGTTGATTTGCAAGTTTGTGCGATGAGTGCTCATGCACAGATTGGAGGTTAAGCGCAGTGATATGATGTGCATAGGGATATATTGTTTGAATACAGGCGATGGTTAAAAAATCTTTGTTTAAAAATCTTTGTTTATCAACCATTTTTGAAAAACCATTGAGGCGGCGCATCTCATTACCATGAACGAATTCTGGATAAAGCTTGTTGGGCGTATGACCTCTGCCCTCTTATCGCTAATCGATTCCACTAATTTACGCAACCGTGTGTATGAATTAAAAAGCGAGCATGAGTTGATGTGGACCGCTTTAGATGATATTGCGCGTATGGATAAAACCGGAAAAATGGGACGTTATGCACAACAAACGCTTGCTAAAATTCCGAATCGTTATGACGTATAGTCCTCTTACTAATCGCTTCATACAGGCTTTGTTGTGCTTGATTGTTTGTAGCAATGCGACGCTCGTGTTGGGCGCCTATCCGCATAAGCCCGTTCGAATCATCGTGCCCTCCCAAGCCGGTGGTGCAGCTGACGTGGTCGCACGCGCGATTTCGCAAAAATTCTATGAGGCTATGGGACAACAGTTTATTGTGGATAACCGAATTGGTCCGCTAGGCGCTGAGTTGGCAGCACGCGCGCCTGCGGATGGTTATACCCTGATGTTTACCACAGCCACTGTGGTGATTCGCGGTAGCGTGCAACAGAACTTAGCGGTTGATTTGATTCGTGATTTTTGCCCGATTACCCAGACCCTCACGCAGTCTAATGTATTGGTGGCGAATATGGGGCTAGGGGTGCGCACGGTAGCGGAATTAGTGGCCTTAGCGCGCACTCGACCGGGGCAGTTGAATTATGGTTCAGGGGGTAACGCGACTTCTAATCACTTAGCCGGTGAGTTGTTTAAATTAATGGCTAAGATTGATACGGTGCATGTGCCCTATCGGGGCATCCCTTTGGCGGTAGGGGATGTATTGGCAGGACGTGTGCAATATATGTTCTCTAGTCCCTTGTCTACGCTACCACAAGTCAAAGAGGGACGTTTGCGCTTGCTGGCGGTGACTACTCCGCAGCGATCAACGGCATTGCCCGATGTCCCAACCATTGCTGAGTCTGGTTTGCCTGGTTTTGCGTTTACTGGGTGGATGGGATATTTCGCGCCGATTAAAGTGGCGCAACCGATTGTAGAGCGCATTTATTTTGAGGCGACCAAAGCCTTGCAGGGTGCTGAAATCACCAAGCGTTTGCAAGCAGAAGCCTCGGAACCAGTGGGCAGCAGGCCGGAGGCGTTTGCAGTGTTTGTGAAGGCTGAAGTGGCGCGTTGGTCTCAGGTGGCGCGCGATGCCAAGGTGAAAGCAGACTAGATGAGCTGTGTATGGGGGTAGTATTCAATTCACTTCGCCCCAATGATGCGTTTAATGAGGCTGTGTTCAATGAGGATGCGTTCAATGAGACTGTGTTCAATGAGGTTGTGTGCCATGAAATATATCGTGCTTTGCATGACGCTATTCGGTGTATTAATGCAAACCGGCTGCAGTGTTATTGCGGTAGCTGATGCTGGCGTTACGGTAGTCAGCACTGTGGTCAAAGTGGGTGCTAAAACTGTGGGTGCCGTCGTTGATGTAGTGATTCCTGATACAGAAGCTGCAAAAAAATAAGGGTTTTAGTGGTGTCAGTTGTCTCGCCGGGGTGAAGTCCGTATACAATAGAGACTATCCATTTGGCTAGAAGCTGCTTGCTTTATATTGGTTCATATTGCGAACCACGGCAGCGCTCATCGCGACTAATTGATCGTGACCATCTGAGGTAATTATGGATTTTATGTTGACTTATGTTGATCTTTGTTGATCTTTGTTGATCTTATGTTTATTGATCTATGTTGATCTAATTGTTAATAAAAAAGGAGTGACGCATGCCACAAATCGCAGCCTACGAAGATATGAAAGCCCAAAAAACCCAACGGCAAACACCGACTGGCACTGCTTGGCGTACTAATTTTATTTCAGCCGATGAGCATAATGCTGCAACGCCAGTTGCTTTTTTGGTTGAGGGGACTGAAGGGCGTGTGATTAAACCGCATTTTCATGAGAACGATCAGTATCAAGTGATCGTGCATGGTAATGGCGTCATGGGCAAACATGATTTAAGTGTGAATGCTGTGCATTTCACCAAAGGCTATACCCCTTATGGCCCGATTATTTTTGGTGATCAGCAAATGGGATTCTTAACTTTGCGTGCGCACAAAGATCCTGGTGCGCAATATTTAGACGAGCCAGAAAAGCTAGCCAAACTCAAGTCCATCGCTAACCGTAACCCGTGGCAAGCCACTGAGTTACCTAAGTTCACACCGGTGACCGATGGTGCTGCAGTGAATGCGTTTACTGATATTAAAGGTGATGCTGGTTTAGCCAGTTTTGCAATGACGGTGGCTGCAAATGGTCGGGCCATGGCACCAGACCCTGCGCTGACCAATGGCCAATACTTAATCATTACCCGTGGTAGTTTGATTTATCAGGGTAAGGAGTACTGTGCGTTGTCAGTGGCTTTTGTGACTCCAGAAGAGGGTGCTTTTGAAGTGGTTGCCGGCGCTGATGGTGTGGACGCCTTGGTATTGCATTTCCCACGCACTTGGTCGACATCAACAGCGACCACAACCACAACGACTGTTCAAGCAAAAGGTGCGCCGGGCACGCGCGTTTGGGAATGCATGTTGTGTGCATTTGTGTATGACGAAGCCAAGGGCATGCCGGACGAGGGTGTAGCACCGGGCACGCCATGGGAAGATGTACCAGAGGATTGGATTTGCCCAGACTGTTCGACCGGTAAGAGCGAGTTTCAAATGCGAGTGGTTAATTAACTCAAGATTGCATAGCAGCTAGGTGTATTAGTTATTAGTAGCGCCTGTCAGTTATTTTTGGTGCGGGTGTTGATACGTAATACGTAATACGTAATACGTAATACTCAATAACCTACATAGTGTTTAGGATGTTTTTAATATAGACATACGGCAACGTGTCACTGGCGTTGCCGTATTGTTTTGCAGGTATGACTTTCATTGAATCAGCAACCTCTGCGCGAGGTTTATATAGGAGTGCAGTACGATGTCCACAAAAAATTCTCAATTATTAGATGCCGATACCACAAATACCGTTCGTATGTCGGCGACTGATGCCACGCAGTTGGGTGAGCGTGCCCTAAAAGCAGTCGGGTATAGCGGTGAAGACGCGCATATTATTGTTGATCAGTTAGTCGATAACTCTTTATGTGGGTATCGTTTTGCAGGGCTACCTCGCATCTTAGCGATTGCCGGTGATGAGCGCACGCGTGGTCCGCGACTGCCAGTACGGGTGGTGAACGAGACGCCCGTGTCGGCACTACTGGATGGTGGAAACAATGTGGGTTATATCGCAGCCTATCGCGCTGCTGAATTAGCCATTGCCAAGGCTAAGACGTCGGGCATGGCCTCTGTGGGCGCTTACAATAGTTATTACAGCGGTCGTAACGCTTATTTTGTGGAGAAGGTCGTGCGAGAAGGTTTGGTTGCGATTCATACTTCCAGTGCACACCCTCGCGTATTGCCGCCAGGTGCGGCTCGCCCCATGTTAGGTACTAATCCGATTTGTTTTGGTTTTCCCTCGAATGATGGCCCGGTGATTTTTGATATGGGTACTGCCTCTTTTATGTGGGGTGAGGTGATGCTACATGCGCACTTGCAAGAGCCCCTGCCTGCAGGTGTGGGCTTTGATGAGCATGGACAGCCATCTACCGATGCGAGTGCCGTGTTAAAAGGCGGTGTTGCACCATTTGGTGGTCATAAAGGTTATGGCTTGTCGTTTGCCATTCAAGCCTTGGGTTTATTGGCAGGTGCTGCCTTAACCAAAGGCGAGGTTCGTGACTACGGATTTTTATTCTGGGTGGTTGACCCGAATGTGATGCTACCTGGTGGTGAATTTAAAGAGCAGATGTCTGAGTATGTGCGCCAAATTAAAGCCACGCCACGTCAGCCTGGAGTGGATGAAATTCGCGTGCCTTCGGAGCGCGCGATGCGTGAACGTGAACAGCGACGCGTAGAGGGTATTTTAGTGGAACGTAAAGTGGTTGAGTCTTTGGAAGCCTTGGCCGCTAAGGGTTAGTTTTTACTATTTACTATTGAGTAGATTAGCTATGGAGCCAGCGTTAGTTGAAGCATGCAGCGTTGGCAACATGTAGCATGATTCAGATTGCATCTTTGATTTTGTATCTTTGATTTCGTATTGTTCGTTTCGTATTGTTCATAGAGAAAGGTAAGCGCCATCATGGCTAGAGTCAATCCGATTGATGAAGCAGCACACCCTGAATTAGCGTCCTTGATTGCGGATGTGAAAGGTCAGCGAGGGCGCGTATCTGCGCTCTACGGCACGCTGCTCAATAGTCCGCCGATTGCTGCCGGGTGGTTACATTTTTTAACCGCTGTGCGACGTGAATCGTCCTTGCCTGGGCAGTATCGTGAATTAGTGATTTTGCGGGTGGCATTACTCAATCATGCGCCTTACGAATTTAATGCACACCGGGGTCCAGCGTTAGAGGCGGGAGTCAGCGATGCACAAATGACCGCCTTGACGCATTGGGCTGATTCGCCACTGTTTAGTGCTGAAGAGCGCGCGGTCTTGGCCTATACCGATGTGATGACCAAAGAGGTTGTGGTGCCAGAGTCAATCTATGAGCCGCTTAAAGCAATTTTTAGTGCCCGTGAGTTGGTAGAGTTAACCGCAACAGTAGCTGCGTATAATTTAGTATCGCGGTTTTTAGTGGCGCTGGATGTTGGGCATTGATGAGAAGAGCTGATTGAGTGTTAAACGGGGTGAATTTTAAACGCGCTGAGATTGTAGCGGAATGAGTTTGATGCTGAGTAAAACTAAATTTTATTGAATTTGAATCTTGGCGCTGGCTACGACTTTCGGCCAGCGTGCCAGCTCAATTTTCATTAATGCGAGATACTCACTAGGGCCTGCACCCGAGATATCTGCCCCTTGGCTCGCCAAGTGATCATTGACTTCGGGCACGCGCAGAATTTTACCAATCTCGTTGTAGAGTTTTTGCGTGACGTCCACTGCGGTTTGCGCGGGTGCTAAAAATCCCCATAATGAGCTCACGTCATAGCCCGCTGCCCCTGACTCGGCAAAGGTGGGGACTTGTTGTGCTGCGCGCGAGCGTTTGCCACTAGTGACTGCTATTGCGCGTAGTTTGTGATTGCTAATGTATGGCGTGGCCGAGATCATCGATGAAATATGCATGGTGATGTGGCCGCCGAGTAAATCGGTAATGGCCTGAGCATTGCCTTTGTAGGGCACGTGCACGATGGCAAATTGCGGCACCATCGAGCGCAATAGTTCCATCATGAGGTGTGGCACGCTCCCTGGGCCAGAGGTGCCATGGGTGAGTTGTCCGGGACGGTTTCTAGCTAGTTGTAATAAGTCGTTGAGGTTGCGCGCCGGTAGAGAAGGATGCACAACCAAAATGTTAGGTACTGTGGCAAATAAGATGATGGGGGCAAAGTCTTTGAGGGCATCGTAGGGCACTTTTTGTAATGCCGGCGTCATTAACAAGGTGCTGGTGAATAAACCGATAGTGTGACCATCGGCACTTGCCTTGGCAACATATTCAGCGCCCAAGGTGCCGGCCGCTCCACCACGGTTTTCAATGACTACTGGTTGCGACAGTGATTCATTGAGCTTGCGACCGACTACACGGGCCACCACATCAACACCACCGCCGGGTGGAAATGGCACAACAATGTGTATTGGCTTGTTAGGATAAGTCTGAGCAAGACTGTTTGTGGTATTGATTAGGAACAGACCGCAAAGCGCTATAGTAATCCCGTAGCCAAAGACTATTGGGCGACGCATGATATGTTAAGTATGGTGGCGGACTGCGCGTCCACCGTCGACCGTGAGAATAGTGCCGCTGATGTATGAAGCGCGTGCCGAGGCTAGATAGAGCACGGAGTCTGCCACTTCATCAGGTCTGGCTAAGCGCCCAAGAGGGGGGTCTTCAATCAGCTCCCGCCAGCGCTGGGGATCGCCCAGTTCTTTTGCAGCACGTTTTTCTAGGCGTTGGCGCAGGCGGTCAGTTTCAATTTGTCCCGGGTTGACGCCAACCACGCGCACTTGATGATCAACGCTTTCACCACCAAGATTACGGGTAAACGCCATCAGCGCAGCGTTACCCGTACTGCCGGCAATATAGTCTTGCCGTAGGCGTTCGCCGGCGACACCAATGACATTCACAATAACACCGTGACGTCTTTGGCACATGGTTTTGTAGAGTGCACGGGTGAGATTGATATAACCAAATACTTTCAGTTCCCACGCTTCACGCCAGCGTGCTTCGTCAATATCGCCTAGTCGACCCGAGGTGATGCTGCCAGCATTGTTGATCAGAATATCCACATCAGCACATTGTGCAGCTAGCTGATTGATGCTTTGACTAACGCTTAGGTCGAGTGGATAGGTACTGATTTTTACTGGGTATTGCGCGAGGATTTGGGTGCGCGCAGTTTCTAAGTCTGCGCTAGAGCGTGCGGCAAGGTGAAGGTTAACGCCCTCACGAGCTAAACCCATAGCGATGGCGTAACCAATACCACGGGAAGCACCAGTGACTAGTGCGCTTAAGCCTTTTAATTCGAGATCCATATCTGCTCCTCGGTCTGTAGTGTGCAACGCAGCATCCTACGGGTATGTCATATGACGTTGATCGGTGGCAGTTTTTATAAACCTGTTTGCGTCAACCTTGATCTTTTTTAATAGTATAACGGGGTTTGAGATCATTGTATGAACGATCGCTATATAATGGAATAAATTTAAATGGGCTGTATAGGCCCAACCATTGTAATGACTTTTGGAGACATTTTCGCTATGCGCTTAGTGACATTTAAAGACAGCAAGGGGCAACGCATTGGGGTTGAACTTGTAGAGACTCGCGAGATTGTAGACTTGTCTGTGGGTACACGTTTGCCGCAATCAATGCTAGCGTTTATTGCGCTGGGTGCTACGGGCTTGCGTCGGGCGCGCCGCGCAGTTAATAGCGGTCAGGGTCGCTTGCCTGCAGCGAGTGTGCAGTTGTTGGCTCCAATACCACGACCTGCCAAGAATATATTGTGTGTGGGAAAAAATTACTTTGAACACGCCAAAGAGTTTCATCAAAGTGGATTTGATTCGAGTGCAGGTGCCGATGCAGTGCCTGAGTTGCCGATTATTTTTACCAAGTGGCCAAACTCAGTGATTGGCCCGGGGGACGCAATCCCGAGTGCAAATGATTACACCAACTCGGTCGATTACGAAGGGGAATTGACTGTAGTGATGGGCGAAGGCGGTCGTCATATTAGTCAAGCAGATGCTTATTGTCATGTCTATGGCTACACAATCATAAATGATGTGACGGCACGCACCTTGCAGAATCAGCACAAGCAATGGTTTTTTGGTAAGAGCCTGGATGGGTTTTGTCCGATGGGGCCGTGCATTGTGACGGCCGATGAAATCGGTGATGTTACGCAACGCCGATTAACGACTCGAGTCAATGGTGAATTGCGGCAAAACACCTTGGTGAATCAATTGATTTTTGATATACCCCGTTTGATTGCCGACTTGTCGCGGATTATGACCCTAGAACCAGGAGATTTGATTGCTACAGGCACGTGTGCGGGTGTTGGAATTGGTTTTAACCCACCAAAGTTTTTACACGCAGGTGACCGGGTGGCGATTACGATTGAGGGGATTGGGACTTTAGAGAACCCGGTGGCTTAGCGCGGAGTTAATTAATAGTTTAAGATTTTTTACCTATGGCACGCCTTAAGCCGTCTCGTAGTTGCACAAGCTTCTGTGCGGTCTCTGGGGATTGTTGCGCATTACGCAATGCATTACGAATAAACACAAACAGCAACAACACAAAACCAGAGGCTAGCGTTGCAATGATGGCTATGAACGCTTTTTTTGGTTTTGCTTTGCGTTCTGGCGGCAGCGCAACATCCACCACTTGTATCACTGCACCTTCGCGCGCTTCATCGATGCGTGCCATTTCGTATTGCTTGGCAAAGAGTTCGAATAATGTTTCGTGGTATTTGTAATCGCGGTATTTGGCGATGTAATCACTGCCACCACGGCTGGTGGTAGGTTCTTCTTGTTCTGCGCGTGCCATTTGCTGACGCATAGCGAAGAGTTCGGTTTGCGCTTGTTTGAAATC
>CAISJL010000112.1 GCA_903885665.1 uncultured beta proteobacterium | reverse complement strand
AACCCGCCATAATCGCCACCGCCATTGGTCCCCATAATACGCTACGCGTTAACGGGATCATCGCCAGTATCGCCGCCACTGCAGTTAATGTGATCGGACGAAAGCGTCGCACCGCAGCTTCACGCACCGCAATCCAAGCCGGCACACCAGCAAGCAAGTCTTGCCTGACCTGATCAATCAAGATAATGGTATTACGCATGATGATGCCCATCAACGCAATGACACCCAACATGGCAACAAAACCAAAAGGCATGCGAAACGCCAACAAGCCAATCGCAACCCCAACAACCCCAAACGGGGCGGTAATTAATACCATCGTTGCCATCGAAAAATTTTTTAACTGCAACATCAACAAGCCCAACCACACCAATAACATCAATGGAAATCCGGCGTTAATTGAAGCTTGCGCCGCCACATTCTCCTCATAAGCACCACCGATATCCACCCGATAACCCGGGGGTAACTGCGCACGAATAGTGTTAAGTTGCGGATCAATTTGTGCAGAAACATCTGGGGCTTGAATACCTTCAGTAATATCTGAGCGCACCGACAAGGTCGGGACTCGTGAGTAGCGACGAATAATAGGCTCTTCCATCACTGCTTTCACTTCGGCGATTTGCGCTAACGGAACTGAATGACCGAAAGTGGTCGGCACTTGAATGTCAGCGACTCGAGCAATCGCTGCACGTTCTTTAGCAGGCTGGCGCAATACCACTTCAATTAAACGATCACGTTCACGATATTGACCAATTGCATTGCCAGTCACCGCACCACTCAAGGTGTATGAGACGGCAGCAGTGGTAACCCCCAAGGCACGCATCCGATCCTGATTCAATACAATCGATAACGCAGGGCTACGGTCACCCCAGTCGGCATTCACCTCTACCGTGTGTGGATGACTTCGCATTACTGTAGCCACCTCATCGCCAATGCGTTTGAGCACCTGGATATCAGGGCCGCTCACCCGAAAGATCACCGGATAGGCTACCGGAGGCCCTAATGGCGTCTTAATCGCACGCGCTCTGACTCCAGGGAAAGCGGTATCCAAAGCCTGCTGCACATGCAAGGCGACTCGATCACGAGCGGCAACACTGCTCGTTAAAATTAACGTATGCGAGAAATTCGGTCTAAATAACTCTTGATTTAATGACAAGAAGTAACGCGGCAGCGACATCCCCACACTGGTGACATAAGTCTTTACATCGGGATTAGACTGAATCAACGCTTCTAAGCGCGCCACTTGTGCTTCTGTCGCCTTAAAACTACTGCCCTCAGGCAACCACATCTCAACCATCACTTCGGTGCGATCACTAGTGGGGAAGAATTGCTTTTCAGTCAAGCCCATACCCACAAGACCCAAAGCAAGGGCCAATAAGGTCACGGCAATTGTTCGCCAACGATAGCGAATACACCCATCAATGAGTGCGCGTAAGCGATTGTAGAATGGCGTATTAAAATGCTCATGATGCGCTAAATGCGGCGCTAGTGCCGTCTTGCTTTTCAGGAGCCAATAACCAAACAAAGGGGTCACAATAATCGCGGCAACCCACGATACCACCAACGCAATCGTGGTCACACTAAACATCTCAAATGTATATTCGCCAGTTGCTGATTTTGCAGTGGCAATCGGCAAAAATCCGGCAGCCGTGACCAAAGTACCAGAAAGCATAGGCCAGGCAGTAGTGGCATAAGCAAAAGAAGCTGCTGCTAAATTGTCCAAGCCCTCATCGAGCTTACGCACCATCATCTCGACTACAATCATTGCATCATCAACCAATAAACCCAGAGCAATAATCAAAGCGCCTGTGGATATGCGGTGTAAGTCAATTTTCAACATATACATCAACAAAAAAGTGACTAATAAAACAAAAGGAATAGTCAAGGCCACGACTGCACCTGCACGCCATCCCAAAGCGAACAAACTCACCACTAACACAATACTCACCGCCTCTAGCAATGAGCGCATAAAGGTACCTACAGCCTCATCCACCACCTTGGGCTGATCACTAACTTGATGAAAATCAATCCCCACTGGCAAATCATGTTTGATCCGCTGTAATGATGTGTTCAGACTGTTGCCCAGTCGCAATACATCTCCATCACCCTTCATCGCAACAGTCAATAATATAGACGGCTTTCCACCAAATCGAATCGCTTGAATCGGTGGGTCAACATAACCACGATATACTGTCGCAATATCACCTAATTGCACAGTTCGACCGTTCACCACCAGTCGCAGCGTGCGCACCGAATCCACAGAGTCCAAACCGCCATCTACACGCAGTGCCAGGGCATGATCCTGGGTTTGAATCGTACCAGTTGCCGAGATAATGTTTTGAGCTTGAAGTTGCTGCGCAATGGATTGCGGATCAATCCCTAAACTTGCCAAGCGAGTTGTCGCCATCTCAATATAAATTTTGTCGTCCAACACCCCGACGAGTTCAATTTTAGCAGCATCTGGAATCCGCAATAACTCTTGACGCACAGCTTCAACCTGATCGCGCAGCTCGGACAAACTAAATCCATCACCAGTAAATGCGTATATCGAGCCAAACACATCGCCAAACTCATCGTTAAAGAAAGGGCCAATCGACTCTGGCGGTAAATTCTGGCGAACATCAGCCACTTTCTTACGTACTTGATACCACAGATTTGCAACTTCCTTGCGCGGTGCCGTATCAAGCAGCTCAAGAATAATCATCGACTCCCCAGGCTTGGAGTAGCTCTGGGTGCGCTTGAAATACGGCATCTCTTGCAGTTTCTTCTCTAAGCGATCGGTAATCTGCAAATCAATTTGCGAAGTCGTCGCCCCAGGCCATAGCGTGCGAACGGTCATTGCTCTAAATACAAAGTCTGGATCTTCGCGTTGACCTAGTTTGGTATACGCAAAAACACCCGCTATGGTCATGGCAATGATAAAAAACAAAGTCAATTGCTGATAGGTAATTGCCGCAGCCGACACGTTCAGTCGCTGCCAGCGAGAGTCTGGGGGCTTGCTATGCATTACGGTGCTGGTCGTGCGAGTGCGTCATCCAATAATCGCACTTTCTGTCCGGGCAACAATAAATTCGCCCCAGCGATTACAATCAAATCACCAGGCTTCAAGCCATTGCTAATGGTAACGCGATCATTATCACTGGCGCCCACCTTGACCTCCATCAGTCGCACAGTCTGATTGGACTGATCAATTAACCACACATGGCTTTTCTCATCTCGCGTATACAGTGCAGTACGCGGGACAATCAATGCAGAGGCACTCCCAACAGAAAATTGCACTGTGGCACTCATCCCTAATCGAACCGATTCATCCGGACGCAACAGTGATAAGCGCGCACTGTAAGTGCGACTGGCAGGATCAGCCATAGGGGCTAGTTCTCGCAAACGCGCTTGAAACGGTCTCACACCTAACGCTTCAACAGTCACCACAAAACCAATCGCAGTTCTAGCCAGTGCAATTACTCGCTCAGGAATTTGTATCGCCACTTCCTTCTCACCCAATTGCGCAACCCGAATCACACTTTGGCCTGCGCCAATAACACTACCAGCCTCCGCATCCACCGCAGTCACAACGCCAGGATGATCGGCACGTAAGGTCTGAAACTGTAGATTATTTTGAATGTTAGCCAACTGCGCTTGGGCCGCTAGTAAGCGTGCTTGAGTCGACTCTACTGCAGCCAGTTGACGCTCAAAGGCGGCCTCAGAGATAAAGCCTTTGTCTTTGAGCTCACGCTGTCGCTTGAGTTCGCTTTGTTGCAATTTAAAATCGGTATTGGCAACTTCAACCAAGGCCGCTTGGGCATTAATGGCAGGCATGACATCTTGCGCATCCAATACCGCTAACTCCTGACCAGCGCGCACCACATCACCCACATCGACCAAACGCTTAGCAATCTTGCCGCTCACTCTAAACCCATAGCGTTGCTCATAGCGCGGACGTATTTCACCAGGGAGCACAAGTTGCTCAGTCGTTGCACTCACGCCAACCTGTATATATCGTACAGGCCTGGGTTTATCATCTTTATTCGTTTGCGAATTCGCCTGTGGCGCTTGATCCTGTTTCTGACCACAGCCCAATAAACTCCAGACAACTACACACACACTCATCACTGAGAGTCTTCGAACGCTCTTCAAATTCATGGTTAACCTATAAAAACACTTGCCATCACCGGCCCAATCTAGAGACGCTCAAACACACCGGCAGCACCCATACCAGTACCAATACACATGGTGACCATACCATATTTCAATTGGCGCTGCCGCATTCCATGCAGCAGTGTAGCGACCCTAATCGCTCCGGTTGCGCCTAATGGGTGACCTAAGGCAATTGCACCACCTACAGGATTTACAATGTTAGGATCTAGATCCAATTGCCGTATCACTGCCAATGTTTGGGCGGCAAAAGCCTCATTTAACTCTATCCACTCCAAAGCTTGCTGGGTCAAACCAACTTGCTTGAGCACTTTAGGTATGGCCTCAACCGGTCCAATGCCCATCACCTCAGGGGCCACACCCGCAACCGCAAACCCCAGAAAACGTCCTAAAGGCTGCAAGCCATAGCGCTTCATCGCAGACTCACTCATCAAAACTACCGCGCCAGCACCATCGGACATCTGCGAACTATTACCCGCAGTTATACTGCCGGTTTGCGAAAATGCTGGTCGCAACTTAGACAACACTGCCAACGAGGTATCGCTGCGCGGACCTTCATCATTCTTGAATTGTTGAGTCTGCACGCGTATGTCTCTAGCCTGTAAATCAGGAATACGTTGGGTCACCATGCATGGACTGATTTCCGCATCAAAAACACCAGAATCACGCGCAGCGATTGCACGGCGATGACTCTCTGCGGCATATACGTCTTGATCCTCGCGACTCACCTGCCAACGCTCGGCCACGCACTCTGCGGTAATCCCCATGCCGTAAGCCATAGCCAGATGTTGATCGTGCGTAAAAATCTCCGGACTAAAACTGGGCTTATTGCCGCCCATTGGCACCATACTCATACTTTCAGTGCCTGCAGCAATCATGACCTCAGCTTCACCCAAACGAATGCGTGCTGCAGCATCAGCGACAGCCTGCAAGCCAGACGCACAAAACCGATTAATCGTCACCCCAGAGACGCTATGCGGAAAGCCTGCCAACAAAGCACCCATGCGCGCCACATTCATGCCCTGCTCCCCCTCAGGCATTGCACACCCCACAACCACATCATCAATATCACTCAAGACCAGACCAGGACATTGTGCCACCGCTGCCCTCAAGACCTGCGCCAGCAAATCGTCAGGTCGCATGTGGCGTAAGGCGCCACGTGGCGCCTTACCCACTGGGGAGCGGGTTGCGGCAACAATATATGCATCTGCAATATGTTTAGTCATCACTCATCCTTATGACGCAAAATGGATTTCAATATTCAAATAAAATCATCGACTCATCAACCCGTTCTGAGTTCGATGCTCTGAACTCTAGATGCCGAATTTAATGTGCTCACTGCTGACTGCCTAATCTTAATTACGCAACGGTTTACCCGTTTTCAACATATGCTCAATACGAGCTTGGGTCTTTTCAGTCGCCATCAATTCCATAAAATAGCTACGCTCTAAATCCAGCAACCATTGCTCATCGACGAAGCTACCGGCTTCAACATCACCACCACATAAAATTGTCGCCACCTTTGTGCCAATCAATTCATCATGCTCAGAAATCTGGCCGCCCATACGCATATTAGCCATATAAGCACGTAAGGTTGCTAAACCACTTCGCCCAAGCACAGGAATATTCACAGCTGGTAGTGGCGGACGATATCCAGCGGACAGCGCCAAGACCTGTGCTTTTGCCACAGATAACAATTCAAAACGATTCATCACTACCACATCCGAGGCGCGCAAATAACCCAAAGTGCGGGCATGTTGGGCACTACGCGCCACCTCAGCCATAGCGACCGTTTTAAAGTAACGCTGAATAAAAGGAGATAAATCTCCACCACCAGCCTCTTGCGCCGAACGCAACGCAAACTCCTTACAGCCACCACCAGCAGGCAGCAGGCCCACGCCAACCTCAACTAATCCAATATAAGTCTCTAAGCTTGCCACTGCACGATCACAATGCATCACCAACTCACACCCCCCGCCTAACGCTAAACCATCGACAGCCGCTACTGTGGGGATCATCGAATATTTAAGGCGCTGCGTAGTGACCTGAAACTGCTCAACCAAGGCCTCGACCTGCGCTAGCTTTCCAGCCATTAACTGATCGGCCACACCAAACTGACGCGCCACTTTCAAAGCAAGCGACTCGGTATCGCGACGCACTTGCTTAAACCATTTGCCTACAGCTGAAGGTGGGCTTGAGGGCGCTCCACCCGCAGGTGTTTTCTTTAAATTAGCACCCGCTGAAAATGGCGGTTCAGTTTGCCAAATGACTAATCCTAAATAATTTTTTTCAGCGCAATCGATGGCCTGCAAAATACCATCCAGCACATCATCACCAATGACATGCATTTTAGACTTAAAGCTAATAATTGCGATATCGTCACCTGTATGCCAACAACGCACGGCATCAGTTTCAAAAATAGTATGTCCATACAGACGATCCTCTCCCAATATCCGATCAGGGAAGGGCTGCAGTGCATAAACCGACAAATCCGAACGCGGTTGATAGTGTTGCGTCAACGGCGCATACGAACCCTCTGCGCGGTGCACTCCGAATCGATCTGGCTCCAGCACCCAAGACGGCAAGGGCGTATTGGCCATAGTCAAGCCCTCAGCGATATCACTTTGTATCCATTGCGCAATTTGTTGCCAGCCAGCCGCCTGCCAGATCTCAAATGGCCCTTCTTGCCACCCAAAGCCCCAACGAATCGCAAAATCAAGATCACGACTATTATGGGCAATCGCAGACAAATGTACTGCGCAATAATGAAACACATCACGATAAATTGACCAAATCAATTGCGCTTGCGGATCTGATGAAGCGCGCAATAGCGAAAACCGTGTCGCCGCATCGCGGTTCTTCAAAATACTCACCATAGACTCACTTGCCACACCATCAGCGAGTCGGTAAATTAAATTCGTTAAATTATTTGCTTCTGTTGGTTTAGTGGCTGCAGTCACTGTAGTCGCGCTTGCTACATCTAACACATGAATATCACGACCCACTTTTTGATAAATTCCCTTACGGGTTTTTTGACCAAGCGCACCTTGTGCGATCAAATCCTGTAACCATTGCGGCGATTGATAATACTGATGCCATGGATCATCCGCTAAGGCATCTTGCATAGTTTTCACCACATGCGCAAAAGTATCTAAACCAACCACGTCTGCCGTTCTAAATGTCGCACTCTTGGGCCGGCCTAATAAACCGCCAGTCAGTGCATCCACCACATCAAAACCTAAATGTAACCGTGCCGCATGATGCACGGTCGCCAACATTGAAAAAACACCCACGCGATTCGCAATAAAGTTCGGTGTATCCTTAGCGCGCACAACGCCTTTACCTAGGGTGCTCACCAAGAAACGTTCTAAGTTATCTAATATTTGATCATCTGTTTCTGTGCATGCAATTAATTCAACTAAATGCATGTAACGCGGTGGATTAAAGAAATGCACACCACAAAAGCGCGAGCGTTGTTGCTCAGGAAAAGCCGCTGCCAATCGGTTAATAGATAAACCCGAAGTATTACTCGCGAAAATAGTGTGCTCACCCAAATAAGGCGCAACCTTCTGGTACAAGCCGGCCTTCCAATCCATGCGCTCACTAATCGCCTCGATCACTACATCACAATCGCGTAGCAATTCGAGATCGTGATCATAATTTGCAGGATGAATCCAATCGGCCAACTGTGGCTCAGCTAAAGGGCTGGGCTCCAGTTTTTTCAATTGCGCCACCGCCTTCAACACATTAGCGTTAGGATCCCCCTCCATAGCTGTTAATTCAAATAACATCACCGGGACGCGCGCATTGATTAAATGGGCTGCGATCTGCGCTCCCATCACTCCGGCCCCCAGCACTGCAACCTTACGCACCATTAAAGGATGAGCAGACATATCTTAGAACCCCTTGTAGAAACACTGCACAACAACTGGATTGTTGAAGCAAACCCCAAAGTAGAGGATTTACTCCAAGGTAATCAAATAAAACAGACAATATACAAATTCTAACATGTCGGACTTTGCGCGCTAAACAAAGACCACTAAAGCTTAAAAAAAACTCCTGATCTACAGATCAGGAGTTTTTGTGTATTTATTTCGATCTATTAAAGCACTACCAATTAAAAACTGTAGGTCGCCTGCGCACTCAGAATGTCAACATTAGGGTTGTTATATTGTCCCTTAACCGTACCTTGATTGGTTTTAGTGATATTCAGCGATGCATCTTTTACAAAGACATGGGCATAACCCATATCCAAAGTCAGCTGCTTAGTAGCCTGATATTTTGCACCAAAAGACAACCATATCCGATCATTATCCGGCAATGTTGCTGTGCGGTATTGATCCACAACAGGACTCTGATCATAAGCCGTTCCAGCTTTAAGCATTAGACCGTCCCGCAACTTAAAATTTGCTCCCAAGCCTAAACGATAGGTATCTCGAAATTGAAATTCAAAAGTATCCAAAGTGGTTCCTGTAGTAGTTGTGATCGGCATTGATTTAATCTTACTCCACCAGGTATAGGTCACATCACCTAATAGCTCGACCTTGGGGTTGATTTGATGGGCGATGCTCCACGATAAATTATCTGGGGTCTTGACTGTTGTCGAAACCGAGTAATTTGCAATACCTGTTATGTTGACATTTCCACCTAGATTTTGCTTAATCGATGAACGATAAGCCAAACCAATTCGTGTTTCAGGGGACAGGTTGATCATTGCACCTAAGTTAAAACCATATCCAGTCTCTGACAACTCCAGCTTACTCTCTCTTGTAATGCCATAGGCTGATATATATGTAGAGCGCTCTATAGTCGCCTCTAGCGTTTGCACACTGACTCCGGCACCTAAAGACACCGTATCATTCACCTTATAAGCAATACTTGGATTGATATCCGTAGTTTTAATCGATGACTTACGAGTTTGATAATCACCCACCCAGCCCTTATCGTATTGTGTGCTCAAACCAAATGGCACAGTCACACCCAAGCCTAACCACAGCTGTGGATCAATCTGCCACGAGGTATACATATTAGGCACTATGGCCTCAACACCGGCATTACCGCCACTGGTTCCTGTCGCTCCCAACGCATTAGTTGAACCAGAATCTGTCAGACCAGAGGAAGGCTTAATGTAATGAACAGCCGCAGAGATTTGCCGACCCGGCAAGCGCGTCATCCCTGCCGGATTAAAATAAATCGTACTCGCATTTTCTGCAGCAGCGGCTTGACCAGCAAAACTATTACCCAAACCACTGGCATTTTGTTCAATTAACTGAAAGCCACTAGCGACCCCTTGGCTAGTCCAAAGTGCTACTGCCACTGCGGCCGCAGTGGCAGTAGCACTTGCACCCCAACGCACACCCTCAATAAATAGTGAATCATTGATAACACCATTTTTTTTTATTCCATGTTTTAAGTGACCCATAATGCCTCTCCCTGGTTATAAATACACACTCGTTAATGACTGCACTAGTAAACCAACTCGATACAATTTAATAAACATTGAACCTTAATTGAACCTTAATTGATTAAAATTTTTTAATCAATAACTTCAAGCGCC
Organism: uncultured beta proteobacterium; assembly: GCA_903885665.1. Lineage (GTDB taxonomy): Bacteria > Pseudomonadota > Gammaproteobacteria > Burkholderiales > SG8-41. Next base: position 13,555 of record CAISJL010000112.1, on the reverse strand, counting down.
TGCAGCAAATACGCGCGGTCGCCGCTCAGAATCAACGGCCACATACGTCAATTGCGCTTCTGAGATCAAAATAAAACGCTCCCCTTCAGCTAAGCGCTGCGCAAAAACCTTCACATCGACTGTAATTGAGGTCCGACCTTCGCGTACCACTTGAGTGTAATAACTCACTAAGTCTGCCACCAATACCGGGGCCTTAAAAGTCATTCTCTCTACAGCCACGGTAGCCACCCGACCTTTGGCAATACGAGTTGCAGGCACACTGCCAGCCAGATCAATTTGCGACATAATCCAACCACCAAACACATCCCCTGTGTGGCTCGCATCCGATGGCATCGGTATTAACTGTAAAGTTGGTGCCTGACCGATTAATGCAAACTCGGGTAATAATTGATTGGCTTGATCCTTACGCAAAAATAAATTCTTTTTCAATTGAAAAAATATATGATTTGAATCGACTTATGGTTTGTTGGGTTTGCTGTAAATTCGTTCAATATCTAAAGCGAAATGACTTAACACTTGTTGGCGCTTGAGTTTTAAAGTCGGGGTCAGGAAACCATTTTCTATAGTCCACGGCTCGCGCGTTAAAATCACTCGCCGTACATTGGCATAGCCTGGAAATTCGCGAATCTGTGCAGCAATGCGTTCAATGACTAGCCCCACCACAGCCTCCGCCTGCAAAGACATATCTGCATCAGGGTCTACACCGATACCTTGCGCTAACGATCGCCATTGCTCGGCATGAAGCACAGCAATTAACGATAAATAAGAACGACCCTCACCAATGATCATCAACTGCTCAAACAGTGTGTCTCGAGCAATCGCCAACTCCATATCCGTAGGCGGCACTTTCTCACCAGAAGATAGAACGATAATTTCTTTGAGTCGCCCCGTAATATACAAATGGCCTTGCTCACTAATCCGCCCCGTATCCCCAGAATTAAACCATCCCTCATTTAAGACCGCACGTGTGGCAGACTCATTACGCCAGTAGCCCAACATTACATTTGGGCCTTTAATCCATACCGCCCCTTGATCGCCGATACGTATTTGAATATCACGCAAGGGCTGACCCACTGATTCTGGAATGTTATTTACCGGATCGTTGGCACATGCCACTGGGCTAGTCTCAGTCAATCCATAGCCTTGCAATATAGGCACACCCAAACCAATAAATACTCGCGCAATATCGGCCTGCAGGGCGGCACCACCCGACAAGGCGCAACGTAAGCGACCACCCAATCGCGCTAATACTTTTTTGGCCACTAGGCGCTGCATTAGCGGCCACCATAACAATTTAAATTGCCAATCTGCCCGCCCTTGCTGGTATTCAAACTGAGAATAACCAATCTCCACAGCGTGCATAAATAACCACCGAATGATCGTAGGCCCAGCCTCAAGCTTAGCGCGTATCGCAGTCCAAATACGCTCATAAATACGCGGCACAGAAATTAACAAGGTTGGTTTTATAATCAAAAAATCATCTGCTAATAACTGAATAGATCGTGCATACGCAGTCACCGAACCTGCCATCATGGCTAGATAATATCCACAAGTACGCTCAAACATATGAGATAAAGGTAGAAACGACATAAAGACATCGTTAGTGGTCACAGTCATACGCACCAAACAGGCATTAATATTAGTCAAAATATTATGATGTGAAAGCATCACTCCCTTAGGTCGCCCGGTAGTCCCTGAAGTGTAGACAATCGTCGCCAAGTCCTCGCCACGATGCGTAGCCAGCGGCAATGATTGGCCAGGCTCCAAATGTATATCCGCAAGCCAACTGGCTATATCACGCAGACGAGGTTCTTCGTGATCAACGAGACATTTACCTACAGACAATACCCGTAGTACATGCGTCAACTCCGGCATCACCTGCGCCAACTCGTGCCATTGCAAGTTACCTTCAATTAACAACACCTTGCACTCAGCATTATTCAAAATATAGGCAGCGTTATCAGCCCGATCCTGGGTGTATAGGGGCACGACCACCAATCCCAACCCTAAAGCAGCTTGATCAAAAATTACCCACTCCGGAGAGTTACGTAACATCACAGCGACTCGATCGCCAGGCTGCAGACCCTCACGATGCAAAGCAAACTGCCAACGCGTGACTTGATCGTCAATATCACGCCAAGTCCACTCTTGCCAATCGCCTGAGCGCTCACTAAACGCCCGATAGGCCAAGCAATCTGGCGTTAATGCGACACGCGCTCTAAAGAGTGCATCTAGGGTTGTGATAGATGCAGATAGATTGATTGCCTGTTGGGGGTGACTCATGCGTCTGCTCCTACGGCAGATTCTGTATCCAGAAATAAATCCGTCCACAACGGAGCGCGTGGATTGACTGCGTATTGATCAAAATCAATCTCACCACAAGCCTTCAATACAGTCTCATCTATGTAAAAATTACCCGTTGCTTCTCGGCTATTTCTGGACACAATTTGTAACGCTGCTTGCGCAACAATCTCTGGCTTGCGGCTCGCCGCATAAATGGCCGGTGGGAAGTTCACTGCAATCGCTGCAGTTGCAATCGTGGTGCGTGGCCACAATGAATTTACCGCAATGCCTAGCGCACTAAATTCATCAGACATCCCAAGGGTACACATACTCATACCGTATTTGGCCATGGTGTAGGCCACATGATTTTTAAACCAATGGCTACGCATACTCAAAGGGGGTGAGAGATTTAATATATGTGGATTAAACGATTGCTTCAAAAAAGGCACACATGCCTGCGAGCATAAATAAGTCGCTCTAGCATTAACGTCCATCATTAAATCAAAACGCTTAGCCGTTGTTGATTGGGTGTCTGATAACTGAATAGCACTAGCGTTGTTGATTAATATATCAATACCGCCAAAATGTTCTGCCGCACGACGCACTGCCTCAGCAATAGCCGCTTCATCGCGCACATCCAGCTGCAAGGCTAAGCTGTTAGCACCAAGGGCAAGCACTTCATCAGCAACACTATGAATAGTCCCTGTAAGCGTTGGGTGAGGCTCCGTGGTCTTACCAGTAATCACCACATTGGCACCGGCTTGAGCAAAACGCAATGCAATAGCGCGACCAATACCCCGGCTAGCACCGGTAATAAATACCGTACGCTGATGCAATATTTTTTCTGTCGTGAACATCATCGTAATTTATGCCCCCTGCTGTTGTGCTGAAGTCTGAATGTGCTGAAGTCTGATTGTACTCAAGCCCGATACTGACCAACTGGTTCAGTGGTTTGATAAATCTCGGTAACAGAAAAATCTTTAGGAAAGTCATCAACCATAATTACTCGTCGGCGCAGCGTATCAGCTTTTGCAATTAACGTCGCCTCTGCAGCAGTGATTTGGGGATTCGCCGCAGACTGGTCGGGCTGAGCGTTGGGAGCTGAGGAATTTCGTGATTGACGCACGCGCTCTTCAATCGGCTCAGCAGCAATCACAGCCTGTAGGGCATCCTCTAGGCCACGCACTGGGTCTTGGCTATCCTGAGACACAAACACACCCTGACTGAGCCGATCACGCGTAGCGCCGGGTTGCATCATTAGTTGTGCAGCACGATGACCTAAATGATCCGGTGCAGGCAGCGTGTATTGCCGTCCACTTGGAAATACAATCACACGTAACAACATCGCTACAAATGGTGATGGTAGATTACTCAGTATCGAACTAAGTCGATCTTCTATGTGATAGAGCAAATCCATTAATATCCATTTCACCAATGGTAAATCTGCGATTTGTTGACCCTCATCCTCAAAGCGCTTCAGTACTGCAGAGGCCAAATATAAATCACTCAAGATGTCACCTAGGCGTGCTGACAATCGTTCCTTGCGCTTCAGGCTCCCGCCGCACAACAACATCACCGCATCAGCGCTCAGGGCAAATGCGCTAGAGAAACGGGTCAACTGCCGGTAATAATGTTCCAATTCTGGCGCACCAACTTTTTTATGCGGCAAGAACACGGTAGTCATACCTAAACATAAAGATCTCAAGATATTACCTGCGAGAAATCCAGCATGGCCCATTAACGCCGCTTCAAAATCTCGACGCGCCTTCACTGGGTCACTTTCACGCGCGGCCGCTATTTCACGCAATACAAACGGATGACAACGAATAGCGCCCTGACCAAAGATCATCATATTACGTGTCAGAATGTTTGCCCCTTCAACCGTGATACCAATCGGCGCTTGCATATAGGCGCTGGCTAAATAATTGCTTGGCCCGATACAAATACCCTTGCCACCATGAATATCCATGGCATCACGAATCACATCTCGTCCGCGCTCAGTTAAGTGGTATTTCACAATAGCAGAGGCCACAGCGGGTTTCTCGCCCAAGTCAATCGCTCCAGCAGTCAACACCCGTGCTGCATCCATCACATAGGTATTAGCAGCCATTCGCGCCATCACTTCTTCCACACCTTCAAAACGTCCGATCGATAACTTAAACTGACGGCGCACACGAGCATAAGCACCCGTGGTCAGCGTAGCTAGTTTAGCCACCCCTACACTACTCGCAGGCAATGAGATTGAACGTCCCGCTGCCAAACAATTCATGAGCATTTTCCAACCTTGGCCCACTTGCGCAACACCACCAATGACTTGATCCATCGGAATAAACACATCACGCCCCCAATTCGGGCCATTCATAAATGTCGCAGTCATTGCCCGATGCCGCCGCCCAATATGCACTCCCGGCAAATGGGTTGGAATTAATGCCAAAGTAATACCCAGATCACGCTGATCACCAAGCAATTGTTCAGGGTCATGTAATCGGAATGCCAAGCCCAACAAAGTTGCGACTGGGCCTAGTGTGATATAGCGTTTCTCCCAAGTAAGGCGGATCCCTAAGACATCTTGCTGACCCTGCCACGGCCCTCTACACACGACACCAAAATCAGGAATACCGCCGGCATCAGATCCGGCATCAGGACTGGTTAGCGCAAAGCAAGGGATTTCCTCACCCTTGGCCAAGCGCGGTAAATAATAATTTTTTTGAGCAGTCGTACCATAATGCAGTAATAGCTCTGCCGGCCCTAAAGAGTTAGGCACCATCACTGTGACTGCCGCGGCACCACAACGGGTAGACAGTCGCATAACAATTTCAGAATGCGCAATTGCAGAAAAACCTAAACCGCCATATTGCCTAGGAATAATAATCCCAAGAAAACCTTGAGATTTTATATATGCCCATACCATCGGGGGCAAATCATGCATTTCGAAGGAGATTTTCCAATCATTAAGCATCTCGCACAGCTCATTCACAGGCCCAGCCAGAAACGCCTGCTCATCAACGCTCAGAGAAGGCTTTGGATATGCCAATAGCGTTGACCAATTAGGCCGACCACTAAACAACTCTCCCTCCCACCATACCGTGCCAGCGTCTAGTGCCTCTTGCTCAGTTTGCGAGACGCTCGGGAGCACTTTACGAAATAATCTAAATACCGGACCACAAATAATGGCACTACGAATAGGGGTGGGTATCAGAGATAAAATAGCTATCAGCCAGAGCGCCCAGACACACCACGTGATTAGACTTGCACTCGCATTAAGAGGCAAGGCCCACATCAAGCCAAAACCAAGCACCCCCAACCACACACCGGGCGCGGGAAGTGCATAAGCCAACACATGTATGACCATCAATATCAATACAAATGCATAAGCTGACCAGAAAATGATGTGTGATAAATCGCCCCAAGGGTTCATGCAATATGCCTATTCTTGTCAATATTTTGATAATCTTAAATTAGAAATTGATGATTGAGGACTTTAAAACAACTAACGTGCTCACAACAGAGTAATCGTTACGCAAGATATTCTCAAGGCTATTTATATAAATAGATCAAGTGCTAAGCATCATTCTCAAAAATTTAAATAGATTCAATTTAGTGATACCTAGTGATACCTGATTCACCTTCATAGCGCTAGGTCTATTGATCAATCTAGCTCCGAAAGAGTCCTCCAATTCCATGCACAAAACCATGCACTAATATTAAGGTCGCAACGTTTGGCTCACTGCAAAACAAAGCTCCTGCCATGCTTGAGCTTTGCGTTTTGGATCCATCAGCAATTGCGCCGGATGATCCATCACCAACAAGAGTGTATTTTGATATTGATAGGCATGAGAACGCAAGACTGGCTCCCCCAAAGGGATCGATAACAATTGACGTGCCACCGACTCACCCCACGCAATAATTAACTTAGGCTGTATTATTGCAATTTGCTGCACATAATATCCGGCACAACAATCAATCGATGATTCAGTCAAGGGTGATTGTTGCGGATCATGACATTTCACCATAGCCGTCACAAAGACATCCGTTGATAATTGCATGTGAATCGATGACAACATCTGCTCAAAAAAACGACGTACGGGGCCCGCTAATAACTCACCGTATTGTTCATCTTCAGGCGCAGGACGCTCTGCAATACACAGCCATTGCGCAGATGACTCACCTAAGCCCCAATGCACGTATTGTCGAGCAGTATGCAAATGACAGGCCTGACAACTGACTACGTTCCTGCGCAAAGCTTGCCAGGGATTATCAGGCGCAGGTTCCGCAGATGGCGTCAGCACTTCGACTGTCACGATCTTCTGAACAGGACTTTTTTGGATAACTTTTGCCTCTAGGTCTGCCAACTGTTGATCCACAGTCACTAGTGCAACACTTGGCGTTACAGACCGACCCGCAGCATGACGTAAACACCATATCGGATGCAGCCCCATTTCTTCCAAGATCGCTTGTCGTCGATTACTATGCTCTGGCATGATTACTCTCTACACGCATTTCTGTTGATTGTTTCTGCCTGTGCTGGCCCTACCATTACTGGCACTATCTTTACTAACCCTGCCTTTACTCACTTTGAATTGACAGATGATCTCTTAGCTCTCTCTCGTTTGATCTGACCATTGCCAATCTGACTGTTGCCAATCTAACCATTGCCAGCCAGTCGCGCCAAATTCAGCACCGCATTTACCTAGACCCCTTTAAACACTTTACGCATCAACACCGCCGCCTCACGCTCAGGCTGAGCAGCATAATAGCCCTTACGCAAACCAACAGGGGCAAAGCCCATGACTCGATACAACTGCAGCGCGATCCTGTTTGACTCCCGCACCTCTAAAAAGACGGCAGTCGCGCCAGCCGCTAGTGCATCGTTGAGTACAAAATCGAGCAATACTCTACCCCAACCTTGCGTCTGATAATTTTTAGCAATACTCATATTGAGTAACTGTGCCTCATCCACAACCAAGATCATGACACTATATCCAATCAAAACATCAGCCTGAAACAAACCCCAGACCCGATCACTGACTACCGAATCCCGCAGCTGACCCTCAGTCCAAGGGACTTGCTGCACAATGGATTCTATAGCAGACATTGCCATAACGTGCGCTTCAGTCAACAATCGAATCGAGACTTGTTCACTCAGCGTACGACTCGTCACATCCCTAGACCAAACCATAATGATTCACCGCTCAGCCGTTTTCAAGGCCACCTGATTTCGCACATAACGCGGTGTAGCCACACCACGAGTTGCAGAGTCCGCTTGTAACAAAGGCACTGCTAGGGCAGCAATATTACTGGCATGCGGATATACATTCGCAACGATTGCATCGGCAGCCACACCCGTACTTTGCATCAGAAACTGAGGATACGCTATAAACCCACTGCCGCATCCAGACCATACATCCGCCAGTCGCGGCGCTTGATCTGGTGGACAGACACATGGCGCAGACACCTCAATATAAAGACTACCTCGCCGTTCGTAAGCGGCATGATAAACCTCATTCATACGCGCATCTAAACAACACACCACACGCTCAGCATTACTACGCAAAGCCATAGCTGCTAGTGTACTAATACCAATCATTGGTGTTTGATTCACTAGTGCCAAACCTTGCGCTACCGAACACGCAATCCGTAATCCAGTAAACGCACCCGGCCCTTCGCCATAGGCTATCGCATCGAGCATCCCCAAATGAACGGCAGCGCTGCGACAAACAGCATCAACCATCTCCAGCAAAATCGTGGAATGCGTCTGCACGGCATGTACCGCCTGCTCCGTCACCTGACCATTGCTCCATAATGCTACCGAACAAAATTCAGTAGACGTGTCTAGCGCTAAAATATTCATGCTTTTCAAAACCACATTCCTTACGCTAAGCAAACAATCTCTGCAGTCTTATCAATCATATGCCAATCAAATAGAGAATCATTTATTAGGAAACTCATTTATTAGGAAACCCACTTATTATGAAACTAAGTTTCAGAATCAACCAATTACTATTTAAAATTTAAAATCATTTTAGTTTCAATAAATCAATTAAAACCATCAAAAAAATAAAAAATAATCAATATTTTTAAAAATAGTAATACCGTCTTATTTTTCTAAATATTAAATACTTGCAAACTAAAAAACCATATAAAATATTGATTGACAATCCTGGTAACTCACTGATACCAACATTTTCCTTTAACACTTATTCTTACTATTTATTCTTACTATTTATTCTTACTATTTATTCTTACTATTTGCTTTTACTATTTGTTTTTAGTATTTTCTCTCGCTATTCAGTCGCTTAGAAAAGTTTCAAGATCTCATCGCTTAATAACTACATATCTAATTTAATACTTATTTAAATTTTTCTAAATTTTTCCTCATGCATATTCTTAAGTATTTTCTTTATACTTTTAAAACACACACGCTTACAGCGCAAGAAATCTAAAGATGCAACCCCATATTGTCCGACTCACCTTATGAAACAGTTCCTGCAAGAGCTCATCCATCTCATCCGCGGCCCAATCTTTGCCATCTTAACAGTGCTAGGCGCTTGCGCTATTGCGCGCCAAATCTTCATTGAGCGAGAGCACATTTTAGCGTATTTGAACGCCTGCCTTGGATTGATATTCAACTACCCAACATTTTCAGCTATTTTAATCATCAGTATCTGTTGTAGTGTTTACCTAATGATGGAGACAGATTTGCCCCATAAAATTGGATTATGGGTTGCCGATGGGATCTTAGCGCTCATGTTTGTCAATGGCTGTTATACGATTTATACCATCACAACAATAATCTTGACAACGCCAGCGCTCGCCCCTCAGTTCAGACTATAATCAAGCCTTTCTATCACTAACTAAAGGCAAAATCATATGACAAGCATTAAGCGCTATGATAGCGATGCGAGGCTCTCGCGTGTAGTTACTTACGGAAATACCGCTTACCTATCGGGGCTAACTGCAGACAACCGCAGTGCCGGTATGCGCGAACAAACCGCCGAGATTCTCCAAAAAATGGATGCGTTACTACACAAAGTAGGCAGCGATAAAACACACATTCTAAGCGCCACCATATGGGTAACAGACATGCGGGCCAAGGCCGAAATGGATGTAGCGTGGGCGGCATGGGTCAACCCTCAGCACCTGCCTGCACGCGCCTGTGTAGAAGCGCGCCTAGGCACCCCAGATACCTTGGTCGAAATCATGGTGCAAGCGGCAATCCCGCAATAAACTCGCTGAGCAGAAGGCGCTAGACCAATAGCGACCAGCAAGCCGTACAGCACTTCAATTGGTGCAGCATATAGATTAGCGCTGCACCAAATCACATACTGTAGCCAACTCATTTAAACAATTTATATTTTTATGAGGCTTTTTTCGCTGTAGCGGTTGCAGCTTTAGCTTTCAGCTCAATACCTGCCCAACGCGCCAGATCGCGGTGAATACGCGCCACCCGCTCGGTTTGGCCTTTAGCCGGAAAACGCTCATAAAAACCTACCGTTTCAAATTGCTCTACGCGATCCGACCATACCGATAAGCGTTCTTCCCAGCGCTTGACACGACCCGCGGCCGGTTCTGCATCGGCACGAGCCAAATCAGCACAGACCCTGATCATGGCTTTAATCGTCACTGGCTTGGTCAGTTGATAATCCTCGCTACCCCAAGCTTCGCCCCAAGCCTTTTGAGCCGCTTTGAGAAAGTCGCGTATTACTTCGTAGTAATGGTCACTTTCTCGATACAGATTACTCATGCGACTAATCCGCCGCCAATCGGCACTCACCCAACGATGTAACTCGTTGAACAACTCCGCTTGTAAAATCCATTTATCCTTGAGACTGCGTCCACCCAAGCGATTAATCCGATAACGCAGCGGACTATCCCCTTCGGAATACAAATCCTCCACCAAACGTGCGGCAAATCGCTTGTCTGGGTCAGCCCAGGACACCCGCTCATACAAATCAACCAAATGGCTTTTATTGATTCGGGTCGGCGTGGAATTAATAATCACAAACATTTCAGCGGCGAAGTCTTCACTGCGACCATCAAAAATCACGCAAGGCACATTAATCGACGCCGCCTCTGCGGGATTCTCATCTAAATAAAATTTCAAGGCTGCCAAGCGATGCTGACCATCAATAATTAAAAATTTAGACTTTGGTGGCGTTAAATGCCCAACTGATTCTTGGCCAGATAAAGCGGTAAAGCGCAAAGCATCCGAGGTAAACAAGAGCACGGTGCCTGGAATCGGCGGTTGGCTGACCGCCATTTCATAAAAATTACATAACTGATGTACTTTAGCTTTGGACATTTGACGCTGAAAGGCGTCATCAGTACTTTCTACCCGCGCGATAAACTGCGCAATTTCATCATGCTTGGGCAAGGCTTGCGGCTCAATCTGATCACCATCACCATAAAAACGAGAAATAAATCGCACGTTTTCCAATACTTCTTTGGCCGGAAAACTTACAAAATAAAATAAGCTGTCTTTCTGACGTATGCGAGTCGCCAACATTTTACTGTCCCCTTCAATTTTTTGATCAGAACAAAGCGCGCTGCGGTTACAGATGAACCTGACAGGTTGGCCGGTTGTGTTTTATTGATATTCTAGCGCCAAGTGATCATAAATGGCGATTTCCCAACACAAAGTCCAGTTACACAAGCCAGTATGGTCACAATTCCCCCCAAAATCAGCCAGTTAAATCAACAGTTTAATCCACAGTTAAATCACCAACCACTTCCATCATCTAAAACCAAAGAGGTATTCGGGATGTGAGCAGCTAGCGGGACGGCTCTATCAGGACCACCACCTCTGCCACAATCCCCTCACCGCGACCCACCAAGCCCAGGCGCTCAGCCGTCTTAGCTTTAACGCTGACAGAGTCCACACTGACACCACAATCGGCTGCCAAGACTGTGCGCATCGCTGGGATATGTGAAGCCATCTGAGGTGCTTGGGCAATGATCGTACTATCCAGGTTTGCCACTACCCACCCGCGCGCCTGTAGCAATGCAACTACAGCCCGCAACAATACCCGACTATCACAACCCTGATATTGCGGGTCAGTATCTGGAAAATGCTGGCCAATATCTCCCAAAGCGGCCGCCCCCAATAGCGCATCACAGACCGCATGGAGCAGCACATCGGCATCCGAATGCCCCGCCAAACCCAGATGATACGGAATCTCCACACCACCAATAATCAGCGGTCGCCCTGCTACTAACGCATGCACATCAAAACCTTGCCCAATTCGCATGACTGTCTACCTCACCCTAATTGAAACGCAATAAAATCAATTCCGCCAAGGTCTGATCAGCGGGATACGTCACCTTCAAATTCATAGCGCTACCCAATACCAATTGAGGCTGAAAACCACTCTGCTCAATCGCACTCGCCTCATCGGTGACCGTAGCCAAATCCGCGCGCGCTAGGGCGGCGACCAAGCGTTGATAGCGAAACATCTGCGGCGTTTGCGCTTGCCACAAGTGTTCGCGAGATTGCGTATCTAACACCAAACCCTCGGCGGTCGCGCGTTTTAAGGTGTCCGCCACCGGCACCGCTAACAGACCACCCACCGCACTCGCACTCAAGGTCTGAATCAGCCGATCTACGTCTGCTTCGGTTAAACAGGGGCGGGCGGCGTCATGCACCATCACCCAATCACTCGCAGACAACTGAGTGCTTAGCTCAGCCAATCCATTGCGCACGCTCGCAGCGCGCGTGTCACCACCACAATATAGCGCGCTCACCTTTACCCCTAGCGCTCCCCAATCACAACTCACAAAATGACTGTCGTTGGGAGCTAAAACCACATACACCCGCTCAATCTGCGGATGTGCGGCCAAGGTCGACACCGCATGCTGGATCAAGGGCAAACCAGCTAATAATTGATATTGCTTGGGCATACCTGCACCTAGGCGTGTGCCACTACCGGCAGCAGGCACCAAGGCCACATAACGGCTATTCGAAGCCGCAGCTGCACCACTGTCTGTATCCACTCTCTCAACGCTCATCAGTAACCTATGTTATTTTTCACTGTTGTTTTTCATTGCGGTTATACACTGCTGGTATGGACATGCGTAATGCACAGCCCTCATACACGGCCCTCATACACCGCCTTCATACCCTAATATCGTCCACCGTTACCGTACAGTCTCGTCATCCACTGTTGTCATACGAAGTTCGAATGAGACGCTACCGCAAAGCTTGCGGTCACATTGTAACAGCGGACACCCACAGCGATCGCCCCCCCTGTAGCCACACCGCAGTCCGCACTTCCAGACTACAATAGATTACGATTCGCACCACCCATTACCACCTATTACCACCCATCACACCAACGCGCAAAGCCATCATCACCCCACTATGACTGCACCAAGCCCACAACACACGCTGCCCGAACTCACCCCTGCAACCAGCTGCCTCCTGCTACAACTGACACGTCGCGCCATCAGTCATGCGCTAGGCCTTAGCGAGAGTTCAGCGCCTGCACCAGCGCCAGAGCGCCACCCACAATGGCTGACACAACTCGGCGCCTGCCACGTCACCCTAGAACTGGGCACTCAATTACGCGGACGATTCGGCTCCTTAGTCGCCTATCGCAGCTGGCATGACGATCTGATTGCCAACGCCTGCACTGCCGCGACCAACGACCCCCGCCACCCACCGCTGAATATCGCGGAGTGGGCGCAAACCCGTATTCGGATTGATCTACTCTCGCCCTTAGAGGCGGTCACCTTTCATGACGAGCAGGATGTGATCAATCAGTTGCGGCCTGGCGTTGACGGTCTGAGTTTTCGCTACGGCTATCACAGCAGTCACTTACTGCCGCACACCTGGGCCGAATACCCAGATCCCGCCGAATTTCTATATCACTTAAAGCAACGCTCGGGCCTTCCACCCGACTTCTGGGATCGGGAAGTGATCTTACATCGCCACAGCGTCCTCACCTGCCAAGAGGCCGCGGCTGATGAGCCAGCCCCGGCAGCCTAGGCGCAGATGCGAGAGACTCGGCCACACTTGCACTGGTAACAGCACCCCTAGAATCGATAGCGCTAAAATCTTAGGCACTACAATCAAACCTAAAAATAATATTCAATAAAATCAAATACTTAAAAACATTCCTGCAAAATGACTGGGCGCTAATAGCAGCCCCCGAACACGCGGCAGCAAATTATGCGCTAGACTCAGCAATGCGCCGGTTAAAGCCAAGCAGGCCTTACCCTGTAACCATCAAGTGCTAACCAGACTGCACACCGATCCGGGCACCGACACCATTTT
>CAISJL010000111.1 GCA_903885665.1 uncultured beta proteobacterium | reverse complement strand
TTATTTTTGTTGCCGATTATAGCAGGACAATCTGTTCTGGCTCGCTCAGTGTGGGTGCTGAGATCAGATAAAAAAACGGCTCATGGTTTAGTTTCATGAGCCGTTTTGTATTGACGCGCTGAGCGTCTAAGACTGAGTATGGTGTGGTTACTTATTTCTGAAGTTGTCGTGACAAGCGCCGCAGGTTTTAGCTGTTGCAGCGTATTGGCTACGAACTTGGTCTAGGGTGGTTGCCGTTTTAGAGACTTGTGCTAACTTGGTCGCCTCAGCGCGAAAGGAGTCTACGGCCTTTTTAAAATTAGCAGCATCTGACCAAATTTCGGGTTTGGCGCGAGTTTCACCTTTGTCGGAGCCAGCGACAAATGCGTTGGGAACAACGTTGCTCATGACCGCAATAATTTCGGCGTTGCGCGCAAATTCTGCGGCATCGAATGGCATTTCACCTTTGATCATGCGGGCGAGTGTTGCATTGTGCCAACCAATCACTTGGTATGCGCCTTTGCGAAATTTGATGACATCTTCTGGTTTGGCTTGTGCGGCAACACCACAGGCGGAAATACATAATATGCTGCCAATGATTGCAGAAATAAGTGCTTTCATAAGAGACTCCTCAGTATGGGAATAAATAAACAGATTGAAAATAGTGAGATAAACATGGGCTGAAGATGATCTTCAAAACTAGCGCCATAACAGACACGGTTATTCAGCGCACGATAGTATAGGGGATTTCATAAATCAGGTCGAGAGTGGCGTGTATCAACCGTTTAGCCTGGCGTTGGCTGTTTTTTACAAGGTTTCTTACAATTATTTTAAAAAATTAATTTTGCGCGTATTTTTCAAGGTGTTTATGGCAGATGTTTTTGCAAAGTATGGTTAAAAAGTAGGATGTATATGTATATGTATATAACATTTAAGCGTTTATGTTGAGAAGTTTATCGTATTGAAAGTGTCCGTTAGTGCTCATCAATAGCGCTACTGCGCGTGCGTTTTTTATTGCTGGCGATCCGCTTGTCAGTGAGGCGTTGCTGCTTGGCCGCTCGCGTTGGTTTGGTGGCAATGCGGTGGCGCGGCGGGCGAGCAGCGCTACTGATTAAGTTGGCCAAGCGTGCTCTAGCATCATCGCGGTTGCGCTGCTGACTGCGGTGGCGTTGGGCGGTGATGATGAGTATGCCTTGTGCGGAGATACGCTTGCCGGCGAGTTTGATCAGGCGTGTGCGCACCTCCTCACTCAAGCTATTCGATTGGAATACATCGAATCGTAGTTCCACTGCGGTGGAGACTTTATTAACGTTCTGCCCGCCAGGGCCTGAGGCGCGGATGAACTGTTCGCTCAGCTCAGCTTCATCAATAGTAATATAGGAGGTGACGCGCATAATGGTTCAGTATACAGTAGGGTATTGAGTGTTCAATGTGAGAGATTAGGTGTAGGGTGTGAGATATAAGATTTTAGTTATGAGTTATGAGTTATGAGTTATGAGTTATTGGATATTGGATATTGGATATTGGTGTGTTGTGAATTATATATTCGATGATTTGATTCAATGATTCAATGATTAGATATGCCGAAGTATGTAGTGTAGAAGTTGATATATTTTTTTAAACCATTTTTAATTCGTGGTCGCTTAGATAATAGAATAGGTTCTCGTCGTGATGATCAATCTACGTTGGTGCTTTACTTTAGCAGCAGTGGTGTGCGCAGCTCTGTTAGGGGCAGGTTTGTATTTGCAGCATGTCATGGATCTGAAGCCATGCCCATTATGCATTTTTCAACGCGTGACGTTTATTGCGCTAGGCATCACCTTTACATTGATTGCGCTCCATTATCCGCAGCGCCTAGGCATTCTGATTTATGGTGTGTTGTTATCGATATGCGCATTAAGTGGTATTGGATTTGCGGCGCGGCAATTATGGTTGCAGAGTTTACCGGCGGATCAAGTGCCTGCTTGCGGTCCGGGCTTGTCTTATATGTTGGAGCGCTTTCCAGTGTCTCGCATGATCGAGCAAGTATTTGTCGGCTCTGGCGAATGTGCAGAAGTCAGTTGGCGATTGATGGGTTTGAGTATTGCTGGTTGGTCGTTAATTTGGTTCGCGCTGTTGCTGGTGTTTGGGATATTTGCTCTGCGCCAACGTTTGATACAGCTAGGCGCTAATATTAGGCGTGAGTTGTGATTCTAGGTGGGTAATTTGATCTTTAAGCATTAGCTTGCGTTTTTTGAGTCGTTGTAATTGCAGTTGATCTTGAGGTTCGATGGCGCTCAACTGGTGGATGTGCTCATCTAAGGTTTGATGCTCATGTTGTAGTTCTGCAATGCGCGCCTCCAGGCTATTGGCTGCAACAAGCTCGGTTTGATGCGCTGATGGTGGCAGTGATTCAGACATGTGGGGGCTCAGGCTGTTGGCGTTGATAGCGGTTGAAGGCTTGCGCAGTATAGCGGTTGTTTTTAACTTCGACAAGCTTAATTTAATTTAACTTATTGATTTTAATGGATAATTTTTATGGCGCTCGAACTGATGGTGAATGGCAAGTTGCATGCGGTCAGCGCAGAACCAGAGACGCCTTTGCTGTATGTGTTGCGTAACGATCTGGGCTTGGTGGGTACACGTTTTGGTTGTGGCCTCGGTCAGTGTGGCGCTTGCACGGTGTTACTCGATGGCGTGCCAGTGCAGTCCTGCAATCTGCCCCTAGATGCGGTTGCTGGTCGTGCCATTACAACGGTTGAGGCTTTGGCGCCAGCGCAAGCCCTACACCCTTTACAAGCGGCGTTTGTGGCGGAGCAAGCCGCGCAATGTGGTTATTGTACCAGTGGTATTTTGGTGGCAGCCTCAGCGTTGTTAGCGCGCACCCCCGAGCCTACTGATCTGCAAATTCGCCAAGCGTTAGATGCGCACTTGTGTCGTTGCGGCACTCATGTGCGAATACTACGCGCTGTGCATCGCGCTGCCCGTGTGCTGCGAGGAGAGCAAGATGCCGCCTAATTCATTAGCGAACCAATTGATCTCATTGACCCAATCGACCCCAGCAACATCTACACATCAAAGTGCGTTGCCTGCGCGTAAGCTTCCTGGGAGTCTAGAGGCTAATCCGCGACTTGGTCATTGGTTGCGCTTAGAGCCTAATGGTGTGGTGGTGATCACGCCTGGTAAAGTTGAAATTGGCCAAGGTATACTGACTGCTTTGGTGCAAATCGTGGCAGAGGCCTTAGACGTGAGTCCGGCGCGGATTCGTCTATTGCCGGCCTCTACTGGTCATAGTCCTGACGAAGGGGTGACCTCGGGTAGTCGATCGATTCAAGAAAGTGGTTTAGCTTTGCGTCATGTTGCCACTGAAGTGCGCGATCTATTTTTAGACTTGGCTGCAGCGCGCTTAGACGTGAGTATTGAGCAGTTAATTGTAGATGATGGTTTGATTCGTGCCAGTAATGGTACCGAGGTAAGTTACTGGGATTTATATTCTCCAGAACTATTTGCTCGTGAAGCCAGTCTCGAGGTGGTGAGTAAGCGACCTGCGGACTTTACGGTCGTTGGCACATCCTTGGCGCGGATTGATTTACAGGCCAAGGTCACCGGGCAAGCAGCCTATGTGCAGGATTTGCAACTGCCTGATATGGTGCATGGTCGTATTAGTCGTCCGCCGGGCCCAGGGGCATGCTTAATTGCTATTGATGTATCTAGCGTCGAGCGCATGCCCGGGGTGTTAGCGGTAGTGCGATTGGGGCGATTCTTAGGGGTAGTGGCTGCGCGTGAGGAGCAAGCGATTCGTGCTGAGCGCCGCCTAGCGGGCTTAGCGCAATGGGCGGCAGGCCCAGAGTTACCCAGCAGCGACCCGCGTGAGTTATTGCAATGGCCGGCCGAGACCGAGGTGATTAGCGAACGCGGCACGCTTGGTGCAGTCGAGATGAGTGGCGCGCAGCAACTGCGCGCTGAATATACCAAGCCGTATCTTGCGCATGCCGCACTCGCGCCGTCTTGCGCAGTGGCAAAGTTCAGTGGTGAGCAGTTACAGGTGTGGACGCACTCCCAAGGGATTTATCCGCTGCGTGGTGATTTGGCCGCTACCCTAGGTATGGCGCCCAGCGACATTGTGGTTACCCACATGGAAGCCGCAGGTTGTTATGGCCACAATGGGGCTGACGATGTTGCGCTCGATGCTGCACTGTTAGCGCGTGCCGTGCCAGGGCGTGCGGTGCGTGTGCAGTGGATGCGTGAGGATGAGTTTGGCTGGGAGCCCTTGAGTTCGCCGATGGTGGTGCAGCTAGCGGCGCGCATTGATGAAGCCGGTACAATTGTCGACTGGGATTATGCCTTGTGGAGCCATGCCCATAGCACTCGTCCAGGTGGTCGGGGTGGAGTGAATTTGCTCGCTGCTTGGCACCTAGAGCCGCCGCTGCCAGCGGCAATACCTGGTAACCCACCACTACCTGCTGGTGGCAGTCATCGCAACGCGATTCCCTTGTATGACTTTCCCAATCAACGGATCACTAATCATTTAATTCGTCGCTCACCGGTGCGCACCTCTTCATTAAGAGCCTTGGGTGGGCATGCGAATGTCTTTGCGATTGAATGCTTTATGGATGAGTTAGCGCACGCCTCAGGCGCCGATCCCGTCGCTTATCGACTGCGGCATTTGAAGGATATGCGTGCGCGCGCAGTCATTGAACGGGTGGCGGCAATGGCCAATTGGCAACCGCATGTGGGCAGCGATGGTGAGTGCGGACGCGGGATTGGGTTTGCACGCTATAAAAATTTAGCAGCCTATATGGCGGTTGTTGCTGCGGTGCGAGTGGCAGAGACGGTGCAAGTCACTCACGTGTGGGCTGCGGTTGATGTTGGTCAGGTGATTAACCCTGATGGGCTCAAGAATCAAATTGAAGGTGGTATTGTGCAAACAGTGAGTTGGACCTTAAAGGAGTGTGTGCAGTTTGATCGCCAAGGGGTGAGCACACGCAATTGGGAGACGTATCCCATCCTGCAGTTTGGTGAAGTGCCAGCAGTCACTGTTGAGTTGATTTCACGCCCCGACATGCCGCCGGTGGGTGCAGGCGAGGGCACTCAAGGGCCGGTCTCGGCGGCGATTGGCAATGCCTTATATCATGCCTTGGGGGTGCGCTTGCGCGACCTGCCGTTTACTCGCGAGCGGGTGATTGCGGCTATGAGCAGTTAGCATTTTTTTAAAGCGTCAGTAGATCGAAAAAACGGTAATGATTACACATCATAATGTATTGTAATCATTCAATGCATTACTTCATCGCATTCATGAATTTAAATAACTCATCGTAATTATTTATTGAAATTATGTACTGTAAACATTAATCGTTAAAAGTCATGTGAAAAAAAAGGAGCGTGCGCAATGCATATTTTAGTGATACACGGTGCGGGTCTGAACATGCGTGGCAAGGTGCAATTAGAAGTCTTTGGCAAGATGACGCTACCCGAGTATGAAGAAAAGATTCTTGAATACGCAACTGGATTAGGGATACGCATCACCTTCTTTCAGTCCAACATTGAAGGCGAAGTCTGTAATGCGCTCTACGCTGCTTTTGATGGCGACGTCGATGGGTGCGTGATTAATCCAGGTGGCTTTACGGCGGTGGTGGGTCCGTTACGTGCGGCAATTGCCCAAATGCGTTTTCCTGTGATTGAGGTGCATTTGTCGAACCCGACAGTGCGTGGCACGACCTCGGTGATGCAACCGGTGTGCAGGGCTTCGGTTTATGGCTTTGGCATTGAGAGCTATCGCCATGCTTTGATGGGCTTGCAAGGTCTGCTTAAAAAATAGGCAAGTTAAAAAAGTCTCTTTGCAGACACACCTCAAAGCCCTATTTTAGGGGCTTACCCACAGAGTTATCCACAGAATCTGTGCATGGTTTTAGCCCTGAGGGGTGATGCTGTCCGCTTGCCGGCGTATGACCGTAGTTGGCACTGTCAGGTTTCAAGTATGAAAAAAATATTAATGACTTGATTTTTAAAAAGTACAATTAAATCAACTAGTTATGAAATGATACCAGATCAAATCCTGAGTCACATCAAGGACTTAGCAATTTTCTAAAGTGCTGTGGATTAGCAGCTTTGAGCTATTGACAGGCGCCATATAAGTTTTGTAGAGCGATCTGGAATGGTTTATTTTGCTAAAGATATCAACAATTTGAAAGTACGCCCTGTCAAGCCCTTTTTTTGTATTTAGGCTGTGGGTATCTTGGTGTGATTAGCGATTAAAAATTAACCCTACACAGCGCTCTCCAAAAACCCTAAACAAATCAAGGGCTCATCTTGAGCTTCGCAGAACGGCCGCTGCTCTTGGTTGCAGTTAATAATTAAAAAGATTGCGGCGGGCGTGTTCAAGGTGGATGAGGATTGCGTCGCGAGCGCGCTCTCCATCGCGGGCCTTGAGTGCTTGCACAATGCTGCGGTGCTGTGCTTGGTATTGCAGGCGACGCTCAGGGGTCACCACTCGGTCTTTGAGCTTACCCCATTCAGTTTGATGGCGTACGGCGGTGGCCATGTCAAAGACTCGAATAATAAATTGGTTATGGGTGGCTGCTGCCATTGCTTGATGGAGGGCAGCGTCCCATATTTCAAACTGATCGAGCCCCGCACCTTGTTCGGCACGTGCTAGGCAGGTTTCCATGCGTTCAAAGTCAGCCGGGGTGGCATGGGTCACAATCAGCTCCGCCATTGCGGGCTCTAGGCGTAGGCGTGCCTCCATCAGTTCGGCTGGGCTGGTGTGGCTGAGGCTGTTTACCGGAAAGCCGCCCGATTCAGCGAGAAACGTGCCGCGGCCCACTTGGCGCTGAATCACCCCTTCGGCTTCGAGTTGGGCTAAGGCCTTGCGAATGGTGTGGCGGGGGTAGTTAAAGTGTTGGGCGAGGCTGCGCTCGGTTGGCAGTTGGCCGCCTGCGACAACCCGACCTTGGGCCACTGCCTCCATGAAGAAGCGGCGAATCTGCTCGTTGCTGTCGCTGGGCGGATGAGGACGGTGTGAGGTGTTCATACGTAGTGAGGTGGCGGCGATTTTATTGTTGTGGAGGGTGAGGGTGAAGGTGAAGGTGAAGGTGAAGGTGGGAGTGAGGGTGAGATTAAGATTAAGATTAAGGGGTGGCGAGGGGCGGTTGAGCGTTATAGGTTATTGTGGCAGATTCAACCAATTTGGTAAATTGGTTGAATTTACTCTCTAATATGATGAACCAATAAGCGTGAATGATTACGAATTATTGCTTAATTTATTTAAATTACTTTATATATATCATATAGTTAATT
>CAISJL010000110.1 GCA_903885665.1 uncultured beta proteobacterium | reverse complement strand
TGTTTGTCTAGATCAACATTCGACAGGGGATGCGATGATTTCTGCCTTACAGGTCTTGCAGGCTTTATTGAGCCATCAAACGACGCTCGCTAGTGCTGTCGATTTTGATTTATATCCTCAAGTATTATTAAATGTCAAAGTAAGTGGTTCGGCTGCGGCCATGTTGACCGCCGCACCGGTATTAAAAGCGGTTGCCAAAGTAGAGCGAGCATTAAAGCAAAGCGGACGGGTCTTATTGCGGCCCTCCGGCACCGAGCCTTTAATTCGAGTAATGGTAGAAGGACCTCGATTGTCACGTATCAGAGACTTTGCTGGGCAGATCGCTGAAGCGGTGCAAAAAGCAGCTGTATAAGCTCAAAAGAATGGTTTTTTACCGCGCCGCAACATAAAAAATGATTTTGACCGTATTGTCATGAATCTGTAATGACAACTGGCTAGCATTCGGGGAGCCGTCAGAGATGTCATTTAGGTTTAACAAATTAAGGAGTGTTGTCATGAATATGGTTTTGAAATCGGTCCTTTTAGGAAGTTTCGCTACAGTTGTTGGTGGTGCGGTGATTGCCGCTGATTTAACCGGAGCTGGTGCGTCCTTCCCTGCGCCCGTATATGCGAAATGGGCGGATGCCTATCAAAAAGCAACTGCAAACAAAGTGAACTATCAATCGATTGGCTCGGGCGGCGGGATTAAACAAATTACCGCAAAAACAGTCGATTTCGGTGCGTCTGATATGCCCCTCAAACCTGAAGTGCTGGCAAAAGAGGGCATGATGCAGTTTCCTACGGTTATTGGCGGTGTGGTGCCAGTTGTAAACGTTGCCGGTTTGAAGCCTGGTCAGCTGAAGTTAACGGGTGAACTCTTGGGCGATATTTACTTAGGTAAAGTGAATAAATGGAACGATAAAGCGATTGCAGCAATTAATTCGGGTGTTGAGTTACCTAATCAGGATATTGCTGTCGTACGTCGTGCAGATGGTTCTGGTACAACATTTTTGTTTACCGATTACTTGTCAAAGGTAAACGCAGAGTGGAAACAAAAGGTTGGTACCGATTCCGCCGTGCAATGGCCATTGGGATTGGGCGGTAAGGGCAATGAGGGCGTTTCTGCATTTGTGCAACGTATTGCTGGCGCCATCGGTTATGTAGAATTTGCATATGCAAAGCAAAATAAATTAACGCATGCACAGCTGCAAAATGCCGATAAGCAGTTTGTTCAGCCGAGTGAAGAGGCCTTTAAAGCGGCCGCTGCGGGCGCCGATTGGAATAAATCAGCATTCTATGAGGTGTTGACCAACCAGGCTGGCAAAAATTCGTGGCCAATTACCGGCGCAACTTTTATTTTGATTCACAAAGTTCAAGATAAACCTGCCCAAGGTGTAGAAGTGATGAAGTTTTTTGACTGGTCCTACAAAAATGGCGATAAATTGGCAAGTGATCTAGAGTATGTGTCGTTACCGGATAGCCTGGTTACATTGATCCGTGCTGCTTGGATTGCTAATGTAAAAGACGCCTCTGGTAAGGCCTTGTGGACCACTAAATAAGCTTTTGTCTTGTCTCGTTTGATTGATTGAATTTATTGTTTTAGGTGACTATAGCGTAAGGGTGATTGTTTTCACATTTACGCTATAGCGTGTTACAAATAAGGGCTTTCATGAAGAATAATGACGTGCTGATTGGCTCCGATATTAATGATAATCATCTGTTTCAGGTGTGCTTATGAGTCATGATGATGCGCAGTCTTTACGTCAGAATCAAAAGCGTCTTTGTTACGGAGATTTTTTATTTTTTAATGCTTCACGCTTCTTTGCCGCCCTGACATTAGTGACTTTGATCGGAATTATTCTGTCGCTTGTGGTGAGTGCCTGGCCATCGATAGAGAAGTTTGGCCTATCATTTTTGTGGACCTCCGATTGGAATCCGCCTGCGCAGAAATTCGGTGCTTTGATTCCTATTTACGGTACTTTGGTCACTTCAGTCATTGCGCTAGTCATTGCAGTGCCAGTTAGTTTTGGCATTGCATTGTTTCTGACTGAACTCTCGCCATTGTGGCTACGCCGCCCCTTAGGCACGGCGATTGAATTGTTAGCGGCTATACCGAGCATTGTCTATGGTATGTGGGGGCTGTTGATTTTTGCGCCAATATTTGGCCAGTATGCCCAACCCTTTTTATCGAGCACCTTAGGACAAATTCCCGGCCTAGGCGTATTGTTTAAAGGTGCGCCCATGGGCATTGGTTTGTTGAGCGCCGGTATTATCTTGGCAATTATGATTATCCCGTTTATTGCGTCAGTAATGCGGGATGTGTTTGAAGTAACGCCAGTGTTGCTGCGGGAAACTGCGTTTGGTTTGGGTGCAACCACTTGGGAAGTGGTGTGGCATGTGGTCTTGCCCTACACCAAAGTGGGTGTAATTGGCGGCATTATGTTAGGTTTGGGGCGCGCTCTAGGAGAGACCATGGCCGTGACGTTTGTGATTGGCAACACTAATTTTTTAAATGATATTTCATTGTTTTTGCCAGGCAATAGCATTACGTCTGCCTTGGCTAACGAATTCCAAGAAGCGGGGTCTGGCCTGCATACTGCCGCACTAATAGAGCTGGGATTAATTTTGTTTTTAATTACATTTATAGTGCTTGCGGCTTCCAAGCTGTTATTAATTAGGCTGTCTGGCCGCGAAGGTGAAAAAACATGAGGTCGCTAGCATGAATTTGCGTGCCAAAAGAAAAATCACTAACTGTATTGCATTGACCTTATCGTTATTAGCAATGACCTTTGGTTTGGTTTGGTTGTTATGGATATTATTTGAAGTGGTCCGCCTTGGGTTTGGGGGGTTGTCTATAGACCTCTTTACCAAGATGACTCCAGCACCAGGCTCCGATGGCGGCTTGCTGAATGCTATTGTTGGCAGCTTGATCATGGTCACCTTGGCAACCTTGATTGGAACCCCAATTGGCATTATGGCCGGTATTTATTTGGCTGAATATGATCGGCACGGTTGGTTGGGGTTTGTCACACGATTCATCAATGATATTTTATTATCCGCGCCATCGATCGTGATTGGTTTGTTTGTCTACGCGTTGCTGGTAGTCAACATGGGTAATTTTTCGGGTATTGCAGGCGTGCTCGCACTCGCTCTATTGGTGATACCGGTCGTAGTCAGAACTACAGAAAATATGTTGCTATTAGTGCCTAACAGTTTGCGTGAAGCAGCATTTGCGCTGGGTGCAGAGAAATGGAAAGTGATTTGTTTGGTGACTGCAAGAGCTGCGAGAGCTGGAATTGTGACCGGCGTATTGCTCGCGGTAGCGCGAATCGCCGGCGAGACTGCACCATTGTTATTTACTGCACTTTCTAATCAATTCTGGTCGGTAAGTCTTACCGATCCAATGGCTAATTTGCCAGTTACAATCTTTAAGTTTGCAATGAGTCCATTTGAAGATTGGCAGCGCTTGGCTTGGGCAGGAGTGTTCTTGATCACTGCGGGTGTTCTGATATTAAATATTATGGCTAGGGTCTTGTTTAGAGAGGAAGCAAAGCGATGAATGTCAACATGTCTGCACAAGGTCTTGGAAGTCGAGCCGCAAAAGGTGCTATTGATCTGACTAAAGAACAGGTTCAAATAGAAACCCGAAATTTTAATTTCTTCTATGGCCAATACAAAGCACTAAGAGACATTAATATAGATATCTATAAGCATAGAGTGACTGCATTTATTGGACCCTCAGGTTGTGGAAAATCTACTTTTCTAAGAGCGTTTAATCGGATGTATGAACTATATCCAGAGCAGCGTGCTGAGGGTGAGATCATGATGGACGGTATGAATATTTTAGATAAAAAAATTGATACTATTGATCTTAGATCACGAATCGGAATGGTGTTTCAGAAACCTACTCCATTCCCAATGTCGATATATGACAACATTGCATTTGGAGTCTCTATGCACGAGCGATTGTCTCGGGCATTGATGCAGGAGCGGGTTGAATGGGCTTTGCGTAAAGGCGCGCTTTGGGATGAAGTAAAAGATAAGTTAGATCAAAGTGGTGTCAGTTTATCCGGTGGTCAACAGCAACGCCTCTGCATTGCGCGTTGTATTGCGGTAAAGCCGGAAGTTATATTGCTTGATGAGCCGACCTCAGCCTTGGATCCAATCTCAACAGCGCGGATTGAGGAATTGATTACCGAATTAAAACAAGATTTTACGATCGTTATCGTTACGCATAATATGCAACAGGCAGCGCGTATTTCAGACTTTACGGCCTATATGTATTTGGGGGAATTGATTGAATTTGGTCAAACGGATTCTATATTTATTAAACCCCAAAATAAGCAAACCGAGGATTATATTACCGGTCGATTTGGATAGACAAATAGATCCATAAGGCTTGCGAGTCTAAAAGACCAACTGTTGGGTGTTTGGGCTAAAAATACCCTTTATTTGTTCTTGCTAGTCAGTATCCGTTGGCCACAGCCATCGGTTACAATAGGGATATTCTACGTAATAGTAAATAATCCCATGAAAAATAATGATTTAAAAAAGATTAGAGGCAGTATTGTTGCCATAGTGACCCCTATGACCGATGCTGGGGATCTGGATCTGGTGCGTTTCCGCAAGTTAATTGATTGGCATATCACTGAAGGCACCGATGGCATTGTGGTAGTGGGCACTACTGGTGAGTCCCCTACGGTGACAGTTGCCGAGCAACGCTTGCTAATAGAGACCGCTGTTGCGCACGCTGCAGGTCGCGTGCCAATTATTGCTGGCACAGGTGCGAACGCTACTCACGAGGCGGTAGAGCTGTCAAAACTAGCGCAGGCTTGCGGCGCTGATATGAGTTTGTCGGTAGTTCCTTATTACAATAGGCCTACACAAGAAGGGCTTTTCCAGCACTTTAAGGCCATTGCTGAGGCTGCTGACATTCCGCAGATTCTCTATAATGTTCCTGGTCGAACAGTAGCAGATTTAAGCAATGACACGGTATTACGCTTGGCTGAATTGCCTGGCATAGTTGGGATTAAAGATGCGACTGCCAATATTGAGCGTGCAAGTCAGTTGTTGAGGGATAAGCCTAAGCAGTTTAGTGTTTATAGTGGCGACGATGCCACTGCTATTGCAATGATGTTGCTTGGTGGTGATGGTGTGATATCAGTGACTGCAAATGTGGCACCACGATTAATGCATGAGATGTGTGTGGCTGCATTAGATAGACAGTGTAAAGAAGCTGTAGCGATTAATAATCGCTTGATATCGCTGCACAAACATTTGTTTTGTCAGGCTAATCCAATCCCCGTGAAATGGGCTGTAGCTGAAATGGGACTAATAGGACATTTTATTCGATTACCATTAGTGTCTTTGTCTGACTCACACTATGCCATATTGAGACAGGCGCTTGCACAGGCTGATATCCATACTTTCAACAAGGAGTAGTAAAGATGCGGCAGTTTAAATGGTGTGTGATGTGTCTCTCGATCATGGCAGTGCTGGGATGCAGTGCTTTCGATATGTTCAACAAAAAAGTGGACTATAAAACGAGTAGCAAATTACCGCCATTAGAGATACCACCGGACTTAGCACGGATTAGCGCTGATGACCGTTTTGCAGTGCCCGATACGGGGGGGCGTGGCGCGGCGGTATATTCAGAGTATAGCAAGACGCCAGGCCGACTCCAGATGGATAAAAACTCTTTGCTACCCTCTATTGATAATGTACGGGTAGAGCGAGCCGGTAATCAGCGTTGGTTAGTGGTGCCAGGCTCGCCAGCGCAGATTTGGACTGTAGTTAAAGAGTTCTGGCAAGAGGCGGGCTTTATTGTGAATGTCGAGGTGCCTGAGGCTGGCATTATGGAGACTGATTGGAATGAGATGCGGTCGCAGATCAAAGAGGGTGGTGTGCGAGGTTTAATTAGTTTCGCTGTTAATAATGTTACATCGTCATCCGAGAGAGATAAGTTTCGCACTCGATTAGAAGTTGGTAATCAAGGAACGACGGAGATTTATATTAGTCATCGTCGAATGGAAGAAGAGTTTGCATCTGCAGCCAAGGATCGTTTGATTTGGCAGCCTCGCCCGCCCAATCCAGAGCTTGAGGTTGAAATGTTACGTCGCTTGATGGTGCGCTTTGGGGTTGATGCGGAAGGTGCTAAGACCAAAGTGGCTGCAGTCTCCATAGACCCACAGGCAAAGTTGATACGCGGCACTGATAGTGGTCTATTGTCATTGGTAGATCCATTTGATCGCGCCTGGCGGCGTGTCGGTCTAGCGCTAGATCGTGTAGGCTTTACTGTAGAGGATCGTGATCGTTCCCAAGGTGTTTATTTCGTTCGTTATATTGACCCAGATACTGATGTGAAAACGACTGAAAGTACAAGTTGGTTGGCAAAACTGAAATTCTGGGACAACTCTGCAAAAGTGCAAAGTAAAGAACAATATAAGGTTGTTGTTCGAGAAGCTGCCAATGCCACAGAGGTGCGCATCTATGAAAAAGGTGGAAGCGTGCAGAAATCAGAAACGATTGATCGTATTTTGACTTTGCTTTTGGAGCAGTTGAAGTAAGCGATTTGCTGAGCTTATTGATAATTTTTATATGCGTTTTGCTTCACTCGGTAGCGGTAGCGAAGGCAATGCCTTGGTTGTTGAGTCTCAGAAAACAAGGATACTACTCGATTGCGGTTTTAGCGCTACCGAGACTGAGCGCCGCTTGTTACAAAAGGGTTTAAAGCCCCAAGATATTCAGGGTATTTTGGTGACCCATGAGCATGATGATCATGTTGGTGGAGTAGCACGCTTCGCGAAGAAGCATTCCATACCTGTCTACAGCAGTTATGGCACCTATCAAGCCTCAGCCGGTTTAATGAGGAATGTAGCGACTGCTAGTGCGATAGTGATGAATATTATTGATGCGCATACATCTTTTAATATTGGCGATTTAGAGATTACACCTTATCCAGTGCCTCATGATGCGCGTGAGCCTACACAGTTCGTATTTAGCGACGGTGCTAGGCGTCTTGGAGTTTTAACGGATGTGGGTGGATCAACGCCCCATATTGAGCAGGTTCTCTCTAGTCTCAGTGGTTTGGTATTGGAATGTAATCATGATCGTCAATTGTTAGACGCAAGCCAATACCCTGAATATTTGAAGGAACGAATAGGCGGACGATATGGTCATTTAGGCAATCATCAGGCAGCCCAGATATTGCGCGCTGTTTATCATGATAAGTTGCAGCACGTTGTCGCTGCACATTTATCGCAAAAGAACAATCGCCCTGATTTAGCCGCCTCAGTCTTGGCTCAGGCGATTGGTTGTGAGGAACAGTGGATTGGTATAGCTACCCAGGTCGATGGATTTGATTGGCGTGTATTATACTGATGCGTCCTTGCTAAGCGGGCGAAGGCGACGCCAGAGTAGACCTAGATTTAACAGGTCAGATGTAAGGATAAGTAGCCATAAAAAAGCCGATCTT
Source organism: uncultured beta proteobacterium (assembly GCA_903885665.1). Lineage (GTDB taxonomy): Bacteria > Pseudomonadota > Gammaproteobacteria > Burkholderiales > SG8-41. Next base: position 72,467 of record CAISJL010000110.1, on the reverse strand, counting down.
ACGATCGGCTTTTTGGTCCAGCTGATTGCTATGAATTACTTAGCTGGTGCATCAGCAGGCTTAGCAGCGTCAGCGGCAGGAGCTGCAGCATCAGCGGGCTTAGCAGCATCAGCGGCAGGAGCTGCAGGGGCTTCAGCTTTTGGAGCTTCCGGAGCAGGTGCTGGGGCTGGAGCAGGTTTGTCACAAGCAGACAAGCCAAGAGCGAAAAGTGCAGCAACGATAATCAAGCGATTCATGGTTTTTTCCTTCAAAGGTAAATTTAATTTTAAGCCAAATTTGGTTGGCACCGTGCACACTGAAAAAAAACTGCTAATCCACTAGCCGCGATTCTCATTGGCCAACATGCCGGCGTGTATTATAACAGCCTTTCGTGTTTTGTGCAGAGGCTAATTTTTACCATCTTAAGGGGGTTGAGTGACGGGGAGGGCACAGAGTTTTTGTATTCTGATGAAATTGGGGGAGGGGGGGGCAGGCAAGACCGGGAAGGCAAGCTGTATTTTTGGGGGCTCATGGATTGATGAGTGGTGTAGTTTATTGAATTGATTAATATGTATTAGGTTATGTGGGTGTTAAAAAACTTTTAAAAAATAAGTAAATTTAGGTATTGAACCTGTTTTGACTTAATTAGTTTGAGGTTTCGTCATATTCTCGTGACAGACCTTGGGCGCATTGTAAGGGCATTACATCGGACTTGTTCGAAAATTTTTATTAAGTATCTGCTTTGATCTAAATGGTTAACGCAGAATTTACCGTTGCTACGAAGGCTATGAAAGCGGTGACAAAAATGACGGTGATCAAAGATAACAAAAGCGGTTTCAAAATGCTTGTTAGTGGGATGGGTTTGCTCCAGGAAGCATGATTGAGAATAAGTCCTCATAAAGTTCATCCAGCGCGGACAATTTCGTTGTAAGAGACTAGCGTCATGAACTACGATATGAATGCGATTAGATGGATGCGAACTAAGAAAACGTGTTGTACTTGATATGCGTTGTAGGTCGTTGTAACTTGAATTAAGAGCGTAGTCAAAAATTTTAATTGTTCGAGAGGTTTTTGTAATCATTAAATTAAAAAAGCTATCGTACTCAATTAAAGAGTCTATCTTCCCCTCCAAAGGGATTGACTGCTGAAGTGCTTCATGAATCGCTTGATCCATTTATTGATCAATTTGGAGATAACCACACCTATACCATTGATACAGTATGTTAGCACTAAAAGGTTCAATGTTTGATGGCGGGAGCTTTCTGTGATCAGCTAAAGTTAATAGCGTTTTATTCTTTGAAGGTGGTGAATGGTGGCGTTCACCATTGATGTAAAAAGCCATGTTGTCGTAGAGCAATATACTGGTTAATGTAAGGCGCATGCCATATTTACGTACTAATTTTAGAAAGTTAATTTTAGAAAGTGCTGGTGAAGGCAACTCAAAAGTGATGTGATCTTTAGGCGTGCTCAAATCTTCTCCAATAAATTGGAGAATATCTTGTTGTCGCCAACGAGTATTGTTCTTCAGGATGTTCAGAAAAGAAGATTGTAATATTGTAGGAATTAGAGCTGGATGTCGAGTTGCGCGCAGTTCAGGATCAGCATATTGTTCAGAAGTTTCAACTCGATCTTGTAAGAAGTTGAAAAAGCGATGTGTGAGGTCTTGCGCTGATGGAGAGCGGAAGCCGATTGAATAAGTCATGCAATGTGTAATAGCGGTGCCTTGATGAGCATAATGGGGTGGGAGATATAATAAATCCCCAGGATTGACAGACCATTCCTGTTGAGGTTTGAATCGGCGCAATATTTTAAGCGGCGCATCGGGAACTAGTGATAAATCGTTTTGATTGCTGATTTGCCATTGGCGACAACCTTCACCTTGCAACAAAAATACATCGTAGCTGTCAAAGTGTGGGCCGACTCCACCGCCAGGTGCGGCGTAACTCACCATAAGGTCATCTAGTCTTGCATAGGGCAAAAAAGCAAAGCTATTAAGTAAGTCGCTCGCCTTTTGTAGGTGTAAGTTAACGCCTTGGACTAGAAGCGTCCAATTTTTTTTTGGTAATTTTCTTAAAAATGGTTTTGAGAATGGCCCGTATTGAACATCCCATTTGCGCTTTGTGTATATTACAAGCCTTGATTCAACTCCTTCGTGGCTAGCCAGTTCAAATAGGGTGTTGCGATCGATGAATGTTGCAGCGTTAGGTATACTGCTGGAGACGAACAATGGTTTTTTTTGCCAATGCTTGCGCATAAATTCGATTGGCGAAAGATTGTTCAGTAATGCTAATTGAGTTGTAATCGTCATTTGGTATTCTATTTTTGTATTATTTATTAATGTACATGAGTTTAGATCAAAGAGAATCAATTTTGAATGTTAAAAGGAAATTATTTTTTGTGGCGCATCTCGATTATTTTGATTGTTATTGTTAAATGTTAGAGTTTTATTGAATAAAACCAAATTAAGGGTTAAGTATTTAAGTATTTAGTTATAAAATAACTGCCGATCACTCATCTGTTTGTATGGTCATCTGATATATGCACAAATTAAGCGAACTAAATCGAGGCGTTGTTAAAACTTCTAGTTAAAGGGGCGGGAATGAAAATTGTTAAAAACTCTGTAGTGACGTTGATGTTTGAACTTAAGAATACAGATGGTGGTCTGATTGAAAAAACCGACGAACCTATTGCTTATTTACATGGTGGTTACGATGGTATATTTTTGCTGGTTGAGCAAGAGCTAGAAGGAAAGGATGAAGGTCATCAGTGTGAGATTAGATTGTTACCGCAAGATGCATTTGGAGAGTATGACGCGAGATTGATTCGCATGGAGCCACGTGACCAATTTCCTGCTGAAGTTGCTACAGGTATGCAATTTGAAGGTAGAGGCTCAGAAAGTGGCCAGCATTTAATATATACAGTGACCGATGTAACTGCAGATCAAGTAGTTGTCGACGGGAATCATCCGCTAGCTGGTCAGACTTTGATTTTCTCTTGTAATGTGATGGAAGTAAGACCTGCCACTAAAGAAGAGTTGTCGCATGGTCACGTGCACGGCGCTCATGGCCATCATCATTAACTAATGGATTGAAAACGCCCCCTTAGGCTATTTTAGTGATTGCTTTAATTGGTAGATTAATTCGTGTGCTTGTCTGGGATTGAGGTTGTCTGGGTCGCAATCATGAATGATTGCAATCACTTTTGATTCTAATGTACTCAATTGATGCTCTTGTGGTTTGGGCGAGAACAGGTCGGGCTGTAGACTGGTAGGTGCGCTATTTTCAAGAAGACTTAGTTTTTTCTTGGCGTTGAGAATAACGGAGTGGGGAACGCCAGCAAGTTGAGCAACTTGTAGTCCATAGCTACGGCTTGCTGGGCCGGCGGATACATTGTGTAGGAATACAATTCTATCTTTATGCTCTACAGCATCTAGATGTACGTTATTAACTTGTTTGAATTCGGCGGCCAGCTGTGTCAATTCAAAGTAATGCGTTGCAAAAAGAGTATAACTCTGGTTGCGTTCGATAAGGTGCTTAGCAATAGCCCAAGCTAATGAAAGACCATCGTAGGTTGAAGTGCCACGGCCTATTTCGTCCATTAATATCAAACTATTTGGACTCGCATGATGTAGTATTTCTGCAGCCTCTGTCATTTCAACCATGAATGTAGATCGTCCGCCAGCTAAGTCATCTGCCGCGCCGATTCGGGTAAAAATGCGGTCTATTGGGCCAAATCGTGCAGACTCTGCAGGTACAAATGAGCCGCAGTGGGCAAGTAATGTGATCAATGCGGTTTGCCGCATATATGTTGATTTTCCACCCATGTTAGGCCCGGTGATAACAAGCATTTTCTGTTGAAATGAAAGTTGTGTATTATTGGCAATATAGGATTGAACTTGTGCCTCTACGACTGGGTGTCGGCCACCAATTATTTCAATCTCTGGGGTGTCGGTAAATAGCGGAAGCGACCAGCGTAATGTTTGTGCACGTTCCGCAAATGTGCCGAGTAGGTCAAGTTCAGCCAAGCTATTCGCGAGTTGTTGTAAGTACGGAACATGTGGAGACAAGTTTAAAATTAATTGCTCATATAAAAATTTTTCACGACTAAGTGCACGATCTTGGGCCGATAGCGCTTTATCTTCGAATGCTTTCAGTTCCGGCGTGATGTATCTTTCTGCATTTTTCAAAGTTTGTCTTCTGCGGTAATCATCAGGCACATTGGAAGATTGGACTCTGGTGACCTCGATGTAAAAACCATGAACCCTATTGTATTCAACTTTCAGTGTAGTAATACCGCTTCGGATGCGCTCGCGCACTTCCAGTTCTTTAAGAAATTCTCCACAATTCAATTGAATATGACGAAGCTCGTCTAACTCTTCGTCAAAACCGTCAGCAATAACCCCACCTTCTCTGATTAAGGCTGCCGGTTCTGTTTTAATAGCGGCATTTAAAAGTGTAGAGATGTCGACTTGAATATTGATCTGTTGGAGTAGTGTTGGAATATAGCCTTGCTGTGGTAGCTGACTGAGTAGATCGTGCAGGGCGGGTATCATGCATAACGAGTGACGTAGTCCTGAGAGATCGCGAGGCCGTGCACTACCTAATGCAATCCGAGATGCGATACGCTCAATATCGGAGAATGGTTGCAATGCCAATCGAAGTCCAAGGTGGTGTTCATGGGTGAGCATTGCACGGATTGATTGGTGAAACTCAGATACTAATTGTCGGTTGGTTAGAGGGTGATGAATGGCATGCCTGAGTCGGCGACTTCCCATGTTGGTCACACAAGTATCCATTAAAGATAGCAGAGTAGGTGAAGGGTCGCCGCGTAGAGTCTCGGTTAATTCTAAATTGCGACGAGTTGCTGCATCCATTCGTAGATAATTGCGGTCAGATTCAACTCTTAGTCCGGCAATGTGTGAAATTGCTCTGCCTTGTGTGGATTTGACATATTCAAATAACGCACCGGCTGCAGCTAATGCGGTGGGATGATCTTCTGCACCAAAGCCATGTAAGTCGTTGGTTTGAAATTGTGCGCACAAGGTGCGTTTGGCTGTGTCTGTGTCAAAACGCCAATCAGGTAGTTTGCGAATTGGTAAGCCTAAAGGGTTGCCAAGTTCTAGAGTTTCAGGGATGAGTATTTCAGCTGGTTGAAGTCGTTCTAATTCAGATAGTAATTGATTGCCATTGGTTTCAAGAATAAAAAACTGACCAGAAGCGAGGGATAGCCATGACAGTCCAAGGATTTGGTTGGAAGTAGCAATTGCTAAAATGAAATTATCAGTCTTTTCGTCAAGAAACGCTGAGTCGGTCAGTGTGCCTGGCGTCACTATCCGCATGACCTTACGTTCGACTGGGCCTTTGCTGGTATTGGGATCGCCGATTTGCTCGCAGATAGCGACAGACTCACCAAATTGGATAAGACGCGTTAGATACTGATCTGCCGCATGGTAGGGCACGCCAGCCATTTTAATGGGGCTCCCTGCAGACTCCCCACGACTGGTTAGGGTAATGTCAAGTAGTTGGGCAGCCTTTTCTGCGTCATCAAAAAATAACTCATAAAAATCGCCCATACGGTAGAACAGTAAATGGTCTGGATTCTCTGATTTAATCCGCAGATACTGTTGCATCATTGGTGTGTGGGATTGTACCGAGGTAATCGATTTTTTGGCCATTGGTTATATAGGAATATATTTTAAGATTTATTTTAAAACAAAAGTAAGCAGATATTTCTAAATTATCGTTTGAAAAGGTAGTTAATTGATGGATTCAATATGATATAGAGTGCATGATAGATAAGGGTTAGACAGGAACGCTTATACTAATCCAAGCCTGTACTTGAATATTTTTTCTTTAAAAATTAAGATGTACGAGTAAATTACCTGAAAATTATGCTGTTATCCAATTATCCTTGTTTTTTCAAAGATATGTTACTTAATTAACTTTGGATATTTTTCGATAGTTTCGAGGAATAAACTCGCAAAGTTTGGTCTGCGCGCGGGTGTAATTAAGTGTTTAAGTATTTCTATAGATTCAAATGCATTATAAATTTTATATATTTAGATTGAATGGAAAAAATGGCAACAAAGAAATACGATGAATCTTCAGTCACTAAGCTGCGTGGGATTGAGCCAGTGCAGCGGTTGCCGGGGATGTATACCCGTACTACTGATCCAACGCATATTGTTCAAGAGGCCATTGATAATGCTGCAGATGAGGCATTTGGTGGTCATGCTACGAGTATTGCTGTTACCGTGCACAGAGACGGCTCGGTTAGTGTGTCTGATAATGGGAGGGGCATTCCTGTTGGCATGCATCCGGAGGAAAAAGTGCCTACGGTGCAATTAGTGTTTACTGAGTTGCATGCTGGAGCAAAGTTTTCAAAAACTGAAGCTGATGCCGCTTACAAATTTTCTGGAGGATTGCACGGCGTTGGTGTGTCCGTAACAAACGCACTCGCAACCCGCCTTGAAGTGGAAGTGCGGCGCGAGGGGGGGGTTCATCGGATTGTTTTTGCCGATGGTATTGTTGTTGAGAAGCTTAAAAGAATCAGTGCTATCGCTAAGAATGATACTGGAACTTTGTTACGCATTTGGCCTAATAAAAAATATTTTGATATTGGTAAAGTCAATTTGACTGAAATCGAAAGAATCGTTAGATCCAAAGCGGTGTTGTTGCCAGGCGTTGTGGTTACCTTAAATGTAGAGTCAGTGCGCGAGGGGCAGGAAACCATTTCAAGAACTTGGAGTTATCCGGAGGGAATGAAGGGTTATTTAAAAGATCTGCTTGGAGATATAGAGCCCGTAGCGCCGATTTTTGATGGTGAAAAATATGTCCAAGAAGCTAATGGATTTGCTGTGGGTGAAGGGGCGGGATGGGCATTCGCGTTAGTTGAAGAAGGCAAAGGTTTTGGTGAGTCGTACGCTAACTTAATCCCAACTCCAGCCGGCGGAACGCATGAGGCAGGTTTACGTGAGGGTATTTTTGAGGCGATTAAAGCTTTTGCTGAACATCATAATATGATGCCCAGAGGGGTTAAGTTACAATCAGATGATGTATGGTCCCGTACGATTTATTTTTTATCAGCAAAAGTATTAGAGCCGCAGTTTCATGGCCAAACTAAAGAGAAGTTGTCTAATCGAGATGCGCTTAAATTGGTTTCTAATATGGTTCGTGACCCATTTGAGTTATGGTTGAATCGACACGTTGATTATGGTCGAAAAATTGCTGAATTAGCGATCCGTCAAGCTGTTGAGCGTAGCCGCTCAGTCACTAAGATAGAGCGCAAGAAATCATCAAGTGTAGTGATGTTGCCAGAGAAGCTTACCGATTGTGAGTCAACCAGTTTGTCAGATAACGAATTGTTTTTGGTTGAAGGCGATTCTGCAGGTGGTTCTGCAAAGCAAGCGCGCGATAAGCGCTTTCAAGCGATTTATAAAATGCGCGGTAAGGCGCTTAACTCATGGGAAGTAAAGCGGGATTTATTGTTCTCTAATGCTGAAATCCATGATATTGCGGTAGCAATTGGTGTGGATCCTCACGGCGAAAATGATCATCCTGATTTGTCTGGCTTGCGTTACGGAAAAATAGCTTCGATGACTGACGCCGATGTCGATGGCGCACATATCGCTGTGTTATTGCTGACCTTATTCTACAAGCACTTTCCAAAATTGATTGCTGCAGGCAATATTTATATTGCCTGTCCTCCTTTGTTTAAGATGGATGTTCCTGCGCACGGTAAGCGTCCAGGAAAAAAGGTCTATGCAATTGATGAGGTGGAGTTACGCTCTTTGCGTGAACGAGCTATTGAAGATGGTGTAAAACCAGACTCGATTCAAGTCCAGCGTTTCAAAGGCTTGGGTGAGATGAATCCGGAACAGTTGTGGGAGACTACTCTCTGTCCAGATACTCGACGCTTACTGCAAGTGCGAATTGAGGATAAAGATAAAACGTTTGAATTATTTAATATGTTGATGTCCAAAAAAGAGTCAGAGCGTCGTTGTGCTTGGATGGAATTAAATGGTGATCAGGTTGAGGCGGATGTATGAAAACAAAAAAATCTAAGCTGGCGACAGCTGCAAGTGATACACAAGACCTATTTACCAATGCTCCAGGCGCAACACAAAATCCCCCGCCTATTCATGCAAATGACATGATAGCTGGCGGCGATGGTGACTTTATTGATATGGGGACATTCGCAGAGCGTAGTTATTTAACGTACGCTATGAGCGTCGTTCGAGGACGCGCGATACCAAATATAGAGGATGGTCAAAAACCTGTTCAGCGTCGTATATTGTATGTGATGAACGAACTTGGGTTGAAGGCTAATGTCCAACATACCAAGTCTGCTCGGATTGTAGGTGAGGTTTTAGGTAAGTATCATCCGCATGGAGATGTCTCAACCTATGAGGCATTGGTGCGTATGGCCCAAGATTTTTCCTTGCGTTACCCATTGATTGATGGACAGGGAAATTTCGGCACTCAAGACGGCGATTCTGCTGCTGCTTATCGTTATACAGAGGCTCGATTAACACCGATTGCTGAGTTATTGCTCAGTGAAATTGATCAAAACACTGTTGACTTCACTGCCAATTATGACGGTAGATTAAAAGAGCCTGAGTTGTTGCCTGCACGATTGCCGATGCTCTTATTGAATGGGGCCTCTGGTGTGGGTGTTGGTATGGCTTGTGAGCTTCAACCACACAATCTGCGAGAGGTTGCAGAGGCTGCTATAGCCATTATCAATAAGCCTACAATCACTTTAGAGTCTTTGCTTGGAATTATTAAGGGGCCCGACTTTCCTGGCGGTGGTCAAATTATTAGTGCGTCCCAGGCTATTCTTGAAACTTATTCAAGTGGTCGAGGTTCATTGCGCGCGCGTTGTCGTTGGCGGGTTGAAAATTTAGCGCGTGGCCAATGGCAGGTAATTATTTATGAGTTACCGCCGACCACTTCTTCAATGCGAGTCATGGAAGAGCTTGAAGAGTTGACCAACCCAAAACCTAAAGAGAAGGGCGGTAAGATATCCCCTAATCAAGCCAATTTGAAGCAATTGATTTTGGCGTCTTTGGAGCGGGTTAATGATGAGTCAGATAAAAACAATCGGGTCCGTTTAGTTTTTGAACCTAAATCCTCAAGAATTGATGCCGAAGATTTTATGCGCTTGTTAATGGCCCATACATCGCTTGAAGAAAACTTTCCAATTAATATGGTTGTGATTGGATTGGATGGTCGACCACAACGAAAAAATCTGCGCATCATGCTCGAGGAGTGGGTTAATTTTCGCCTCTCAACGGTTGTTCGGCGGACTGAGTATCGATTGGGCCAGGTTGATCGGCGAATTCATATCCTTGAAGGCCGTCACATTGTCTTTTTGAACATTGACAAAGTCATAAAGGTGATTCGAAATGCAGACGAGCCTAAGCCTGAGTTAATTGCAGAGTTTAAATTAAGCGATGCCCAAGCTGAGGATATTTTAGAGATTCGTTTGCGCCAGCTAGCTCGTCTAGAAGGTATTAAGATTGAGCAAGAATTGCAGGCGCTTAGAATGGAGAGGCACTCATTAAAAGAGCTCTTAGGTGACGATGGTCTTTTAAAGAAATTGGTGGTTAAAGAAATACGTGAAGATGCTAAGAAATATGGTGATGATCGTCGCACATTAATCGAAACTTCAGAGCGTGCCGTAGTTGAACGGCAAGTAGTTGATGAAGCATTGACTGTGATTGTTTCTAAAAATGGTTGGGTTCGATCAAGATTGGGTCATGGTCTTGATTTAACGGGGGTTAATTACAAAGTGGGTGATTCTGAATATGCGATATTTGAGACGCGCTCCGTTAATCAGATTGCAGTGATTGACTCCACAGGTCGAAGCTTTGGAATACCAGTTACAGAGATTCCTGGAGGTAAAGGTGATGGGGTGCCATTAACCTCATTACTTGAACTTGCGCCTGGTGCCCGTATTGCACATGTGATGGACGCGCAAGGCTCAATGCGTTATTTGGTCGCCAATTCAAGTGGCTATGGATTTATAGTGAGTGTTGAAGACATGCTCACTCGTGTGCGTCATGGAAAAGCATTTATGACAGTGCAGGATGGAGAATCTATTCTACAGCCTGTATTAATGCAGGGCTATGTTGATATGGTCGTTGCTCTATCCGAGAAGGGGCGGATGCTGTTATTCGCTCTTGATGAAATTAAAGAAATGGCCAGAGGGCGTGGAGTGGTATTAATGAGTCTTGATGCAAATGAGAAAATGACTGCAGCGGGATTCTCCAGCGGCAAAACAGTGACCGTCATCGGCAAAAGTCGCAGTGGAAAAGAAAAGTTAGTCACCGTTAGTGGTGTTGAATTGAAAAAACATATTCTCCATCGTGCGCGCAAAGGTTGTTTGTTGCCGGGCTCCTTAACGCCGCTGAGAATTAAATAAAGTTAATCCAGTTCTGTATCATAGGTGAATGAGTTTTTTTGCTTTGAAGTCGGTTAAAAGTTAATGCCCCCAATAATACTCTTGGGGGCATTTTGTTTACGCTAGAGACTGATTTTTTTGATTACTGATTACTTATTAGAGAGTAATTATTAGTTACAGTATTATTCCACTTTAGCCTTGCTACGCAAAGTTTTTAATAGAGCCATCACTGCTTCACCTTCGACCATTTGAACGAGTTGTGGTCTGATTGCCTCGATTGTTGGTGGGCGTTTGTCATCCAGTAAGATAATGTGCCATCCAAAATTGGTCTGCACCGGAAGCTCAGTCATCTGGCCTTTATTTAGTTTTGTTAAGGCCTCGCCAAATGGTCGCACATAGCCCATTGCTAACCCCCAGGGTAGTTCACCGCCTTGTGCTTTGCTGCCTTCGTCAGTTGATTTCTCGGCGGCTAGCTTTGCAAAATCGGCTCCCTTGCTGATTTGTGCAATGATTTCTTTAGCGTCACTCTCCGAGTTTACTAATATGTGACGGGCTTTGTACTCAGTCGCAGCTGGATTAGATTTTACTTGTTCAAAAGCTTTTTTTAACGCGTCGTCATTTGGTGGATTGCGTTTTAAATGGTCGGCAATCAATGCCTGGGCCAGTATTTTTTGCCTAACGATTTCGATTTCAGCTGCAACCTGTGGATTTTTATTAATGCCTTTTTTGATGGCGTCTTGGCTAAGCAGCTCACCCTCAATCAAACGCTCTTTAATCATGCTACGTAGTTCTGCCGAGTCAGGTCTGCCTTGAGCAGTCACTTCTTTGAGCATGATATCTGCTCGTGACTGGGGTATGGTGACGCCATTTACTTTGGCAACTTGTGCGAGTGCGCCCATGGATAAAGCAAAGGCACTCATAGAAACTATAAGGGTGAATTTGAAACGGTATTCCATAGATTTTCCTTGAAAGGGGTTAGATTTCTTGAGGTGTGTAAGCTTTAATTGCTAACGCATGTATTGATTGTCCCATTAAATCGCCAGCAGCTTGATAAATCATGCGGTGCCTTGACTGAAGGCTGTGTCCATTAAACACGCTTGAAACAATAATTAATTGAAAGTGGCTGCCGCCCCCAACGGCACCAGCATGTCCAATATGAGCGCCAGACTCATCTACAATATCAATAGATTCTGGGTCTAGGATTTTAAGCCTTTGGTATAGAGTATTAGCAGCGTCCATAAGTCGTGGGTCGAATAATTAATAGTGTTTAAGATTCTTTGTCGCTATTGATCATGTAGGGTGACAATATAAACATCTGACCAGACATAAACAATATCATAAGGCCAATTCCACCGAATAGCTTAAAATTAACCCATGTATCAGTTGAATATTGGTAAGCAATGTATAAATTTATTACGCCCATCAAAGTGAAAAATCCAATCCAGTAGAGGCATATCTTTTTCCAAACATGATCTGGAGCATTAAAAAGATGCCCCATCATCGATTTAATTATGTTTTTCTTGATTATGAATTGGTAAAACAATAACGAAACAGCGAAAAACCAATACAAAATAGATGGTTTCCACTTAATGAAAGCTTCACTTTTAAACCACAGCGTGGCACCACCAAAAATAACAATAATGAGTAAGCTTGCCCATTGCATAGGTTCAACCTTACGTTTGGTTAGTTTGAGCCATGCTATTTGAAGTACAGTGGCAGCTATCGCAGTAATTGTTGCTGCATAGATTCCATAGAGTTTGAATGCTGCAAAGAATAATGCAATGGGTAGGATATCGAATAAAATTTTCATAGTTTGAGAGTCATTTTAGTGAGTTTGAGTTTTCCAGTGATCTTGACGTTTGCGGAGAAATTCAATAATTGATAGAGGATATTTTTTGATACAAGTCATTTCTATTGCTTCATGATAGAAATTATTGCATTCTGTTGCTATACGTGATTCTAATATTGTACAGGCATCTTTTATTAGGATCATGTCATGGCTGCGTATCGCAACAATAGCATAATTGATATGCAGGGTAATCCATGCTGCTGTTTGACTGTTATCTATTAATTCTAAATTTTCGGGTATAGATTTTTTTAAAATAGAAAAAATATTTCTTAGGGTTCTCGAATATTCAGTTATATCAGTATGATCTTGATCAAGGTGTGCTATTGAATTGGCTAGTAGTTCATACTCTGTTATTTGGCCATGATGTTTGGTAATCCAATATGAAAATTCTAAAGCGCAACTCTCGTAGAACAAGCATAGTTCGTTGCACGACAATTGGTATGCCCAATAATGCAAGTCGGTGAGACACTCTAATGATGCTATCGATAACTCGTTGATATCGTCTTGAAGTTGATCATCTATTGGGCGACTTGTGCTTCTTATACTTTCAAATCCGTCAATAACCTCTAATAGTACACTACATAAAGCGGTGGGATTGGCCTCTAGCTGTGGGGGGTGGTCAGCGTTTTTAAACGACGCAATTAGCGCTGCGTTTGCTTGCAGTATTGCTCGTCTAGTTTTTCTATTCACGCTTTAGTAAACTTGAGTGAAGCAGAATTTATACAGTAGCGCAAACCAGTGGGTTGGGGGCCGTCTTCAAACACATGACCTAGGTGAGCGTCGCAAATATTACATAGCACTTCTGTTCTGCGCATGTGATGACTGATATCGTCTTCGGTTGCGATATGACTAGAGGCTGCTGGTTCCCAAAAACTTGGCCAGCCACTCCCCGAGTCAAATTTTTCTTTGGAGCTAAATAGCAAGCTACCACAACAAGAGCAATGATAGGTGCCAGTGTCGTGATGATCCCAATATTGTCCGGTAAATGCATGTTCAGTGCCTTTTTGGCGAGTAATCGCGAAAGTTTCAGGCTGGAGACTGGCTTGCCATTCTTCATTTGATTTGACGATTTTTTTTGTCATGATCTCTCCTGGTAAGAATATACGATATAGTCGATGTTAATCTATTTCAAATTTGAAAGTGCTGATTGTAGGTGACTTTTTGATGATTAGCAGCGTAGTCTTAAAGTGAGTTGGCTATTTTGGTTGTTTAGATGATCTACCAATATTGAATATTTTATCATTCAGAGGGCTAAATCGTGACTTATGCATATTGGACAGTGTTGATTGCAGGTTTAATGCCGTATGTTGCAACAATTATATCGAAATGGAGGTGTAGTTATGATAATGCGCAACCGCGTGTAGGTTTAGATCAATTGCCACCAATGAACAGGCGCGCAAATTGGGCGCAATTAAATGCGTTTGAAGCTTTTCCCTTATTTGCATCGGCAATCATTATTGCCCATATTGTTAAAGTAGATCAATTGATGATTAATCAGTTGGCAGTGTTGTTTATTACTTTCAGAGCGCTCTATATTTGGGCGTATATAGCTGACTGGCCTAAATTGCGGTCAGCTTTTTGGCTGGGTGCTTTGATCTGTGTAGTGTATATATTTATTATGATCGCACGAGTAGGTTGAATATGCGTTGACTATAAAATTTTACCCGGATTGAATAGTCCCTTGGGGTCGAGTGCAGATTTAATGGTGCGCATTAAGTCCATCTCTACGGAACTTTTATATCGTACTAGCTCATTGACTTTTGACTGACCAATGCCGTGCTCAGCACTAAAACTGCCGCCATATTGTCTAACAATATCGTAGACGGTTTGAGTAACGTCGTCGGCATTTCGTGATTTAGGATCGTTACGTAGCCTCTCAGGTATGTAGGCGTTGTAGTGCAGATTGCCGTCGCCAAGGTGCCCAAAACAGATCAAGCGAACTCCTGGAAATCTAGCCTCCAGCGCTGCTCCTGCTTCGGCGATAAACTCAGGTATACGACTGACCGCAACTGCAATATCGTGACGATATACCATCACTGGTTCTTGCCGAGCTCCTTCTGGAATAGATTCGCGCATATGCCATAGAGATTGCGCTTGGCTTCTGTTCTCAGCAACAATGGCATCGACTACTAAACCTTCATTAATTGCAGACTCTAGCGCGCGTTCTAAGTTGGCGCGTAATGAAGCCAAATCCCCGGAGTCAGCAAGCTCTGTTAATACTTGCCATTCATGTGGGGTGTCTAGAGGGTCACGAGTATTGGGAATGTGACGCCATACCAGTTCTAGACTATGCCTAGAGATGATTTCAAAAGCAGATATGCGCTCGCCGCAATGTTGTCGAATGAGTGCAAGCAAGCGAAGGGCGGACTCAGGGCTTGGTACTGCCATCCATGCTGTGGCGTTTGCAATTGGTCTAGGGAATAGTTTTAGAGTGGCGCCAGTAATGATGCCTAATGTTCCCTCAGCCCCAATAAAGAGTTGTTTAAGATCGTATCCAGTATTGTCTTTACGCAAGCTACGTAAGCCATCCCAGATGCGTCCGTCCGGCAGCACAACTTCCAACCCCAAAACCAAATCTCTAGTGTTGCCGTAACGCAGAACATTAACGCCCCCCGCATTTGTAGACAAATTGCCGCCAATCTGACAACTACCTTCAGCGCCTAAGCTTAAAGGAAACAGTCGATCCACTTCTGCAGCGGTCCCCTGAATGGCCGCCAGTACGCATCCTGCATCCACAGTGAGTGTGTTATTGAGTGCATCGATTGATCGGATTTTATTCATTCGGGCCAAAGATAAAACGATTTCCTCTCCGTTGGGATTAGGAATCGCCGCGCCACACATGCCAGTATTGCCACCTTGAGGAACTATTGCTATTCCCCTTTGTGAGCAGTAATGAATGACTGCTGCTACTTCTTGAGTATTAGCGGGGCGCACAACGGCTGCAGTGGCGCCGAGGTAAATCCCTCGCCAGTCTTTGATGAAAGGTATTAAGTCCTCATACGCGCTGAGGACATTGTTTTCCCCGACAATTTTTTGTAAATCTTGGATTAGATTGCTTATGAGCATTGGAGACAATAAACAGTAGGGTTAATAATTTACAGTATTTTTCTAGGTGTCGCTGATTCCAACAAGATAACTATTGTATCTGTTTGACGTGATTTGGTAACAAAAAAAGGCCAGCATTTGTCATGCTGGTCATATTACATGTTGAAAATTAACGAATTGTGTTGCTGTTGATTATTTAGCGGCTGATATGAGCTCGCGTAGTACATAGGGAAGAATACCGCCGTGTTTCAGATAATCAACTTCGATACCGGTGTCAATGCGCAGTGTGAGGGGTACTCGCTGCGTTGAGCCATTGGTACGCGTAATCACCATAGCAACGTCCTGTAATGGTTTAACATTCCCGCCATTGATACCTTCGATAGTAAAGGTTTCAGTGCCATCTATATTGAGTGATTGAGAGCTGTCACCTGGCTTGAATTGCAAAGGCAATACTCCCATGCCGATCAGGTTGGCGCGATGTATGCGTTCGAAACTCTTGACGATGACGGCTTTTACGCCTAAAAGCTGTACCCCCTTAGCAGCCCAGTCGCGAGATGAACCCATACCATAGTCGTCGCCGCCGAAAATCACCAGTGGTGTTTTATTTGCATGGTAGATTTCACTGGCTTCAAAAATAGTTAATTGTTCACCGGTAGGTTGTACCTTAGTGATGGGGCCTTCGGTGCCGGGTGCAACCATGTTACGCAGGCGAACGTTGGCGAAGGTGCCGCGCACCATTAGTTCGTGATTACAGCGGCGTACGCCGAAGTGCCCCCACTCTGAGGGTGGGTGATCCTTGAAGGGCTCTAGCCATTTGCCAGCAGGGGTGCCTGGGCGAATTTTGGTGGAAGGGCTGATGTGATCGGTGGTGATCGAATCGCCGAGTATCGCTAGCGCTCGCGCGCCGACGATGTCGGTGACCTTGTCTGGTGTATGGGTGACGCCGTCGAAAAATGGGGGCTCCTTAATGAAGGTGGAATTGGGATTCCACTTGTATACTGCGCCTTCGACAGTGGGAATGGCATCCCAGAGTGCTTTATTACCGGACAGATCGCCATATTCGCGGCGGAAGTGTTCCGCATTGGCGGCGAACTTGAGTAGTGAAGTGACTTCGGCGTCGGTAGGCCAGAGGTCCTTGAGATACACCGGTGTACCGTCTTTATCATTGCCCAACGGGTCTTTGGTCAAATCTGTGCGGACGCTGCCTGCTAATGCATAGGCAACCACCAGTGCTGGGCTGGCGAGGTAATTCGCGCGCAAGTTGGGGTGAACACGTGCTTCGAAATTGCGATTGCCCGAGAGGACAGCGCAGGTGACGAGATCTTTTGAAACTACCGACTCTTCGATTTTTGCATCAAGTGGACCGGCAGCGCCCATGCAGGTAGTGCACCCATAAGCCACGACACCGAAACCGAGTTTTTCCAGTGGCTCGAGCAGACCTGCGTCACGTAGATACGCAGTGACAACCTTGGAACCAGGTGCTAGTGAAGTCTTAATGCGTGGATGTGGCATCAAGCCTTTTTCAACCGCGCGCTTAGCGAACAATCCAGCCGCAATCAACAAGGCTGGGTTGGATGTGTTTGTGCATGAGGTGATTGATGCAATGAGCACATCACCATGACCAACATCGAAGTCGTGACCAGTTGCTTCGCGACGATTTAAATCTGCGGCAGGGCGCGCGTAGCCATTCTTATCAGTTGGGGCTGAGAACAGCATGTCAAAATTGCTGCCAAGATCAGGCAGGCTGACGCGATCCTGGGGACGTTTTGGACCAGACAGGCAGGGCACGATAGAATCTAAATCGAGTTCAACAGTCTGACTGTAATCGATCTCGTTAGCTTTGGGCATGCCAAACATGCCTTGCGCCTTGAAGTATTCCTCGATAGCCGCGACCTGCTCTGGCTCGCGGCCTGTAGTGCGGAAATAGTCGATGGTTTTTTCGTCAACTGGAAAGTAACCCATGGTCGCGCCGTATTCTGGCGCCATATTTGCCACGGTGCAGCGATCTGCGGCGGTGAGTGCTGCTGCGCCTTCGCCGAAAAATTCTACGAATTTACCTACGACTTTGGTCTTACGCATGAGTTCAGTGACAGTTAGCGCAAGGTCTGTTGCGGTTACGCCTTCACGTAATTTGCCGGTGACGTGGCAGCCCACGACGTCAGGGGTGAGAAACGCATTTGGCTGACCCAGCATGCCTGCTTCGGCCTCGATACCGCCGACTCCCCAGGCGACAATCCCAATACCATTGACCATGGTGGTGTGTGAGTCAGTTCCAAATACAGTGTCGGGAAACCAGACGCCGTCCTTTTCAAATACACCACGAGACAAATGTTCCATGTTGATCTGGTGAATGATACCGTTCCCGGGTGGCACTACTCTTACAGTCTTGAATGCGCCCTGCGCCCATTTCACGAATTGATAGCGCTCAGCGTTGCGCTTGAATTCGATTTCTTGATTGCGTTGTACTGCGTCGGGACGGTTAAAGACGTCGATTTCCACCGAGTGATCCACCACCACATCGACTGGTACTAATGGCTCAATGTTTCCTGGAGATACGCCAAGGCGCTCTGCTGCGGCACGCATGGCTGATAAGTCATTCAACGTGCCGAAACCAATCAGATCTTGGAGCACAATGCGTACTACGATGAAAGGAATCTCAGCGGTACGGGTGGCATTGGGTTGCCATCCGGCTAGTGCTTTAACATGCTCTTCGTTAACGCGCTTGCCATCGCAGTGGCGAACGAGTGCTTCGAGCACCACACGGATAGAACGAGGAAGGCGCGAAATCTTGCCTAGGCCAGCAGCTTCGAGTGCAGCCAGCGAATGGTATTTGCCGGACATACCGAGAGAGGGGGTGAATTCACGCAGGGTTTTGAAGGTGTCTTGTGCCATCGTTGTGCTCCAAATGTCGTTAATAAATAGCCAATGAAACGCCCCCCCCTTGAAGGGGAGGGTAGAGTTGGATGAGGGGGCTGTATTGGTAAGATAAGCATAAGCATAAGCATTTACGACCCCACCCCCATCATAATCATATTCCAGAGGATTATGAAATTACTATAGTGGTGCGCCTGCTTTTTAAGACGCCATCAGCTCACGCAACACAAACGGTAGAATCCCGCCATTTTTCAAATATTCCACTTCGATCGGCGAATCCACTCGTAGTGTAACAGCCACATTTTGGGAGGTGCCGTCCTGACGATGGATGACCAAGGTCACGTCCTGCAGTGGTTTTATGTTGCCACCTTCTACCCCCAGTAGGTCATACGACTCTGCACCTGTAATATTCAGGGACTGTATGCTGTCGTTACCCTTGAATTGACAGGGTAATACGCCCATACCGACTAGGTTTGAGCGGTGAATACGCTCATAGCCGCGCGCGACAACTACCTTGATACCCAGCATTTGCGTACCCTTAGCTGCCCAATCTCGCGAAGAGCCAGTGCCGTATTCCTCACCGCCAAACACAAAGAGCGGGACTTTGTCGACGTTCTGATAGCGCATCGATGCTTCGTATATAGTCATCTTGTCGCCGCTTGGTTGATGAATGGTGACGCCACCCTCGGTGCCCGGTACCATTAGATTCTTGATGCGCGGGTTGGCGAATGCACCACGGACCATAACCTCATGATTGGTACGGCGCGACCCGAAGCTCGACAAATCGGTGCTGCCTGCTGCAATCAGCCAGTCACCAGCGAGTGTGCCCTTGCGGATTGGCGCCACAGGGCTGATATGATCGGTGGTGAGTTTGTTACCGAATAAGCCTAATGCACGGCCGCCTTGGACGTCGGTGACTTTCGGCTTTTCGGGCTTGAACCCTTCGAACAGCGGTGGCTCGAGCATGTAAGTGGACTTAGGATCCCACTGGAACAACGCACCTTTGGCTTCTGGGATAGCATCCCAAAGATCTTTTGCACCATCGAGGTTGCCATACTCACGTTTGAAGTTATTGCTGTCGGTAGCGAATTTCATGACAGACTCCACCTCCTCGGGTGTCGGCCACAGATCCTTTAGGAACACTGGTTGGCCATTTTTGTCGTTGCCAAGCGGATCGGTATCCACGTTTTTCAATACCGTACCTGCAAGTGCAAATGCCACCACTAGCGGAGGACTCATTAAGAAGTTGGCTTTAAGTGATTGATGCACTCGTGCTTCGAAATTACGGTTACCAGATAGCACTGCGGCTGAGATGATATCGTTCTTTACGATGACATCTTCCAAGTCTTTATCCAGCGGGCCAGCAAGGCCCATGCAGGTCGTGCAGCCGTAGGCAACGACATGAAAGCCTAGTTGCTCGAGGTAGGGCAATAGGCCAGCGTTTTTCAGATAGGCCGTGACCACCTTGGAACCGGGGGCCATTGAGGTCTTGACCCGTGGGTGTGGCTTCATGCCTTTTTCAACTGCTTTTTTGGCGAGCAGACCGGCAGCAAGTAAAACCCAAGGATTAGAAGTGTTGGTGCAAGATGTAATCGCGGCAATACCAATATCGCCATGACCCACGTCGCCAATACCAGAGGTAGTGACTGGAAAACGATTGCCCATATCTGCAGCAGGTTTATTGTAGCCGCTTTCAGAGATGGGCTTGGAGAACAGCTCAGTAAAGCGCGCCTTGATATCCTCAAGGTTGATACGGTCTTCGGGCTGCTTCGGTCCAGAGACACTGGGGCGAACGGTGGATAAGTCGAGCTCAACCACTTGCGAGTAATCAATTTCCCCTTTTTTGGAAATACCGAACATACCTTGCGCTTTCAGATAGGACTCGATGGCATCGCAGTGCTCTTCGCGGCCAGACATGCGGTAATACTCTAGCGTTTTCTCATCGATGGGAAAGAATCCACAGGTCGCACCATAGTCGGGTGACATATTGGCTACTGTAGCGCGGTCGGTTGGTGACAGTGATGCTGCACCTTCGCCGAAATATTCGACGAACTTATTGACCACCTTGGTTTTGCGTAATAGTTCAGTCACGGTTAATACGAGGTCGGTGGCTGTGACACCGGGGTTTAGTTTGCCGCTCATGTGCACACCCACTACATCTGGTGTGAGAAAGTAATATGGCTGACCGAGCATACCGGCTTCAGCTTCGATGCCGCCAACGCCCCAAGCTAGCACGCCGATGGCGTTAACCATCGTAGTGTGTGAGTCAGTGCCGACGGCTGAGTCGGGGTAGTAGACACCATTTTTCTCCCAAACGCCGCGTGACAGGTATTCGAGATTGACCTGATGACAGATGCCGTTACCGGGAGGTACTACACGGATGCCGGAGAACGCTTGTTTAGCCCACTTCAGGAAGGTGTAACGTTCGCCGTTACGCTCAAATTCAATCTCCATATTCTTACGAAGCGCGTCGGTTGAGTTATGCACATCGATGACAACCGAGTGATCAACCACTAGGTCTACCGGTACGAGGGGCTCGATGCGGTTGGGATCAAAATTCTGGCGTTTAGCTTCAGCGCGCATGGCTGCGAAGTCGTTTAGTGCAGGAAAACCAGCCATATCCTGCAGCATAATGCGTGCGAGCACGAAGGGTAACTCTTGCGTGCGTTCGCCATTGGGTTGCCAGCCGGCAAGCTCACGTACAGCATTTTCCCCGATCCGTTGTCCGTCGCAATTCCGTAAGATAGATTCAAGCACGACGCGCAGGCTTACAGGTAGGCGCGACACTTTACCCAAGCCGGCCTCCTCGAGTGCTGCAAGCGAATACATTTTGCCAGTCTTGCCAGATTTGAGTTTGAATTCACGAATTGCTTTGAACGGATCGTATGTCATAGTTCACTCTTTAGAATCAGATAGTTATAGAAATAAACCGTGGATACTGAACGGAAGTTTGTTAAGTGCCGCGGTTACAGAGGTTGTGTATATCTTATCACTGAAACATGATTGGTTTATTAAGGAAGATATTTTGTGATTTTCAATAGGACAATGGTAGCAAATTAGTCCAATTATTGCGGGGCTTATTGTGCTTTATTCAATCCAAATCTCTAAAGCTGAATCGAAGCGCAGAAGCATTGCAAAACCACGGGGTCTGAAATAACCAACAGGATAATTGTTGATGCGGACGTCCATAATGCGATCCTCATAAAGATTGAGAATTTTGTTGTTACCACTAGTTTCTATGATCTCGGTTAAGATTTAAGATTATGGGTCAAGTTATTAAAGAAATATTTGGAAATAGGCCGTGATTGGCAGAGTTATCTCTACCCATCTCTATATTTGGCTCTTGTGGTTGATTGTGAGAGTAGGTGACGTTCAACGGGTTCGATTTGGCGTGGTGGTATTATTGATTTCTTAATCGGTTTATTGCTTGGTGCTGGCGGTACTATTGCTTCGATCATGTCTTATGTCACCGAAAAACGATTGTCTAAATATCCCCAAGAGTTTAGCCAAGGCGCTATTGAAAAGGTTGCTGACCCTGGGTATGCGAATAATTTAGATACAGCTGGGGCATTGGTGCCGCTTCTAAAGTGGGAATGCCGGTCAGTGGTGCTACGGCAGTGATGCTTGGGTGGTAATGTTGATAACAGTTAGACCTTTTTATTATTTGTATTGATCAAACGATTGGAGATTTTTAATTGCGTAGAGTAACTGTTGTGCCAGGAGATGGTATCGGACCCGAGGTGGTGGGGGCGACTTGTGCAATCATTAAAGCTGCAGGTGCGCAAGTTGAATTTGAGGAGGTGGTGGCCGGTTTACGTGCTGAGCACGAGCTTGGTACGGCGCTACCTCTTAGCGTAATCGAGTCGATTGAGCGTAATCGTTTGGCCTTAAAAGGGCCAACGCAAACGCCATTTGGTGGAGATTATCGCATACGTTTGAAACGTAAAAGCGCTACCGGTGAAGCTTTGGATAGGGACTATCCGAGCATCGCAATTGCATTGCGAAAAGAATTAAAGTTATTTGTAAATGTGCGTCCAATTAAGAATTATCCAGGCGTTACTTCACGCTATAGTAATGTGAATCTGGTGATTTTTCGTGAAAATAGTGAAGATTTGTACGTCGGTGCTGAGCGGATGATTGATGACAATACTGCCGAAGCGATAAAAATTATTACCCGCGGCGCGACCGAGCGCGCTGCTCGTTATGGGTTTGAGTATTTGCGCAAGACCGGTCGCAAGAAGTTGACGATTGCACACAAAGCAAATGTTATGAAAATGACGGATGGTCTATTTTTGCGCGCTAGTCAGGATGTTGCAAAAGACTACCCGGACATCGTGTGCGATGCTCGAGTGATTGATGCGCTTTGCATGGAGTTGGTGATTAAGCCTGAATCATTTGATGGTTTATTGTTGGCAAACTTGTTTGGCGATATTGTTTCTGATTTGGCGGCTGGCTTGGTGGGTGGCCTGGGTGTGGCTCCTGGTGCAAATATAGGCGATGATTGTGCAATGTTTGAGGCTGTGCATGGGTCGGCGCCCGATATTGCTGGCAAAGATATCGCTAATCCGATGGCGATGATACTCTCAGGCGTATTGCTGTTGCGGCATATTGATCAAGCTGTTGTTGCAGATCGGATTGAGTCCGCATTGACTCGAGTGCTTGCTGCCAATAAATATGTGACTCGCGACCTGGGTGGTCAATCCGGGACGGAACGCTTTACTGCGGCGGTCATCGAAAATCTGTAATGTTAATTCTGTAATGCGCATCAAAGATCATATGGAAAGGTGGGGAAATGGGTAAGCGAATTGTTGTTGTTGGTGCAGGAGCAATCGGTGGGATTGCGGGTGGCCATATGGCGCGTGCCGGGCATGATGTGACCATGATTGATCCGTGGCCTGAGCATGTAGAAACGATACGTTCCCAGGGTTTGCATCTATCTGGTTTGACACCAGAGGAGACGCATATTGTGAAACCTCGCATTCTACATCTGACCGAAGTGCAGGGTTTTTGCAAAGAGCGTCCTATTGATATTGCATTTATTTGTGTTAAGTCTTATGACACTGAATGGGCAACCCATTTGATTAAGCCTTACTTGGCGCCAGATGGCTATTGCGTATCTTTGCAGAATTGTATTAATGAGGAACGAATTGCTGCGATAGTTGGTTGGGGAAAGACTTTGGGATGTATTGCCAGTTTGGTTGCGGCTGAATTGTATGCGCCAGGTCGAATTAAGCGTACCGTGGCACTAGGTGGTGATACACACACAGTGTTTCGTGTGGGTGAGCCCCATGGTCGGATTACGCCCAGAGTAGAGGAGATTACTGAGCTATTACGTTCGGCGGATAGTGCCAAGGTGACCACTAATTTATGGGGGGAGCGTTGGTCTAAGTTGGTAGTTAATGCTATGCGTAATGGATTGTGTGCTGCAACTGCTATGTCTGGTAATCAGCGTGATGCAAACGATTCGACACGTTGGTTATCTATTCGACTGGGGTCGCAAGGGGTGAGAGTAGGCCAAGCTTTAGGATACTCGTTAGAACGGATGTTGGGTATGCAGCCGGAGTTGTTGGCGCTTGCAGGAGAGGGACATCAAGATGCCTTAGCTGAGATCAATGCAGTGTTGACTGCAGGTGCTAAGAATAGATCCGAAGAGCAAAGGCCTTCCATGGCGCAAGATATGTTCAAAGGGCGACGTACGGAAACAGAATTTCTGAATGGCTATATTGCTGAGCGTGGTGCGTACATTGGAGTCGCTGCGCCCTTGCATGCCAAAATGAATGAACTCGTCAAACGGGTAGAGCGTGGTGAAGTGCAAGCAAGTTCGACTTTGGTCGAAGGTTGGTAGTTTTTAGATGGCCTGTTTGTGAGGCATTTTTGTGAAGCCTTTTTGATTGAATGAGTCGTGAGATTTTATCGGGTAACTAGAAGGGTATTTAATGCTTGGTTGTCAGTCTAGGTGTGACGGTTTGGAGTGTTGATGTTAGATGACATGGGAGAGAGTCCTCGTCGAATTAAAGTCATTAATTTTGTATTTATATTAACGATATTTAATTTTGTTGCAGCCAATGCCATGCGTATGCTGTTGACTTTATATGCATTGAAGTTGGGTGCGAGCGCCACGGTAGTAGGCATATTAGGTGGACTTTTGTTTTTATTCCCATTGTTACTCTCATGGGTAGTTGGTGCTTTGGTTGACCGCAAAGGAGCGGTAGGCTTGCTGAGCCTTGGCGCTAGCTTAGCGTGCTTATCACTGCTGCTCATCTATTTTTCACCAAGTATTCAGATGTTTTATTTTGCGGCGGCACTCAATGGTTTAGCGCTGTCATTTTTTCATGTGACGCTACAAGCCTTGGTGGGTGCGCATAGCACGTCCGATGATCGCGCCAAAAATTTCGCTAATTTTAGTGTGGTTGGCTCGCTGACAGGTTTTGTAGGGCCAATGCTGGCTGGTCTCTTAATTGATCACCTTGGCTTTCCAATAACTTGTTTGTTTACAGCTACGTTGTCGATTGTAGTTTTAGTGTTGTTGTTCTGTTATGGCGGGCTCTTACCTAAAGCGCAGTCCCAGATACACTCAAAGTCTAGTAAGCCGCTAGATTGGATGGATAAAGGTGTCTGGGTCATGTTGCTCACTAGTGGAATGGTGCAATTGGGATACGATGTATTTCAATTCTACTTGCCAATCAAGGGACACAATTTAAATTTATCAGCATCTGCAATTGGCAGCACAATGGCGGCATTAGCTGGCGCTGCTTTATTGGTGAGGCTATTTTTAGCTTGGTTGGTGCGACGCATGACTGGCTTAACATTGCTCAGCATCGTTTTTTCTATTGGTGCGATGTGTTACGGAATCATGCCTTTTGCGACCAGTGGTTTAAGCTTGTTTTTGATTGCAGTGCTCTTTGGTTTGGGTATGGGAATCGGTATACCACTGACGGTGATTATGATGTATGAGGACTCTGTTGCGGGTCGGGCGGGTCAGATTTTAGGGATGCGCTTAACGGCCAACAATTTAGTTCGAATGGGTGGCCCTATGATTTTTGGAGCATTAGGCACTGCGCTAGGGTTGGCTGGCGTGTTTTGGATGATGTCGGGTATTATGGTAGGTGGCGTATTGTTGGCGCGTGCGCAACGATAACAGGACCAATGTTTAACTGTTGATTTTTAATTAATTTAATATAAATCAATAAGTTATATGATTAAGTAATCATTTCTATAGGTGTATTTGAAGCTGGAGTAGTCTATTACGCTAAAGTGCGACTATTGATGCGTGATAAAATGTGGACGTAGCAGCATCAATGAAGAGTTATCGATAATGAGTTTATTGTCGCTGTCACATGATGCCTTTAGGGGCTGAGGTATTTAGCCAATTTTTAATCGATATTCATTAACTATTTACACTGTAAACCACACATCATGCCTATCTTTACGCAAACATTAGCAAGTATTGATCCTCAAATTTCTCATATTCTTCAACAAGAAGCCCAGCGTCAAGAGGATCACATTGAATTAATTGCATCTGAAAACTATGTCAGTCTGGCGGTGCTAGCTGCACAAGGCTCAGTGTTGACCAATAAATATGCTGAAGGTTATCCGGGTAAGCGCTATTACGGTGGTTGTGAGTATGTGGATATGGCTGAGCAGTTGGCGATTGATCGTGCATGTGCGCTCTTTAAATCAGAGTACGCAAATGTGCAGCCCCACTCTGGCGCTCAAGCCAATGCTGCTGTGTTCTTTGCCGCACTCAAGCCCGGTGGAACGGTATTGGGCATGCGTCTGTCTGATGGTGGCCATTTAACCCATGGTGCTAAATTTAATATCAGCGGTAAATATTACACTGCATATTCTTATGGGCTTAATCCACAGACGCAGGAGATTGATTATGATGAAGTGGAGCGTTTAGCCTTAGCGCACCGACCGCAGTTGATCGTTGCAGGTGCCTCGGCATACTCCTTAGTCATAGATTGGAAACGTTTTCGAGTCATCGCTGACTCAGTTGGTGCTTTATTAATGGCTGATATGGCACATTATGCTGGTTTAGTGGCGGCTGGAGTCTATCCAAGTCCAGTTGGAATTGCAGATTTTGTCACCACGACAACTCACAAAACATTGCGTGGCCCACGTGGAGGCTTAATTTTAGCAAGCGCAGTCCATGAGAAGAGTCTGAATTCTGCGGTATTTCCTGGTTTGCAAGGTGGGCCATTGATGCATGTGATTGCAGCCAAGGCTGTAGCATTTCAAGAAGCGATGTCGCCAGAGTTTCGTGAGTATCAGCAACAAGTGTTGATCAATGCGCAAACAATGGCAAAAGTCATGCAGGATAGGGGCTATCGAATTGTGTCAGGACGAACTGATTGTCATTTATTTTTATTGGATTTGCGAGAAAAGCCTGTAACCGGGATGGCTGCAGAGCAAGCCTTGGGTTGTGCAAATATTACAGTGAATAAAAATGCAGTGCCAAATGATACCCGCCCCCCTACAGTCACGAGTGGTATTCGTATTGGATCGCCTGCGATGACAACCCGAGGCTTTAAAACCGCCGAGGCAGTAGAGCTGGGCGGGTTGATTGCAGATATATTAGATGCGCCAGATGATTTAGCCGTCAATGAGCGAGTACGCGCTGCTGTTAAAGTGTTGTGCGATCGTTTTCCGGTGTATCAAAATCATTAAAAAACTGAAGACTGATAAGCGATGCGCTGTCCTTTTTGTAAATCTGTTGAAACGCAAGTCATTGATTCTCGCGAGAGCGATGACGGTGACAGTATTAGAAGACGGCGTAAGTGCATTGCTTGCAATAAGCGTTTTACAACATATGAAACTGTCGAGCTGCGGATGCCGCAACTGGTTAAGCAAGATGGTAGTCGCGCTGAATTTGATGCGAATAAATTACGCACAAGTTTTTTAAGAGCGCTCCATAAAAGACCGGTGCCTACCTCAATGGTTGATGGTGCAATTGCTGCAGTGAGTAATGAGCTGCTTGCACTGGGTGTGCGTGAGGTGCCTGCACGACGTGTTGGTGATATGGTTATGCGTGAATTGCATCGACTCGACGAGGTTGCTTATATTCGCTTTGCCTCAGTATACCGTAGCTTCCAAGATGTTGACGATTTTACTACTGCAATCAAAGAGGCGCGTAAGCCGGTGCGAAAGACCTAAGCGACTGTAACTGAATCTAACATTCAGTCAAATTGAAATGTTTTAGTCTGGACGTGGGGTGGTTGGCGTATTAAATATCTGACATGAAAGAGCAATGCTAATGACTGAGCGCGATCAGCAGTTTATGCAAAGAGCACTCGATCTGGCGGGCTTAGGTATGTATACAACGAGTCCTAACCCTCGAGTTGGCTGTGTGATTGTAAATGGCGATACTGTTGTGGGTGAGGGTTATCACCAGAAGGCGGGAGGTCCTCACGCTGAAGTGCATGCCTTGCAAATGGCCGGTACAAAAACCATAGGTTCAACTGTATACGTTACACTAGAGCCTTGTGCCCATTCTGGACGTACCCCGCCTTGTGTCAATGCCTTGCTACAAGCGCGACCGGCGCGAGTAGTGATAGCGATGATTGATCCTAATCCATCCACTACTGGTCAGGGAGTTGATCAATTACGTGCTGCAGGTATTGAGGTTGAAGTTGGAGTTCTAGAGAGGCAGGCGCGAGAACTAAATATTGGTTTTATATCGCGTATGACGCGTGATCGGCCCTGGGTTAGACTGAAAGTCGCCGCTAGCCTAGATGGCCGCACTGCACTGGCTGACGGCGAGAGTCAATGGATTACTGGTGAAGCAGCACGTCAAGATGGGCATCGCTGGCGTGCTAGAGCGTGCGCCATATTGACGGGTCTAGGCACCATTAAACATGATAATCCACAGCTTACTGCACGCGAAGTGATGACTGATCGGCAACCCCTGCGTGTGGTTGTTGATAGTCGTTTGCAAATCCCCCTAGATGCGCGCGTTCTTGGTCCTGGGTGTTTAGTTGCTGCAGCTGGTGTGGATGTACATAGAACTGTCGCTATACGGGCCTTGGGTGCCGAGGTCATGGTAATGCCTGCTCAGAATGGACAAGTTGATGTGCTGGCAATATTGCAAGAGCTGGCGCGACGCGGATGTAATGAAGTCCACGTTGAAGCTGGTTATCGATTGAATGGTTCACTATTAGCGGCTGGTGTGGTTGATGAGCTACTCATTTATTTTGCGCCTTGTGTGCTGGGGGATACAGCGCATGGCATGTTTCAATTGCCGCCGTTAATGGAGTTGAGCGCACGTCAACAATTTAAAATTGAAGATGTTCAGAAAATCGGAGAAGATTTACGAATCTTGGCTAGAATTTAACGCATAAAGGAGGGTGGTTGTGTTTACTGGAATTGTTGCGGCTATAGGTTGTATTAATCAGGTTGATGCTGCACCTGGTGGCGTTCATCTTCGAATTGGTACTGGTGGTTTGGAGATGTCTGACGTCATTGTTGGGGATAGCATTGCAGTTAATGGTGTGTGCTTAACTGTGGTTAGTCTGACAGAGTCCAGTTTTGATGTGGTAGTTTCTCAAGCTAGTTTAGATGCGATTACAGGCTTTACTCAGGGTGCTGCGGTGAATTTGGAAAAGGCATTGCGTTTAGCTGATCGTTTGGGTGGGCATTTGGTCTCAGGACATGTTGATGCAGTAGCTGAGGTGTTAGAGTTTCGCGCTGTTGGAGAGTCAATGCTATTGCGTATCCGTGCACCACAGGACTTAGCTCGGTATTTCTCACGCAAAGGTTCGGTAACCGTGCAAGGTGTCAGTTTGACTGTGAATGCAGTTGAAGGTGCTGACTTTGAGATTAACTTAATACCGCATACTATTAAAGCCACTACCTTGCAATATTTGCACCCAGGCGCCACAGTCAATATAGAAGTTGATCAAATTGCGCGGTATGTGGAGCGGATGTTAGCGGTTTCTGGAGATACTTTAAAATACACCTAAGCGCGTAATTGATGGTGCCTGCTTTAATACGGGAATTGTATTTCAGCTTTTTAGTGTTTAGTATTATTTAATGCCTACTTTTTGACAACTTTGAGCCATATGGTTGTTTCGAAAGTTATAAACCCTGCAAATTCTGCGCTACTGGTTATGCAGGTTAATCTTGTCTAATTTAATCATGGCGGGCATTGATGGCGGTTGGGTAGAGCGCTGCGCGGCAGCTACAGGGAGTAGAGTAGTATTTTATATGATCCACTTTTGTAATTCCTTCTTAAGGATTGATATGTGCAGATTGTTGCTGGTCGTAAGCATGTTTATATTGAGTTGTCTATCATCTTGGGCTGAGATATATCCGCTAAGACCGGTCCGTATTGTAGTGCCTGCCGCACCGGTTGGTTCTATGGATGTGATGGCTAGAGTGGTGGGTCAGCAACTTACAGAGCGATGGGGTCAGCCAGTGATTATTGATAATCGTCCAGGGGCAGGGGGCACTACTGCAGCAAATTTGGTAGCAAAAGCACGTCCTGATGGCTATACATTACTCATTGGTTCCATAGCCACTATTGGTGTTGCCAAGGCGATGTACCCACAGTTGCCTTATGATCCGTTAAATGACTTTGAGGCTATTGGTCTTTGGGTGACATTCCCACTGGCATTGGTTGTGCCCAGCAGTTCGTCAATGATGAGCTTAAAACAATTGATCGACTATGCCAAAACCAAACCAGGTGAGTTACGTTATGGTTCTCAAGGTTTAGGTACTTCTGCCCACGTATTTGCAGAGTTAATGAACGTCAAATCAGGGATTAAGGTGGTCAGTGTTCCTTACAAGGGCGGTGGTCCAGCTTTGATGGGGGTGTTGGTTGGCGAAGTCGACTACTCAATGGTTGCCTTGCCCACGGCGTTAGCGCAAGTCAGCAGTGGCAAGATGCGCATACTGGCAGTGACTAGTGCACTACCTGCCGCAAGCTACCCAGCGGCACCGCCAGTGTCAACAATTGTGCCGGGCTACGAGGCGCTTAACTTTCATGGCCTACATGCGCCATTAAAAACACCGATCAATATTGTTCGGCAATTAAATGCTGAGACCAGTCAAATCCTGCTCAATCGAGAAGTGAAAGACAAATTAAATGCTTTGGCTATGGACGTGCTGGCAAGTAGTCCTACTGCCTATCGAATTTTTATTAAGACTGAAATAGATAAATGGACACCCTTAGTGAAAGCATCTGGTGCTAAGATTGATTAATAAATTGCCTATATCTTTTCAACATCAATCCCCTGATGCTTTTATTAATCAGTTGAATGATCAATTAAAAAAAATCAATCAATCAATCAATCAACTAATGCGTGAGTGTTAGCGCAATCAAGTCTTTTGCCAAATCCTTTTTGTCTAGATCTTTACAGAAGTCAACGATGCACATGAAGGCCTCCTCTGAAATTGGGAAGCTAGACTTTGCTTTAAGAATTCGTCGCACTTCTTCATTGTAGTCCCAGACGAATTCGCGCCCAGTACCTTGTTGGGTATAGCTTTTACCATCGTTTGTGAAAATGGTGATGCGGGGGCCAAATAAAGTCATGGTGTGTGAAGGGATTAGTGTCACTTTGTGCATTAAATCAAGCACTTCTTTGGGGGTGTCGGTGTCGATAGGGTTGGCGCCGATGCCGCGAGTTTCTGGAAAGCCACCAGCGACTGCACCGAAGGCAGTGTAGTAGGCGGTGCCGGCGGGTTTTGCGGTGCCGATATCTTCTCTGCGGCTAGTGAATGCTGGGCTAGGATATTGTGTTTCTAGCCAATTGACTACAGCTTCAATTTTTAAGATGTCTTGATATTTGATGCCGTGTTGTTTGCACAGTTGTGCAGTAATATCAACATGCGCAATATTGTAGCCAGCAGTCGAATAAATCCGATATAAAGTTTCTAAAAATAGCCACTCCTGCCCAAGGTTTGCAGTAATTTCATCGAGATTAGTAGATGTTTTGCCTGTGAAGCTATAAGTCAATTTACCAAGATTATTTCCGGTGTAAGCATGATAGAAGCCGGCGGCGCCTTCTAACACAGTTTCGCCACCGGGATGGCCGCGTTTTGCTAAATCGACCGCAAGCATGGCATTCCGTACTGCCGCACCCTCGCGCAATGCCTTGCCGCCACTGCGTTGCCCTTCGAGATTGCCTGAGGCTAGACTTGCACACAGTGCAATAGTGCTATTCATTTGCTCCACATTAAAACCCATTAATTTAGCGGTAGCGATGCCGGCGCCAAATATCCCGAATACCGGACTTGCATGAAAACCTCGTGTCATTACCGTAGGAATAAATTCTGCCGCCATGCGCTCCATGACCTCGTAGGCAGCAACAATTGCAGTGATGTAATCTTTGCCGCTTGCTGAAGTCAATTCGCTACCCGTTAATGCCGCTGGAATAATGCTGGTGCCAGGGTGGGTGAGCATGCGAAATGTATCCCATTTGCCTCCGGAGTAACACATCTCAGAGTTGGCAAAGGCTGCCCCACCTTTGGTGACCTTTTGACCACTCACCAATATGGTAGCCCCATTGCGAACGCCTTGCTCTTCTTCGACAAATAGCGCGATTGCTTCTTTACCAGCAGGTGTTTGAGAGCCAATTAAGATGGAGCTGATTGCATGTAGTGTGAGGCCCTTCGCTCTATCAATAACATCAGGTGGAAGATCTTCGAAGCGTAGGTTGACAATCCACTCAGATAACGTTCGGCTTAGTGATGGCATAAGATGCTTTCTAGATAAATCAATGTAGATTAATTAATAGAGGTTAATTCATAAAAGCTAAGTCATGAAGGCTAATTCAGTCAGAATAAGTGATTTCATGGCGATCTGTTAAATATTGATCCGATACACGCGTGCAGCGGTGTCATGGTACAGTGATTTTTTTTCTTGCTCAGAGTAGTGAGTGGTGATTCGCTTGAGCGCATTCCAAAGTATTTCATAACCACAGGACTGTTTATCCACCGGGAAGTTACTCTCCATCATGCAGCGATCAACACCAAAAATTTCTATGCAGGCCTCAACATAAGGTTTCCAAGCTTGGGCTAAATCTAAGGAGGTAGGTGGTAAGTCACGGAGATGAAAATCCCATCCGCAATAAAGCATACCCAGACCACCAACTTTGACTGTTAAATTGGGAAACTTCGTAAGTTGTTGGAGATTGTTTTTCCAAATAGCGAATACTTCATCACGATTGCCATCGTGTGGGGGGATGCCAAGTAGACCGCCCACATGATTGAGGATGACATTGGTCTGAGGGAAGGCTTCTAGAAGATTTGCGAGCTCAGATAGTTGTGGATGGAATAGCCACGCTTCAAAAGATAACCCCAGAGGTTGTAGTTGTGCGAATCCTTGACGATAGGTGGGGTCTAATAATTGATGGCGTGGTGATTGTCTGCGACCAAAGCGTGCGGCGTTACCGGTGTCCCAAACTACACTATGACGAATGCCGCGGAATCGACCATTACCAGCAGCGATCATAGCTTCGAGAACTGGTTTAACTTGATGACCTAGCATGAGGTCAGCATGGCCAATAATACCTGCACAGTGTCGAGTATTGCCAAAAGCGCCGCTTGCGCTCATTGCTGCAATACCATTTGCGAATTCTATTTCGCCTACGGGAGACATTGCTTCGCTAGTGTCTGCTCGGTACATAGAGCCTGCTTCTATATAGACTGTGGCAACAATATTGTGTCCGCTATTGGTATCTGCGGCAAGCTCGTGCATTAAGTATCGACCGCGACTGTCGTCCCATGCGTGGTGATGCGGGTCAATGATTGCAAGTGCGGGCTCTAATGCGGATTCGTGTCGTTGATTAGTCCACTCTTGCATTGGTTCGATTTTGCGATAAGCATTACCTTGAAAGGTATAGTTTGCGCTCATGATTTTTCTTTCATGTCTTAGGTTTGGATAAATGAATAATGAGTTTTTTGATGATTGTTGTAAAGATGTGATTGATTATGAGTTATTAGTTGCTGGTTATTTTTTATTTGATATTGGTTAGGTCTAGAGGTTTGCAATATGGCTTGGTATGAGACGCTTGTCGATTGAACGCGATATTGGGCAATGATGTTAGGCAGGGTAAGCGCATTTGATGGCAGCTTGTGTAATAGCACGTCATCTGTCGCCATTGATGTCAGAATTGGCCGTGCCCTGAACTATAAAGCGCATAGTCAAGCCACCGCTAATTAGGTCACCAAGCGTCTGACCATTCCCTCTATAGGGCGCGTCTACAATTTTTATGTGTATGCTATGAGTATTGAAATTCAAAATGATAATGTTTTTAGTTTTGGTTTGAGGATTTTTTTATGAAATGGTATACCGCACAGTTTAGATATCGATGATATATCGTTATTGCTTTTTCTGTTTGTTTGTATTCTAGTTGTTTGGTCAATCGCTATCACCAATTGGAATTGGTCATCCTTTAGGTATGTTTTGTGGCGTTGTTTTCGTATTTCAGGACTATTTTTAGCCTATTTATTGAAATTTAGACTGTCGCCATTGGATTAGCGAGTGTGGTTCTGCGACAATACACGGCTGACAACGTTTGTAGATCAATCAGGCAATGATGATAGAACCCTTAAGTTGATTGATGATTGTGATCTGTAGTCTTCGAGTATATGTGACCAGCATAGGTGCCGATTTGTAATGAGTATCCTATTTCGATTAAACAGGAGGGGTTAGAGCCTTGAATAACAGTAGCGTCGATTTGGCAATCAGTCCAACCGTGGAGATTATCGCTGAGCTACGTGCTGGCCGCATGGTGGTATTGGTCGACGAGGAGGATCGCGAAAACGAGGGGGATTTGGTCGTTGCCGCGGAGTTCGCAACTCCAGAGGTGATTAATTTTATGGCTCGCTTTGGTCGTGGGTTGATTTGTTTAACCTTAACCGAGGAGCGTTGCCGGCAGCTAAATTTGCCCTTAATGGTTAGCAATAATCGTTCACCAATGGGCACAAACTTTACCCTGTCGATTGAGGCGGCTGAAGGTGTGACCACCGGTATTTCTGCGGCAGATCGAGCGCGTACAGTGCAGGCAGCTATTCGTCCTGCAGCAGGCCCCGCAGATATTATTCAACCAGGGCATATTTTCCCGTTGATGGCTCAAAATGGCGGCACCTTAGTGCGCGCTGGGCATACTGAGGCTGGGTGCGACTTGGCGAGATTAGCTGGCGTGATGCCGGCTGCGGTGATTTGTGAAATTCTCAAAGATGACGGCGAGATGGCGCGCTTGCCTGATCTGGTGCCATTTGCGGCGCATCATCAGTTAAAAATTGGCACGATTACTGATTTGATTCAGTATCGCAGTAGTCATGAGTCTTTAGTGAGTCGCGCAACTGAGCGTGATATTGAGACTTCTCATGGCTCGTTTCGCTTGGTGGCTTATACCGAAACAGCAGGTCAACATACGCATTTGGCGTTAGTCAAGGGCCATTTTAGTGCTAATGATGCAGTGCTGGTGCGGGTGCATGAGCCGGTATCACTCATCGATGTTTTGGATATTCGCGGCACTCGACATTCGTGGAATTTGAATGATGCCATGTCTGCAGTTGCTAAGGCAGGTAGTGGTGTGATTGTGCTGTTGCATCGTCCAGAGACTGCTGCTGAGTTATTGGCGCGTGCGCAGCCACAGCAAGGTAGTCGTCCGCACAATATGGTGTTGCGCAATTATGGTATTGGTGCGCAAATTTTACGTGACTTGGGTGTTAAGAAGATGCGCGTCATGACGCAACCCTTGCGGATGCCGAGTATGGCTGGCTTTGATTTGGAGGTGACTGAGTATTTGCAGCCACCAAATCAGTCAAAATCCAATAAAGTATCTTAGACAATTTATAGATTAATCATAGGAAGAAGGATTGCGATGACTCAGTACGATGGTATGGAAATATTAAGCCCGCAGCATGACGCTACCGACTTGCGTATCGGTATTGTCATGGGGCGGTTTAATGCGGAAATTGGCAACGGCTTGCTGGCCTCTTGTACAGCAGCATTGCGTAAGCATGGTGTGAGCGCTTCGGATATCTGTGTAGTGCCAGTTGCTGGTGCACTAGAAATCCCTTTGACCTTGAAGGTCATGGCGCTAAGTGGCCAGTTTGATGCATTGATTGCTTTAGGTGCAGTGATTCGTGGTGAGACCTATCATTTTGAGATTGTCTCTAATGAGTCGGCCCGTGGTATTACCCAGGTGCAATTAGAGACCGGTTGCCCAATTGCTAATGGCATTTTGACCACTGAAAATGATGCCCAGGCATTGGCGCGTGTGGCGCAAAAAGGTGAAGATTGCGCGCTCGCAGCGATTGAAATGTGCCATATCTTGATGCGTTTTGATGTGGACGACGAAGAAGATATAACTACTTGATATTATTGATTATTTTTAGAGGTTGGATAGCTCCGTTACATGAAAACTATGAAAACAAGTCGGCGCAGATCGCGTGAGTGTGCCTTGCAAGGGTTGTATCAGTGGCAATTGGCAGGAACTGCGCCCCAAATGATTGTGGCGCAATTTAGTGAGACCGAAGACTTTACTAAGATTGATGTAGCGTATTTCGAATTATTGCTCTCAGGTGCAGTAGCAGGGGCTATGAATATGGAGTTGTTAATTACACCATTGCTAGACCGTGCTTATAAGAGTTTGTCCCCAGTAGAGCGTTCTATTTTGTTGATTGCTGGATTTGAATTTATCCAATGTCCTGAGGTGCCTTATCGGGTAATCATCAATGAAGCCATAGAACTGGCTAAGTCATTTGGAGGACCCGATGGGCATAAGTATGTCAATGGCGTGTTAGATAAAATGGCAGCCCAGTTGCGATTGGCTGAGTTCCAAGCCGGTCGATTGTAATGTGTAATTGAGTAGAGAGCGGAGAGAGCAATGGATAAACAGTTGCGCAAGCGGATTTATATGTTTTATTTTGCAGGCGCTTTTAACTTAGTATTGGGTATCTGGGTGGTAATGGCTGGTGGTGAACTAGAGCCCGCCACGCGCAAGACGATGATGCTATTTTTCTTTGGTTTTGCTATGGTTGATTTTTGGTTTCCTAAGCATTTGAAGAAAAAGTATGAGGAGCAGCAGGCGTTGTTAGCGCAAGCGTCACCAGTGCAGCCTGTACCTCAGTCCGCATCTCAGTGCGTATCTCAGCCCGCATCCCAGTCTTTACCTCAGTCAGTAATTCAGCCTGCCGCGGATGACTCAAAACCGGTTGCCTAAGTTCAATCAGTGCTGCTTTATTCAGCCTTGAGTCCAATAGCTTTGACTGGCCGTACAATGCTTCAATTACACTTTTAATAAACCGCCCATACCTTGTTATCGATGTCTTCCTTATGTAGAGACAGAGATCGCTATTTTGAAATTGGCGTTTTGATGATGATCTGGGTGGCGTATCTGTTTGTAGTGGATCAATTAATGGTATTAACGCGTGATTTGTGGGTAGTCGAGCAGAATAAAACTGAGAGACGATGGCGACTGAATTTGAGTTGATTAAACGGTATTTTACCCACCCAGTAGATCGCGTGCTGCTAGGCGTGGGTGACGATGCTGCCTTGGTGCGTGCAAGTCCTGGCAAAGTGCTGGCGATTGCTGCTGATATGTTGGTCCAAGGTCGCCATTTTTTTAAGGATGCTTCTGCTCAGTCGATTGGGCATAAGGCCTTGGCTGTGAACTTATCGGATATGGCCGCGATGGGTGCGCAACCGCGTTGGGCCACGATGGGTATAGCGCTGCCACGAGCAGACGCTCAGTGGGTTGCAGATTTTTCTAAGGGTTTTATGCGGCTTGCGCGGCAGTTTGGTGTTGAGCTCATTGGTGGTGACACCACGCGCGGGCCATTAAATATATGCGTGCAAATTATTGGAGAGCTACCTTTGCGTCAGGCTTTGCGTCGCGATGGTGCTCGGGTGGGAGATGATATTTGGGTCTCGGGTACGCTCGGAGATGCTGCCCTGGCAGTGGCGGCACGCCAAGGCCGAATCAAACTCTCAGCGGCCGATTTGGCCCGAGCTCAGCGCCGCTTAGATCAGCCGCAGCCGCGGGTTGCACTGGGCTTGGCTTTGCGCGGTGTGGCTCGCAGTGCGATTGACGTCTCCGATGGTTTGTTAGCTGATCTTGGACATATTTGCGAGCGTTCATTATTGGCAGCTGTGGTGCAATGGGATCAGTTGCCCACTTCAGCTTTGCTGCGCCGCTATCACCATCATCCGGCGGCGCGCACTGCACAGATTGCTGGTGGAGATGATTATGAATTGTGCTTTACTGCTGCCAGATCAAAACGCACCGCGCTAGCGCGTATTGCTGTGGAGTCGCGAGTCGAACTCACTCGAGTGGGTCACATGATTACTGCACCCTCGGGCATCTATCATCCGGTATTGGTGGATCGTGCTGGACTGCCTGTACCGACAAAACAGCAAGGCTTTGATCATTTTGATTGATTCTGCATCCAACCCAAGACTGCCAGACTGGCGATTCGTACGTCAACACCCAGCGCACTTTATTGCCTTTGGTGGTGGTGTTGGATTGTTACCAGCACCGGGTACTTGCGGCACTTTGTTAGCAGTGCCGTTGTTCGATATATTCCAACCGCTCTTGTCTGCACCCGCTTACTTTAGCTTGCTAGTGATGCTTTTTATGTTAGGCGTGTGGGCAAGCACAGTGACTGGTCGCGCCCTGGGGGTGTCTGATCACGGCGGTATGGTGTGGGATGAGGTCGTAGCTTTTTTATTAGTGTTGTTTTTTGTGCCGTTAGATTTTTTTTGGCAGGTATATGCATTTGCCGTATTTCGTTTTTTTGATATCGTGAAGCCACCGCCAATACGCCATTATGACCGTACGATGAAACATGGATTTGGGGTGATGTGGGATGATATTCTCGCCGCTGGATATACGGTATTGGTGGTTGCTATTTGTTATCGTTGGTGGAGTTAAATCGCAAAGGGGCGTATCCAGATGTCAGATCAGTCACTATTAGAAATGTCACAAAAAATGGGACAGGCGCTGAAGGCGCAGGGCTTGCTGTTGGCAACTGCTGAATCGTGCACAGGGGGGTGGGTGTCTCAAGTCGTGACTGCGGTAGCGGGGAGCTCTGGTTGGTTTGACCGTGGGTTTGTCACTTATAGCAATTCTGCAAAGCGAGAGATGTTAGGTGTGAGCGCGCAAACCTTGGATGCTCACGGCGCAGTCTCAGAGGCAACGGTATGTGAAATGGTTCAGGGTGCGTTGGCTAATAGCCATGCCCAAGTTGCCTTGGCGATTAGCGGTGTTGCTGGACCGGATGGTGGCTCACCTGATAAGCCTGTGGGCACAGTTTGCTTTGCTTGGGGGATTAAAAATGGCGAACCCAAAAGCCTAACGCATTGCTTCTCTGGAGACCGCGAAGCTGTGCGCCATGCGGCCGTTCATATGGCGATTATGGGAGTGATGCGGCTGTTACCAGTATCAAAATGATATATAACCCACTGATTTTATTTGTATAATTTATTTTATCTGGGTATTTAACCACTACTGTATAAAATTACAGCCATTCGTTTAAAAATATGTCATAATGCATCCCGTGGAAGCAGTTGAAGCAATGGCGGCAATAGTGTTGAAGTGAGTGGCACCGTAAACTATTAGCGTTGATTGCAAATACCCCCTTAAATACACCTTGAAATACCCCTTATTAACGCACTACCCTGAACGAAGAGGACACTATGGACGACAATAAAAGTAAGGCCCTAGCAGCAGCGCTATCGCAAATCGAGAAGCAGTTTGGTAAAGGCTCAGTCATGCGTATGGGTGAGTCAGACATTGCTAAGGACATTCAAGCAGTCTCTACTGGTTCGTTGGGCTTAGATATTGGGCTAGGCATTGGCGGGCTACCACGTGGTCGTGTAGTAGAAATTTACGGTCCAGAATCGTCGGGTAAAACAACACTGACGCTATCGGTGATTGCGCAGATGCAAAAGCTGGGTGGCACAGCGGCGTTTATTGACGCAGAGCATGCACTAGATCCGCAATATGCCGGCAAGCTTGGCGTCAAGGTGGAAGATTTAATTATTTCTCAGCCAGATAATGGTGAGCAAGCTCTTGAGATCGCTGATATGTTGGTGCGTTCAGGTTCGGTCGACGTGGTGGTAGTGGACTCGGTTGCCGCTTTGGTGCCACGCGCTGAAATTGAAGGCGAAATGGGTGAGCCACAGATGGGCTTGCAAGCACGTTTGATGTCGCAGGCTTTGCGTAAACTCACTGCGAATATTAAGCGTTCAAATACCTTGGTAATTTTCATTAATCAAATTCGCATGAAAATTGGTGTGATGTTTGGTAGCCCAGAGACTACGACCGGTGGTAACGCTTTAAAATTCTACGCTTCGGTGCGTATTGATATTCGGCGTATTGGCTCGATTAAGAAAGGCGACGAGGTGATTGGTTCGGAGACTCGCGCTAAAATCGTAAAAAATAAAGTTGCTCCACCATTTCGTCAGGCAGAATTTGACATTCTCTACGGCGAAGGCATCTCGCGCGAAGGTGAAATTATTGAATTGGGCGTAATTCACAATATTATTGAAAAGTCTGGGGCTTGGTATTCTTATGGCAAGGATCGTATTGGCCAGGGTAAAGACAATACGCGCGAGTATTTACGCGAAAACCCAGCAATGGCTGATGAAATTGAAGCGCGCATCCGAGTGGCTGTTGGTGTGAATGGTGGTCCGGTATTAGCTCCTGTGCCAGCGAAGAAGCAAACACTGGAAGTCGTTGATGCCGATATTACAAAGAAAAAGGCTGCTAGCTAAATACACTACTGTTTAACAAATTAAATGGATTGCACCACTCATGCGTAGTCCAAGGTTAGCTAAGCGTAATAAAGAGCCATTTGATGCGACAAATCCGCCCAGCCTAAAAACATTGGCTTTGCGGCATTTGTCGCGGCGTGAGCATACGACCTATGAGTTGACCCAAAAACTGATACCCTATGCCGAGTCGCCGGCTGCAGTAGAGCTGATTGTTGAGGAGTTTACTGTTAAGGGTTGGTTATCCGATACGCGCGCAGCTGAGCAGATAGCACATGCTAGACGCAGCCGCTATGGTGAGATGCGGATTCGCCGTGATATGCAATTAAAGGGCGTGCCAGAGGAAGCTGTTGTTGCCACCTTGGCCAACTTGAAGCACAGCGAAGCCGATGCCGCGAAGCAGGTTTGGCAACGTAAATATCAACAAGCACCACAGTCTACGGGGGAGCGGCAGAAACAAATGCGATTTCTCTTGGGGCGCGGTTTTAACATGGCTGTTGTGAACCAACTGTTGCGAGAGTTAAGTGCTCATGCAGAGTCTGATCGATAAGAATATAGCGCTCAAGTAACCCTATAACAGAAAAATAAAATCAAATTTCAATCAAAGATTTAATTTGATCGGCATCCAGGTAAGTCGATTGCACGTTTAATCATCTCGTCGCGAGACATGACTAAATACTGATCTGCAAGTGAGCGTGAAAACGTCATGGTATTGCTATGCAATTAGTCTGCAACTATTTGGTTTGGATAGCGTCAATCTGGGCTTGTCGATCTTGATCGATGGTTAACAGCTTGCTTGCAGGGCTGGAAAACAGGGCGATACGCTCTAGGAAGAGTAACCGATTCTTAGGCTGTAATAGTTGTTGTGCCTGTTCTGGATAAAGCAACAACCATTCTTGATATAAATTTTGGGTGCGTACGGTTTGCGTTGCGCTAAGGCAGCTCGCTAAGATGTCAGATTCTGTGATTAAAATAGTTAAGCAATCCGGATCGTTTAAGTCGAATGCGCGGATTTTGATGCGCGCATGATTAGCGATGATCGAGTTCGCATCAGTATGCAAAATGAGTTGCGTGATCAATACCTGATCGGCTTGATCAAGGCTGTGATTGTTCATAAACGGTTTGAGGTGATTGACTGAGCGTTGCTCGAGCTCTTGGGGATAGCGATTGGTTTTCCCGTCATGCATCAGGTCATGGGCTAGCATGCTCAATAAGCTAACCCATTCTATATGGCTTTCTGATAGAGGTGATTGACTCAGCGTTTGCCATTGCCGTTGGGCAATCAGCAGATAACTGAGCGATATCATGGTATCGGCAAAGTGCAAGCGATTATGATAAGCGGGCTCTTGATTTCTAGTCGCTTGGCTTTGACCATTTTTTTCGATCCATTCACAGAGATCGAGCAAGCAATTAGCAATCGCTTGTGTGCGTGGTGCTAGTGTCGTGTCTGCATTGAGTTCTAGCCGTTTTAGACACATATTCAAAATGCTCGGTAGCCCTGGCCAGCGTTCTGTCCACCGATCTGCAACGGTAGTCAATTCTGTAACAAGTTGGGAGAGACTGATCGCGTGAGACATGTGATTGGAGTGCTATTGGGTGTCGTCTAGTTTGGTTATCTAGTTGGGCTCTTATAGGCAGAAGATACCAGATTGTGTGAATTTCAGTGATGTATTGTGCATTTCAGCCGCTAATTTTGACTTGATTTGGCTAAGAATGCTTGTGGATTGGAATAAAGACTCAAAAACCAACTCAAAACTGGTTTAAAATCTGAATCTTACGTAATTTAATTGGCGCAATCGTATGAAATCCGCAGAAATTCGTGACAAGTTCCTCAAATACTTCGATTCCAAGGGTCATTCTATTGTCTCATCCAGTCCTTTAGTGCCTGGCAATGATCCGACATTGTTGTTTACCAACTCCGGTATGGTGCAATTTAAAGATGTGTTTCTGGGCCAAGAGCAGCGCACTTATAAACGCGCCACCACATCGCAGCGTAGCCTGCGTGCTGGCGGCAAACATAACGATTTAGAAAATGTTGGTTACACGGCTCGTCACCATACTTTCTTTGAGATGTTAGGTAATTTCTCTTTCGGTGATTACTTTAAGCGTGATGCGATTCATTTCGCTTGGGAATTATTGACAGTAGTCTATGGCTTGTCTAAAGATAAATTGTGGGTAACGGTCTACCATACTGATGACGAGGCCTATGATTTATGGGCTAAAGAGATTGGTGTGCCGGCTGCTCGGATTGTGCGCATTGGTGATAAGCCTGGCGGTGGTTCAGATAACTTTTGGCAGATGGCCGATACCGGTCCATGTGGCCCTTGCAGTGAAATATTTTATGATCACGGTGCAGATGTGGCAGGAGGCCCGCCTGGTTCCCCTGACGAGGATGGCGATCGCTATATTGAGATTTGGAATCTGGTGTTTATGCAGTTTAATCGTGATGAGAAGGGTGAGTTACATCCACTGCCTAAACCATCCGTTGATACCGGCATGGGCTTGGAGCGAATCGCTGCCGTGCTCCAAGGCGTACATTCAAACTACGAGATTGATTTATTTCAAGCCTTGATACGAGGCGCAGCACGCGCTACGGGCGCCACTGATCTAAGCAGTAACTCATTGAAAGTGATTGCTGATCATATACGTGCCTGTGCGTTTTTAATTGTTGACGGGGTGATTCCCGGCAATGAAGGTCGTGGTTATGTGTTGCGGCGAATTATTCGTCGTGCGATTCGTCATGGTTATAAGTTAGGACAGACACAGCCATTTTTTCATCAGGTGGTTGCTG
The DNA here is from genome assembly GCA_903885665.1 of uncultured beta proteobacterium. GTDB lineage: Bacteria > Pseudomonadota > Gammaproteobacteria > Burkholderiales > SG8-41. The sequence goes on along the minus strand of CAISJL010000110.1, from coordinate 29,798 downwards.
ATCTCTGCCAGGTGATGGGTCAAGCTTATCCTGAGCTTGTGAGTGTTCAAGAGCGCGTGACTCAAATTTTAAAGCAAGAAGAAGAGCGTTTTGCCGAGACTCTCGAGCACGGTATGAAAGTGTTGGAGTTGGCGCTCACGCGCGAAGATAAAATGCTTGATGGCGAGACCGTGTTTCTGCTCTATGACACCTATGGTTTTCCGGTAGATCTGACTGCAGATATTGCGCGTGAGCGTGGTTTGCGCGTGGATTATGCTGGCTTTGAAGCGGCTATGGCACAGCAGCGTGAGCGGGCGCGTGCGGCTTCTAAATTTCAAATGGGTGTTGCGGTTGAATATCGTGGTGCAAAAACCGAGTTTCATGGTTATGACACCTTAGCGCTGGAAGATGCGCGAGTGATTGCGCTTTATTGTGATGGTAGCAGTGTCAACAGTATTGCCGCTGGAACTGCTGCAGTAGTCGTGCTAGACCGTACACCTTTTTACGCCGAGTCTGGTGGTCAAGTTGGTGATGCCGGTGAGTTACACGGGCAGAATGGCACGTTCGTGGTCAGCGATACCTTAAAAATTCAGGCCGATGTATTTGGTCATCATGGTGCATTACAAACGGGTGCGTTGGCAGTTGGCGATGTGGTGAGTGCACACGTCGATATAGAGCAGCGGTCACGCACTATGCGTAATCACTCTGCAACGCATTTGATGCATAAGGCGTTGCGAGAAGTGCTGGGTGCCCATGTGCAGCAAAAGGGGTCATTGGTTGATGCTGATAAGACACGTTTTGACTTCTCTCATAATGAACCGATTAACGAGGCGCAGTTAATTGCAGTCGAGGCCTTAGTGAATGCTGAGATTCTGGCAAACGCCGCCACTGCCGCTCAAGTGATGAAGTTTGATGATGCTGTGAAGCATGGCGCCACCGCACTATTCGGTGAGAAGTATGGTGATGAGGTGCGCGTGTTAGATATTGGTAGTTCTCGTGAACTGTGTGGCGGCACTCATGTTCGGCGCACTGGTGATATTGGTTTATTTAAAATTACGAGTGAAGGCGGTGTTGCTGCAGGGGTTCGACGGATTGAGGCTACTACGGGTGATGGCGCTCTGGGTTACGTACAAGAGCAGCAGCGTAAGTTATTGAGTGCGGCAGCCATGTTACGTACGGCACCGCAAGATATTGCTCAGAAAATTACGCTATTGCTCGATCAGGTCAAGCAACTCGAGAAAGAGTTGTCGCGAATGAAGTCGAAGTTAGCCTCTAATCAAGGCAGTGATTTGATCAGTCAGGCGATTGTTTATCAGGGCGTGAGTATTGTTGCCGCTACCATGGATGGTGCGGATGCCAAACTCTTGCGAGAGACCTTAGATCAGCTCAAGTCTAAACTTGGGCAAGCAGTGATTGTGCTGGCCGCGGTGCAGGACGGGAAGGTTAGTCTGATTGCAGGCGTCACTGCCGAGGTCACTGCGAGAGTCAAAGCCGGTGAGTTAGTGAATTTTGTGGCGCAGCAAGTCGGAGGTAAGGGCGGTGGGCGACCAGACATGGCACAAGCTGGTGCTACGGATCCAACCCATCTACCCCAGGCCTTGCAATCGGTTCAAGCCTGGGTTGAGCAACGTCTATAGACAGAGCTCCCTATGGGGCTGTCTAGAACGGTAATGTCGCGCCTGGTTTGAGTGCGATCAGTGCGACTCTAAAATCAGCTTGGATACGCTCAAGGGCTGCTTGGTTGTCTGCTTCAAAGCGTAGCACAATGATTGGGGTGGTATTCGAAGGTCTCGCTAAACCAAACCCATCGGCGTATTCAACGCGCAGGCCATCAATCGTAATGATCTCTTGTGCTGTTGGGAATTTGGCGTTGCTTTGTAGCGTATTCATGAGACTGTAGTTCTCGCCTTCGCTTAGTTCCCATTGTAGTTCAGGTGTGCTGACGGCCTCGGGCAGCGCCTCCAGTATGGCCCCAGGGTTTGCACTGCGGCTGAGAATCTCCAGTAGTCTTGCTCCAGCGTAAATCCCATCATCAAAACCATACCAACGATCTTTAAAGAAGATGTGCCCGCTCATCTCGCCAGCTAATGGCGCACCGGTTTGTTTGAGTTTTTGTTTAATAAAAGAGTGACCGGTTTTCCACATTAGGGGGATGCCGCCGCGGTTGCGGATCCAGCTAAATAAATGGCGAGTGCATTTGACGTCAAAAATAATTTCAGCACCTGGGTGACGTGACAGCACTTCTTCTGCAAATAACATTAATTGGCGGTCTGGGTAAATGATTCTGCCAGAAGGAGTGACTACGCCTAGGCGATCGCCATCACCATCAAATGCTAGCCCAAGTTCGGCTTTTCCAAGCGCGAGTTGATGAATCAGGTCGCGTAAATTGTCGGGTTGTGAGGGGTCTGGATGATGGTTGGGGAACGTGCCATCGACCTCGCAAAACAATTCGTCTACTGTGCATCCCAGCTGGCGATACAGCTCTGGGGCAGTTGCCCCAGCAATACCATTGCCACTATCAACAGCAATGTGCATGGGTCGTGCTAGATGAATCGATTGCACAATACGTTCTAAATAGGCGGGCCGAATATCGTGCTCACTATATTGTCCGGCGCCATGATGAAGTTGCTGCTGGACTAAGCGGGTGCGCAACGCCTGGATGACATCCCCAGATAAGGTATCGCCAGCCAACATCATTTTGAGGCCATTGTAAGCGGGTGGGTTGTGCGAGCCGGTCACCATCACTCCAGAGAATGAATCCAATGCATGCGCAGCAAAATACAGTATGGGGGTTGCCACCATGCCCACATCAATTACATTCACCCCGCTGGCTTGTAGGCCCCGAGCGAGTGCTGCACTCAGGTCTGGGCCAGAAAGGCGGCCATCGCGACCAATGACTACGCTAGAGACCCCGCGATCAATCGCTTCGCTACCGATGGCATGTCCGATAGCTTCAGTGCCGGCAGTTGTTAATGTGGTGCCAACAATGCCACGGATGTCGTAGGCTTTGAATATGGCGCTAGGCGGTAGCGAGTGATTAGGCATAAGAGAAATAAAATATCCAATAAAATCAGTAAGTTATCGATTTGGCTGATGAATTAATTTGAGCGTGCTTGTTGCAGGAATTGTACAACGGTTTGAGTCAGCCACGACCAATTGGCTAGCGGTGCGCCACTGACAAAGCCGACGTGGCCACCGGTCTCAGAAAATACAGCAGTGACGCTGGCTGACATCTCACCTGCAGTGGGCAAGGCGCTCTGCGGTAAAAAGGGATCGTTGCGAGCGTTGAGTAGCAGCGTTGGGATTGCAATATGGGCTAGATAAGGTTTGCTACTAGCACGGCTCCAGTAGTCGTCGACACTGCTGAAGCCATGGAGCGGCGCTGTAACTGTATCATCGAATTGCCGTAGATTTTGGGCTTTGAGCATGCGTTCTCGGTCGAATAGATGGGGGTAGAGAGCAAGCTTCAATATAGCCTTACGTTTCATAGACCGTAAAAAATGTTGGGTATAGCGTTGATTAAAACCCTGGGCCAAGTAGTCCCCCGCTGCAGCCAGATCAAAAGGTGCAGAAATTGCCGCAGCCGCACTCATGTATGTTGCAGCGCGCCTGCCTTGCTCGCCTAGCCACTTGAGTAGGGCATTGCCGCCAAGAGATACTCCAACCGCATAGAGTGGGGCGCCAGCTTGTTGTGCATGTAAGCGCTGTAGAATCCAGTCTAGCTCTACGCTATCTCCAGAATGATATGCCCGAGGCTGACGATTCTCCTCTCCACTACAGCCCCGAAAGTGCACCACTACGCCTTGCCATTGTTGTGCGATTGCAGCTTGCATCAAGGCGCGGGCGTAACGACTCTCAGAGCTGCCTTCTAGGCCATGAAACAGCACGAGTAGTGGGCGCGGTGCCCGTAATTCAGGAGTGGTCCAATCGAGATCAATAAAATCACCATCGGGGGTATTCCAGCGCTCGCGTCGAAAATACAGTGGCGCTTTGGGGCTGCATAAAGCTGCATAGAGGGTCTGGCAATGCCCATTAGGTAACCAAAAAGGTGACTCATAGGGCGGCATGATCATGGCTTGTGCGGGCCCAACTGCATTGACAAGATTTGCATCAAGGTGTGTAGTGCAGAATGGTTGATCGCAAAAGTCAGCACTGATTTACCGATATGAATTAGACAGAAATGAATTAGACGAAGCCGTAGAGTTGTTCGGGGTTGCTCACCAAAATCTGTTGTTGAATGTTTGGATCAGTTACCCAATCACATAGCTGATCAATCAACCCGCCATCATTGGGCATTAAACCATGCCACAAGGGATGGGGCCAGTTGGTGCCCCACACCAGCCGATCGGGGCGAGTGGCTACTAGCGCTTGGATAATTGGTTTCATATCGACGCAATCAGGCAATCCAGTGCCGGATAAACGATACCAACTAGATAACTTCACCCAACAGTCATTGCGTGCGCTGATTATGCGTAACAGCGCTTGAAAGCCGGGGCTGCTGACACCTTGATCACCACGCACTCGACCTTGATGGTCGAAGACAAGCGGTGCTGGACAGTGCAGTAACTCGGACTCTAGTGCGACTAACTCTTGGATATTTTCAACATGTAATTGCACATGCCATCCATAGGGCTTAATTTTTGGTGCCAGTGTTTGTATGAGCTCGGTGCCGCCATAGCCTTTGACTTTGGTCGAGAGGCGAACGCCACGCATGCCTCCGTCATGGAGAGTGCGTAAGTCTTGCGCCGAGACGTCGGGTGCGACACCCGCAACGCCCCGAGCTCGTGCAAGCCCTAGTGCTTTAATCACGTCTAAGGACACAGAGTTGTCTGTGCCATACGTGCTGGCGTTTACTTGGATGGTACGCTCAATGCCGACTACCGCGCACATGGCGAGATAATCATCCAATGTGGTCAGCGCTGGTGTGTAGCTACGATTAGGGCTGAGTGGGTAGCGCTGTGGATCCGGAAAGACGTGACAGTGGCAGTCAACAACCCCTTTAGGAATGGTGTGACGTGGGGTGCGAGGGCGTGGGTCAGGACCAGGGCAGACAGGAGCTTGCATGCGATACCATTTGTATTGAGGTTAAGAATAAAGAGAGAAACTTTGAGGTTTAAGTCGGAATACGTAAGACGAAATATCGAAGACGGAATACCTAAGGCAAAATAATTAATACGGAACACATGAAATGAAATATCTAAAACGAAATATCTAAAACGAAATACCTAAAACGGCAAGCGTGAGCTATCCACCATACGATGCCACGGTCGTCTGAGTATGGTGGATGCTATACAAAAAAGAGGGGTATTATTGTTTATATGAGGTATCGACGCGGTCTAGTTTGCGTAGCATGGCGGGCCATTCCAACACACCGAAACGGCGGCGCACACCAGGGAGCATTTTTTCGTTGCTGTATTTCACAACTTCAGTCGGTGGTAGTTGTAGTTCGGTGTTACAAGACAGTGCCATGACTTGTAATTCACAGGCGCGCTCAAGTCGATACATGTTATTAAAGCATTCGGCAATGCTTGGGCCTACAGTGAGTAGGCCGTGGTTACGCAAGACCATGGCTTCGCGATGACCTAGATTTTTGACGAGTTGCTCGCGCTCCTCAAGCCGTAAAGCAATACCCTCGTAGTCGTGATAAGCAATATCTAAAAAGCGCATCGAGGATTGAGCGATCGGTAGAATACCGCATTTCATTGCAGACACTGCCATACCAGCTAGGGTATGGGTGTGAATGACACAGTTTGCGTCGTGACGTGCAGCATGGATTGCACTATGAATGACAAACCCCGCCTCATTGACGTCATAATCAGTCGCATTAAAAATGACCTTGCCATTGATGTCAATTTTAATCATCGACGATGCATTCATTTCTTCGTAGAGCAAGCCGTATGGGTTAATTAAGAATTGATCTTCTGTGTCTGGGACTCGCACCGAAATATGATTGGCAATCATTTCGACCATGCCGAATTGCGCCATGAGTCGATAGCATGCGGCCAAATTAACACGTGCTTCCCACTCTGCTGGGCTGACGGCCTCGCGTACTGGTTTATTGAGATGGATGGCTGGTGCGTTCATAAAAATATCCTCCGAGAGTTTATTAGGGGAGCGCTGGGGGTAGGGATCTAAGGATCTAAGAATGTTAATTAACCAGTGAAAGATTTTACGCTTTGAATGACCGTGTTCGGTTGTCGATTCTCATATGCTGGAATATTTGGGCTGATATCGAGAAAATCATGATTGATGGGCAGCTCTGATTTCAGGGTGCAGTCTGCATTGTTGTACTTTAATGTAGCGTTGTGGATGGGGGCTTACGATCAGGGGCCGCTTGGGTGGTATCAATGCTGATTGCCGGCGCGGCATGGTGAGCGACCATGCGCCAACCTAAATTACCGCGTAAGTAAATATTGGTTGCTAACAAGGGTTGGGGTGTGCTGGTCTGACCGATGATAGTAATTTGTTCGTAAAGATTGTGAACTGCAAGCATGCCTGAGTGAATCACTTGGCGTTGACTGAGCATAAATTGTAATTTGGTATTCGTTGCAAATAGGGCACGCCAAGACTCTCGAATGGCCATCAGTCCAGATAGGCGTATGCCGTTGGGGTGTATGCAGTAATTCTCATCATCATCAGACCACACGGCCATCATGGCCTCGAGGTCACGATGCGCAAATGCTCGATAGAAAGCCATTTCAGCGTCTAGCGGGGTAGCAAATAGTGTGTTATTCAAAATGCACTCCTCATGCGGTTTAGCTCAGCTTTAGGGTATCAAAATCGATTTGACTGATGAGGTGTTCTGGGGTGATTTGATGTAAGCAATTCAAGTGTCCTAGTGGGCACTCGCGCTTGAAGCACGGGCTACAGGGTAATTTTAAATTCACCAGGGTGGCTTGAGGGCTCAGTGGCGGCGTGAATAGCGGTGAGCTCGAGCCGTAGATTGCGATTAAAGGGCGACCTACTGCGGCGCTCACATGCATGAGCCCAGAGTCGTTGGTAATGATTAATCGGGCAATGGCTAGCAGGTCAACAGCCTCAGCAATATTCGTCAGGCCGCACAGATTGATGCAGGTATTTTGACTCTCGCTCATAATGTGTTGGGCGAGTGCTTGGTCTTTGCCTGAGCCGATTAACCAGACCGTAGCACCCCGGGCGTGAAGCGCTTGGGCGAGCGTAGCAAAGTGCTTGGCAGGCCAGCGTTTTGCAGTGCCATACTCAGCGCCAGGGCAAAGTGCAATCACTGGTTTGGATAGGTCCAGATTCAAGCGTTGGACAATCTGCTGTTGCTGCTCAGGTCGGCTAATAAGTGCTGGTAATGGTAGCCGGGATGGCAGACTCGCGCTTGCAGGCAGTGCAAGTGCAGCGTAGCGTTCGACTAACTGTGGATGGGTGAGTGAGTCTAGTTGGCGGCGATCGTTCAGCAGTCCCCAGCGAGCTTCACCAGTGTAGCCTGTGCGCAAGGCAATGTTGGCGTGCCATGGCAGTAGTGCTGACTTCCAAGAATTGGGTAGCACAATGGCTTGTTGATATTGATGACGCAAACGCAGCCCCAATTGTCGTCTGGCTGACAGTTGTAAACTGCCATGACCGAAGGGATTGACGATGCTTTGTCGCACTTCAGGCATGCGTGCTAGAAGTGCTTGTGTCCAGGGCGGTGCAAGGACATCGATTTCCACCTTGGGATGGTTTTGTTTGAGCAGTTGAAATAAGGGTTGGGCAATTAAGGTATCACCCACCCAAGAGGGGCCAACAACAAGTACGTTCATGCTGCGAGGTGGAGTTGACAGTGAATCAAGACTCGACCTGGTGCTGCTTAGTGGTGACCGGCAACTGCACCACCAGTGAGCAGGTAGCGTGTTCCACAGTAGGGGCACAAAGCGTTACCAGTTTTTTCGATGGGTAAGAACACCCGCGGGTGGGTGTTCCAAATCATCATCTCGGGTGTGGGGCAATGTAGTGGTAACTCATCGGCAGTAATTTCGACGAGGCGGGAGCGATTGGTTGTTGGTTCGGTCATGATGGTTTAGCTATTCACAGGAGAGAGCCAGTCTAAGTGCTCAGGGGCTTGCGCGTTGACGCATTCAAAAAATTTCTTCTGGAGGCGTGCAGTAATTGGCCCGCGCTCACCGCTACCAATGGTGCGGCCATCGACTTCGCGAATCGGTGTGACCTCTGCGGCTGTTCCAGTAAAGAAGGCCTCGTCTGCAATATACAAGTCGTCGCGAGTGATGCGGCGTGAACCCACTTCGTAGCCCATTTCTTTAGCTAGGGTGATGATGGAGTCACGCGTAATGCCCATCAAGGCGCTGGTGAGTTCAGGCTCGTATAACTTACCATTTTTGACCATGAATAAGTTCTCGCCAGAGCCTTCAGCGACAAAGCCATCAACGTCGAGTAATAGCCCTTCATCATAGCCATGCTCTGTGGCTTCAAGATTGGCTAAGATCGAATTGGCATAAGTGCCCGAGTATTTAGCACGACACATCGAGACATTGACATGGTGTCTGGCAAAGGATGAGGTTTTTACCCGAATACCTTTTTCAATGGCTTCAGGTCCGAGATAAGCGCCCCACGGCCAGGCGGCAATAGCCACATGTACGCTAGCGCCTTTGGGTGAGACCCCCATTTTTTCCGAACCAAAAAAAGCAATCGGACGGATATAGCAAGATTCGAGATTGTTAACGCGTACCACTTCTTTTTGCGCAGCCATTAACTCATCACGGCTGTAGGGGATTTTCATCATGTAGATATGGGCCGAATTAAACAGCCGGTCGGTATGGTCTTTAAGCTTAAAAATAGCTGTGCCAATATCGGTGTTGTAGGCGCGCACGCCCTCAAACACGGCTAGGCCATAGTGAAGTGAGTGAGTGAGGACGTGGGTTGTTGCATCCCGCCAAGGTACTAATTTACCGTCGTACCAAATTTGCCCGTCACGATCAGCCATAGACATGCTGGAAATCTCCTCAAAAAATGCAATTAGTGTAAATAATCGAAAAAATTTAAATAATCGAAAAAATATAAATAATCCAAAAATAGGCTTGAAAGTAGGTGGATTCACCCGTTTAAAGACGATAGTTTAGCTGATTTGAGTGTTGCCGTCCTCGGTCCGCTTAGATTTCCTTTTTGTTGGCCGTGTTTGAGGGCTGAAGTAGCACTTGCCACAGCGTTTGCACTGCGTTGATGGCTGTTGCCAAAGGGGATGCTGCAGTGCGGGCGTAGCGGTCGCCGGCCAAGCGACATTGGTGCTGGCATTGGCGGTATTGACGATAGGCATTGGCAACCTGGCTCGCCAGTTCGGGGGCGATCAGCCCTGTGCTCGCTCCAATCCGTAACAATGCAATATTGCCAGCGTTGCGGGTGAGCTCGGGATATTGCCAGCTATAGCCTAATATTAAGAATTGGACGATAAATTCGACATCAATAATGCCACCTGAGTCATGTTTGAGATCGAATAAGCCACTCGTGTTAGGGTGGGCTTTATGAATGGTGGTACGCATCTCGAGAATTTGTGTGCGCAAGGTTGGAAGCTCGCGTTGTTGGCGCAGGATTTGGCTACGTAGCACTTCGAAGCGTTGGCAAATCGCGGCCTCACCCGCGACGGCACGAGCGCGGGTCAGGGCTTGGTGCTCCCAGGTCCAAGCTTGATGTAATTGGTATTGTTCAAATGACGCAAGGCTGCTGACCAGTAAACCACTATTACCCTCTGGCCGTAGTCGCAAGTCAGTCTCATAGAGCACACCGGCGGCGGTGGTGTTACTGAGCCAATTATTGATCCGTTGCGTCAGTCTGGCGTAGCGCTCAGGCGCATCGGGATGGTCATCTTGATAGATAAACACTAAGTCAAGGTCTGAGGCGTATCCCAACTCTTTTCCACCAAGCTTGCCGTAGGCCACAATCGCAAACTGCGGATCCGGCCGATGTGTTTGGGCTAGTCCTTGCCATGCCTGTTCGAGCACAATTTTTAGGATGGTGTGGGCGAGGTCAGAGAGCTGATCACTGAGTGTTTCAAGAGATAGTGTACCGGCTAGATCTTGTGCAACACAGTGGAGAGTTTGGGTATGTTTGAAATGGCGTAACACATCCATTTGACGCTCGATATCATTCTCGGCTGCATGGAGTTCCATCTTCAGGTGATCACCCAGCGACTGCCAGTCTGGCGCTTGCATTAAGGTGCGGCCATCGAGCAGTTCGTCTAGCAGTATAGGATAGCGCGAGATGTATTGTGCGACCCACGCGCTCGCGCTCATCAGGTCGGCGACTCGTGCTAATGCCTGCGGATATTCGTGCAGCAGCGCGAGATATGCTTCGCGGCGGCTGATTTGTTCGAATAAATTGAGCAGGCGCTCGGCAGTGCGGTCAGGGTTTGCGCAAGTTGCAGCCGTAGCAATTGCGACAGGTATTAAGTGATCGAGACGATGTTGACTGCTGGCCGGTAATTGACGATAGCGACTACTTTGGCGCAAGGTGCTGATTTGACGCCACAACTCAGCGCTTTCCCTAAACCCTAATTGATTCAAGGTTGCAGTCGCTGTAGCAGTATCGGCGATTGGTTCTGTCCATAAAAAGGCTAAGGGGTGAGGTGCTTCATCGGTATCGGCAAAGATGGCATTGAATTGTTGCGTGACTTGATCGCGATGCGTATCTAGCGTTTGTTTAAATGCAGTGGCGGTGTCAAACCCTAGGCTCTGTGCGAGGCGGTCTAGTTCATCGGTATTGGTCGGCAGACTGTGGGTTTGTTGATCATCGCGGTATTGCAAGCGATGCTCGACTTGACGTAGAAATAAATAGGCAGATTGCAGTGCTCTACAATTCGTTTCGGGTAGGAGTTGTCGCTCAGCGATGATGTCAAGCATAGGACGTGTGCCATAGACTTGGAGTTGTCGTTCGTGACCACCGCGGATGAGTTGAAACACTTGTACAATAAATTCAATTTCACGGATGCCACCTGGGCCGAGTTTGATATGGTCATAGCGATCGTGGCGTTTGACTTCATCGCGTATTTGCTGATGTAGGGTGCGAATCGCGGCAATGCCGGCGTAATCGAGGTGACGTCTATAAACAAACGGTTTGATAATGTTGAGTAAAGTGGCTTGTTGATCGCCACTCAAAGGTCGGGCTTTAATCCAGGCGTAGCGCTCCCAAGTGCGGCCTTGAGTGATGAAGTAATTTTCTAGCATATCGAAGCTCGCTACCAACGGGCCGCTATCACCGTAGGGTCTTAAGCGGGTATCTACCCGAAATACATAATCCTGGGCAGTGCGTTCGCTGAGCATGCCGATGAGTTGTCGAGCCAAGCGATTGAAATATTCGTGGTTGCTGATGGATCGAGCACCATCGGTGTCGCCGTCTTCGGGGTAAATAAACACCAAATCAATGTCTGAGGAGACGTTGAGTTCTGAACCGCCCAGTTTGCCCATAGCAATCACGTGCAGTTGTTGCGGCTCGCCTGCGCTCAGTCCGCGCGGTTGACCATGCAGTAGGCTTAATTCCTGTTGCAAGCGGTGGAGTGCGCTTTGAATGGCAATCTCAGCGAAGATGGTGATTGTGGTCACCACCTCATCTAAGCTGGCAAGATTACTCAGGTCGCGCACGATCAGTCGCGCCATCACCTGTTGGCGTAATTCGCGCAGTCTAATCCCTAGGCTGTGGCTGTCGTTGACTGTGGCCGCATCCAAGTATTGACGCATATCTGCAGCTAAAAAGGGCTGTGACCACTGATCTAAGCGTAAATGATTTGATAGCCCGGCGTGCGCTTGGCAGAGTCGTTCTAAATACCGACTGTAGCTAATTGCCTGGGGGATCGGGCTTGCGCTACTGGGTTTGTTTTGTTGAGGGTTCGATTCCATGTCCAGATCGCGTTAAAATGGGGGTGCCAATCTTTTAGTGAAGTTGCAGTGAGCTACATATTATAAGTATCTGATTTTATTATCAATTTTATTTTTTGGGCTGCAGGTGTAGATGAAGGTTGGTAATGGGGATGAGTTTTGTGGGCGTAGTTAAACAATTGAGCCCTCTTATTGAAGAGTTAATTCGCGTGTTGACACGTATTGTGACGTCGAGCAAAGAGGTTTATGGCGCATCGTTTTTTTAAGCACTGGGTCTTTAGCGGTACTGTGCAACTGTATCGAATACTGACATGGATCATTTTAATGGCCGGGTTGGTGTTCGCCTCGACTATTCTTGCCCTGCGCTATTGGATATTGCCCAATGTAGCCGTGTATCGTGGTGAGATTGTGCAGATGTTGAGTGAGGCGACTGGACATCAAATTACGATTGGTGATTTGCGTGGCAGTTGGGATGGTTTGAGACCGCGCTTAATTCTCACCGAGGTTGTTATGCTCGATCAAGCCCAGCAGCCCGCGCTTGAATTGCCCCGAGTAGCTGCTACCTTATCTTGGCAGTCGCTTATACAACAGCGCGTTGACTTTCATGCGCTGGATATTTATCAGCCAGTGCTTAATGTGCGCCGTGATACGCAGGGGGCGATTACGGTGGGTGGTGTATTACTGAATATGCAGGAGCGCCACGATGATGGGTTCGCGCGTTGGATACTTGCTCAGCGCGATATTGAGATTCATGGCGCTCGGGTGGTTTGGGAGGATCAGAGCCGTGCTGCGCCGCAGTTAGTTCTCGAGAATTTACAGTTTCGGTTGATGAATCGTGGTCAGCGTCATCGCCTGGGCTTGCGTGCGGAGCCACCTGTAGCATTGTCGTCCCCTGTAGATATCCGTGCCGATCTCGAAGGTGAAAATTTAGATCGTCTAGCCGCTAGCTTACAAGGCAAGATTTTTGTTGATCTGGCTGAAACAAATATTGCAGCGTGGCAGCAATGGTTGGATTTTCCGATTCATTTTCCACGTGGCAAGGGTGGTGTGCGGGCGTGGTTGAATTTTGACCATGATCATTTAAATGGAGTGATTGCCGATGTTAAGTTAAGCGATGTGCAAACTCGTTTAGCCAGTCATTTGCCGCAGTTAGATTTACGTCTGTTGGAGGGGCGGTTTTCGTGGCAACGCTCAACCGAGGGCTTTGAGTTAACAACAAAGCAACTGCAGTTGGTGCAAGGAAGGCGAGCGCAGTTGCCACCGTTTGATTTGAATTTAAGGTTGTCGCAGATCAATAGTCCTGAGCGTATATCAGGCGAGATCAAAGTAAGTCATTTGGAGATTGCCCCGCTAATAGAGTTAGTGGATCACTTACCTTTGGCAACCGAGTTACGGCAGCGCTTAGTTGATTTAAGTCCAAGTGGCACGGTGCAAGATATGGCTTTGAGCTGGCAAGGTAATTGGCCGCAGTTGGAGCGTTATACAGTGCGCGCGCAGGTTGCTAACTTGGCGCTGAAAACGCAAGGGCGAATGCCAGGCTTCTCAGGTCTCAGTGGGCATATTGATGGCAGTGACAAAGGTGGCATTGTCAATTTAAATGTCACCAAGGGTAATCTTGAGTTGCCCACAGTATTTCGGGAGACTTTAGTTTTTAGTCGGCTCGCCGGGCAGCTGTCTTGGATTAATCATCTTGGCTTGATCGAGTTACGTTTGAACCAATTGAATCTGTCCAATCCGGATTTCTCAGCTACTGTGTCTGGTCAGTACAAGACGGCTAAAGAGGGGCCCGGGGTAATGGACTTGAGTGCGCAACTCAATGCGATTGCGATTCCACGTGTGCCCGCGTATTTACCGAAGATGATGTCTAAAGATGCATTCGCTTGGTTGAGTCGTGGTTTGGTTGCAGGGCAAGCGCGTGATTTAAAGTTTCGGGTCAAAGGGAATTTGAAGGATTTCCCATTTGCAGAGGAGCGCCAAGGGTTGTTTGAGGTGTCGAGTCAGATTAAAGGTGGCACCTTGGAGTATGGTCCGAGTTGGCCTCAGCTGACAGGCATTGAGGGTGACTTTTTAATGTCGAATCAAAAAGTTCAGGTGTTAGCGAAACAGGCGTATAGCGGGCGCGTGTTGTTGACTAAAATTAAAGCGCTGATCCCTGATGCGCTACATCGTGATGAGATTTTGCAAGTCAGCGGTGAAGGAGAGGCAGCGACTAGTGAGTTTCTGAACTTTATTACCAACAGTCCGGTAGATCGTATGATCAATGGCTTTACCGAGAGCATGCAAGCCCAAGGGCGAGGGCGTTTGGAGTTAAATTTGACTTTACCGCTCCGTAATTTACGCAATAGCAAGGTGCAAGGTCAGTATCAATGGTTGAACAATCAAGTGCTGTTAGATTCGGGATGGCCAGCTCTTGAGCAAGTCAATGGCCGTCTAGAGTTTAATGAAAGCAGTGTGCGAGTGCCGCAACTCACAGCCCAGTTTCTCGGGGGGCCGCTTACCATGAGTGCGGGCACTCAAACGGACGCTGCAGTTAATGTGCAATTTCAAGGTCGTATTAATGCCGATGCGGTACGTCGTGCTGGTGGCTTGGAGTGGTTGAACTGGGCGCGCGGTGCTACGGATTGGCGGGGTAGCTTGGTTGTGCGCAACCGCCGTGCGGATTTGATTGTGGATTCGACGCTACAAGGCTTGGTGATTCAAGGGCCTCAGCCATTTAGCAAGGTGGCGAATGAAATTTTGCCGCTGCATCTGGAGCGACGCTATACCGGCGCGCAGCAAGAGCGAATGACATTGTCACTTGGGCAATGGTTGAGTGCGGTCATGTTGCGGCGTACTGGCGCAGCTGTAAACGCGCTTGCTAACACAACGACTACAGCCACTACAGCCACTGCGGCCACCTCACCAGCGCCTGCGGCTACGGTTGATCGTATAGCTATACGGGTTGGCCCTGGTGTAGCGCCCGAGCCAGAGCGCCCAGGGCTATCGATTACTGGTGCGCTCAAATCCATCGATGTGGCGGAGTGGCTCAGTTGGCACGATCAATATCATCTGGGTATGAGCAAAGCTGGCGCTAGCTCAAACACTAGTAGTTTTACCTTATCAGCAGTGGATGTACGTATTGGTGAACTGTGGGTTGCCGATCGAATGTTGGCAGATATGGGTGTCAAGTTAAGCGCTCAACAGGGCGGAGTTTATTTGGCTGCCCTTCGTGGGCGCGATCTCGAGGGTAGTCTGACTTGGCGGTCAGGTAGTGCTGGGTTCACGAATATGGCGGCCACACCCAATCAATTGGTCGCACGGTTCCGGCGATTTAATTGGCCAGCAAAGACACCGCACGTACAATCGGGTGCGGTGGCTGAATCGCGTCCCGTAGATGGTGTTCCCAATCTGGAGAGCACAAGTGCGAATTGGCCCAGTTTGGATGTGGTTGTTGATGAGATGCGTCTGGGCGGTCACCCCTTGGGACGGTTGACCTTGATGGCGAAATCACAGCAACGGGATTGGCGGATTGAGCGACTTGAGATGACGACACCAGAGAGCCAGTTCCGGATGGATGGTTACTGGCAGTCATGGTTGACCCGCCCGCGAGTTCAAGCCAATGTGCACTTAGAGGTCGCTGATGTGGGTGCTTGGTTGACGCGTATGGGTTTTGCGGGCGGGGTGCGGCGTGGCAATGCCAAACTCAATGGCCAGTTGGCTTGGCTGGGTTCGCCCCAACAGTTAGATTATCCAACGCTATCTGGCGAGTTCAATTTAGAAGCTAACCGGGGGCAGTTTGAAAAACTTGACCCGGGGATTGGTAAATTACTGGGCGTCTTGAGTTTGCAATCTTTGCCGCGACGATTATCTTTAGATTTTAGAGATATTTTCAGTGAAGGTTTGGCGTTTGATGAAATTAGCGCAGCTGTGACCGTGAATAAAGGTATAGCGTCTACAGATAATTGGAAGTTGGTCGGCCCGTCGGCACGAGTCGTTATGTCGGGGCAGGTTGATTTAGCGAAAGAGACCCAGGCATTGCGAGTGAAGGTAACCCCCCAAGTCTCGGACTCCATGGCGGTTGCTGGAGCTTTGCTCGCTGGACCTGTAGCTGGGGTAGCAGCTTATTTGGCGCAGAAATTATTGCGCGATCCGTTTGGACAATTAATTGCCCATGAGTTTGATGTGAGTGGTACTTGGACGGACCCTCTGGTTGCTAAAGTTGAACGTAGTCCAGCTACCCAGGCTTCTCCATGATCCGCACTCTCCGGTTGGGGGTGCTTTTATGCGTGCTATGGCCTGTTGCAGGTTTGATGGCGCAAGACATTCCACTCGAGTTGTGGGATAGACCGCGCTCTGCCCAGGCAGTGATGGCTTTACCTGTGCTGCGCAAGATTGTATTGACGCATTTGGGGCGCGCGCAGTCCCAATTAGTGATTGCGCATGGTGCCAGTGCAGAGATGACCCATCAGGCCGAGGAGTTGCGGGCTTGGTTGCTGGCCTTAGGAGTGGATGGGCGGCGTCTGCAATTGCGTGTAGATGGGGAGCTGAAGCAATTGCGCGTAGAATTAATTGATGGACGCTGAGTGATGGCGGGCGGTGATTCCATTTAATAGCCGTCAGTGAATCGTTTAGAATCTGGCTCTTGATTAGATGCATGGTATGGCTGACCGCTCAGAATGACGGGCTGCTCAGAATAACGAGCTACTCAGAATAACGAGCTACTCAGAGCAGCTAACAATGCAGTATAACTAACATCTATTGGGGATCGAGTCGGGTCTTGGAGTATCTGCTGGAGTGTCAACTAGAGTGCAAACCGGAGTGTGGACAATATGACAGAAGATAAGGTTGCTCAAAGCCAGATTGACCAATCGCCTGCGTCTGCAGGGAGTATTTGTGTCGCAGCGGTGCAGATGGTGTCTGGTCCTGAAGTGGCTGCGAATCTAGCGCAGGCTGCGCAATTGATCGCCGAGGCAGCTGAGGGTGGGGCGCAATTAGTGGCCTTGCCTGAGTATTTCGCAATTCTGGGGATGACGGATACTGATAAGGTGGCAGTGCGTGAACCTTTTGGCAGCGGCCCCATTCAGACGTTTTTAGCGCACACTGCGCAGCGTCATAGAATTTGGTTGGTGGGAGGTACTGTGCCTTTAGTCGCTAGTGTGCCCGATAAAGTCATGAATACCACCTTGGTCTATAACCCAAGTGGTGAATGTGTTGCACGCTATGACAAAATTCATTTGTTTGGGTTTGAGATGGGTGACGAGCGCTATGCTGAGGCGCTGACAATTGAGCATGGTCAGCAGGTGGTGGCTTTTGATACGCCCTTTGCGCGGATTGGTTTGTCGATTTGCTATGACTTGCGGTTTCCCGAGTTGTATCGGGCCATGGGGGAGGTAGATTTAATTCTAGTGCCGGCAGCCTTTACTGCAACCACCGGACGGGCGCATTGGGAGACCTTGTTGCGGGCGCGTGCCATAGAAAATTTAGCCTATGTGCTAGCACCGGCCCAAGGCGGTTATCATGTGAATGGTCGGCAGACGCATGGAGACTCGATGTTGATTGATCCATGGGGTCAGGTTTTGGCTCGTTTGCCGCAGGATGCGGGTGTGGTGTTGGGGCGCTTGGACCGGGCGCTCATTGCGCGTCTTCGCCAAAGTTTACCGGCCTTGGCACATCGCACGCCGGGGTTGTGATTGCAGTAGTTTGAGGTCTGATTGGATATTGAAATTTTAACCTAACTTATTGAAATAATTGAGTAATTATATGATCGCGGTAAATCATTTTGAAGTAGCACAGCGCTTGTTATTAGATCCATACCATTTAGATTCCAGGCACTTAGATGCGATTTTTGGGCAAATCATGACGCATCAAGTGGATGCCGCTGATTTGTATTTTCAATATTCGCGCAGTGAGTCGTGGAGTCTTGAAGAGGGGATCGTGAAGTCTGGTAGTTTTAACATCGATCAAGGGGTAGGTGTCCGCGCGCTCAGCGGCGAGAAAACGGCTTTTGCTTATTCCGATGAGATTAGTGTCGCAGCACTTGAAGCTGCAGCTCAAGCGACCCGAGCGATTGGCCGGCAAGGACAGAGCACAAGCACCGCAGTGGCGCGGCGTGCCACTGCATTAAATTTATATGGTGATCAAGACCCTTTAGCCAGCTTGAGCGCTACCGATAAAGTAGCGTTGCTCGAGTGCTTGGAGCGCATGGCGCGGCAGATTGACCCACGTGTCACCCAAGTCATGGCGGCGTTAGCGGCAGAGTATGAAGTGGTGTTGGTGATGCGTAGTGATGGCTTGCAGGCCGCAGATGTGCGACCACTGGTGCGATTGTCATTGCAAGTGATTGTCGAGTCTGATGGTCGCCGTGAGCAAGGTAGTGCGGGCGGTGGTGGTCGATTTGATTACGCTTACTTTACCGATGCGATATTAAAAGATTACGCTGAAAAAGCTGTGCATCAGGCTTTAGTAAATGTTGATGCTCGACCAGCACCTGCCGGCACGATGACAGTGGTTTTGGGTGCGGGCTGGCCGGGTATTTTGTTACACGAAGCTGTTGGTCATGGCTTAGAGGGTGATTTCAACCGCAAAGGCACTTCGGCATTTAGCGGACGGGTTGGAGAGCGAGTGGCTGCCCCTGGAGTCACTGTGGTGGATGATGGCACCATTGCGCAGCGGCGCGGCTCGCTAAATGTGGATGATGAGGGTCATGTCACGCAGCGCAATGTGCTCATTGAGGATGGGATTCTCAAGGGTTATTTGCAAGATAGCCTGAATGCCCGTTTAATGGGGGTTGCCGCAACCGGGAATGGTCGGCGCGAATCTTATGCCCATGTGCCAATGCCGCGGATGACTAATACCTATATGCTGAATGGCGAGCGCGACCCAGCAGAGATTATTGCCTCCGTGGAGCATGGTTTGTATGCAGTGAATTTCGGTGGCGGTCAGGTCGATATTACGAGTGGCAAGTTTGTGTTTTCTGCCTCCGAGGCCTATATGATTGAGAATGGTAAAGTCACATACCCCGTGCGAGGTGCGACTTTAATTGGCAACGGTCCGGATGCCTTAACCCGAGTGGCCTTGATTGGCAATGATATGCGCTTAGATTCAGGTGTGGGCACCTGTGGGAAAGAGGGCCAGAGTGTGCCGGTGGGGGTTGGTCAGCCGACGCTGCGCATCGATGGCTTGACTGTGGGCGGCACCGTTTAATAGCGTCGGTAATCGTTTATAATAACTGCCGTAATTTATTGATTAATTTGCTAATTTTATGAAATGATAGGATTGAGATGGGGCATCAAACGGACGATTTGCGGATTAAAGAAATAAAAGAACTGGTCACTCCTGCGCACTTGATGCAAGAGTTACCGTTGAGCGAAGTGGCCGCCGCTACTACAGCTGCGGCCCGTCAAGAGATTCATCGTATATTGCATGGCGCTGATGATCGACTCTTGGTGATTATCGGACCTTGCTCGGTACATGATGTGAAAGCGGCAAAAGAATATGCTCAGCGCTTAATGACCGCGCGTCAACACTTTGCCTCAGAGTTGTTGGTCGTCATGCGCGTTTATTTTGAAAAGCCCCGCACCACTGTCGGTTGGAAGGGCTTGATCAATGACCCTCATCTTGACGGAAGTTTTCGTATCAACGAGGGACTGCAAGTGGCGCGGCAACTCTTGCTAGAGCTCAATGCTGGTGGCATGCCAGTTGGCTGTGAGTTTCTAGATATGATTACTCCGCAATATATTGCCGACTTAGTTGCTTGGGGGGCAATTGGTGCGCGCACTACAGAGTCGCAAATCCATCGTGAGTTAGCCTCTGGTTTGTCCTGTCCGGTGGGCTTTAAAAATGGCACCGACGGTAATATCAAGATTGCGATTGACGCAATGCGTGCAGCGCAAGCACCGCACCACTTTTTGTCAGTCACTAAAGAGGGGCGTTCAGCGATTGTCTCGACAACCGGTAACGAAGACTGCCATGTGATTTTGCGCGGCGGCAAGAACCCCAATTACGATGCCGCGAGCATTGAGATCACCGCTAAGGGCTTGGCTGAGGCTGGGTTACCAGGCCGCATTATGATTGACTTTAGCCATAGCAATAGTAGCAAACAGCCGGCACGCCAAGTTAATGTGGGTGAGGATGTGGCGGGACAAATTGCAGCCGGAGACGGTCGTATTTTTGGTGTGATGGTTGAGAGTCACCTACAGGCAGGTCGCCAAGATTTGGTGCCAGGCAAACCATTACTCTATGGTGTGAGCATTACCGATGGTTGTATTGGTTGGGAAGAGAGTGTAACGCTGCTCGAGGGTCTGGCTGAAGGGGTTCGTCAGCGTCGCCTAAAGGCGGTAGCCGCCGATTAATACGGCCGCTCAACCAAGCCCTCTCGCATCAATGGTCTTTGCACCTCAGATGATGAGAGGGTTTTTCATGTGTTTGGTCATGCTGGTGGTCCAGTGTTGGGCTGCACCTGCAGGTATCGGTGCTACTGTTACCCCCGCTCCTGCTTTTACGTCCACTGCACAGCGCATTGTCACCTTAAGTCCCCACTTGACTGAGTTGGTTTATGCGGTTTCGGCCGAACACAAACTGGTGGGCGTGGCGCGTTTTAGTGACTACCCTGTCGCAGCGCGCCAGCTACCGATTGTTGGTGATGCCATGCAAATCAATTGGGAGCGCTTATTAGCGCTTCGACCAGATTTGGTGCTGGCTTGGAAGAGTGGTACGCCGGCACATGTTATCGCTAGGCTGGAACGCTTAGGCCTCACGGTGTTGGTTGTAGAGACTACGCAGATAGATGATATTAGTGGCGCTTTAGAGTTGATTGCAACGCGCGCGGGCACTCTGGCGCACAGTGCAGCTGCACGTACAAATTGGGCTGGCACGCTGCAGTCTTTACGTGCCCGAATCAAGTCTGAGCCACCGCTACGAGTGTTCTATGCGTTGTGGCATCAACCGTTAATGACCATCAATGGCGGGCATTGGGTGAGCGAAGTCATTGCGCTATGTGGTGGGTCGAATGTGTTTGCCAGTATGCCGACATTAACAGCACAAGTCTCACTAGAAGCGCTATTGTCGAGGAAGCCCCAAGTCGTTGTAGGCACGCACAGCGATACTACGGACACTGCTCTGGCAACCCGCTGGCAGCGTTATCCGTCACCGCTATCGCAACTCCCGGTGTTTGCCCTAAATGCGGATTGGTTACAGCGCCCGACACCGAGATTAGCCTTGGCTGCTAAAGAGTTGTGTCAGCACTTAGATGCAGTGCGTAGCAACCGCACGCTGACGGCTACGCCAGGTGCTTCTTAACGCGTGGCAGCAGCAGACCGCTGTATTGCCAGTCGTTTAACCAGCAATTGATCATTAAGTTCCGTTTCTGCCCTGTTGCCACAATACGTCACCATGGTCGGTATCGCGATTTAATAGCCTAGCAATCACAAATAATAAATCAGAGAGTCGGTTAAGGTATTGTCCAGTGAGTGGCGCAATTGGCTCTTCGCTGGACAGAGCAACTACCGTGCGTTCGGCACGTCTGCAGATGGTTCTAGCCATGTGCGCAAGCGCTGCAGGGCGACTGCCGCCTGGCAGAATGAAGTCGCGCAACGGTGGTAGCTCAGAATTAAATTGCGCGATCAAACCATCTAAGCGCTCGAGATGCGCGAGGCTAATTAAGGTGTGTCCTGGCAGACTTAATTCACCACCGAGATCAAATAAATCATGTTGTATGTCTAGCAGGCTGCCTCTAAGGTCGTGAGCGATCGGCTCACTCAGTAAGAGACCTAAGCTGCTATTGAGTTCGTCAACGTCGCCCATAGCCGCGACACGGGTGCGGTGTTTTGCAACTCGGTCGCCAGATGCGAGTCCGGTAGTGCCATCATCACCGGTGCGGGTCACTATTTTAGAAAGTCTATTTGCCATTAGTTTGCGTGGTTTCAGTATTGGTTAGGTTGGGTTGGGTTAAGTTAAGTTAAGATGATGAATAAAATGAAAATAGATTCAAATTCAATGCGGTCTCGGACTGCCATCGGGTAAGTGTGTCTGACAGCGATTAAAGATGCGTAAGGGGCAATTACTGCAAATGCCCTGGTCCAATTTGGGATAAATCGTGGCGATGGGGTCTGATCTTACCGGGAACAGACAATCGGCACCGATTTGCGCTAACTGTCCGCCGCGCTCGAGTATGGCCAGCGCTTCATCTTTTAGTCGATAGAAATACAAGCCGCCGCCCATTTGTTGGCGTCGTTGCGCCTCACGGGCAAGCAGTTCAGCGCCTGCGATGTCAATAAAGTTAATGCCGCTGGCTGCAATCAGTAAATGCTTTTGCGGCGTGTCCTCACCAATCGCTTGCAAAATGTGTTGGGTGTGATCGACCGCGCCAAAAAACAAGGAGCCATTAATGCGCACGCATTTTAATTGTGGACAGTCAGGCAGTCCGGTGTCCGCTGAAAAGTGATAGCTACCAGGTGCCGGGTCCGGCTTAACATCGCGAATCCAGGGGTGGGAAGTACGTTTTAAATAAAGCATCAATGAGAGTAAAACGCCGATGTAAATAGCAAACTCAAGCTGCACAAATAATGTTGCGCCCAAGGTGACTACTAATACCGCGCTCTCGGCGGTGCTGGTACGAAGTATGCGTTTAATTTGCGCGAGATCAATCAAGCCATAGGCCACCATAAATAGGATGGCAGCCATAGTTGGAATCGGTAGGTATTGGACTAAGGGTGAGACTAGTAGCAGGATGAAAACTAAAAACACCGCAGATAACACCGCGGCCAGTGGAGTGCGAGCGCCTGCCTCGTAGTTCAAACCACTACGATTAAAAGAGCCGCTACAGGCATAGGCGGAGAAGCAGCTACCAATGATATTAGCCAGACCTTGACCGATAAATTCTTGATTACCGTTGAGTGTTTGTCCTGAGCGCACGGCAATGGCTTTGGCAATCGAGGTGGCCTCGGTGAGGCCTAATAAGGTAATGGCAACAGCGATTGAAGCGGATAGACGCAGATGCTCTAGTGATAAGTCAGGCACAGCAAATGGTGGCAACAACACGCTTAAGGCTTTGACAGTTTGAATTTGTCCTGCGGCATCAAGTTGCGGTAGGTGATTGAGTAGCAACGTAAATGCGCTACCACTCACCATTGCAATAATCATGTAGGGCGTGCGGGGGGCTAAGCGCTTGCAACTGATGCCGGTGATGAGTGTGACCATACTCACTGCCAGAATATAAGGATTTATCTCATGAATACCCCATAGCGTGTATTGCATGGTTTGGGCAAACGAGATGCCGCGTGGCATGGGAATGCCAAAGAAGTGGCTAATTTGGGTGCTGATAATTAATAGTCCGGCACCAGCGGTAAAGCCTATGACTACCGTGTGTGAAATAAAATTTACTAATGCACCCATGCGCGCCAAACCCATAGCCAATTGGAATAGACCAGTGAGTAGCGTGACCGCGAGCACCAGTTGAACATAGGCAGTGGTGTCGGGTTGAGCGACCCCGCTCATGGTCGCGTAAATGACAATGGAAATGGCCGTGGTGGGACCGGAGACTAAGTGCCAGCTGGAACCGAAGAGTCCAGCGATGATTGGCGGAATCATTGCGCAAA
Organism: uncultured beta proteobacterium; assembly: GCA_903885665.1. Lineage (GTDB taxonomy): Bacteria > Pseudomonadota > Gammaproteobacteria > Burkholderiales > SG8-41. The sequence goes on along the minus strand of CAISJL010000110.1, from coordinate 6,418 downwards.
ACAATCCATATTCTGGTGGTAGACCGGCGATCGTGGCAAAAGCCACGCCTTGTGGTAATACGACTAGCGCGCCAGTCAGGCCGGCAATGGCATCGGCGCGTAGGGTCTGACGGTCAACCATGGGCCACCACTTTAAAAATGGCAGTAGGCGATCAGCGAGTTTTGACCAGGCAGTGGCGGGACGAGCAAGCGGCTTCAACTATAAATTCCTTGTTCAGGTGATTCGATTATCGACTATTCCGGGGTTAATCGGCAATTTTCAGCAGATTGCTAGGCGCTTTGCGCTACAATAACGTCCTGGATTGTTAAACAGGGAAGCGTACTGTCATGAAATCGAGCGTGTATAAATTGCAACGGCAGCTGGTTCAATGGAGCGTGTTAGCCATGCTGTGTGGTTCTGTAGGGAGCAGCTTAGCCGTGGCTGCTGAAGGCAATGCAGCAGCAGGCAAGACCAAAACAGCGATGTGCGCAGGCTGTCACGGTATACCCGGATACAAAGTGGCGTTTCCGGTGACTTATGAAGTGCCTAAGCTCGGTGGTCAGCATGCCAGCTATATTGTGAAAGCCTTGCAGGCTTATCGCGTTGGTGACCGCAAAAATGCCACGATGCATGCTATTGCGACTGGTCTGAGTGATCAGGATATGGCTGACTTAGCAGCCTATTACAGTTCGGCTGCAGTGCAGTCAGCTGCGCATTAACCGAATTGAGGAGAAGAATATGAGAACAATGATGGTCGCGTTGGCGCTTGCCGGCTTGCTACTTGGTAGCCTCTCGCAAGCTTCGAATATGGATGCAGCTAAAGAGAAGTCAAAAACTTGTGCCGCTTGTCATGGCGCTGATGGTAATAGCACAGCACCCGATTTTCCACGTTTGGCAGGTCAGAATTACAGATACTTAGTCAAAGCCCTGTCTGACTACAAATCGGGTGAGCGTAAAAATGCAATTATGAATGGTAATGCCGCGAATTTGTCGCAAAAAGATATTGAAGACTTGGCGGCGTTTTATGCTCACCAAACCGGTTTAAGTGTGAAATATTAATATTAATTGATTGAGTAAATAGCTTAGTAAGTACGATAGTAAGTATCTTAGTAAGTCCGTTAGTAATTACCTGAGTAAATACCTTAATAAGCACCTTAGTAAATATCCAATAAAATCAGAAATATATTTTCTGGTTGCCTGATCAAAAAAACGCCGATGATTCGGCGTTTTTTTATGATACTAACTGGGGTGTTTTGTGGCGATATTCGCACAAGCGCTCAATCACACAGTTCGCGCACAGAGGCTTACGTGCCATACAGACATAGCGGCCATGCAAAATTAACCAATGATGGGCGTGTTGTAGATATGCTTTGGGTACGACTTTAAGCAGTTTTTGTTCGACCGCTAAGGGTGTTTTACCGGGGGCGAGTCCGGTACGATTAGCGATTCGAAACAAATGGGTGTCAACTGCAATAGTAGGTTCACCAAACGCAATGTTGAGCACCACATTGGCAGTCTTGCGTCCCACTCCAGGTAAGGCCTCTAGGGCTGCGCGGTCATGGGGCACTTGGCCGTCGTGCTCGCTCAGGAGTTGCTGGCAAGTAGCGATGATATTGCGCGCCTTAGTACGGTACAGGCCAATGGTTTTAATGTGGGTTTCGAGTCGTGCCACCCCGAGTTTGAGTATGGCTTTTGGGGTGTTGGCTTTTTTATACAGACCGCGGGTAGCACGGTTGACGCTGATGTCGGTGGCTTGTGCTGACAAAATCACCGCAATTAAGAGTTCGAAGCTGCTATTGAATTCAAGTTCACCGCGTGGCTCGGGATTGGCTTGGTAGAAACGTTCAAATATGGCGTGTCGCTTGGCAGGGTTCATGGTTGTAATGCGTGCTTGAGGGCAATCGATTTAAGGTTTGAATGATTTAGGTTTGGCGTGCTGGGTGCCACGTGCGGCCAGTCGTTGCTGTGCTTGTGCGAGTGCGGCACTCACCATTGCTTGTTTGTGCGCTTGGCGTGCAGTCGGTGCAGGGCTTGCCGTGCGCTCCGTCTTGCGGGTGAGCTGGCGTTGTTGGTGGATGCGGTAGCGTTGTTCGAGTTGAGGTGCACGTTGGCGTTGGCTCTGACGCTCTTGGCTGGCACCAGTCGGGTGGAGACTGATGCAGTTCACCGGGCAAGGTGGCAGGCATAAGCCACAGCCTGTGCACTGACGCGTTAACACTACGTGTAGCCATTGGCGTGCGCCGATAATGGCATCGACAGGGCATGCGGGTAAGCACAATGCGCAGCCTATACAGGTTTGTGGGTCAATGTGTGCCATGAGCACTGGGGGCGCGTCGCTGATCTTGGGTGACTCGGGTGGCGCTGCGATATTCAATAGCTGTGCGAGTTCAATCACTAGTGCGCGGCCACCGGGCGGGCATTGGTCGATGGTAGCCTCACCGGTTGCAATCGCAGCAGCATAGGGCTGACATCCGGCAAAGCCGCATTGCTGACATTGGGTCTGCGGTAAGCAGGCATTGATGGCGGCGCTGTCCATGGGTGGCGCGGTTGCAAGCTTGCTTAGTGGCGTGATGTGCTGGCGTGTTCGCGCGCAATCGCCTGCACGCAATCGTCGATCAAGGCCGGGCCGCGGTAGATTAAACCGGTATAGACCTGAATCAGCTGGGCACCAGCGTTAATTCGTTCGGTGGCATCTGGGCCGGTTTGAATACCACCCACGCCAATGATGGGTAGTGCGCCTTGTAGTATTTGCGCGAGTTGGGTTGTGACCGATTGGGCAGCGACTTTTAACGGTGCACCGCTTAAACCACCAGCCTCGTGAGCGTGCGTCAGCCCACTGACGGCATCGCGTGCGATGGTGGTATTGGTGGCGATGACGGCATCGATTTTATGGGTGACTAATAGATCGGCAATCGCATGAATTTGTTGTGAGTCTAGGTCGGGCGCAATTTTTACGGCAATCGGTAGCGCTCGCCCATGCTGATCGCTCAGACGTTGGCGTTCAGCTTGGATTGCTGAGAGCAATATGCCCAGCTCGTCGCTGTGTTGGAGTTGCCGGAGGTTTTGAGTGTTGGGTGAGGAAATGTTAACAGTGACGTAGTGGGCGTGGGAGTAGACCGCGCGTAGGCAAATCAGATAGTCCTCGGCGGCTTGGTCTATTGGTGTATCAAAGTTCTTGCCGATGTTAATCCCTAAAATACCGCTGTAGTGGGCGCGCTTGACGTTTTCAATTAAGGCCTGAACACCGTGATTATTAAAGCCCATACGATTGATGAGGGCGCGTGCTTGGGGTAGTCGAAACATTCTGGGGAGTGGATTGCCGGGCTGGGGCCTAGGGGTGATCGTGCCAATCTCGATATGACCAAAGCCTAAGCAACTGAGGGCGTCAATATAAGACCCGTTTTTATCTAATCCGGCAGCTAAGCCCACGGCATTGGGGAAATTTAAACCCATGACTTGAACGGATTGCTCAGGCGCCGCGTTGTGCTTGGGGGTGATGAGGCCTAATTGATAGGCCCAGTTCAGGCTCTCGAGGGTGAGGTAATGGGCTTTCTCGGCATCTAGAGCAAAGAGTATGGGGCGAACCAGTGTATACATAGTCGGATTAGTGAGGGTGGTTATTAAAGGGTAAGGCTAAGTCAGATTGTAACACCTTATAAAATAGCTATAAAAATCATGTGGTTATTGAATTTATAGGGTTTGAGCGTTGCTGATGCTAGTGATCTGGCAGCCTAGGTGTGCATGGGCAATGGCGTGACCAGTGGCAAGGTGATTTCAAATTGAGTGCCACCGCCGCTGGCGCTATGCATTTGAATTGGCCAGCCACAGTGGTCACAAGCGCGCTTGACGATGGCCAGACCTAGGCCATAGCCATCATTGTCGTTATGAGCGCGGTAGCGGCGATCGAAGACGCGTTGTTGGTGTTGTTGGGAAATGCCAGGGCCAGTATCTCGGATGCTCAGTATGGGCGCTTGCCATTGCACTTCGATCTGGCCGTGTTCGGTGTATTGCACGGCATTGCGAAGTATGTTCGCAAGCACTAAATTTAGCGCTTGATGGTTGATGTCAATGCTAATGTTGGTGGCGATGTGATTGCTAAAGCGCAAGCCTTTTTGTTCAATCACGCTCTGCCATGGCGCGATCGCGAGGTTTACACATTCAGCTAGCGCTACCCGATCATTACGATCCAGTGCTAAGTCGCGGGCGAGGAATAGCAGAGTTTCAAGTTGACTGGTCATGCGTTCAGCTGCGCTGGCAATGCCTTGAACCCGTAATAGCGCTTTGTTGGATAGACCAATTTCGGTTTCGAGTAATTCACAGCTGGTGCGAATTGCGGTCAGTGGTGTGCGTAATTCGTGGCTAGCATTGCCAGTGAACTCTTGTTCGCGTGCAATCAGATCGCGGATCCGCTCTTGATACTGGTCGAAGGCGCGGGCCAGTGTGGCAACCTCTAGATCTTGACCGCGATGTGCCAGCGGTTCGTGTGCGGCACGTGGGTCAAGGGCGGCGACTTGAGTGGCTAGGTTGGTGATTTGGTGGGTGATGATGCCTGCTAGCCAATAGCCTAGCCCTGCGGCAGTAAAGATGATGGTGGTCAGTGCAATTAACAGTAACTCTTTAAATTGCTGGCGGCGCTCTTCGTGTTGGCCTGAGTCATAGGCGACGATTAAGAGTAAGCCATCGACTAAGCGCACGCTGACATGAAGCGCTTGTTTGTTTTTGCCAATATTGTATTCGCCGGCACTGAGGTCACGTAGCGCTAGTGGTAAGCGCTCCCGATCATTACTGCTGCGCACGATGTAATACTGCACATTGGGGCCAGGTTCGCGAAAGATGTCGGCTTGACTTTGATGTTGGTGGATGAGAAAGGTCATCTCTTCGTTGACGATTTGTTCAACTAGTGTGTTTTCTAATGCAATCGATGCGTCATACAGTGTCCAAGCCAGAAGCCCCACCACCGTGAGGCAGGTGAGTGCAACCACAGCCGCGACTCTGAGCCTAAGATTGAGTGCCTTCATGGCGCATGCGCCAGTAGTCGGTAACCGACGCCAGGTAGCGTTTCGATGGGGTCTTGACCGCCCATCGCCGTGAGGGTGCGCCTTAGCATGTGAAGATGGCTGCGTAGGGTATCACTGGTCTCCTGCGCCTCGCCCCAGACTGCGTGTTCGATGTCGGCGCGACTTACCACTTGGCCTGGTTCACGCATTAATAATTCGAGAATGCCCAAGCATTTGGGAGGTAGCCTCACCAGTTCGCCGACGTAATACACCGCTTTGGTTTTGGGGTCTAAGGTGAGCGTGCCCACCTGTAGGGTGCGATTCGTGATGCGGCCAGTGCTGCGTTTGTGGAGCGCGATTAGACGCGCGGCGACTTCTTTGAGTGAATAGGGTTTGACTAAGTAATCATCAGCGCCATGGTTAAAACCTTCGAGTTTGTCCTCTAGCGTGTCGCGTGCACTTAAGATCAGAATCGGCGTCTCAATATAAGACTCTTGGCGAAGTTTTTGCATCAGGGTGAGCCCGCTCATGCCTGGCAGCCCTAAGTCGAGTACGATCGCATCAAAGGTTTCGTTGAGTGCTAGGTGTAGGCCGCTATGACCATCGGCAGCGGCATCAACCACATGGCCCAGGTTTTGCAAGAAATCATAAAGATTGGCTGCGATCGTGGTGTCGTCTTCAATAATCAGGATACGCATAGGATGGTTATGTCTAATTACCGAGCGCTTGCCAACGCATGCCGGTGAGACCCTCAGTGGGTTGGAATTGAGCTTTGTAGGACATCTTCGGGCTCTCGGTAATCCAGTAGCCCAGATACAGATAGGGTAGACCTAAGCGTTGGCAATGGTTGATTTGCCACAGAATGTTGTAAATCCCAAAGCTCGTGCCGGGTAGGTCGGGGTCGAAAAATGTATAGACCGCAGACAGACCATCGGCGAGGTGGTCAATCACACTCACCATCCGCAGATCTGCGCCATCCCGAAACTCGAGCAAGCTCGAGCGTACATGACTTTGCAACAAAAAATGACGGTATTGCTCTTCGTTATCGAGATCCATGCCGCCACCGGGATGGCGTCGGGATTGGTAACGCAAATACAAGGCGTAGTGCTCGGCATCGAAATCTAAAGCTAACTCACGTACCACTAGGTTGGCGTGTAGTTTGGCAGCACGGCGCTGGCTACGATTGGCTCTAAATTGTTGGGTCAACACGCGTATGGGTACGCAAGCGGTGCAATAACTACATTTAGGTCTGTAGGTAAAACTGCCACTGCGCCGAAATCCGGCGCGTACTAGTTCGGCGTAGACCGCAGTATCTATGCGGTGACTAGGTGTGGCTACCTCTGAGCAAGCCATGCGTTCCGGTAAATAGCTACACGGATACGGTGCAGTGGTGTAGAACTGCAGTATAGAAAGCGGTGATTCGTTGAGATTAGTCACGGCA
>CAISJL010000109.1 GCA_903885665.1 uncultured beta proteobacterium | reverse complement strand
GTGCAAAGTTAATCGCATCATTTAATTTTGCAACAATAAAGGCTGGTGTCTTTGCTGGTGCTATATAGCCATGCCAACCATTTGAATACCAACCCGGTAATGTTTCAGCTATCGCCTCAAAATGAGGATTCATGGGTACCCTTTTTTCATTGGTTATTCCAATCATTTTGATATTACCGTTTTTTACTTGTGTAATTTGGCTAGCGATACTTCCTATACTCACCATAATCTGACCACCTATTAAATCATTTTGAACAGGTGCTGCGCCCTTATACGGAATATGGCTAAATTTAATATTCGCACTTTGTGCAAAGTGTTCGAAAGTTAAATGTGGAAAACCTCCTTCACCATTTGTTCCAACCGTTAGCATTCCCGGATTTTTTTTTGCCCAGTCGATTAATTGAGCTACCGTATTGAATGGAGTCTTATTATTTGCAGTGATTACAAGATAATTAAAAGTAGAAATAGTTATAGGAGAAAAATCTTTGAGCGGATTGTAAGGTAAATTTTTCTTAGTGTGGGGTAAAGTAACTAAATTACCTCCTTGCCCTACTCCAATCGTGTATCCATCAGGCTCTGCCTTAGCAATCAAATCTGCGCCAATAATACCAGCCGCGCCAGGTCGATTCTCAACAATGACAGGTTGGCCTAAACGATCAGAAATTTTCTGTTCAAGCATACGTGATATGAGATCGCCTGTTTCACCAGGAGGAAATGGCACAATAATCTTGATCGGTCTTACCGGATAATTATCTGCAAAGACATGTAAACATGTTAAACAACTAGACAAAAAAGTTGCAATCAGAAAATACTTTTTTAGGTTGGTCACTTGTACATCTCCAAATTATTATATTTTTGACAATATGAGAATAATATATTTTTAAGATTTGAGGTAAAAAATTTTAATTTAAATCTTTAGTTTAAGCCTAGGTCAGTAAGCCGTATTTGAATACATCTTATTAAATTTAGATTTTGATAAGACCGTTGCAGCCTTTTTTCGAAGGCACAACTTTTTATTAGATCTTAAATCCAGTAAATGTTTCTTGAGCAAAAATTTCTGCCATACTGAATGCGCGCTTGAGCAGTCCTTGCTCACAAGAGTATCGCATCAAAGTCTCAATATTATGTTGCGTTCCAGAAATATTCCAAGGCCAATAATCTTCTCCCATTTCAGCTCTTACTTGATCTAAGTAATAGTTCATCCAAGGAAACATGGTTTTTAATACAACCGTTTCTTTCATGTCTTGATAAACCAGTTTTTGCGAAGCTAAAAAGGCTTTATATAGCGACATCGCAATCCATGGATTAGCTTCATAGACACTGCGTTTGATCGCTATGACATGCATGATCGGAAAGATCTTAGATTGTAAATAATAAGCACGTTCAACTTCTCCATATTTTGGGAATAATCTTTGAATATGCGGGTTACTTTCCTGAAAACAAGACGGCGTACGGGCCGTATAAAGCGCATCTATCTCCCCATCTTTAAGCATTTGAGATAAGGTCTGATGCTGCGCAATCGGCTCTACTTTAATATTAGGCGGTAATTGCAATTTGATTTTTTCACTTCGTCCCGGTTGCTCAGCTCCACCCGTCAAATAATTAACTTGATCAAATGGTACACCATAGTCATCTTGCAATATCCCACGAATCCATACAGCAGCTGTCATTTGATATTCAGGGGTTCCAACACGTCGGCCAATTAATTCTTTTGGCTCTTTAATCCCTGAATTAGTATTGATGTAGATTCCAGAGTGACGAAATGCACAAGATGGAAATACTGGAATAGCAATAAATGGTTTCTCAGGCTTTTGCAATGAAAGTAAATACGATGAAAGAGATAATTCTGCGACATCAAATTCTTGATGATTTAAAGTTCGAAAGAAAATCTCTTCTACGGGCAAACTTAAATAATTGAGGTCAATTCCCTCTGGGACAACACTTCCCTCCATTAACGCACGTGTTCGGTCGTAGTTCCAACAAGCAAGCGTTAAGCGAAGTTTTGACATAAGAATTAAGCCTTAAAGCCAGTTTTTTCATAAAAATAAACGAGCGCCGCTTCGGCAACCACTTGATCCTCTGCAGCTGTTCCAGAACTTATTCCTACACCCCCAACAATATGACCATCTACGGTGACCGGAAATCCACCACCAATGATGCTAAAGTGTCCGCCATTCGTTATATGAATCCCAAAAGTAGATTTGCCAGGCTGACACAGTTCGTTATAAACATGCGTTCCCTTGCGCGCAACAGCACCTGTAAAAGCTTTATCAATAGCAATTGGGGTGCTACTTACCTTTCCGCCATCCATACGATCAAAGGCCATCAAATGTCCAGACTCATCCGTTACAGCGATACACATTGGTATATTCATTTCTAATGATTTTTGGGTTGCCCCTTCAATCAATACTTTAGCTTCTGTTAGAGATAACCTTTTAATCGTTAACATGTGATTCTCCTTAATTTATCTATTATTCTTTGACGATATTTTGAGTAGATAATATTTTTTGGTATTTAATAAATTCATCTTCCATTAACTTATTAAAAACTTCTCTTTTGATATCTTTGGGCTCTAAACCATCTTCAATTAATTTCTCACGCATCGCCGGTTCTTTAATAATTTCATTGAATTCTTTATTCAATAAATCTAAAACAGCTGGAGGTGTTTTCTTCGGTGCAACAAAACCAAACCAACCTGAAGCATGATAACCCGGTAACGTATCAGAAATTAATGGAAACTCTGGATATTTAGTCATTTTCTGCGTGCCGCTAACACCTAATATTCTTAACTTCCCACTGCGTTCGTGTTGAATAATTGATGGCATCGGATTAAACATGAACTGTACACTTCCACCAAGTAAATCATTCAAACCTTGTGAACTACCTTTGTACTGCACCTGAGTAGTTTGTATGCCAGCAGTCATGCCAAATAAAACGCCAGCAAGTCCCTGTGTTGAAGCCGTACCACCTGAGGCCCAATTCAGCATATTCGAATGAGTCTTGCCATATTCAATTAATTCTTTGACAGATTTCACCGGTAGTTTGGGATTCACCGCTAGGACTAATGGTGCATCTGCAAATACTCCAATACCAGTGAAATCTCCT
>CAISJL010000108.1 GCA_903885665.1 uncultured beta proteobacterium | reverse complement strand
CCAACCAAACATGACCCAACCAAGCCAGCGCAACGCGCGATGAAGCGCTGGTCTGTCATGCAAGCCGAAACCCAAGGCATGGCCTGGGGCTTGATTGGGGTGGCGATGTTTAGCCTGACCTTACCCTTGACGCGGGTCGCGGTGTTGGAAATGAACCCGTTGTTTGTGGCGATTGGGCGTGCTGCCTTGGCAGGCTTGATGGCGGTGGGTTGGTTGTTATACACGCGGGCGCGCTTGCCATCGCTGCCGCAGTTGCGCCGTTTGGCGATAGTGGCTGTGGGGGTGGTCTATGGATTTCCGGTGTTCTCCGCGCTAGCCATGCAAACCCTACCGGCAGCCCACGGCGCGATTGTCTTAGGGATTTTACCCTTGGCGACGGCGGTGGTCGGAGCGCTACGGTTTAGAGAACGCCCCTCTCCCGCATTTTGGGCGATGGCTGTGTTGGGTACGGTATTGGTGATTTGTTATGCGTTGTATAACGGTGGTGGCGGTGTAGTGCGTGAGGATGTGTGGTTATTGCTGGCGATAATCAGCGCAGCCTTGGGTTATAGCGAGGGCGGTAAGTTATCTGAGCACATGTCGGCAACCGCAGTCATTAGTTGGGTGTTGATATTGACCTTGCCGCTGAATCTAGCGCTAACCTGGCATGCCATGGACTTTGAGTGGCGACAGTTATCGAGTGCCGCAGTGTATGGGTTTGTGTATGTCGGGGTGATCTCGATGTATGTGGGGTTTATGTTTTGGTATAAAGGCTTGGCCATGGGTGGCGTGGCCCGCGTGGGTCAGGTGCAGCTCTTGCAACCATTCTTAAGCTTGTTTGGCGCCTATGCCGTACTGGGCGAACCCATCACGATGGTGAATGTGCTGTTTGCCAGTGCCGTGTTGCTGACCGTGGTCTTGGGTAAAAGAACAGCAGTGGTGGTGTAGTAGGCGTTGTAGAGAAAAATAGTAAAGAGTCATTGCGCACAGATGCAGTACAGAGATGCAGCAAAGAGAGGGTGTAAAAAAGGCGGTGGGCACGGTAGAAGCACAGTGTCAAAGCCGCCTTGTTGTATAAATGCCTGCTGAGCTTAAGAACTGAAGTGTTTAAATAGTTAGTTAAGTGTTTAAGCGCTAAATAGCTTAAAGAGCTTAAGAGCTTAAAGAGCCTAAGGGCTTAAATTTCAGCAGGGTTTGAATTTTTGGTTCTCCTGAATGTCTGGTTCATTAGCCTTGCTGATTAGCCTTGATTATTAGCCTTGTGGTGATTTTCCAAACACCCGTTGATAGCGCTCAACATAGCGCGGCCAAGCCTCGGGATTGATGAGTCGCGGTGGGCGTTCGCCATTCAGAATGGCTACGACTTGATCAGCGTTCCAATCGGCCATTGCCGTGCGCGAATCGTGGGTAACCCCAGCGGTGTGGTAAGTGCAAATCACATTATCAAATTTGAGTAAGGGATGATCGAGTGGTGGCGGCTCTTGTGCCCACACATCGAGGCCTGCACCCGCAATATGGCCACTGATTAATGCGGTTTCGAGATCGACTTCCGAGACGATGCCGCCGCGCGCGGTAGTGATGAGAAATGCGCCTTGTGGCATTTGCGCAAGCTGGGCCGCAGCAATCATGCCGCGAGTCTCGTCATTGAGTGGGCAGTGCACCGATACAAAGCGCGATTGAGCAAGCAAGGTAGGCAGATCAACTTTGGTGGCGCCGAGTGCCGCGATTTGTTCAGCGCTCAGATAAGGGTCGTAGGCTAATACCGGCATTTCTAGACCTTTGCCACAGATGCGGGCGACCCGGCGTCCGACGTTACCAATACCAATCACACCGACGGTGCGACCGCGGGCGTTAGAGCCTTTAAATGTTTCGCGATTCACCCCGCGCTCGGTGCGCAGAGAGCGATCGGTTTGGGGGATTTTTTTAGTGAGCGAGAGCATCATCGCGACCGCGTGTTCGGCTACCGCATCGGCATTGGCACCAGTTTGATTCACAATCAACACACCGGCCGCATTACAGTCCTCGACGTTCACCGTGTCGTAGCCGGCGCCGGTGGTGGAGACTGCAAGCAAGTCCGGACAGCGGGCTATTAAATCGGCGTGACACTTGTATTGATCGGGCACCTCGTCGCGGGCTGAAGTGATGCAATAGATTTGTGAGGCCGACAGTGCCCCCCAGTTATCGGACTCGGGACCATCAAACTCTAAGCGATGTACGGTGACACCGCCTAAGACTTCGAGAGAGTCGGCAACATTGGGACGTTTGCCATCGTCAAACCAGACAGCAGCTTTGTGGGTCGCGGTAGTAGCCATGAGATTCCTTTAGAACAAATAAAAAAGACGGGCAATATAAAAGACGGACAATAAAAGTCATTCAAAATACGCGGATTAGGTGCCGCCAGCAATGTGTTAGTCCATTATTTAGGTGGTGTAAGGTGTAGAGGGGGTAGATTGGCGGAATCGGTTTGATGAATCGTGGTGGTCGACACTTCACCGTGGACTCATGAGTGATTTTTCGGCAATGAACCTGAAATATGCATTTTCTAGACGCAGTGAAGCCCAACTTGTTTGTCTAGCGCTGAAACGTATGTTCTCAGGGTGCTTAGGCTTGGAGAATGTTGACTTGCGCCCGGTCGACAGTGCACCTTAGGCCAGCGCTCGTGCGAACCACCCCCACTGTGTTGTTGGTGGCAATAGAACGGGACGCTACAAAATAATATAATAAAATCAGGTATTTAACGATAAACTGTATGGGCGATAATTGAATAATTGAATAATTGAATAATTAAATAATTAAATAATTGAATAGAATTTCGCTTAACAATGTATGGGTAGTGCGCGCCATTGTTTACATTGTGCAGATGCGTTGGGCGCGCAACCGGCAGGCTTGGGTGCCGAGGCGGATTGCTTGCTGATCATGATGCATACAGTTTGATGTTCATGGGTGAACGCACTCACCGAGTCAACCGGTCACGCGCTTGGGTTGGCAAGGACGGCCAACTTGGTTAGCCTATACCCCCAATTCACTAAGAAAGTTTATATGCGCACAGCGCAGGATCGTTGGCTTGCTGCTGACCATCAGATTCGCTCGATTTTGATCTATGGCTATGGGGTCATGGGTAGCGGTGTCGCCAGCAGCTTTGCCCGCCACGGCTTTAAGACTATGGTGCGCAGTAGCCGCGCTAGCGACTTGCGCGATCTGCCGCCTGGAGTAGTAGCAGTGTCCGAGCTACCAGACACCCCGCCTGATGTAGTCTTGGAGTTGGTGCCTGAAGATATCACCAGCAAGCAGCGGGTCTATGCCGAGATCGAAGCGCAATGGCCAGATGCCCCAGTGATTTTGGCGACGGGCACTTCGGGTCTGGACTTGGTGGCGTTAGCCCAGCCCTTGCGTCACCCCGAACGCTTTGTGGGTTTGCACTACTTTATGCCGGCTGATGAAGCTTTGATTGTTGAAGTGATGGCAGGCCCGCAAACGCCACGAGCCTTGGTTGATTTGATGGCGGCAACCTTACGCCAAACCGGTAAAGAACCGGTGGTGTTGTATCAGCCCATTGTGGGTTTTTTAGTGAATCGACTGCAACACGCCATTTTGCACGAAGCCTATTACTTGATGGAGGCTGGGGTGGCCAGTGCCGCCGATATCGATCATGCAGTGCGCCGCATGTTAGCCCCGCGCATGTGCGTGAACGGCTTATTGCAACAAAAAGATATAGCGGGCCTGGCTATTCATGCTGGTGCGCAAGCCTCTATTGTGCCGCAGTTATTTCATAACCACACACCCAACCCCAGCTTGCAGGCCCTGGTCGCACGGGGTGAGACGGGTCTGGCGGCAGGGCGCGGCTTTTATGATTGGGCGGGTTGTGATGTGCAAACAGTGCGTCAACAAAGTGCCCAGCAATTGGCCATGTTGACGACATTTTTAGAATCAGCCGCGATGACCCCCGCGCCCAACACCACAGCGCAAGTGCGCCCCCCCAAGACTTGAGAGCGCTCGATCAGCAAGCGCTCAAGCTTGGCATCATTGAAGCCTTGGGTGTGCCTGCCGCAGTCTTGGGCGCAGGCTTCTTAGGCTATGGGTCTTTGGTCGCGGATGCAGGCTATTCGGTGTGGATGATGCTGATGGCCACGTTTGCGATTTGGGCGCTGCCAGGGCAGTTGGTGTTGCTCGAGATGGCCGGTGGTGGTGCGGCGTTGACGGCGACTGTGTTTGCGGTGTCTTTGAGTGCCGCACGGTTTTTACCCATGACCTTGACCTTGATGGTATTGATGCGTGAGCGCAGTGGCGGTCGGCGTTTGTGGCATTTTTTAGTGGCGGCACAACTGGTGTCCATGACCACATGGGCGGTGGCCATGCAACGCTTTAGCGACCCGCATCCTAAAACCGCCACCGAGCACGCGTTGCGCACCGATATCGCAGCGCGTTGGTATTATTTTGTAGGGTTCTCAACCCTATGCATCAGTGCGGCGGCAATCTGCGGCGTGATTGGTGTGTTATTAATTGGTGCGCTGCCGCCCTTGGCACGTTTTGGTTTAGCGCTGCTCACGCCCTTGTATTTTTTTGTGACACTCGTGGGAGAGGCCCGATCACGGATGCAGGTGCTGGCATTGCTTGGCGGGGCAATCTCGGCACTGGTGTTGCAAACGTTGTCCTCGAATTGGAGCTTGCTGGGTGCAGGTTTAATTGGGGGGACCATCGCCTGGTGGTGCCGCAAACCTGCAACACCAAAGCCGACAGACCCTCCACAATCGGATGCTCAACAATTGGACCCTCAGAATTCAGATCATCCACAATCAAGCCAGCACACAAAGGCGGCACCATGACCGAACCTGTGGTGTGGCCGTTGTGGGGAATGATCTTGGCATGCGGCGCGGCCACCTATGTGTGGCGGCTGTTGGGCGTGTTGTTAGCGGGGCGCTTAAATCCGCAAAGCCCCGCGTTTGAATGGGTCTCGTGTGTGGCCTATGCATTAGTGGCGGGATTGATTGCGCGCATCATGGTGTTGCCCACGGGTTTGATGGCGCACACTGCGCTGACAGATCGGCTACTGGCCTGTGTGGTGGCGTGGGCTGCGTATCGTATAGTCGGGCGCAATATGTTTGTGGCCCTGGTGAGCGGTTTGGTGGTGTTTATGGCGGCAGCGTATTGGCGTGGCGTATGGCCAAGTTAAATGCACACAGGCGCTGGCTAGTATGATTTTTGGTCATGCATAGTATTTCGTAAAGTAAATCCGTAAACGGGATCTAAACCTTCAGCAGCCAACGATGAGAACAACGATGAGAACAATGATGAGAACAACGGCATGACGAGTGGTGCTATTGGGCTCCAGCGCGAGGGTGCGGTCGCCACCGTGCTGATCGACAACCCAGACAAGTTAAATGCGCTCACCGTAGCCATGTGGCAACAACTGGCGGTGGTGATGCAACAAGTCTCTGCTGATGATGCCGTGCGCTGTGTGGTGTTGCGCGGAGCCGGTGAGCAAGCGTTTGCCGCCGGTGCTGATATTGCCGAATTTGCGACCTTGCGCAACAACGCCGCCCAAGGCGAGGTCTATCACCATGAGTGGGTCTATGGCGCATTGCGCGCGGTGGGCGATTGTCGGCATCCAACAGTGGCCATGATCTACGGCCCCTGTGTGGGGGGCGGTCTGGAGTTGGCTTGTCAATGTGATCTGCGCATAGCGGCTACCAGCGCGCGCTTTGGTGTGCCGATTAATCGCTTGGGGTTTGCCATTGCCTATGATGAGCTAGCGGCTGTACTGCCTTTGGTTGGGCGCGCGGTTGCCCTTGAGTTATTGGTCGAGGGCCGCGTATGGTGTGCAGAGGAGGCCGCCGCCAAAGGCCTGCTCACGCGCTTGGTGTCGGATGCGGCGCTGGCTACCGAGACGGCGGCCAGCGTCGCGCGTATAGTGGCGGGCGCGCCCTTGGTGGCGCGCTGGCATAAGCAGATGATTCGGCGTCTAACGCCGGCACCACAGCCCTTGACTGATGCCGAGCGGCGCGCCAATTTTGATTACTTTGCCACCGCCGATTACCGAATCGGTTACGATGCGTTTCTGGCCAAACAGACGCCCCGCTTTACCGGGCGATAAGCTGGCTAATCTGTAACGTAATACGCATGCCAAAAAATACAGTAAGTATTTGATTTTAAAGTATTTTATTTTATTTTTTATTTAATTGTTACGATTGTTTAATTTTAATTGATCAACAAAGGAAAATGATGGCTGGTCCGTTATCGCATATTAAAGTTTTAGATTTATCGCGCGTGTTAGCCGCGCCTTGGGCAGGACAGAATCTCGCTGACTTGGGAGCCGAAGTCATTAAAGTCGAGCGTCCGGGTGCAGGGGATGACTCACGGGCGTTTGGCCCACCGTGGCTAAAAGATGCCGCCGGCGCAGACACCCGCGAATCAGCGTATTTTGCTGCCGCCAATCGCGGTAAAAAATCAATGACCGTCAATTTGTCCGACCCCGAAGGCCAAGCCTTGGTGCGGCAATTAGCCACCCAGGTCGATGTCTTACTCGAGAACTACAAATTTGGCGACTTAGACCGCTATGGTTTGGGCTATGACGATTTACGCAAAATTAACCCGCGGCTGATTTACTGCTCAGTAACGGGTTTTGGCCACACCGGCCCCTACCGCGAACGCCCCGGCTACGACTTTATGGTGCAAGGCATGGGTGGGTTAATGAGTGTGACCGGCGAGCGTGACGACTTACCCGGCGGTGGCCCGCAGCGCGTGGGCGTGCCGATTGTGGATTTGATGACAGGCATGTATGCCTCGATAGCGGTGTGTGCCGCCATTGCGCACAGAGCCGAGACTGGCGTGGGGCAACACCTAGACTTGGCACTCTTAGACACCCAAGTCGCGTTCCTGGCCAACCAAAGCATGAATTACCTCGCCACGGGCGAGGCGCCTGGGCGCTTAGGCAATGCGCACCCGAATATTGTGCCGTATCAAACCTTCCGCACCAAAGATGGCGACATCATTTTGGCGTGTGGCAATGACAACTTATTTAAAAAGTTTTGCGAAGCTGCGGGCTGTCAGGCGCTGGCGCAAGATCCGCGATTTGTCACCAACGGCAAGCGCGTAGAAAACCGCGTAGAAATCACCCGCCTACTTAACGACATCTTCGCCCAACGCACCACCCGCGATTGGGTCGATGCGCTAGAGGTGGCAGGTGTGCCCAACGGCCCGATTAATAACTTGGCGCAAGTATTTGAAGAACCCCAAGTTGTAGCGCGTGGTGTGAAGATCGAGCTCGACCACCCCACAGCGGGCAAGCTACCCTTGGTAGCAAGCCCCATGCGTTTTTCAGCCACACCAATTGAATACCACCTACCACCACCCACCTTGGGGCAACACACCGAGGAGGTTTTGCGTGACGCCTTGCATCTGGATGCGGCGGCGATTGCAGATTTGCGCAGTCGGAAGATTGTGTAAGGGGTGAAGGGGGAGGTAGTGCGGGGGGCAGTCACACGTGGGGGGGTGTGGCTGGGCTACGAAGCGTGAGGTGAGTTATTAGTCTTTAAGTATTTTATCGGTGCTTTGTTTTTCAAGTTTTGAACGTAACTCTGGGTTTTTTTGTAGCAGCGCCAAGAATGGTGGTAACTCACCGTGTTTGTTGTCTAAGATTTGCGATGGGTTATAGCCGATTGCATCAATTGCCACTTCAATGTGCTTTGATTTTAGATCCTTATGGAGTTCAGGGTCGTTATCTGTAAGCTTGTCGATTTGCTCTTTAAAACCTTGATACGATTGGGTAACTGCCGTTTTATGGGCATATTCTTGTTCCAACCTAGCTGCTTCATTTGCACGCTTGATGAAATTAAATCCTAGCCATGTTCCAACTGCCCAAAGTGGAAGATTTTGTAATAGATGCAAAAGAATATTTTCAAACTTTAAATCTCCAAGCTGATTAAGCGCTTGAACAAATGTATAACTAAACCAAATCATTACCAATAATAAACAATAAAATGCTGCTTGGTACATCCGTTTGGCGGTGCGTAATTTTCCATTAAATTTATAAAATGCAACGGCTAAACCAGCAGTCGTTGCACCTTCGACAAGGCCGTCAATTTTGTCATAAAGCGCTTTGTATTTTTCTTCATAATCCCCCTTTAATGTTTCAACTTCCCTCTTTAAATTTTCAAGGTTTTTTTCAAAACTAGGTTCTACGTTGCCAGTCGATGGATTTTTTGTATTTTCAAAAGTTTTTTTATAAAAGTCGTCAAATTTTTTAACTTGATCCGACCTGGTAGTCAGTAGCTTTTCTGCTTGTAATTTATAGGTATTTAAACTGCTTAAGTGAGCTTCTGAATTTATTGGATATGAAGCAAGCGTGAGGGGTGCACTTAGCAGACGGGCTTCAACTACACGCTCCTAGGCATCTTTTAAACAATTAATATCCTTAGATTCTGAGTCTTGGTTTTTATAGGTATTAATAAACTCAAGTGCTTTATCGAGTTTTTCTTTAACACTATTCAGTACTGATTCCGATGTGAGATCAGGATCTGCTTCAGTAATGAGATGTTGAACAGACGCGGTGAGTTTATTCGTACGTGCTAGATACGCAACGTGATCTTCTGGAGCGACGGATTGATTAATGTCCACTAAAGTTTTTTGAAGTTCGGATAAAGTATTGTGGATTCCATGACTTTCAAAGGCTTGAACGTGTTGGCTCATATGAGGCTCTTTAATCTCGTTAATAAATATAAAAAAGTTATGGGTTAGATGGCTAACGTATGCCCACCTTTTACCGACACAAACAAGGCAATTTTTATGCAAAGGGTTGCATAATTACGCACGCATTGTATGCAAGCCCGCCCGCCCCGCATAGCACCCATTACTGGCGATGCCCCGCGATTTGTCTGAATCGCAAAACGTAAGCGCAGGCTTAAACGCTATGCCTGATCCATTTACACTATTAAATTGAAATCAAATTCAATTTTGATTAAATGTAATTAATTTAATGATGTTTATTTTGATATAAATATGAAAATAAACTTTATAGTTGATACGGTTGTGCGTGAAATTATATTGTTGGTTTGTAGGCCATATCAGGCTATCGGCACCCTAAGGCGCTCACAAAAAGCGCCACAGCATTTTTGTCGCCAGTAGGAATCAGATTAACGCGAATATTTATTATTCAGCAAAGACTTCTTGTAATGTGGCTAACATCGCAGATAGGGTTTTTGGGGAAACCACGCCCAGTTTTTTTGCCAGTCGGATTTTGTCTACCGTTCGGATTTGATCTAATAAGACACATCCTTTTTTGCCACCATGTGTGATGGGTATCCGAAAAGGTGCTGAAAATCCTTGGGATGTCATCGGGGCCACTATGACAGTTCTCAGGTTGTCATTGAGTTCTTTAGGGGATGCGATGACGCAGGGCCGTGCTTTTTTTATCTCACTGCCAACGGTGGGATCGAGGTTGATTAACCAGATTTCACCGCGCCTCACCAAACTAAATCCGTATCGTCAGTGTTGGAGAACTCCCCCAATACCAAGCTATCTTGAGCCGCGGCATTGAGCGCTTTGGCCGCTTGGCTCCATCCAGTGCGTAAGGGTTTGGCAGGCGTTCTTAACAAGATGGCACCATTTTCAATAGTGACATCAGCCATTGCTTGGTCATCTAGTCCGACTTGGGCAAGCATTGGTTTAGGTATGACGATGCCTTTGCTATTGCCGATTTTACGAATATTGATTTGCATCATCACTCCTGTTGCTACAAAGTTATTACATACGGCAGGGTTTGTCAATAGTGCAATGCGGTGGCCAGCGTGAATATCGATGACATTTAATCTAAAAGGTAGATCGATCTAAAGCGATAAATAGGGCTATGCAAATGCTAACCTATGGCGGATTGCTTACAAAAAGCGCCACAGCATTTTTGTCGCCAGTAGGAATAAGATTAACGCGAATATTTTTTTGAGTAAGGTGCCCGATGTGCGGTGCGCAAGGCGTGCGCCTACGGGGGCGAGTACTATGCTGGCGGTGACGATGCCGGCCAGTGCGGGCAGGTAGATGTAGCCGATGCTGTATTGGGGCAAGCCCGCAACAGAATATCCACTGATGATGTAGCCTGCAGTGCCGGCAGCAGCCAGCGGCCAGCCAATCGCGGCTGCTGTGCCGATGGCGTTGTGAATGGTGGTGCCGCGTTTGACTAAATAGGCAATCACTAAGGCTGCGCCACCGGTGGCGGTGAGGCTAGACATCACACCAATCGTTGCGGCAGTGAGGCTGGCGCTGAGTGTGGTCATTGGTAGGTGGTTGGGTTGGGGTTTGCGCCCAAAGAACATTTGTGAGGACAGGTAGTAAATCAGTAGGGTAAATACAATGGTCAGTAGGCGCACGTTCAGGCTGCTGGCAATGAGTGCGCCAACAAAGGTGCCGACAATCACACCAGGCGCCATACGGCCGACGGTGGGCCAGTGTACGGCGCGGTGTTGGTGGTGTGCGCGGACACTGGAGACGGAGGTAAATAGTATCGAGGCCATTGAGGTGCCTAGGGCCAAATGCACCACGTGGTCCGGCACAAAACCTTTGGCGGTATAGATAAACGCCAGCATTGGCACAATGGCCGCACCCCCGCCTATGCCAAGTAGGCCAGCAAAGAAGCCGACAAATGCACCAAGTGCAAGATATGCCCACCACCATTCAAACATAGCAGTCCTTAGCCCTGTATGGCGTGAGGCAATTTATGCCTTCATCAGCTGTTGTATAAAGCGCCAATGCGCCGGGTCAACTGGCGTGATGGAGAGTCGGTTGCCTTTGGCGAGTATGCGCATTTGGGCCAGTTCGGGATGGGTGCGCAGTTGATTGAGGGTGATGGCGGTGGTTTCGCGCACAAAGCGGAAGTCGACATGGACCCAGCGCGGCTCTTCGCGGCTGGCGGTGGCATCGAAGTATTTGTTTTTGGCGCCAAACTGGGTGGCATCGGGGTAGGCGGGTGAGGCGACTTCGGCAACGCCAACTATGCCCGGTTCTTTGCAGTTGGAGTGGTAGAAGAAGGCTTGGTCGCCAGGCTTCATTTGGTCGCGCATAAAATTACGCGCTTGGTAGTTGCGAATGCCTGTCCAGGGGGTGGTGACGTCGCGGGCGAGATCGTGTATGCCGTAGACGTCGGGTTCGGATTTAATGAGCCAGTAGCGCATATTCAGTATGAATGAAGTGGGGTGTGGATGGTGATGATTGCGATGAAAGTGTTGGATGTGTTGGTAGTAATGATAGTCGTGATCAAGCATGTGTATCAAACGCTGTGCATCGAGAATGGGGTCCCCCGCCTGTGCATTCGTGAACCAGCATCCTGAACCAAAGGTTCAAGGCGGTCACCAACCGAGCCTCTTTAGGTACATCCGCAAGGGACGCGCACACCGAGACTGCTTGGGCTGATAACCTATGCAAAGTTATTGGTCCAAAGAATATATGGCCCACAACCGCACCGCAGGGGAATCTAAAAGACTAAGAGACTAAGAGATTACGAAGATCGTCACTTGCAGAGTATCACATCCGCAGTGCAGTGCGCGATTGTTGACTTCCAGTGGCGCAGACAACAGTACGAGTGGTTATTTTGAGGTCAAGCTTGGACGATGGGTGCTACACAGCGCGGGTGGTTTAAAACAGTTTGTTTTGGCGCGCCATGGCTTGGTCGATCGATGCTTCCATCCGCTTCATGCGGCGACGGGTCTCAGCAATATCAACGCCACCGACTTTGATGGTGAGGAATTCGTGGGTGATATTGAGTGCCGCCATGATGGCAATGCGGTCTAGCCCAATCACGCTCGAGCGATCGCGGACTTCTTGCATGCGTTCGTTGAGGTATTCAACGGCTTCGAGCAATCCCTTTTGCTCAGCCTCAGAACAGGCCACGCGAAACTCGCGACCCATGATGGTGATTTGTAATCCTGCAGGTTCGGCGCTCATGTATTCTCTTCAGGCAGTTGCTCAACGATACGTTCTAAGCGCGAGCTAGCCAGGGTAATGCGTTCTTCCAGCTGCTTATTGCGTTGCGATATAGAAGCGATCTCTTGGCGAAGTTTAAGGGTTTCTTCGCGCAAGTGTTCATTGACTTCAATAAATTGAGTAATTTTATTTTCTAAAGAGGTGAGTTCGGCTTCCATGATTTCAATATAATATAAAATATTGATTGAAGTCAACTACTAATAGATGATACTGAATGTAGTTTGAAACATAAAGTATCAATAAGATGGTTGTAAGTGATCGTTCACTATTAAACCAAATCAGATCTTAAATAATAAAAATGCAATGAAATTAAGGCCGTATAATCCGTTCCACTCAATTCAATCGCTCCCGCAAGCCTTTGGAGTGGGTGGAGTGATGGGTGCTAAGGTCCGCGAGGACTTTAGTTAAACGGGAAACAGGTGCGACTCAATGAGTCAAACCCTGTGCTGCCCCCGCAACGGTAAGCAATCCGCATGCAGTGATGGTGAGCATGCAACCCGCGTCAAAAGCCACTGTGTTGAGTTCGACATGGGAAGGCGGCGATGGTGTGATTGTTAGCCCGGAGACCGGCCCATTATTCGTGTCAGGTAGAGCCGCGCAGGGCGGTCAGCTGACGAAGCGTCGGATTTACTCCTAGGGCATCTATTTATTAGATTGACCATGGTGAATCTGCCTGCGCTCGTGGCCGTGCTTCCTCGCGTGACTGTGCTTCCGGATAGATCACGCGTGCGGCGGGCACGCTTTACCGAGGTAGATTCTCATGCAGTGTGATTCAGACAAAGATCATAGCAAGCGCTATGGTTTAAGCGTATTACAGGGTGTATTGGTAGCAGGTCTAGCCCTGAGTGGTGGGGTGGAAGCGGCCGGTGGTGTTGCCGATGAAACCTTGAATCCAGTTGTAGTGCTCGGCTCGCGAATTGAGCAGTCCTTGGCCGATGTGTTGACATCGGTGACGGTGATTAACCGTAAAGACATTGAGCGGGCGCAGGCTGCAACCTTGGCAGATTTGCTCCAAGGCGAGGCAGGGTTTGAGTTTGGCCGCAACGGCGGCCCAGGTGCGGTGACCTCGTTCTTTTTAAGGGGTCAGAACAGCATTAGCATGGCCGTCTATGTGGATGGGGTGAAATCGCAAGTCGATAGTATTGGCACGGTGAAGGCGGTTGATTTGCCGCTAGGCCAAATTGAAAAAATTGAGATTTTACGCGGTAATGCCGGTGCTTTGTACGGTGAGGCGGCAATTGGCGGGGTGATTAGTATTACCACGCGCCAAGGTGTGGGTACACCCAAAGTCTACGCCAGTATGACTGTGGGTTCGCACAACACCTCAAA
Source organism: uncultured beta proteobacterium (assembly GCA_903885665.1). Lineage (GTDB taxonomy): Bacteria > Pseudomonadota > Gammaproteobacteria > Burkholderiales > SG8-41. The sequence goes on along the minus strand of CAISJL010000108.1, from coordinate 5,524 downwards.
TGTAAGTGTGGGTTATGGCGGCGAGGTCGAGCAGTATCGTTTTAATATTGCCACATCGCAGTACCGCACTACTGGTGTTTCTGCGGTGAATACTACCCAGCAACCCTACGCCAACCCTGAAAATGACGGCACGACGAATCAGGCCTTGATTGCCAGCTTGATTCGCAAAGTCAATACGCGCCTAGAATTAGGAGCGCGGGTGAATGTAGCGCGGAATCGGTTTAGTTATGACGATTTGTATGCCACCAGTGCCGCAGATACAACCGATACGCATGTGTTTAAAACCAGCAGCGATGATCTGAGTCTATTTGGGAGTTATCAACTGACCGATCAATGGAAAACCAGTCTAGATGTCACGCAGTCGACCTTGCAATATAAAGATTATAAAAATGGTGTGCAGTTGTCGACCGATAATGGGGGGTATTCAGAGGGGAATCAGGTCGCAAGCCGGTGGTTTAATCGTTATCAGTTGGGCAGCGGTCTGCTGAACTTTGGCACAGAGACCGTGCGAGCTGACTATACGTCTTATGGCGACACCGTAAAACGCGAGTCTGATGGGTATTTTGTGGGCTATAACGGTCGTTTTCAGCAGTTTGATGTTCAAGTGAACGCTCGGCATGACGATATTCTAGCAACGGGCTCGGGCAGCAATAAGCGTAGTCGGGCCGATACGGGCCTGCTGGGAATTGGCTATTACCTCACTGAGGGGTTGAAGTTAACCAGCGCCATTTCTACGGCATTTCGTGCGCCCGCAGCTGGCGAATTGTTTGGCTATGGTGGGAATACTAGTTTAAATGCGGAAACACATCGCAGTACAGAGGCCGGCTTAGTCTATAGCCACCCCAAAGCCTTGTTGCGATTGGTGCGCTTTGAGACCAAAACTGATAATGCAATTGTCTACACCAACGCGAGCTCCACCTATGCCAATGTACCTAAAGTGCAAAATCAGGGCTACGAACTCACCGCAAGCGCACATTGGGAACAATATAGCGTACGGTTTTCAGCGGTGTCTCAAGATCCGCGCGATGTGCAAACTAATTTGCAATTGTCGCGCCGTGCGAAGCAATACGGGTCCATGGATGTGAGCCGTCAGTGGGATGCAGGCTATGAGGTGGGGACCAAGGTCTACGCGTCGAGTCGACGGGTGGATGGCACGGAAAATCTTTCAAGCTATACGGTGTTTAATCTGTATGGCAGTAAGAAAATCGATTCTGATTGGACAGCGCGACTGAAAATTCAAAATGCTTTTAATGCTGATTACCAGTTAGCGTATGGCTACAACACGCCTAAGGCAGAGATATTTCTGAGCCTAATCTATCAACCGAAGTAGCAGTTAAGGATATTGGGGTGGAGCCGTAGATGTTCACTGAATTGCATGTAAATCAATAAGTTACGTACAATTATTCAGATAAGGGCGCACTGCTGACGTGCTGCATGAGGCATTGCTCCAATGCAGACGTTAGCAGTGAATCCTGATACAGTGCGCGTCATGAATGAAATGACAAATTTACAACTGTATTTGCGATTGTTGCAGTATGTAAAAAAATACTGGCGCACCTTTGCATTATCCTTAATCGGCATGGCGATTACTGCCGCCACAGAGCCCTTACTCCCAGCGCTACTCAAGCCCATGTTAGATGGCACGTTTGTGCATAAAGACAATATGGTGATTACGCTAGCGCCCATACTCATTGTGTTGATCTTTTTTGTGCGCGGAGTGTCCTCATTTGTAGGCACGTACGCCATTGGCTGGGTGGGTAACAAAGTGGTGATGGATTTGCGCGAAGAGATGTTCGCAAAATTATTGAGCTTGCCTACTCGATATTATGATGATCATATGACAGGTAATTTAATCTCTAAGTTAACCTTTGATGTGACGCAAGTGACCGCAGCAGCAACCAGTGTGGTCACAGTGGTGGTGCGCGACTCCATCATTATTGCTGGGTTATTGGGATGGTTGTTGTATTTAAATTGGAAACTAACTTTATTAAGCCTCATTATGGGGCCGATTATTGCGTACATTATTCGAGTGATTAATGTGCGCTTACGTAATTCAAGCCGGGATACGCAAAGGGCAATGGGCAATATTACGCAGGTAATTGAAGAGAGTGTGTCTGCGCATAAAGTAGTGAAACTATTTGGTGGTCAGCAATACGAGATGCAGCGTTTTAATGCGCATTCTAATTGGGTGAGGCGATATAGTATGAAGCAGGCATTGGCAGGTGCTGCCAATGTGCCGATTGTGCAAATGGTTGCAGCCACAGTCCTAGCGCTCATCATTTATTTGGTAACGATACAATCACGCGCCGATGAATCCACTGTAGGTGGTTTTTTGTCGTTTGTGGCCGCTATGTTAATGTTAACTGCACCGATTAAGCGTGTGACTGGTGTTGCAGAGAATTTACAGCGCGGATTAGCAGCAGCTGAGAGCGTGTTCGAATTATTAGACACCCCGAGTGAAGTCTCAACTGGAGCGCGACAAGCTGCACGACTCAGAGGGCATCTTCGATTTGAAGCGTTGGGCTTCTCCTATGAAAATGATGAGCGGTGGGCTGTGCGGGGAATTAACTTAGATATCCCTGCTGGGATGTCGGTGGCTTTTGTAGGGCCGTCTGGCGGTGGTAAAAGTACATTAGTGAACTTAGTGCCACGCTTCTACGTGCCAACCGAAGGTCGAATGACACTGGACGGTATAGATGCTGCAGAGCTCAGCCTAGGGAGTTTGCGAGCGAATATTGCATTAGTGAGTCAAGAGGTCGTGTTGTTTAACGACACCATAGCGGCCAACATCGCCTATGGTCAAATGCGTGAAGTGCCTATGGCTGAGATTGTTGCCGCAGCCGAAGCAGCGCATGCGATGGAATTTATTCATGCAATGCCGCTGGGTTTAGAAACCTTAGTGGGTGAGCGCGGAGTGCGTTTGTCCGGGGGGCAGCGTCAACGCATCGCAATAGCCCGCGCAATTTTAAAAAATGCACCTATACTCATTTTAGATGAAGCCACTTCGGCGCTCGATAGTGAGTCAGAGCGGCATGTGCAAGCGGCTTTAGAGACGCTGATGCAACATCGCACATCATTGGTGATTGCGCATCGCTTATCAACCATAGAACGTGCTGATCGGATCGTGGTGCTGGATAAAGGCGAAATTATCGAAAGCGGCACGCATGCCGAGTTAATGGTTAATAACGGTTTGTATGCGCGCTTACACCGAATACAGTTTACGCTGGCAGAAGCGTAAATCATTTTTAATAAATTTGATGGGTAGTGAATATTGAAACATATTATTTTTGATTTAGATGGTACTTTAATTGATTCAGCTTCATCGATTATTGAATCGATGAAGCATGCGCTAGATGAGTGTGGTCATCAACCCATTATTGAAATTACCAATGCCATTATTGGGCCACCGTTGCCGATTGCATTGAGCCGAGTCACTGGCATACAAGATGTGAATGAAATTAACCGCATGATTAGCGCATTTAAATCGTACTACGATAGCAATGGTTATCAAAAAGCCCAACCCTATACGGATATAGAGCATGTTCTACAGCAATTGAATAGTGACGGTTATCTACTCAGTATTGCAACTAATAAGCGCTTTGTCCCCACAGAAAAGATTATTCAGCATTTATCGTGGGCTAAGTACTTTAAAGAGATCTATGCCATTGATAAGCGGGCAATACCTTTTAAAAATAAATCTGAGATGATCGCAGTATTGTTACAGCAGTTGGCCGTAAATCCGCAAGAAGCAATTTATGTTGGAGATCGGCACGAGGACTATATCGCCGCCTCTGAAAATAGTTTGAGTTTTATTCATGCCGAATGGGGGTACGAGGAGGAGATCGGTAAGCATAAATATGCGTATGCAGCGAATGTTCCAGGCAGCTTAATAAAGCAAATTTAATATTAATGTCAAAAGAGATATTTTGATTTTTAGTAATTTTAAATTATGGAAACGAATGGTAACACTAAGCACAACTCAAATTCGATACTTGTGTGCTGCTATATGGAATACAGCATTTGGATACACTGTTGGAATTGTAGTATTTGAGTTATTTAATGATTCTTCAAAGATAATATTAATTGGAATAGCTTCTAATGTCATATCGATTTCTATGTCATTTATTGTATATAAAATTTTTGTATTTCGAACGGACGGCAATTGGCTGAATGAGTATTTAAGGTGTTACGTGATTTATGGCAGCACTTCCGTAATCAGCATATTTGTATTGTGGGTTACGGTTAGCAAAATGAGCTTGAATATTTATATGGCGCAGGCAATAGCCATATTATGTTCCGTTATATTTTCATATCTAGGACATAAGAAATATACATTTAGGGGTGTAAATTAAGTAAATTAATTTCTATAGTTACGCCTTGTTACAATGAGGAAGGCAATGTAGAAGAGTTGTCATTTAGGATTAAGAAAGTGATGGGTAACCTAAATTATAGATATGAACATATATTTATTGATAACGCTTCTGCTGATCAAACCGTAGATAAAATAAAAAAATTAATTGAAGCAGATAAAAAAATAAAATTAATCGTAAATGTCAGAAATTTTGGTCATCTGAGATCGCCATACCATGCAATCCATCAAGCGCATGGAGACGCAGTGATATTAATGGCTTCAGATTTGCAAGATCCCCCGGAATTAATTCCGGAGTTAATCAATAAATGGGAGTATGGCTATAAGACGGCGCTAATTGTAAAAAAACAATCGATGGAAAATCCATTAATGTTTTTAATTAGAAAGTTTTATTACAAATTTTTGAATAAGATTTCAGAAATTAAGCTGGTTGAAAACGCACATGGATCAGGACTGTATGATAGATTGGTAATTGGTCAGATGGCTAAGGTTAATGATCCAAATCCATATCTTAGAGGGTTACTGGCAGAGATTGGATATCCAATTGCTGAAGTAGAATTTACCCAGCCTAGAAGAAAACAAGGCATCACTAAAAATAACTTTTTTACTTTATTGGACACAGCAATTATAGGCATTATAAATCATAGTATGTTGCCGATAAGAATGCTGACCATTGTTGGCTTTATTTTATCTTTTTTGTCGATTGCTATAGCAGTTGCCTTCTTTATTTTAAAAATGATTTATTGGGAAAGATATGCGAATGGAATGGCACCGCTGTTGATAGGTTTATTTTTCTTTGTATCTATACAGCTATTTTTTTTAGGGCTAATCGGGGAGTATGTGTCTTCTATAAATATAAAAATCAGAAATTTACCAATGGTAGTTGAATCAGAGCGTGTAAATTTTGAATAGCAAATTTACCAATATATTTAATCAATTAATGCCCTGTGTATTATTGGCGTTTGGTATGGGTTGGTTGCCCGCACATTTTATTTCAGGGTACCATTTTGATTTGCACCATGATGGATTGATTTTATTCCAAGCTTCATCTTATCAACAAGGATTAATACCATACAAAGATTTTTTCATTCAGCATGGACTGATCAGTATTCAATTACACGCAATAGGGTAATCCCCCCTGAGGATAACTGGATT
>CAISJL010000107.1 GCA_903885665.1 uncultured beta proteobacterium | reverse complement strand
GAGAGCCTGGTGAGGCGCTCAAATGTGCCAGCCAATCAGCATAGGCTAGTCCTAACGAAATAGGAGATAAGCCGTGTGCCAGTGTTGATAGCTGCTTATGAGCCGCTGCATCAATTGACTGAGCCCATTTTTCCAAAGTGGCTCGATTGGTTGAATTGTCATCGATTGTTTTTTTCATTATTTTAAATCTAGATTGATGTCTATGAGTAAAGCAGGGAGGTGCTCTGTTAATTTTTATATTCGGTGGCTTTGGCTAATTATTGGAGCCATAAATTATTTGCGTCAGTTGTCTGATTGAACTATAACAATGAGGGTGCTTATAAGAAATTGACTTGAGTCAAGTTTTGCTAATAGTGGTCGTGTATTCGACCTTTAGTACTGATTTTGCTAGTTAAAAATAATTATGATATTGGCATGATTTCCAGCATTCGCTTGCAAGTGCAAAGGCGAGTGTCATGAGTCACAACGGAGATGGGTTAATGCAGTCAGATACTCTTTTTTATCATCAGATCACTAAAGTGGCTGCTATCAGGCCTGATCACATTTTCCTGCGTGATGAAAATCATTCGCTAAGTTACGGCGATGTGTTGACAGCCATCGATGCTTTGGCGGCCGAGTTTTACTCTGCGGGTTTGATGCGCGATCAGCGATGCATACTCTTCATGGAGAACAGTCTTGACTATATTTTGGTCTGGCTTGCATTGTCTCGTTTAGGCGTTATTTCTGTGCCGTTGAACCAAGCTCTTCGAGGCCCCTTGCTGGAGCACCAAGTGAGAGATGTTGCTGCTATCGCTATCGTTGCTGATGCAGAGCATTGGAAAAAAATTTCTGAAATAGATTCACTAGTGGATTCGTTCAAATGTGTTTTTCAGTTGGGTCCTAGCGAAGACGCACATTTTCCCGAGTTGGCCATATTGTTGCATGGGCGTGGGCACACCCTGCCAGTTTCATTACCTCTGCCACAGGTATCGGAGGTAATGTCGATTTTTTATACATCAGGAACAACAGGACCTTCTAAAGGAGTGCTGTATACCCATTTGCAAGCGTGGCAAACTGGACAAACGGTGGCGCAGTACCTCACGTCTTCCGATGTGTTTTACATGACGAATCCTATGTCGCATGTCAGCCTTCCGCATTGTCTGGGAGCGGCCTTGTTTTCAGGCGGATCGCTGGCTATACGAGCACGTTTTTCGGCACGATTTTTTTGGGAAGATGTGCGCCGTTACGGCGCAACCGTCACGATGATGTTGGGGGCGGTAGCTTCATTCGTTGCTGCGCTACCAGCGAGCGCGGACGATCGCAATCATTCGCTGCGTAAGGTGTTGATGGTTCCAGTGCTGAATGATGTTCGTGCATTTTGTGAACGCTTTGATGTGGCTGTGATGAGCTGGTTCAATATGACCGAAGTGAGTGTGCCGATTCATACGGATGGATTTCGTACTGATCCGGGCCTCGATTGCGGTGTCGCGCGGCCGGGTGCTTTAGTTCGTGTTGTGGATGCAAACGATAGAGAGCAGCCAAATGGTATTCCTGGTGAATTGGTAGTGCGTGATGAACAAGCATGGATGATCTCGCCGGGTTATCTGAATAACTCGGCAGCGACATTGCAGAGCTGGCGTAACCTATGGTTTCACACGGGTGACTTGATGGTTAGGGATGAGCAGGGTGCATTTCGTTTTATCGATCGCATGAAGGATTGCATACGACGTCGTGGTGAAAATATTTCGTCCTATGAAGTAGAAGCGCAAGTGTTATTGCATCCAGCAATTAAGGAAGCAGCTGTTGTGGGAGTAGCCACTTCCGATGGCTAACAAGAGGTTAAGGTGGTTGCGGTGCTTAAGCCTGATGCGACGTTGAGTCCCGTTCAGCTGCTGGATTTCTTACAGCCTTTACTCCCTCACTTTTGTGTTCCACGCTATGTGGTGTTGAGCGATACGGAGTTACCGAAAACCAGTACTGGAAAAATCAGGAAAACTGTTTTACGCGAAGCAGATGCCCCATTGGGATGGGATCGCGAACATCATGGCTACAAGGTCACACGATGAATGAATTTAAACCATTACATGCTGAAGCAGTCGGAAGTTTGCTTGGTCCAGTAGTTCGCGTGGTGACACCCCGAATGCTGATGGCGTACTCGGCGGTGATGGGCGCGACGGAAGATGTCTACATGGATGATGTGGCAGGCATACAAGCTTTCCCTCCTTTTATCGTGACACCTGAATGGGAAATCATGTATGGCCAACCCTACCGTGATGCTCTAGGTGCCGACGAGGCGGCCATCTGGGCGTGCATTCATGTACAGCAGGATTCACAATTTTTTAAAAAAATTACACCCGGTATGCAGCTAGCGACCGAGGGGCAGGTTTGTGGTTTTCGTTCAACCCGCATTGGACCTGTCGTTACTACGCGCTTGACTACCACCGACATATTCACCAAAGAACGCGTCGCGCAGAGCTGGTTTACTGGCATATTTACTGGACGTACCTCTGACGGCGATGATCGCAAAATCGAGGCATCGCCTTTTCTCGACAAGCTCAGCTCAGATGATTTTGATAGTCCAGCGCAGTTTTTGTTGGATGTAACTCCAGCACTGCCTCATCTTTATACCGAAGCGGCATCGATATGGAATCCTATCCATACTGAGAGACGTGCAGCGCGCGCCAGTGGATTGGACGATATTCTTTTGCACGGCACGTGCACTTGGGCCAGTGCCGGATTATTTTTGATTCGACAGTATGCGAATGCTGATCCTGCGCGACTAAAACGTCTGGCAGGACGTATGTCGGGAAAAGCCTTAGTTGGTCGGCGACTGGAAATACAATCACAGTTAGCAGCTAAAACCAGTACGGGAATACGCGTGCGCTATCAAGTTATTGAAGGTAGCACCGTCATTATTGCGGATGGCGTTGCAGAATTTAGCGAGTAAATTTTTTGCCGTTTTGGTTTATTTATTCAGCTCCAGATAGCTTTCAAAAATAGCCGCATGCACTTGCGCATTTTCTGCATCGTTCGGCCACACATGCGATGCTTCAAAACGCACGTCATACGTAGGCTCATCTTCTGCGCTCATGTCATGCCCATGTGCATCTGGAAAAGGGTAGTTGGGTGATTTGCTGAT
>CAISJL010000106.1 GCA_903885665.1 uncultured beta proteobacterium | reverse complement strand
CTCGACATATGGTAGGTTAGCAACTGAGTACGAAAAGGGCACCCAGACCGTATCTACGCCTTCGCTGGAATACTCAATAACTGTGTCCTGTTGTGAATCTAGCACGTAGGTATCATTACCCGTTCCACCATAAAATATGTCACTACCTGTCCTTGTTCCTGTATCCCAGTCAAATGTGTCATTACCGGCGCCACCGTACAAAGTGTCATTACCTGACCCACCCGACAAGCTATTTGCACCGTCACTCCCAGAAACCTTATCATTACCTGATCCTCCAATCACATTTTCGATATCTCCTGTCAGCCAATAGAGAGTCTTCGGCGAGGCCAGGGCCAGTTCCAAACTTGGAAAAGCTTCTCCGACTTTTGTATCAACTAGAGGAGATATTTGTATATTAGGCAGCGTAATGGTCCAACCAACAATTGATCCTGCCACAGAAATAGTGTCGGTACCCGATGAATCCCAGATAGTGCTGTAAAAATTTGTTTGCGATAGCTTATGTGTTGAGTCTCCAGCATTTGTCACCATATTTTTCCCGTAGATATATTGCAGCGCAATAACATCTAGGATCATTGGTGTAGCTGGATCCCATTGTTTAAGATTCCAGGCATAGTCGTCACTATATGACATGATGCTTGCCCAATCGCTTCCTAGAGTGCTGAACCCGAGTTGTGAATAAGTCGGTCGACCAGTTCCGCCATCATCGTGAGGATGCTTCAATCCAAGCGTGTGCCCTATTTCATGGATGGCTACAAACCAACCCGCACTACCTGGCTCATAAGATGTTAGCGTGTTAGCTTGGCTGCGTAGATTCAGGTAAATATCACCAACTTGACCAGAATAATCTGTTGAGGTTATAGAATTGAAATTACCAACTGCCCAGAAACTACTGCTAGGGAACATCGTAGTACTTGCTGAGATTGAAACATTGATTTCACTTCCACCTTGAGCCGCAACTATGGGCGTTGTGAAATAGCCAAGGTAATTGAATTTTATATTGGCAAAGTAGGAAAAAGTGCCAAGCATGGCATTTACATAACTTGCAACTACACCGGGGTTGTTCCAAGTTTCGTTATCTAAACCGTTCGAAATAGACCAGTCAATAGTTCGGCCTGTATCTAAACCCCAATAAAAACCGTGTGTTGTTGCATCAATTAAGGTATCACCTGTTAATTGAAAATAGTTGTATGAAGGATTAGCCAAGATAGACAACGTCCATTTTTGAAAAATTTTAAATTATTAATATCGGCAAAGCTAAAGAACCACAATTTCACTCAGCGATTTCCTTAATAAATCACATAACCATCCATGGAATATTAAGATAGATTAATTCATTTAAAAAATAAATCTATCGGCGTTTGATATTAGCCGATGCTTCTTTGATTTAATTATTAAAGTAATAATTTTATAAGGAATTTAAAACATCCTTACGTTTTTGATTGTAATCATCTTCTGTGATTAATTTTTTATCAAAAAGATCCTTAAGAGTTTGTAACTTCTCTAAAATATTTTTGTTATTTGCAGTAGCAGCCTGCGGTGTCGGACTCACTGAAGTGGCTCCAGTCAAAGGCTTTAGGTTATTTATTGCATCAGTAAAAACTGGAACCCCTTTGAATGTGTCACCCGGTTTTTCAAAAGTTGCCGCCTTTAGGATGCTCTGAACAATCGCTAACCAAATGGAGTAGCGGTTGGCTAATTTTCAGATAGTGAGATTTCACGAGTAATCCCGCGAAATCGCGTCGT
>CAISJL010000105.1 GCA_903885665.1 uncultured beta proteobacterium | reverse complement strand
TGCTACACAATTATTATTCGATGGTTCATATCTGGTAGGACTTCAAGCGACCAAAACCTATATGGATTTAAGTCGTAAGGCTACCGTTCAAACAAAAACAGAAACTGCAGTTAATGTAAGCAAGGCTTACTATGGTGCGTTAGTAGCTGATGCGCGTTTGTTAATCATTGATGCCAACATTGAAAGAGTCACAAAACTTTTAAATGATACAAAAGCACTTAATGATAACGGACTAGTAGAAAAAATTGATGTCGATCGTTTAGAACTTTCATTAAACAATTTAAAAGTAGAGAAAGAAAAAGTTGAGCGCTTTAAACTATTAAGCTACGCTTTACTAAAATTCCAAATGGGATTTGATAACGGTAAGGCATTAACCCTAACGGATAAACTAGACGAAACTATCTTAGTTGTTACTGCTATGCCTGATTCGATTGATTATACTAAACGACCAGAATACGGTTTAATTAATGTTCAACGTCAGTTGCAAGCATTAGATCTAAAGCGTATCAAAGCTGGATACTTACCGAGCCTTGTTGCGTTTGGCAATGCAAGTACAAATGCATCTCGTAACGATTTTAATATTTTCAACACCGATTATCGTTGGTTCCCAACTGTTATTGCAGGATTAAAATTAAACGTTCCTATCTGGGATGGACTTCAACGTCATTCGCAAATTTCGCAATCGAAATTAACCTTGCAGAAAGTAGATAATGCAATGAAACTAATGAAAAATGGATTTGCATTAGATTACGAAAATGCTAAAACATCGTATCAAAACAATTTGGCTTCTCTTAAAATAGTTAAGAAAAATCAAACATTAGCAAATGAAATATCACGTGTATCAAAAATAAAATATGAAAGTGGTGTTGGATCAAGCTTAGAGTTAATCGATGCTGAAAGCTCCGTGAAAGAAGCAGATGCTAATTACTTCAATACACTTTACGAAACTATTATTTCAAAAATCGACTTAGACAAATCAACCGGAACAATTACATTCTAATACCAATGAAAAATTTATTATTTATATCGTTAATCGCGATTCTTTTATCTGCTTGTTCAAGTGATGAACTAACTCAAAAGAAAGCAGAACTAGCTGACTTGAAAAAACAAGAAGCTGAAATCAAAACTAAAATCGCAACCTTAGTAAAAGACATCGCTAAACTTAGTGGCCAAAAAGTTACCAATTCACAATTAGTAAGTGTAACTAAAATTACTAAATCATCATTCTCTCATTACATCGATGTACAAGCTAAAGTGGAAGGTGATGAAAATGTGACTGTAAATAGTCAGGTACCAGGTTCTGTAACCAAAATAAATGTAAGCGCTGGATCTACTGTTTCTAAAGGACAAGTGTTAGCTGAAATTGACAATGAGACCTACATGAAAGGTTTAGATGAATTGCAAACAGCAAGAGAATTTGCGAATACTGTTTATCTAAAACAAAAAAATCTATGGGAGCAGAAAATTGGAACTGAGATACAATATTTACAAGCAAAGAACACGATTGAATCGTTAGATAAAAAACTAGCTACGCTTAATCAGCAAATTGAAATGACAAAAATAAAATATGAAAGTGGTGTTGGATCAAGCTTAGAGTTAATCGATGCTGAAAGCT
>CAISJL010000104.1 GCA_903885665.1 uncultured beta proteobacterium | reverse complement strand
ATATTTTCTGTAATTTTTGAAAATTGATTTTTTGCTGTGGAATTAATAATACTCATTAAACTTTAATTAGGCTAATTAAGCTTAATATTACTTGGAGATAGTAATTATGAACTCATGGCAATCATTGAGAGTTTCTTCTATTGCCCCATCAGCAACTTTGGGCATGACTGATAAGGTCAAACAAATGCGAGCATTAGGTGAGAACGTGATTGGATTGGCGACGGGTACGCCAGATTTTGATACACCTTCTTATATTAAAGAATCTGGAAAATTAGCTATTGATGAAGATATTACATATATGGTCTATACAGTAAGTATGGGGCTACCTGAGCTTCGTCAGGCTATTTCAAATAAGTTAAAAATTCAAAATTCGATATCTGTTTCCCCTGATCAAATTCTGGTAACCATAGGTGTAAAGGAGGGAATATTTAATGCAGCTCAGGCATGCTTTAACCCAGGTGATGAAGTATTAATTCCAACTCCAACATGGGTAACATACGATGCATGTTTTGTTTTAGCGGGAGTTGTACCCGTATTCGTTCAATCTAATGCCGCCAATAATTTTAAAGTTGATCCGGAAATATTAGAATCTAAGATAACAAAAAATACTAAAGCAATAATGCTAAATTCTCCAAATAATCCATCTGGCGCAGTATTGGATTTGGAAACTTTAAGCGCGATTGCAGATATTGCTCAAAGGCATGATTTACTAGTTCTATCAGATGAGATTTATGAACATATGGTGTATGGATTATCAAAGCATATTAGCATTGCCTCATTGCCAGGGATGGAAGAGCGGACATTGACATTAAATGGGTTCTCAAAATCATATGCAATGACTGGATGGCGAGTCGGTTATGTTGCTGGACCAAAAGCAATTATCAAAAATATTGCAAAAATACATGGGCATTCAGTAACCTGTGCTGCGTCCTTTGCTCAAAAAGCAGCAGAGGTTGCGCTTACAGGACCCCAAGATGATTTAAAAAAATATATAGCAACACTACACCTTCGTCGTGAGCAGCTGGTGAGTGGATTAAATAGCATTCCAGGAGTTAATTGCTTAAGCCCAGATGGAGGGATTTTTTGCTTTCCAAACATCTCATCTTTGGGAATGTCAGATGTAGATTTCTCAACATATATTTTAGAGGAAGCCAAAGTGAGTTCTTTGCCAGGTTCTGCATTTGGGCCTGGAGGTGATGGTCATCTAAGAATGAATTTTGCAAGAAGAAATGCGGAAGATATTGATGAGGCTGTTGAACGAATTAGAAGAGCGCTGATGAAATTATGAGTGCAATTTTAATTGGCATTGACACTGGGGGAACTTTTACCGATGTTGTTTTATGTGATTTATCTTCTAATTACTACACATATTTTAAACTTCCTACGTCAACTGGAAAGCCATCTCAAGCAGTCTTAGATGGTATCAAAGGAATTTTAGAATTATCAAACTTACCAAGTAATAGAGTTGAGTTTTTAGTATTAGGAACCACCTTAGGAACAAATGCTGTCCTAGAAGGTAAATGCTCAAATACGGGAATGATTACTACCACTGGGTTTGGCGATATTCTTGAATTAGCCAGACAACGAAAGCCTCACACATTTAATTTAGATATTTTAAAACCAACTCCGATTGTCAAGCGCGATTGTCGTATGGAGGTGTCCGAAAGAATTGATTATGAGGGTAAAGAATTACTACCTCTCAATGAAGAGGAAGTAATTCAAGCTGTTGCTGTTTTAAGAACGAAGAATGTTGAAGCAGTAGCAATTTGTATGATGCATTCCTATGCAAACCCTACTCATGAAAAACGTGCCGCAGAGATTCTAAAGGAGATCTGGCCCGAAGTATATGTTTGTGTTTCATCAGAAATCATGCCTGAATTCCGTGAATTCGAGAGATTCTCTACTACTGCCGTTAACGCAAGTTTAATGCCTATCATGGATCGATATTTAGTTGAATTTGAAGCTGGTGTGGTAGACATGGGTATCCAAATTCAACCACGAGTAATGCAATCTAATGGTGGGGCAGTAACGCCAAAAGCCGTCCGTTTGGCCCCAGTAAATACATTTTTCTCGGGACCCTCCGGCGGTGTAATTGGAGCTATCGGGCTTGGTGAGCAAGTTGGTATTCATGATCTAATAACTTTTGATATGGGTGGAACTAGTACAGATGTATGTTTAATTAAGGATGGGGTACCTGTCAAAAAAGATTTAAGGGAAATAGCTGGGTTTCCTGTGCGAACACGAACAATTGATATACATACAATTGGAGCTGGTGGTGGGAGTATTGCTTGGGTTGATGCAGGCGGTTTATTAAAAGTTGGCCCAATGAGTGCCGGAGCATATCCTGGGCCTGTAGCTTATGGAAGGGGGGGCACAAAAGCGACAGTAACAGATGCAAATGTCATACTTGGACGATTAAATCCTAAATCTATTTTAGGTGGACGTATGGAGATTTTTCCAGAGCTAGCCAAAAATGCAATAAAAGATCATTTAGTTCCTGCATTAAAGGTTAATTTAGAGCGTGCAGCATCAGGAATTTTGGAAATTATTAACGTGAATATGATGGGTGCGGTAAGAGTGATTTCTATTGAGCAAGGAATTGATGCGAGAGATTTTACTTTGCTAGCATTTGGTGGTGCTGGCCCTCTTCATGCTGCAGATGTGGCTTTAAACATGGGAATCAAACATGTATTAATTCCACCTCGTCCAGGCCTACTTTCTGCTATTGGTTTATTACATGCGGATATTTGTGGAGACTTTAGCGTAACTAGATTAGTTAAAGCGGATTCGCAAAACATTGACTACATTAATAAGGGGTTTAATGAACTTCATGCTCGAGGCAAGGCATGGCTTGATTCTGAAATAGGATCGACTTCCGATGCTCAGTTTGTTTGGAATATTGATGTACGATATTTTGGTCAAAACTCTGAGCTATCTTTACCTATAGAAGACTCTTGTTTAGATGAGAATAAATTAAATTTATTACTTGAACAATATCATATTAATCATACAGAATTTTACGGTTATGCAATGAGAGATCAAGTGATTGAAATTGTCAATTTGCGCTTGATGGTTCGAGCACTAAGAACACATCCTCCAGTTGAGAGATTTAAAAGCAGTAATACTGAATTAGATAAATCGGTTGTGGAATCTCGTCAAGTTTGGTTTTTTGATTATGGATATGTTCAAACAAAGATTTATGAACGAAATTTGTTACCTCTAAATTGTGAATTTAATGGCCCGGCGATTATTGAGCAAATGGATACAACTACTGTTGTGCCACCGCAGTTTAGAGTAAAAAATGATGAATTTGGTTTTTTACATTTGTATCTTTAATGTTTTTAGTTTGAAGTTAATCCAGCCATTAAATTAGGAAAGTTACTATGAATAATTTGAGTTCTACAGACATTGATCCGATTAAATCGGAAGTTATAGCGAGATATTTAGTGGCAACTTCAGAGGAGATGGCTGCCACCCTAATGCGGACAGCTTTTTCTCCTAATATTAAAGAGAGAGGGGATTGTTCTACAGCTATTTTTGATCGAAATGGGGAAATAACAGCGTTAGCACATCGAATACCAATGCATCTTGGTTCGATGGTTGGGGTTGTGTCAGAGGTTATTAAACGTTTTGGAATCAGTGGAATTCAACCCGGTGATATGTTTATGGCAAATGATCCATATAACGGGGGAGGAACTCATTTACCTGATATTAACGTGATATCTCCAGTATTTTTTGACAATGAAATTGTTGCGTTTGTTGCTAATATTGCCCACCATGCTGATATTGGGGGAATGGTTCCTGGTTCTGAAGCTGCAGTTTGTACATCAATATTTCAAGAAGGTATTCGAATTCCACCAGTTAGAATTATGATTGCTGGAAAATTGAATCAAGACTTATTTGATGTGCTGCTTTTGAACTCCAGAACTCCGGAAGAGAGAGTTGGTGATTTAAAGGCTCAAATTGCAGCAAATCACGTAGGTGTTAAAAGTGTTGAGTTGTTATTTAAGAAATATGGGATTATTCAAACTGAGCTGATTATTAAGGCATACCTAGACTTTACAGAGAAAAGATTCTCTGAAGCAATAAAAAAAATACCCAATGGCACCTTTGAGGCAACGGATTATATAGATGGTGATAATGATGGTGAACTTGCAAAAATTTTCGCAAAACTTACAATTGAAGATGGTAAATTAATATTCGACTTTACAACAACTGATCGACAAATTAAGACATCAAGAAATATTCCACATAGAGCTGTTTTGGCAACAATATATACTGTATGCCAGAGTTTTTTAGATCCTAGTATTCCTGCAAATGCTGGCTACTATCGAACAATTCAAACTCTAGCATCTTTGGGAACGATTGTTAATCCAGTTTCACCCGCAGCGGTTGGTTGTAGATCAGTCTCTTGTGCTGTCCTTGGTGATGTAGTGGCTTCTGTTTTGACCCAAGCTATGCCAAATAAAGCACTTGCAGGAAGTGGACCGCATCATTTGTTTATTTTTTCTGGGACTAATCCAAAAACAGATTCTTTTTTTGTGGACTATGAAACCCTTGCCGGTGGTATGGGTGCACGTTCTAACCATGATGGCATGGATGCGGTTAGAGTTCATGCATCTGGCGCATCTAATCTTCCAATTGAAGCTCTAGAGCATGTCTATCCGTTGAGGGTTGAAAGGTATGAGTTACGAAATTACTCTGGTGGAACAGGAGAATTTCGGGGGGGAATGGGGGTCATCCGGGATTATCGAATTTTGGGCGATGATATTGTTGTTAGCCTATCCTCAGAAAGGCAGAATCAACCAGCAGCAGGAATTTTAGGCGGTGGACATGGAGCTACTGGGCAATTTATTTACAACCCTGATCAGCCTGACGAAAGAAAGTTGCCATCAGCTGCTTCTGAAATAAATATGCCGCGAGGAAGTGTATTAAGGATTTGCACTCCTGGCGGAGGAGCTTACGGTGAAAGTTCGGACCGTTCTGACGGCTCTAAAGAAAAAGATCTTCTGGAGCGTCGGTAACGTTAGGCATTAATCTAGCTTTATGCCTGCTTGCGTTATGATTTTTTTAAACTCATCAATTTCCTTTGCAACAAATAACCCAAATTCCTCGGGTTGATTTCCTGAGGCAATAATTCCATCAGTTACTAACCGATCATTAACTTCCTTACTTTTTAGTATTTTAGTTATTTCCATGTTTATTCGTTCAATGACATTTTTGGGAGTGCCTTTTGGAGCTACTAAGCCTTGCCAATCAAAAGTATCGAAATTTGGAATAGCTAATTCACTTACTGTGGGTATTTCGGGCGCTACTGGATTTCTTTGAGAACTTGTGATCGCTAATGCTCGAAGTCTTCCAGCTCGGACTAGTGGAATAGTCGAGTACATACTTCCAAAAACAAGGGAAGTTTGATCACCCACGGTTGACATAATGGCTGGACCAGTACCTTTAAATGGAATATGGTTCATTTTTATTCCAGCTAAAGAAGAAAACATCTCCGTTACTAAATGAAGATTAGCACCATTTCCACTTGAAGCATATGGAATCATTTCAGGTTTTGATTTTGCTAATTGAATGAGATCTTTCAAACTCTTAACAGGTAGGGAAGGGTGAACAGCTATAAGGTAGGGCCCTTTAGAAAGAAGGCTTATTGGCTCCATATCTTTTATTGGATCATAAGGTAATTTATATAGACCAGGAATGATTGCATAAGTGGTTGAAAGGACCACTAAAGTATAGCCATCTGGGGCCGACTTCATCGCATAGTCATATCCAATAATTCCTGATGCGCCAACTTTATTTTCTACAATAACAGGTTGCCCCATAGCATTTGATAAAGGTTGACTAATTAGCCTTGCCATAAAATCAGCCCCACCGCCTGGAGCAAATGGTACGATAAGTTTAATTGGCTTGCTGGGCCATTGTTGGGCTTGAATTGTACTGATTGAAACAAGAAAAAAGGTGGCGCTAAGGATCGTTTTAAGAGATCTATATATGTTCATTTTCCATTGCCTCCAATTAATAAAAATATCTCCTTTAATACTACACGCTTTTATTTTTTATTTATACATATTTTATATAACTAAATTCATTGGATCAATTAACTTCTTTGAGGAGTCCTGCTTTGGCTATAATTTCTTTAACCACCTCAAGGCGTTGATCCATTGTTAAGATTATTTTTTCTGGAGCAATATAGTCTAGCCTAGCATCCCGCTCTTGAGTAAACTTGATAAAGTCAGGATCCATAGCTGCTTGTTCAATTGCACTAGCAATTTTGGAGACTATTTTTTTGGAAGATTTAGGAAGCCAATTATGATCAATATTAGTAGATTCCCAACTTACAGGATAGCCAAGTTCTTTCACAATCGGTAATTTATCATAAGGTGGCGGAGCTGTATTCATAGAAAGAGAGGCTAAAAAGTGGATTTACCTTCCATCCAGAAGAGCTCTTGAGGAGGCTATTCTTTAGAGTTTTTAGAACTTAATTTTGTTAAAACTTTAGATTT
>CAISJL010000103.1 GCA_903885665.1 uncultured beta proteobacterium | reverse complement strand
TATAAAAAAAAATAAATATGCATGGTATGATTAATTTATGGTGAATATTTTAGTATCGTTATTAATTAACAAATAAAAAATTTTTATACACGTATATGACTAGTTTAGAAATTACACTATTATATTTACTGGCTGCAGTAATGAGTGTTGTGTTATGTCGATTTCTTCACTGCCCAGCCATGTTGGGGTATTTAATTGCAGGAATGATTTTAGGTCCAACAATTCCAATACTATCCCATGAAGAGAAAAATATAGCCTATCTCGCAGAGTTTGGTGTAGTTTTTTTGATGTTTGTAATAGGTCTTGAATTCAATCTAAAGCAACTTCTTAGCATGAGGAAGTCAATATTTGGCTTTGGCACTGCGCAAGTATGCTTAACAATATTTAGCACAGTCATCACTTGTTACCTATTATCAATAGTACTGCCTTATCTAAATTTAAATTGGGAACTAAGTTGGCAAGGATCATTCGCTCTTGGGGCTGCGTTATCCATGTCCAGCTCAGCGATTGTAATCAAGCTCATTGCGGATAGAGCTGAATTAGAAACAATATACGGCAGAAGAGTCATTGGAATACTATTATTTCAAGATATTGCTGTAATACCATTACTAGTGCTAATACCTGCGCTTGGAAACATAAATCAATCAAATACCGGTGAAATAATAGCAATAGCACTAATAAAATCTATTCTATTAGTCACTATTGTACTTTGGGGTGGCAAAGGATTAATGCGTAAATGGCTAAACATCGTTGATGGTCGTAACAGTGAAGAGTTATTCATGCTCAATATTTTACTCCTGACTTTAGGACTAGCATGGATTACAGAACATATAGGCTTATCATTAGCGACGGGCGCATTTCTAACAGGTATTTTAATTGCCGAGACATCATATAAAAACAGAGTTGAAAATCAAATCAAACCATTCCATGATCTTTTACTTGGTCTATTTTTCATTACGATTGGCGCAAAACTAAATTGGGAAACGGTATACTTAAATTGGATGTGGGTAATTTTATTGATAATAATTCCTGTTTCATTTAAGGCATTATTAATACTTGCACTTACAAAACTCCTTGGAGAAAAGACTGGAACCTCTTTGCGTACGAGCTTATATTTAGCTCAAGCAGGTGAGTTTGGTTTTGTGTTGTTAGCATTAAGTACACAGCACAACCTAATACCAAGAGGTTGGTATGATCTGGTAATCGCTGCGATGATCATATCTATGATCGCAACACCTTTCATAATTCAATATAGTAAAAAACTGGTAGAAATATTTGATACTGATGAATGGTTAGATCGTTCGATACAGATAACCAATATGGCTATATCATCAATAGATTTAGATCATCATATTATTATTTGTGGCTATGGAAGAAGTGGACGACTACTAAGCAACATCTTAAAAGAGAAAGGTATCTCTTATATCGTATTAGAGATTAATCCAGATAAGGTAATTGATGGGATTAATAATGATCACCATGTTAAGATTGGAGATGCAACACAGTTACCAGATTTACTATCCTTAGGGTTAACCAGGGCATCTGCTGTAGTAATTTCTCATGACGAAACCCAATCAACCCTAATCACGATTAATTTAATAGTTCAATATTCAAGTTCAGTACCTATAATAGTCAGAACGAAAAACGAACATGACATCAAATTTCTCAAGAAAGCAGGGGCTACAGATGTGTTGCACGAACCTTTGGAATCGTCACTATCTCTAGCATCTCTAATGTTATCTAGAATAGGCGAAGCAGAAAGCAAGATTAATGAATTAATTGCTCATCAACGACAAACTAATTACCTAGCATTTGAAAATAAGATTGCCAATTAAAACTTCCAAATTTTTGAATAAATTAGATAGGATGTAAAATGGACAATGGTGCATACGCAAGATATAGAGCTGAAAATCCATCAACAAATATATTCATTACGACATATGAAAAAGTAGCATTCTTCCCTGAGGAAGTAACGGCAGTCGAATTAATTATTCTAGTGATTTTTATTTCTATTTCACTCTATGCATTATTTTTAATTTGTAAAAAAATAATGAGTAAACCTACAAATATTAAAAATCCAAAGGAATGAATTGCTATTTAATATACTCTCAATAGAAAAATCATACGTTTGCAAAAATTGACAGTTTAAAGTTAGTGTAGATAAAAATTATTTTTATAAAAACAAGACTTCTAGAGCAGAGAACTGCTCTGACTATTTGGTTAAGTAACCAGCCCCATAAATTGTCATCCCAGCATGCCAATACCAACTAAAAAGAGAATTAACGCCCCCCTTTCCAGTAATCATTTTCAAAAGACATTGTTATTCTGCTTTCTTGAAAACTTATATCACCCACAATGTAACGAAAGTAACAAAATACAAAATCAAGGGTAAAACCCGTTGTCCCAAATTGATTCTTCAGGGACAGTGGGCATATGAACTTAAAACACAAATTCCAGACACTCAATTCCACCCAAAAGTTGGCACTGGTAGCCATCATACGAGAATCAGCGGGTAATGACTGTGGTTTATCTTCATTCACTGACATAGCCATCCAACTTATTGATGACATTGCCGGATTTGAATCCGCAAATGACTGTCAAATACGCTTTTTAGTGAATCAATTGTGGGAAATATACCAAAATTAACGGTTCTATTGCGTTTAGTTGCGTTTTATTGCCATTTAATTCATGTTTATAAGGATTTATCGATGGAAAATACCCAAATATCTCCAGAATTGACGCTGAATCACCCCAAATTCACCGAATCTGTGGCATCTGGTCTGTCAATCATTAACCAAGGTGGGTCTAAGTCTGACGCTTGCCGATTGATTTATAAATCCCTATGTGATCAACCCAAGGCAGTCATCATTCAGGCATTTATTGATGGGGCAACAGTCACCCCAAAGGGTGCGCCTACGTATTTCTACAACATCTCTAGGCAGTTCTATCGCCAGCAACACACGGTTTAGAAGGTTGAGTGTAAATTATGGGTGTCATCAAGCGTTCTAACTCACCGTATTGGTATATCCAATTCCAATTAAACGGTAAAACCTACATCAAATCGTCTAAAACAACAGACAAACGATTTGCTACCCAGATGGAATCGAATTGGAAACGCCAACTGATGACTGAAGAGGTCTTTGGCATCAAACAACGGGTTCTAATTGAACAAGCAGTGTTGTTCTACCAACAAATCAAAGTCGATCTAGTCTGTCAGGACAATCTGAAATGGTTTTTAAGGATGATTGTTGATTACTTTAAAACCAAACAATACATTGATGAGATTAAGACTGCTGACATCGAACAATTCAAATCCCACTTATGTTTAACGTATAGCAATCAAACTACAAAGCATGTCATTAGTGCGTTTAGGGGGATCTGGCGACATTCTAGGCGATTGGGATATCAAGTTGCTGATCTAGAATTCCCAGTCATCAAGATTTCTAAGGGGAGACTACGGTATTTAACAATTGATGAGGAACAACGATTATTACAATCCCTGGATCCCAAGCGTTCAGTCAAAGGATTGCCAATTGATGAGAATCGAAATCCTAGATTAAAGTCTGATATGAAAGATCTGTATGATTTTATCTGTCTACTACTAGATACAGGGGCTAGATTCAATGAGATTGCTTCACTCTTCAGAATTAACCCTTCAACATTAGAGGCGCATCTCAATCTATCTAGTTGGACATAAAAAC
>CAISJL010000102.1 GCA_903885665.1 uncultured beta proteobacterium | reverse complement strand
TCTGAGTGCATTAGAAAGTATAACTTTTACAATGTCACCAGTGTAACCACCTAAATAATCAGTAGTGTCGTCTATTTCCCATGTTGGGGTGCTACCCGAAACAATCGTGCCATTTATAAAATTGGAGATCCCAAAGGGCTCGCAGCTAAGCATTCTAATCGTTGCAGTGCTGCGCGCCTCAATCGGCTGAACAAACTTTGAATTTTCATAAACAGTTAAACCACTATTAATCGTCGGGGAGGATATAAGGAGGCACTCACTGAATGTGTTGGTTCCGCCGGCTAAAGTTCCACCAACAATATTGGTCTCGACAACAGACAGAAGAACATTGGCGACCGTGTCTGTTCTGGATATCGAGCCGAGCCCGTCCTTAATTCTAATTACACCATCAGTGGCTGCACCTTCATTTAGCGTCAATGTGTTAAAGTTTAGGCTTTGTATAAGTAAACTGGTAGGACCAGCACTTGCTGTGTGACTTATTCCGTTTGATATCTCGACTGCGCCAGTGCCGAAACCTATAAGAGATAGATTGTTAACAGTAGGGGGCACGTTAACTGTTGGTTCAGTATATAAGCCCGGCAATACTAATATTGCTGTGCCGGTAGTTGCAGCAGCTATAGCTGCTGCAATAGTCTTATATGGTTTTAATAAACTACCGTTACCAGTCGCATTGTTGCCATCTGCGTCAGAGACATATATTAACTGTGTTCTGTCGATATTGACCTCTATCCAACTTTTAGTAACCGCGTCTTGCGGGCTAATTGGATTTGTTAAGTTGGTTATGGCATTACCGTTCATGTTGAGATTGCCCAACATAGTGTCGCCAGTTCTAGAAATCTTACTATCTAAAACTGATTGTAGGTCAGATTGGTCTAATATATTTCCACTTATTGATCCCCATAAACCGCCTGTAGAATTATCAATAGCAGCAATCAACTCTTTGCCGGTTTTCGTGTCAGCAAGAGCTACGATTATTCGTCTTTTTAGTTTATCTGATAAGGGCATTACAACAACTCAACTTATATAAGTTAAGTTGTATTATATCACGCGGATGAATTAAAGGTAGCTATTGGGGGTCTTTATCGCTAGACACGGTGTCTTCTATAGAGGAGCTACCCCTCTGGAACTTTCTTCCGAAGTATAATGCAGCACACGCATAAAATAGGTTCAATGCCTGCGTTAAGTCTATTCCGCCTAATGCGCCGGCCCATTTACCAACTAAACCTACTAAAACAACATTAAAACTAACAAATACTAAAGTTAAAGATACACTGCCCTTACCAGATTTAGGGTCTCTGATGGTGGGAAGAGGCACCCCGCGGGAGTTCATTTTAGCAACAAAATCAAACCATTTTTTCTTTAGATCTAATAGAGTCATATCATGTATCCGCCTTGATAATGTCTAAGAAATCTATATCATTTCTGAGCCTAACAATACTATCATACACGCCCAAGTGATTTAAATATATTTTCTTAGTATAAGACCTGCCCCACTTAGATAAGATAGCCTCTATCATCAAGGTCCTATCTCCATCTATTACATTGTCGCTACCTAAGTCAGTCTGACTAGGCGAAGCAACCCATTTACCATTAGAAGCCGTCCCATTAACAGTATGTATAAGGGTCTGTCCCCAATCGTTCGCAGTATTCACATAGTAGACTTTAAACTGACACTGAGCTGAGCCTAGAATATTGGTGTCAACGTCTTCTAACCATGCCACTAACTGAATTCCGTCGAAGGTGTTTGTGTTGAATTTAGCCCAAAGATCAATTTTTTGATTAGAGGCGTGAAGGGCGTAATGTTTTTGCGTATACAGGACGCTGTTGTAGCTGCAATTAGGTGTTAATACAAGCTTTCTACCCATTCTTAATTTTAAAGGCTGCACGTAATGGTTGTTTATAGTTGCTTTAATGCGCCGTGTCGCCATTAGTTTAATACCCCACAATCAGATTTAACTTAGTGTAAGGTACGTTACTAGCGCTAGTTCTTTGTCTCACTTCAAGTGATATATTGTTTGGCATTATTCACCTAATGTTAGACCAACCGCACCAACTCTATTTTCACCAGAAGCATTGATTACGAGCCTTACAATATAATGAGTAAGATCTAAAATAGAATTCGCATTAACAGGGGTAATTTTGAAGTATCCATTTACATCTGCTAGAATACCAGATTGAGCAATACCTATTGACATCCCGTCTTTGTCGTATACAGTGTAACTAGCAACTCCTAATGTTTGATTGTAAAGCTGGCCATCTTTAGTGATCCAAATAGTGCCCTGAAGTTGGTTGGACGCATTAATTGAAAAAACTGCTCTTGGCTCATAAGCTGGTCCGCTATCTTCGCTTGGCAAAATAATACCATTAGTGATGCGCCCGATAAATACAGTATTGGTATCGGAGTTTCCGAAAGCATCTACTGCCCTTACTCCGACAAAATACGTACCAGCGCTCAATAAAACTCCGCTTGGAAGAGCAAAAATAGAACAAGAGGACTGAGTAGTGCTAATGACTACATTACTTTGAGAGAACAGCGCTACAGAAGTATTGGCTTGAATAAATACTTGATAAGTAATGGGGGCCGAGACATCAAGCGCGAGCGGCCAGGTCACTAAAAGTTGTCCTACTCCGCCTACTGCAACAGTTGAAATTCCTGCAAAATTTGGAGGATCAGTGTCAGTTATTGGAAAAAATTGATCGCTTGGTTGACCATTAACCCAATAAGTTTCAGCTCCGTATTGAGAAAAAACCGGACTAGGCGGAACATATGGAGGAGCATAGGGCTCCGGCGCAAGCTCGAGTAAGCCCTGCTCTGGCTGAGCATTGTACCAGTATTTTTCAGTATTAGGTTTGGGAACCGCGGGATCGGTTGTGAAGACCAAATCAAATGGTTCTCCATTTACCCAAAATGTTTCCGTATTAGACAAGCACCACACTCCATAGATCAATATTTACCCATCCCGCTGTTCCGTCACATGTTACAATCACACGCGCAACGCCGTTATCGGTTAAAACCGGGATAGATCCAGAGATCAACTCAAAAGCTCCGTTAGAAAATGCACTTGAGGTTGCAATTACGGTATCTGCCGAGATACCAATCGCAGGGTCAGCAAGAAGCTTCAGCTGCACTTCATTCCCATTGTACTGAGTGCCATCACCAATCACGGATTTTCTAACCCAAACACTTATAGTTGCACCGCGCCCTGTTGGTATAGCGATACGCTTTTCCTGTGAAAGCAATTTATTGACTGTATCACTTGGAGCCAGCCTTTGCGATGGCGCTGTCGTCTGATAGAAAGTCGAATCACTCGTAATCGTTCCGTACTTTTTGTACATTTTGTGATTACCGGCAACGCCGTCGTGTTTTGCAGACCCAATATAGCTCTGAGGTGTGTAATTTGATTGCCCTGAGAACTCAGTTGTGGAGCCAAATTGGCAATTTCTGAAAAACAGAATGTGTTCATTCCTAGGGCACACATCGCGAACGTCTGCGGTTGAATGAGGTAGAATCACGCCGATCTGGCAGTTATCGAAATAAGTGTTTTCAATGTGGTTGTTCATTACGACGCCAGAAGGCTGGTCGTAGCCGACCTCGTTATAGATATGCAGGTTTCTGAAGTTACAGGAAAAAATGAAGCCCGCAGTGATCCCGCGAGTCGCATTCCCAAACAATCGTCCACCGTCGATCGCGGTGTTAATTGCTGCACCGGTCACGCTTGATCCGATTGACAGACCCTCTGCCGCCGACCTCCAAGAAATCAGGTTCGTCAGAAGCGCGTCACTCTGGGTCAATTCTGAAATCGAGTTGAATTGTACGTTCGCGCTCGTGCAGACGTAAGCTGTCCAATTACTCATGGTCAGCGTCGCAGCCGTGCCAGTCGATTGTAAAAGCATAGAGCTTACTGAGCCGTTCGCTCCTACTAGGTTTGTGTAGGTGCCTGAGTTTGCGAGCAAGTTGTAAAGAGCGACAGAACCCATTGCAGTACCACCGATTGCAACGCAGTCGTTTACCGTGACCGTGTTTCCGGTGAGAGTGACTGCAATGTTAACCGCTGCCGCCGCTTGTCTGTAAAACACGCAGTTTTGAATGTTAGCGATCGAAGTGGCTGATACGATATTGATACCGATTGAGGACGCAACCTCAAAGTTTTCAAACACGCAGCCAGTGAATGAGAACGTGCCCGAGGTGATGTTTGATTCAATGCCGCGCTGACCAGCCGCAGCAGAACCAAAGAATTGAAACTCTGTGAAAGAGCAGTCTACCGTGCCGCTTGCGCCCGTCGTGAAGTAGGTCTGAAACGCGATTGAGACACCGCGAATTGCTACGTTACGAGTAAGGTTAATGATGTCAGCGCGAGCAAAGTCAGCAGACACGTTTCCGTCGTGAAAGTTTGCCACAGCACTAATCGGCACGGTCGTGCCACTTGCTGCGCCCGAAAGTGTGACAGTCTCTGCCTGGCCAATTTGTGCCCGAACTGTGGACGCAATCGCGACAACGTCACCCGACGCCCAAGAGGTCGCAGCGTTCGTGGTAAGTGAGGTCCCACCGGGACCAACGTTAGACGCTAGAGTGGACTTGGTCACCTTGCTTGCGCCGAAGGTCTGAATGACACCACCTGTGCGATGAACCAGACCGTACTGAACGTTCGAGGCGTTATCGAAAATAAGGGCAGCGGTCGAGGTCGAGGGTATAGGCGCAGAGCTTTGCCCAATTCGAAAGATACCATCTTGGTTGACCGTTATGTTGCCATCAAGAGTCAGAAGCGAGTTCGTCGAGACTGCGGTCGTGTACGACAGCGCACCTTTGCCGCTAATCTCAATAGCCGAAGCGCCCGCGACGTTTGGACCGAACACAGTCGCAGCAATGTTATCCATCGTTACAGTTAAGGCCTGAAATACGTTGAACCCAGTATGTTCGCCCTGAACAAGAATCTGATCGGTTGCGGTAGGCGTTGCAGCCGTCGTCGTGACAAGTCCAAAAGTCCAGTTTGCAGCCGTTGCAGTCTTTCTCTGAAATGATGCAGAACCTGCCACGTTAGAGAGAATCTGGATCTGATAGTTGGTCGCAGCTGCCAAAGACACTGATGCTGGGAATTTAAAATAAACCCATGCGATTCCGTTCGGCATATCCAGCACGTCTATGGTGACCGTGCTGTTTGCCACTGCGACTGCGCCAGTCGCGTTAAAGATCCGCGCAGTGACAGTGTTGCCGGCAGTTGCTACTCGAGAGCCCAGTTTAAGAAGCATCCCTTGAAGGGTCTGAGTAGATGGGACAGTGAACGATGCGCTACTTTGAAACGCAGTAGTCAAAGCAGTAACACCTGTCTCCTGAGTTGCTAATAGTTGTGTCCATGTCGAGTTTTCGACAATTGCCCAAGTTGCGGCCGACGACCAATTACCAGACGCTACGTTACTTACGACAGCCATTTGTTATTCCTCGGTAATCTGCGCCTCAGGCGCGATGGGTTGAAGTTCTAATTCAATTATTGCAATTTCTCTTAAAGCTATCTCATTTAGCTCGCTTTTTGTGGGCTTTTTAGTAGGTAGAATTTTTTCCACTCTATAAGATTTTCCGCTTGGACTAGTCAACACTAAAACGTAAGATCTATAGCTAGGTTCAATTTGAGGGTTTATCCATTCAACATGCCAATTCATATATGTTCCTTATACAATAGTCCACAAACTGTTTAGTCTTATATATCGATTTCCGTCCAACGTATAGTTAAAATCTCTTCTTACTGTTGTGCCTGGAAAAGTTGCGCTCGTATATTCTACTCTAACTATTCTTTGATTCTTGGTCCCAAAGTCAGCATAAGTATATGTATCTATCCTATCATGAGAGGCAAGAACTTGTTGACGACGATTATAAACCACACCAAATTTTGTACCAGTTTTGGTACCATCTTGAGATCCTGTGATCTGTACGCTATCTGGATCAACTGCAGTAAATCCATCTAAATCTACATCAACTTTAATGTCGCCTATGCTGACGCTTGCATTCACAGGGAGTGGGTTGGAGTCATCATACTTATTGCCGTACTTGTCGACCAGCACTGATCGTTGAGCTACTGTCGGTTCTTCTTCGTAAACAGCCCTAGTGAACTCCTCAAACGGTATTGATGGACGTTTCTGCTCATTAGCAGATATCTTAGCATTTAGTGCGACAGTGTACGCACTAATGTTTGTTCTGGCGTTTATATTGCCACCTTTTGGCCCAATGAACATTTCAGTGGCACTGCTTATTCTTTTTATCTCTATGCTGTCTATATTTTGAAGCATATCTGCTGTTACTATTACTTCTTGCTTAACTTTAAACAGACCAGTGTCGCTGACAGTAATTAAACCGTCTGCTCCCCCATTAGCAGTAAATGATTGCGGCGATACCGCCACTAGTCTTTTTTCTAACATTTTTATCTTATTACTTGTTAACTTAAGTCTCTACTTGATAAGTTATGTAAAGTACATCCCCTTCTTCTAAGAATCCATCTAAGCCCATATTTGCCCAAGAGATTTCATTCTTGTTTATCAAGGCGTACTGCAACCCTAATATCTGAGTTGTTCCCCCATCTGGCACTAGTAACACATCATTGTTTACCGGAGGTGGGCTTAAAAATAGATTTTTATTGGCTATATTGTTAGAGTTAAGTGTAAAAGTTTTAGTAACTGCTTGATAGCTAGCAATCGATCCAGTAGTACCTTTAGGTCCTTTATTTAGAACTATCGTCTTAACTTTAGATTGTTCTTCTCTTAGCACTATTGTTTTAACTATAGTCTGATTTGCCATACTTACCTTGTAACCTCAGGTGATATATTTATGATTCCACTTAGGATTCTGCTTATGGAGCCATCTGGATAAACTATCTTTACATCGTAAGCGTACTGTGTAATAGCTCTTTCAGCAGAATATGAGGGCAAAACTTTTAGTCTAGAAGTCTTAGATGCAGGCAAGCTTATAATAAATTCACCGTTTACTAGGTTCACGGGAACAAAATCGAATTCTGTTTCGATAGAGTCACTAGATGCGGTTTTTCTTATTTGACCTAAAATTTGAGCGCCAACTAGATCAACTGGTTGATCTTCGGTGTCTAACAGGGTCATGTTTAGAATGAAATCGGACCCCTGGTCTATATCTAAGTTAGTGCGACCTATCGCCATTTATACCATGCCCTAATTACTCGACCATACGAGCAATATTAAACAAATGCCAAACTATGACACTAACAAATTATACCTTGCTTATACTATAAAAGAATAGATGCTGCACTGAGCATCTATTCTTTTATAGCATATCGGCAACTCAATTACTTGCGATAACTAGGGTCCCATGTACTCAACAACAAAATTTCCGGCAGCAGGGACACCGATAGGATTTATGGGACTCACTGGAGTTGGAAAAAATGATATAGCGTTGCCTATTATTGGACGATGATCTATAGCTTGACCAGCATTTAAATGAACAATTATGCCCCCAACGCATACGCCGTCGCTGCTCGAAGAAACCCCGATTGCGTACGGCTGTCTAACTCCATCTACATACAGTCCAACATGATAAAAGGAGCCTTGGGTGAAGTGATAAAAAGATATTCGATATTTGCCGCTAAGAGGTGCGGTATATCTACCAAGAGACGTAGAATATCCAGAGTTGGTGTCAATTAAAGCTGTTGGAAATATGATTGGATTGCCTGTAGTTGCGTTTGCTGGGGTGCCAACAGCAACCATGCACACCACAGATCCTTGTGAACCTGCAGGCCCAGGTTCACCTTGTAGACCTTGTGGACCTTGTTCACCTTGGTCACCCTTATCTCCCTTTAATCCTTGAGCTCCATCGGCTCCAGCAGGACCTTGTTCACCTTGGTCACCCTTATCTCCCTTTAATCCTTGAGCTCCATCGGC
>CAISJL010000101.1 GCA_903885665.1 uncultured beta proteobacterium | reverse complement strand
CAACATCATCAAAACGGATAACATGTATGGCCGATAGCACTACCGAGCGCCCTGGACTAATTACCGTGTGGCTAGATGTAGCTCCAGAGCACGAGGCTGAACTCAATAATTGGTATCAACGCGAACACTTATCACAAGTGGTCGCACTTGATGGCGTCACTAGCGGTCGACGTTATTGTTGTGCCGACGCGCCACGCAAATACTTAGCTTGGTATGACACTACGAATACCCGTGTTGAACAAGGCACTGCATTTCAAGACATGGTTGAGCGTCCAACAGCCTGGTCTATTCGCATGCGAACCCTCTATGGTCAAAACCGAGAGCGCATGAATTTTCAATTAATGCGTGATGTAGGTCAGATCAACACCACTGATACACCTTGGTTATACATTGTGCACACCGATTTGCCTGATCACATTGTTGATGAATATAACGCTTGGTATGACGAAGAGCACCTACCCCGATTAGTAACTGTTCCGGGGGTAGTCCGTGCAAGGCGGTATGCAGCCATTACTAACAACGGACCACGCTACTTAACCGCCTACGAACTCTCAGACCGTGATGCGTTTGAAAGCCCCGAAGGATTAATTGCCAGAAAAACACCTTGGACTGCCAAAATGCGCTCTTTATTTCAAAATACTCGTCGACACATGTGCCAACTCATCACCCCCTCTCTTACGCACGCGGTTGCGCGAGAAAAAATAACTAACCCTACTTAATTTTATTTTTTATTTTATTATTTATTTTTACTTAAACATTGGAATAATATGTATTTACTTGAACATGATGCCAAAGGTCTGCTGGCGCAACACGGTGTAGCAGTTCCTAACGGCGCATTGCTATCCGACAAGACCACCGTTGCAAGCCTGCCTCCCGGCCCCTGGATTGTAAAAGGTCAGATCACTGCTGGTGGGCGTGGCAAGTCAGGCTTAATCAAAAAAGCCAACACGATCGATGAAGTCAACACACTCATTGGCCGTATTATTGGTCAAGAAGCTAAAGGACGCACTGTGCGTAGCGTCCGAGTAGAACAACAAGTTACGGGTGCTAGCGAAGCATACATTTCCTTGCTACTAGACCCCGCAGAAGCTGGCATTCGTGTAATCATTGCCGAACAAGGCGGCATGGAGATTGAATCACTACCGCCTTCTGCGTTATTGGCAGCAACTGCGGCGCCGAATACAGCCGCGCTACACGCGCTAATTGATCAGCTCACTGCAAATATCGCCGACCCAATGCGCTCTGCACTGCGCTTAGCAGGCCAAGCACTCACCGGTGCGTTCTTAGCCTACGAGGCCTTGCTCATCGAAATCAACCCCCTGTTTGTATTGCCTGATGGCCGTTGGATTGCCGGTGATGCAAAGTTTGTCACTGATGACTCCACCCTACCCAGGCAGCCTGCACAACGGGCCTTATTAAGCCATGGCCCAGACAAAACACCTGAACCGAGTTACTTAGAGACTGCACTCAAAGATACGCACGGCTGCGACTATGTTGTTGTTGATCCTGCTGGTGAAATTGCATTGCTCACCACTGGCGCAGGTTTATCAATGATGCTGATTGATGAAATGCGTGCTGCCGGACTCAAGCCATACAATTTTCTGGATATTCGCTCGGGTGGACTACGCGGCGAGACCATACGACTGATTAATGTGTTGAAGTGGATGCACCAAGGTCCTCAAGTCAAAGTGTTGCTGATTAATATTTTTGCGGGTATCACCGAGCTTGGCGAATTCTCAGAGCTATTGGTAAGCGCACTGCGCGCGGTGCCTGAATTTAAAGTGCCGGTAGTAGCCAGACTTGTGGGCAATGGCATGGAAACTGCCAGGGGTGTTCTACAAGCTGCTGGCATTACCTTACATAACGATCTAGATCACGCGCTTGCAGAAGTGCGCACGCACCTTGGGAGCACGCTATGATATCGCCACGCATTGATCGCCACACAAAAATTATTCTGCAAGGGATTAGCGGACGCGCTGGTCGACTGCACAGTCGACTCATGCGTGAATATGGAACCAATTTAGTTGGTGGCGTCGCCCCTCCTAAACAAGATATTCATGACATTAATGGCATTCCACTTTATCCCGACTGCGCAAGTGCTGTAGCGGCGACTGGCGCAGCGGTTAGTGTTGCACTGGTTGGTGCTTACGACCTTCTCGACGCCATGAAAGAGGCCGTAGCTGCAGGGATCAAAATGATTGTTACGCCTACTGAAGGCATGCCCGTTCACGATGCCCTTCAGGCTAAGCGATTAACACAAGAGGCTGGCGTATTATGGATCGGTGGCTCCACCCCAGGCATGGCCATCGCTGAGGAAGTGAAGCTCGGATTTCTGCCAGACGTATCACTCAAGTCTGGTCACTTAGGCTTAATGTCTAAGTCTGGCACCTTATCTTATGAATCCGGATTCCGACTGGCGCAACATGGCGTAGGCACTTCGGTATGGATCGGTGTTGGTGGCGATCCAGTGAAAGGTGCGCGCTATTCAGACCTTGTGCCCTTTTACGCAGCAGATGCCCAAACGCATGCATTACTGATCATCGGCGAGATCGGCGGGCATGATGAAGAAGATTTTGCAGCAGCCTTAATTGCGCAAAAATTTAGCAAGCCTGTATTTGCACTCATTGCTGGTCGCACCGCACCCGAAGGCGTTGCGATGGGGCACGCAGGCGCACTCACTTACGGCAGCCATGGCGGCTATGCCGCTAAACGTACAGCCTTAGTAGCGGCAGGTGTGACTGTGTTTGATAGCTTAAATGCAATGGTCGATGGCGTCGCCAAACACATGCTGTAAACCAATAAAAAAACCGACCGCTGATCGTCGGTCGGTTTTCTTACGATTTAATTTATGATTTAGTTTATGAGTTGGTTCATGAATTGATTGATGGATTAATTAATGAATGCATTGAAGCATCTCTTTACCTGCATCTCTTTACCTGCATCTTTTTACAACTTTTTAACGAATCCATTTATCAAAAAAATTTCTAATAATCTATTATTAGAAACCACTCATTCTATTCAACCTTAGCACCTGTGAGTTTGATCAATAATCCGTATTTCTCATAATCTACTTTAATGACAGCATTAAATTGATCTACAGTGCTCGGCGAGGGGTCTAGTGCAAACTGTTCGAGCTTTTGAATCACCTCAGGGATCACTAATGCCTTATTCAGTTCCACATTAAGCTTATTGAGAATGTCTCTTGGAGTGCCCGTCGGTGCAAATACACCAATCCAAGGACTCATATCATAGCCAGGCACCCCAGCATCAGACAAAGTTGGCACCCCAGGCAATGCCTTACTCGGCTTGGTTGAACCCAAAGCAAGTGCTTTGAGTTTGCCATTGCGCACATGCGACACCACAGTACCCACTGTTGGGAATGAAGCTTCGGTCTCGCCTGAGACTAAAGCGGTGACTTGTGGCGCCCCTCCCTTATAAGGGACATGGGTTAAATTAATTTTTGCCATCGACATCAATAAAGCCATTTGCAGATGCGGTGAGCTTCCGTTGCCCGATGATGAATAATTAATCTTACCCGCGCGCGCTTTTGCGAGCGCAATAAACTCCTTCACATTCTTAACTGGCAACGAGGGGTGCACCGTCAACACACCTGCTTGCGCAGATAACAAACCCACGCCAGTAAAATCTTTGAGGGTATCGTAAGTCAGTTTTTTACCGTAAATATGTGCATTACCTAAGTGCGTGGTTGAATGCACCATAATGGTATAACCATCAGGCACAGCCTTTGCCACCACATCGGAACCAATCGAACCAGAAGCACCGCCACGATTATCAACAACAAATTGCTGACCCAACGATTCAGATAGTTTTTGCATCACCACCCGACCAACAATGTCATTAGAACCGCCGGGAGGCCACGGTATCACTACACGAACAGTGCGTGCTGGATAAGCTTGCGCATGAACTATATGCGACACCGTCAGCGACGCCAAGCCCGAAATCCCTAACGCTAAAAACCATCTACACATCAAAACCCGAAGCGATAATTGTTGTGCTGTGTATTGCTTGACCGTTTTCGTATTCATAGACAATCTCCTCGGGTTCAATTCAAATGTACGATTGAACGATTATAGTTTGACAACATCCATTAAATAACTGGGATTCATTTAATTGAATAGATTGATTGAAAAATTTGTTCAATCAATTGCTGGTACGCCAGCACGACAAACATTTTAGCGTAAAATCAAAGCTCTGCAGTATGCCTTCACACCAACTTCAGTAGAATAATGTATTTATGATGATTTACTGCTTTGATTGCAACATATTTTGCGAATAATCATCGTTTGTTTTTGTGCTCTAGAATTTTTCAGTCATTTCATCATTGCCATCCCACCGCTCACGATAAAATCATCTTAACTATTGATTTAATGGAATAACTTATCATGTCAAAGGCTTGGCTGGTCTTGTTTGCTGCAGGTTGCCTTGAGGTCATCTGGGCGATTGGTCTAAAGTATAACCCTAACTTTAATCGGGTTATACCAAACGTGGTCATACTGGCAGCTATGCTGGGTAGCATATTGCTACTCACCATAGCCCTAAAAGAGTTGCCAGTAGGCACTGCTTATGCGGTATGGACGGGAATCGGTATTATAGGCACTACCCTGTTAGGGATTCTTTATTTTAACGAATCCATACATCCCTTACGTTTATTATGTATTGTCTTGATCTTGATTGGATGCATCGGATTAAAATGGACAAGCAACTCTTGATCGATTCAACATGAATTTCACTGGCACCAATACCCCACTAATACTCAATTTTTAAGCGCATCATGAGCCTTCTGTTCAAACGTCTTCAGCATATCTGCAATTATCCTCTGATTGCGATCAGCCTGAGCATTCTGCTCAGCGCCTGTGCCACAACGCCAACCCCTACGCCATCGTCTACTCCCAATATTCCAACGCCAAGCCCAGCAGCATCACCTGGCACGCCAACGTCTGCACCCATCCTAACAACCAGCCCTAGTTCTACTTCTAGCACTACGCCTAGCCCAAGCACGACCACTATCCCAACAGAGTTGCGCGTCACACCGACTAAAATTGCGCTCGCTCTAGGGGGTGGTGCTGCACGTGGATTCGCACATATTGGCGTGATTAAAGCACTCGAGGCCAATGGCATTATTCCAGACATTGTTGTGGGCACTAGTGCAGGTAGTCTGGTGGGTGCTTTATATGCTAACGGCTACAACCCTTTTGAACTACAACGCATTGGCATGCAAATCGATGAGACTGCACTCACCGACTGGGCAATCCCCGATCGGGGATTTATCAAAGGTGAGGCCTTGCGCAATTTCGTCAATCAATACGTCCAAAATCGCCCACTTGAAAAACTCAAAAAACCTTTTGCAACAGTCGCCACCGATCTCCAAAGTGGTGAGCAAGTCGTATTTCGCACAGGTAACACTGGCACCGCCGTGCGTGCATCCAGTAGCGTGCCCGGTGTATTTCAACCGGTAATGATCAATGGTCACGAATATGTTGACGGCGGGCTTGTCAGTCCCGTGCCAGTACGTGCCGCACGTAGTATGGGGGCGGATATTGTGATTGCTGTTTATATTTCAAGCGATCCGCGCAATGCCCGCGTGAAAGACACGATCGGCATCATGTTGCAAACCTTCTCTATTATGGGGCAGCGAATAGCTACTCAAGAAATGACCGAGGCTGACATTATCATTCGCCCTGATTTAAGTCGGGTTCGCAGCACTACTTTTGATGATCGAAACTTAGCGATCCTCGAAGGTGAAAAAGTGGGCATCGCAGCGATTGCGACTATTCGCCAAAAAATAGCTGAGCGTAATCAGCGTAACCAAACCCCAGTACCACGCTAAGGTTTTAGTTACTCTTCAACGCCAACAACATATGCCCATAAGGCGTCAATTCCATTGGGTTTCAGTAATTCACCCCATGGTGACAACGTAGGCTTACCATAGGTAACAGAACAGCTCTCATTAAGGGACTCTCCAGGAAACGCTTGCCAGATGCTCTATCGCCTTGCATGATGTAACAAACAAGCACTCAATAACTTGTACCGGAGGAATTTATGCCATTCAAACTTTTCAAATCATATAACGCATACCAATCCCTGATTGCATTGAGCATCCTCGCGTTGTTTACTTTCATCATCGGTTGCACGCAAACGACAACACGTTCTGCAGAGGTCAATCTGCCACGCTATCAGGTCGATGCGCAATGGCCAAAGTCGCTACAAAAGAACTGGATCTACGCCCAAGTCAGTAGTGTAGCAGTTGATCGTCATGACAATGTATGGGTATTACATCGCCCGACTACGCTACTCGCCGATGAAAAGGGTGCGCAACAAAATCCACCTGCCAATCGCTGCTGTGTCGCTGCACCAGCAGTCACCGTGTTCGATGCCGAAGGAAATTATGTGCGCGGCTGGGGCGGCCCTGGTGAAGGCTATGATTGGCCCAAGCAAGAACACGGCATCCATGTAGATCAACAAGACAATGTCTGGATCTCGGGTAACGATGGTGCCGATCATCACGTTTTAAAATTTACTCGGGAAGGTCGATTTTTATTACAAATCGGTAAACCTGGAAAATCTTTGGGTAGCAACAGCCCATCACAACTTGGACAACCCGCAGCTATCGAATCAGATCTTGCCGCCAACGAAATTTTCATTGGCGATGGCTACGGCAATCGCCGTGTGATTGTCTTTGACGCCAGCACTGGGGCTTACAAACGGCATTGGGGTGCTTATGGTGGCGTACCCGATGATGGCAAAATGGCTCCCTATGCACCTAGCGCAGCACCCTCTAAGCAATTTGGCAACCCCCATTGCGTGCGTCGCGCCCGCGATGGTCAACTCTATATCTGCGACCGCCCCAACAACCGTATCCAAGTCTTTGAGAGTAGCGGCAAGTATTTACGTGAGTTTTTCTTAGAGCCTCAAACCTTAAGTGGACCAGTTGCCGATCTTGCATTGTCCCAAGATAGTGCTCAGCAATTTATCTTCTCAGCAGATGGCTCGAATCAAGAAGTCTATATTCTTGAACGTAGCACAGGACGCAAACTCGGTGCTTTTGGTCGCCCGGGACGTCAAGCTGGTGAGTTCCGAAGTTTGCATAATATTGCCATCGATTCCAAAGGCAATATTTATACTGCTGAAGCGGGCTTTGGTCGACGCGTTCAGCGCTTTAGCCCAAAATAGGCGCTAAAAACCCCAGTGCTATGTCTTAAGCTCATTACGCTGATTACGCGTTCAATAGTTCCGGGGTTTTTAACAACAATTGATTGATGATTAAATCAAGCAACCCGCATTTTCTTAATTAACTTCAAGTCAGGCTCAACACCTAAGCCTGGGCCTTGCGGTAATTCAAAACAACCATTTTTCTTGGGGTTAATCCAATGTCCCATGGGAGTGGCTGCAAAATCACAGTCAAAGCGCTCGACCAAGCTGCCACCTGGCATCGCAGCGATACAATGCATGGAAGCAATCAAGCCTGGACCAAAGTATGCGGAATGCGGCACTACACTCACTCCAAAAGACTCAGCCAGCGTCATCACCTTACGCATCTGAGTGACACCACCAACCTTAGTCACACTGGGCTGCGCATAGGTTACTGCATCGTTCTCGAACATGCTCTTAAAGTCTTGTAGCATCACGTTCTCACCCGCAGCAGTCGCCACTCCACCCATGTCTTGCACCTTGGCTAGACCACGATAATCCTCAGGCGGCCAAATCGGTTCCTCAATCCACTTGGGTTGATACGGTTCGAAAGTGCGTGCCATGCGAATGGCCTGGTCCACTGTCCAAGGACAATTGCAATCAATCATAATCTCTACATCAGCACCGGAGACTTTGCGAGCAGCGCGCACAGGAGCTTCGGTGATTTCGTGTAACTTCATGTGCTTGTAGCCGCGCTTAAGTGCACGCTCTGCATACATGGCTACTTCTTTAGCGTCACCATAGCGTAATAGACTCGCGTAACCTGGCAATTCTGTGCGAGGTGAGCCACCCAGCAACTGATACAAAGGCAGACCTGCTATTTTTCCAGCAATATCCCACAACGCGATATCAATAGCCGAGAGCGCATACATCGCCGGTCCGTTGCGACCTACACCCGCAACATTGCGTTGCAAGTCATCGACAATTTTATTGAGGTGGCGCGGATCACGACCAATACACATTTGCCCCAAAAAGGTGTCGATCACCGCTTTAGTGGCATTGTAGATGCGGTGACCAAAGCCCTCGCCCCAACCGGTAATGCCCTCATCAGTGTCTATCCGAACCAGCAAGGTATCAATACTGGTGCGTGGTGCGCCACTCGCCTTAGGGATTATTTTCCCCGGAATGATCATGGGCGTATTGATAATAATGGTTTCTACTTTAGTAATTTTCAAATTAAACACTCCTTATGTTCATGGATGAGCTCTATGGCGTTGTATTGCATTTCTATAAAGTTCAATATATAGACGTCAAATAGACTTGATATGGGCGTGATGTAGTCAAGATGTAGTCGTGATGTAAATGTGACACCGCGATGACGCATCACAATCTCAATGTAGATTCTACCTCGGAGTAGTATACTCAGCGCCAGTCAATTAAGGAGAAATCATGGTTTTTGCCGCACTACCTCGTCACAATCGACTTGCAATCCTGATACCGGCACTCATCGCCATACTGTTATGCTTGAACACCGCGCCAGTGATTGGTCAAACTGCATCATCATCTGGAACTCAAGTCTACCCTAATCGTACTATTCGGATGATTTTACCCTTTCCGGTTGGCGCCCCCAGTGACATCGTTGGTCGCGCAATTGCCCAAAAACTCGCTGAACAGTTTGGTGTTGCCGTAGTGCCTGATAACCGCGTTGGTGCCGGTGGCAACTTGGGCATTGCGCTCGCCGCTAAAGCCGCACCAGATGGCTACACTATTATGACCACTTCACCGTCAATTGCGCTCAGCCCAGTGCTCTACAAAGAGTTAGGCTACGACCCACAAAAAGATTTAGCGCCTATAGCCAGGCTTGCGCAAATTGAAAATGTGATGCTCGTTCACCCTTCGGTTCCAGTTAAAAATCTCAAACAATTTATAGAGTTAGCAAAAAAACAACCCGGCAAACTGAATTACGGTTCAGGGGGCGCAGGCACCACTAATCATCTGGCGAATGAATTACTAAAAACTATTTCCAATATCAATATTGTCCACGTGCCCTACAAAGGCGCGACAGTCGCTATCACTGCCCTACTGGGTGGCGAAGTCGATCAAGTCGTGGTATCGGTTGCCTCATCTTTGCCACAAATTCGTAGCGGCCGCGTGCGCCCAATTGTAGTGCTCTCCGAGAAGCGCGTGCCCACCTTGCCCGATGTGCAGACGTCAACTGAGGCTGGCATCCCAGAATTTAAGATGTCAATCTGGTTTGGCCTGCTCGGTCCAGCCAAACTACCACTAGAAATTATCAACAAACTCAATCAAGAATCAATGAAAGCGCTAAATAGCGCTGATCTCCAGCAACGCTTTGCAGGTGCTGGTGTAGATGCCTGGGGTGGGTCAGCGGCCCAAATGGATCAGCTCATTCGCAGTGAGACAGCGCGCTACACCAAAATTGCTGACAAAGCTGGCCTGAAAAAAGAGTAAAAGAGTAAAAGACTAAGGCACTCTAGCGCACTACCTGCTGTCCAACATCAAACGCGAGCCACTGAAACGGCTCGCGTTTTTGTATGGAGTCAACCTAATCCCCAAGCTAGTCTAGACGCGCTCCGGTCAAGCGGATCAGCTTACCAAACTTGTCATAGTCAGCACGCACCCGCGCACTCATGTGCTCGGGGCTCATATACCAAGGGTCTAATGTCTCTAAACGCGATTTCATGTCCGGCGCATCCATCACCCTTTTTAATTCAGCGTTGAGCAAGTCCGTAATCGGCTTGGGCAAGCCTGCAGGGGCAAATACGCCAACCCAGGAATTCATGTCATAACCTGCAACCCCTGCCTCGGCAATGGTCGGGATCTCCGGCATCCGCGCCAAGCGAGTAGCGGCAGTCACCGCTAAGGCCCTGACCCGTGCCGACTGCAATTGCGCTTGCACTGCCGCTGGTGACGAGATAAACAATTGAGTCTCTCCAGCCACCAAAGAAATGACTGCTGGGCCACCACCCTTGTAGGGCACTTGCACCATACGGGTTTGGGTCATGGCATTGAGCTGCGCCATCGCCAAATGTCCGAAACTGCCTGTGCCAGAGGAGGCATAAAGCAATTGATCAGGTTTAGCACGGGCCAACATTATTAATTGCTGCACGCTTTTGACAGGTAGGGTTGGATGCGCTACCAATAGCCCCACTTGGGCGCAGAGCAAACCGATAGCAGTGAAATCACGCAAAGTGTCGTAGGGCACTTTGGCCATCAAATGCGGGTTCGCTACATGTGTCGTTGAGTGCACCATCAAGGTATAACCATCAGCAGCTGATTTAGCCACTAGTTCAGCGCCTACCGTACCCGAAGCCCCAGGCCGATTATCGATAAAAAATTGCTGGCCTAATTGCTGGGATAGGCGCTGAAAAAACAAACGCCCCGCCACATCGGTCAGCCCGCCCGTTGGCCACGGAATCACCACCCGCACTGTGCGCATCGGATAATTATTCGCTGGGAGTGGACTCTGCCCCCACGCACTACTGAATACACTAGCACACACAACACCCAAACTCAGAACGGAACATCCAAGCCCCCAACAGCGCATGACGCTCAACATAAAGTTTCCATAAAATAATTAATAAAATCAATTAGTTAATAAATTTTTGAACGCATAGAAAATGCCAATAACAGCATTGTCGAGAGCATTAACAACAAGGCACTCAGCGCAAGCGAGCTATGAATACCAATGACCGCACCCAAGATTCCCACGGTAAATCCACTAAACGCCCGTAGCCCATTATTCGACATGTTATACAGACCAATGACGCGCCCGCGAATTGCAACCGGTGCATGTAATTGCACCAACGTTTGCGCCATCGCGTTAAAGCTCAAATTCAAGAAGCCTGCAATAAAGATTAAGCTCAATGCCACTACGTATTGATCAGTCAGGGCAAAACCAGCCATCGCTGCGCACCATAGCACGGTTAGAACAAAGGCAGTGCGCGGCGTCGCCGGTAACAAGCTACGACTCTCCAGAATCATACCGCCAATAAACGCCCCGGCAGCGTTAGCCGCTAACAACATGCTATAGGAATAATCGGCTTTCTCAGTACCCAGATCGTGAGCAAACTCGGGCATTTGCGCTTGAAAAGCATTACCAATAAAAAATGAAGACACACCAGCTAAGGCGACCATACTCAATAAAA
Source organism: uncultured beta proteobacterium (assembly GCA_903885665.1). Lineage (GTDB taxonomy): Bacteria > Pseudomonadota > Gammaproteobacteria > Burkholderiales > SG8-41. Next base: position 11,291 of record CAISJL010000101.1, on the reverse strand, counting down.
TACGATTGCCGCTAACCATCTGCAAGGTGGCGCGAATCTCGGCAAACCCACCACGCCGCGGTGGCGGTGGCGTGTTTGATGGAGCTGCATCAGCACTGACCTGCTTGCGGCCATAGGGCACACGCCACAGCCAAAAGATCAAGGGTACGTAAAATAAAACATTGATGAGCAAGCCTAAGGGCGGACCGCATACCAACATTAACACGCCCCCCACCGCAGGCCCCGCCAACATACCGAGCTGACGGCTGGTTGCATTCAAACGCACTGCACTTTGCAAGTCTTTAGCGCCCACAATATCGTGTATTAATAACTGACTCGCAGGCCCCCACAGCACCCCGGCCATGCCATGAATTGTCAACAACACGACCGCGTGCCATTGCTCCACAATATCGAGCATAAACAATGCAGCCCAACCTAAGGAGGCCAACATAAAGAAACCCATACCAACTTGAATAATCCGCCGACTATCGTAACGGTCTGCGAGAGCCCCCGAATAGACTGAAAATAATAAAAACGGCAACCAATGCGTGAGCACTGCAATACCACCCAAAGTGGGAGAATGAAATTTCTGATAAAGCATCCAGTAGCTGATTACATGCTCGATGTTGTCAGCCATCATCGCCAAGGCAGTGGCGATAAAGTAAATTCGGTATTGGGGATGATATAAGGCGGCAAAGCCGCGAGGTACAGATGCAGTCTTTTCAGTATTATTAGTATTATTAGTCTTATTAGTCATCACTGATCAACAGCCCGCACCAGACAACTTAGGGTGCCTCTGCCGGCTCAGCGGGCGCGTCAATGGCCCCCTCTAGCGCCACTTGGTTGCCCGCATGCCCATCCATCACCCCTTCGAGCACACACTCACGCTGACCACGCCGCACCGTCAAGGACCCACTGATCTTGCCGGGCATACCGCAGAAACGATCACGTTGGATGTCGTGAAATATAAACTTCACTTGCTTGGGCTCATATTCAATCATGAACTCACCCATATCCTCACTCAGATGGACTACAGTGACTCCGTGGCTATCCTGCCATTGACTATAGGCATCGTTACGCATGAGATTGACCGAACAGGTGCGGGGCTTCCATTTCGAGTAATAGGCAAAGCCTTTAACTCTACCACCGACCAAATCGACACCAATTCGGGCATGCCTATCCTCAGTGCCCAGCATGCAAGTCAGGCGCTCAGCAGGTCCACGCAATACAGTTACCGGTGGTGCTTTATTCACCACACTGGGTGCCACTTTCGCGATCACCACTTTTTTGGACTGACTCCAAGCAACTCCTGAACTCAGAGTCACCACTAACCCCATTAAAACCAAGCCTGCAGAAATCTTATAACTTATTGAATATATTGGCATTTTTTATTCGTTTCATTATCCAATGTAAAGACATCTCCTCTATGCATACTTCATCGCAGTTTGGGCAACAGCTGTAGCAGCGGTTGTCTGAACCTCAGCACTCACGAGCCCTACCCAACCGCTGCGAGTATCACTCAATCATCGTCAACCAGCTCTTTATGCAGAGCCTCCGTTAACCACCCATATAGTCCTGCTCCCACTGCTCAATCGTCGCAATATCCAGCACAGTGTTGTATTCCTTCATATTCAGCATACGCGCTTGCATGGCTTGCATATTACCGTCTCGGTTCAAGGTTTGTAGCGCCTCGCGGATCGCAAAGCCCGCGGCATTACGTGCCAACCCTGGGAAAATGGCCATTCTAAAACCCAGCTGCTCAATTTGCGGAATCGTTAGAGCACCTAATTGTCCACCACCATCAATATTCACCAAACATGGCGCACCCGACTCCGCAGTAACTCGGGCCAGATCTTCTAAAATAGTCGGGCTATTTTTAAGCTCAACAAACACCACATCGGCCCCGGCCTCATGGTAGGCGCGCCCGCGGCGAATCGCCTCATCCAAACCAAGACCAGTTGCCGCATCAGTGCGCGCAATAATCAAGAAATCCGGATCTCTCCGTGCCGCCACTGCAGCGGCAATTTTGCCAGCGTGCTCGGCTAAAGACACCACTGGACGCGAGCCTGGCATATGACCACAACGCTTAGGCGTGACTTGATCCTCGAGATGAATCGCAGCCACCCCCGCGCTTTCAAACTCACGCACGGTATGACGGACATTGACAGCGTTACCGTAACCGGTATCAGCATCACAAATTAACGGGATATCCACACACGCTGCCGCACGATGTGCGTGAGCGGCAAACAAGGTTAAATCTACCATGCCCACATCAGGCTGTCCCAACAAAGACGCGGAGACACCATTGCCCGTCATATAAACGGCCTCATACCCAGCGTGCTGTACTAAACGTGCACCGTACGCATCATAAATGCCGGGCGCAACGATCATCGCACCTGAATTTAAACGTGACCGTAATTGCTGTCGAACTGTTAGCTTTTCTGACACCGATTGACTCCCTATCATTTAAAACCATCATACATCAACTCAATAAAAATAATTTTTTCACAAAATACTTAATCAACCCGAGCTCCAGACTGCTTCACTACCGCAGTCCATTTCGCGATATCACTTTTAATTAAGGCCAAAAATTGCTCTGGAGAGTTTCCCTGGGCTTCAGCACCCTCACTCGCAATGCGCTCTTGCAATTGTCGAGTTTGCAGCATTTTCTGAATCATGCCATTGAGCTTAGCCACAATGTACGCAGGTGTTGCCGCTGGCGCAATCACCCCAAACCAAGCAGTGGCCTCATAACCACTCAAACCGGATTCGTTAACAGTCGGTATTTCGGGTAGTGCACTCGAGCGTTTCAGAGTAGTCACCGCCAAGGCTTTGAGGCGACCACTACGTATAAGTGGTAATGCCGGTGGGATATTCGGGAACGCTAAGGCCACTTGTCCTGTCATGACACCAAGAGCTGCGGCTGGCGCTCCCTTAAAAGGCACATGCACAATATTAATGCGCGCCATTAATTTAAACATTTCACCAGACAAGTGCGCAGTCGAACCATTACCTCCCGAACTAAACGACAACTCGCCTGGCTTCGATCTAGCCAAGGCCATCAAACTCTTCACCGATTGCGCGGGCAATGTTGGATGCACGATCAGTACATTTGGCGCCAATGCCACCAAGGAAATCGGTGCAAAATCACGAATCGAATCATAGGGCAACTTGGGATAGAGACCTGCGCTCACCGTCTGCGCACCGGCATTAGTCATGATCAGATGATAGCCATCGGCTGGTGCTTTTGCACCTACCTCTAACCCAAGCACCCCACCTGCACCCGAGCGATTATCAACAACCACGGTCTGACCCAAAGACTCGGTTAATTTTTGGCCTACAATTCTCGCCATAATATCTGGGCCACTACCGGGCGCCGCAGGCACTATCATCCGAATCGACTTCGTGGGATAGACACTCTCTGACTCAGCAGCAATACATTGTCCACTTAATGCAGTGCAGCACGCAATTAATCTAAAAAAGGGCGGCATGATCAACTAATAATTTTAATTTAATTTGCTATGATACAAGAAACCTCACTCAGCGTAACGACTCAAAACCAATGAATATAGAAAAAATTGAACCGCTAGTCTTTAATGTATCCGAAAAAACTAACTGGTTTTTCATCCGTATTCACAGCGATAACGGTTTAAGCGGCATAGGCGAGGCCTCACTCAACGCATGGGAAATCCCCCAAATCGCCTACGCCCACCACATTGCGCCGCAGTATATTGGACAATCAGTAGCAGAGACCCTACCCAAACTACGCGTCTATCCACACTCTCCAGGCGGACTCGTTGCCAGTTCAATAATCAGTGCGATGGAGCAAGCCTGTACTGATCTACTAGCGCAACACCAACAGATTCCAATACACGCTCTACTCGGCACCGCTAAGCGCAAGGCGATCCCAGTCTATGCAAACATCAACCGCGGCGCCCGCGACCGCACACCTGAGGGCATTGCAATGTCTGCGCGCCAAGCAGTCGCTAGCGGATTTCACGCTGTAAAAATTGCTCCATTTGATGGCGTCTACTGGATGGATGCTGATCGTACAGTGACACAGCAAAAAATCCAATTAGGCATAGATCGCATATATGCCATTCGCGAAGCTGTAGGCCCTGACATAAAACTTATGGTTGATTGTCATTGGCGATTTAATGAGCAGCATACCCTAGCGTTATTGCACAAACTACAATCTGCAAAACTCTACTGGCTGGAGTGTCCAACCTCAGAGAGCGCTGACACCATTCATGAAATGCCACGCATACGCCAAGCATGTCACGACCTCAACATTAAACTTTCTGGTGCTGAGCGCCAAATTGGTGAAGCAGGATTCAATCCATTCATTAGCAATCATTGGCTAGATGTGGTGATGCCCGACATCAAGTATGCAGGTGGATATGCTGAAATGCTGCAGATTGCAAAATCCTGCGAGCACTACGGCCTTGATTTCTCACCACACAATCCCACAGGACCTATTTGTAACTTAGCGAGCATGCATGTCTGTGCAGTAGCGCCAGCTTTTTCAATACTCGAGCATCAACTCGCAGAAAGTCCGCTCTACGATACCGTAGTCGGCGGCATGCGACCACAGTTAGTCAATGGGTGCTTTGTAATGCCAGAAGTACCAGGTCTAGGTGTGCAACTAGATGATCAAGTATTATCACAACACCCCTACCAAGCCTTAACAGCTAACGCCAATTTAGATGCTCGCTTAGGATAAAGCCATGACGAACACTTATTTACGATTGACTAGATTAGTATATGTCATAACAGTCACATGTGTAGTGATGAGTGTTCAACTGGTGCAGTCGCAAGCCTACCCGAGCAAACCAATTCGTATCATCGTGGGCTCATCGCCCGGCGGCGCACCTGACATTCTTGCCCGCTCTATCGCCCAAAAACTCTCAGATGCGCTTGGCCAACAAGTCGTGATAGACAATCGCGCTGGGGCTAGCGGCACAATCGGCGCTGAAATCACAGCTAAGTCGGCCGCCGATGGTTATACCCTACTCTTATCAACCACCATGGGCTTTGCAATACTCCCCAACTTAAAGAAGAAAATACCCTATGATGCGATTAAAGATTTCGCATCAGTCAGCTTACTCGCCGCAGCATCAAATGTATTAGTAGTCAATGCCACGATTCCCGCAAAAACCGTGACCGAATTAATTCAGATTGAAAAAACCAAGCCAAAGTCACTCAACTTTGGCTCTGCCGGCAATGGCAGCCCAGCACATTTAGGCGGCGAGATGCTAAATATCATGGCGGGCACGCATATGACCCATGTCCCCTATAAAGGGGCTGCACCTGCGTTGGTAGACGTCATCTCGGGACAAATTCAATTTATAATCACCTCACCCATTTCAGCAGGCCCTCATATGCTCAGCGGTAAAGTACAAGCAATTGCGAGCACTGGTAGCAAACGTAATCCCACACTGCCTGAATTACCGACAATTGCAGAATCACTACCCGGTTTCGAGATTACCCAGTGGTGGGGCTTATCGGCGCCAACCCGAACACCAGCCGCTGTCATTAATCAACTCTCTAAAGAGTCTGCAAAAGCAATTAACGTCGCAGAAGTGCGTGATCGTATCTTACGGGACGGCGCAGTCGCCATTGGCAGCGGACCACAAGACTACGATCAACTGATTCGAACTGAGCGCCGACGCTATCATGATGTCATCCAAAAAGCAGGGATTCTGATCGAAGACTGAAAGTCAACAAGATACATAAATTTTTCACGTATTTGATTATTAAAGTAATTGATTATACTGAAAGCTTAAATATGCAATTTACAACACTAGGTCGCACTGGTTTAACCGTTAGCGTGGCAGGACTGGGCTGCGGCGGCAGTAGTCGACTTGGATTAACAGCCGGACATAGTATCGCTCAATGCGCACACATCATTGAGAGCGCGGTCGACCTTGGTGTGAACTTAATAGACACAGCAAAAGCATATGGCACAGAATCCGTGGTGGCTCAGGCCTTAAAAACTATACCTCGAGACTCAGTCATTCTATCCACCAAACAAAAAATCAATCAAGGCAATACCTTGCTATCCGCACAGCAAATCATTGCAGGTCTTGATGAGTCACTGAACACATTGGGTGTGGATTGTATCGATATATTCTTTTTACATACGGTATTACCTGAGGCTTATGCACATGCCGCACAAAGCATTGCTCCAGCACTCATCGCAGAACAGAAAAAAGGTAAATTTAAATTTCTGGGTATTACAGAAATGCCACCTAAAGATCATCATCATGACATGCTTCAAATGGCGCTCAAGGATGATTTTTGGGATGTAATCATGTTTGCCTTTCATTTGCTGGGGCAAAACGCACGCGATAGCGTATTCCCAATCACCCAATCCAAACAAATTGGCACCTTAATCATGTTTGCAGTGCGTAGCCTATTTAGCACGCCGGGCAGATTACAATCAGAGATCAAACAACTTGCAGACTCTGGTCAATTACCTATTGCACTCAATGAAGCTCCATATACGCTAGACTTCATGCTGCACCCAGACAATACGCAAAAAATCATAGATACTGCTTATCGCTATACCAGACACGAACCTGGATCAGATGTCGTGTTATTTGGCACCAGCAATCCAGACCATGTCGCATCTAATATCAAATCCATACTATCACCTAAGCTTCCCAAGGAACAGCTTGACGCCATACGAGACTTATTCGGTAAACTTGAAGGCGTAGGCCTTGATGAACCCAATCTCACACCAACAACAAAAACAGTATCCAGTTAAACAGTGAATGGTTTAATAAGTTAATGCCTTAATGATAACCAGCCTTTACACCTGGTGGTGGAGAATAGCGAAAAGTACCCTTACCTAAAATCGCATCCTTACCGCCGTGCTTCTCAATTAATGCGGTCTGATCCGCTTTAGCGTTTGCATTGGCCTGATCTGGATTCACCACTCGACGCAACGCTGCTTCACACTCAACAATGACCTTGGCGTATTGAGGATCACGACCTAAGTCTTGGCGTTCAAACGGGTCTGCATCAAGATTAAATAACATCGGCGGCAAACCTACATAGTGAATATATTTATATTGAGCACGAAGAATCATCGATGTGCCAGTGATCGATGCCGCGGCGTGATATTCAGATAACACCGTACGTAGTGGAGCAAAACCATTGGCAATATCAATCAATGATACCCCAGGTAGATCTGCATCCTCAGGTTGAGCATCAACGCCCATAGACTGCAAATACGTGGGGAATGCATCAACCAAGGAGACAGGCGTCTCACACACCATGCCCTGAGGAACGTCAGGGCCCGCAATGATCATCGGGATGCCAGCAGATTCTTCATACATTGTTGACTTACCCCACATCCCACGCGTGCCTAAATTGTCACCATGATCTGAAGTGTAGACAACTCGAGTATTATCCATCAAACCCAAGGATTCCAAGGCACTTAAGATGCGGCCAACGTTATGATCCATAAACGTCACCAAACCAAAATAGGCAGCAATAGCACGCCGCACCATCGAGGTATCGAATGCCTCGTCATAACACATCGACAAACGCATAGCATCAGTAAAGGGATGGCGAGGCCGTTGATCTTTTGCATACATATCAGGGAAAGGCACCTGGTCAACCGGATACAAGTTATAGTATTCGGGTGGTGCAATTAATGGAAAGTGTGGCGCCACAAAACCCACATACAACGCCCATGGTTTATGACTGTATTTAACAGCTTCATTAGTCAGCCATTTCACCGTTTCATCGGCTATAGCACGATCATAACGCGTATATTCGGATTCGCCGGGGCCAGCCTCAGGACCTAAGTTAGCCGCCCCTTTGCGGCGTGGTAATTCGTCGCGAATTAGACCAAGCAAATCCCCGACACCTTCAACAATATGCATAGGTAGTATTTCTTCATCAAACCCATTGCGCGCAGTATCCCCACTCAAATAATGCAGCTTTCCTATCGAGGTGACACGATGCCCTTGAGCCATTAAACGATGACCCCAAGACGGAATTTTTCCATCATAAGCAATTGCGTTATCCCAATACCGATGCTCATGCACATAACGACCAGTAGCGAAAGAGGCCCGAGAGGGTACGCAAATCGGACAGTTTGTATAAGCATGGGTAAATCGAGTTCCCCGTTGAGCCAAAGCATCTAGATGAGGCGTTTTAATCATAGGGTGACCACTACTTCCCATGATGCGTTTGTTATGCTCGTCTGATAGTATAAAAATTGTATTGGTTGGTTTCATCAGTTACGTCGCTCCAGAAACATTTAATCAAAATGCAATTGAAAATTAAAGTTCATAACAGAAAAAGGGATGGTCATTTGATAAGTAGCAGCCACTTGCGGACCTATACCGACAACAGACTCAACAATTAAAAATTTCTGCACACCAAACAACTCCATTTATTCGACACGAACAACGCTCACCCAATTTATTGCCATTTTGGATATTGTTGTAAGTAGGGAATCAATCCGCCAGCAGACAGCAATGACAATATTGCTGGTGGCAGTGGCGTGGTTTGTCGTTTTATTTGACGCGCAGCGACTTTAACACAACCCATAGTTAAATCTACGCTCACAGCATCACCGGAAGCAATCCCATCAACGTCACACTCAATCACTGGTAGACCATTATTAATGGCATTACGGAAGAATTGACGACCAAATGAGGGTGCTACGATTGCAGCAACACCCATTTTCTGCATGACATGTATTGCCTGTTCACGCGACGAATTGATGCCAAAGTTAGCACCCGCCACAATAATATCTCCGGTTTGAAATGCATTCGCAAAACCAGGAGCAATCTGTTCAAAAGCATGCAGCGCAATATAAGCGGTATCTTTACCAGGTAGATATTTACTGGAACAATGAATATCAGTGCTAACCTCATCACCTAAGATTCGCGCACTACCCCGGATTAATTCGATATTTAAACTCATACGCCCCCCCCTAGGCCGCAGCGCGCCAGTTGCCACCGGCAACAGTACGCGCATCAGTAATAATGCCGGTTAACGCAGAAGCTGCTACTGTAGCGGCAGAGCCTAACCAAATTTGAGACTGCGGATTACCCAAGCGCCCCTTAAAGTTTCGATTCGCTGTTGAAATCACCACTTGATCGTCACCTGAAATGTAATGGCCCGTAATATTGACGCAGGTGCCACAACCGGCTGCTTCAACAGATGCACCGGCAGCAGTCAGTATCTCAAACAACCCTTCTTTCATAGCTGCCAAATAAATTGCTCGTGATGCTGGTGTTACAATCATCCGAACACCGCGCGCCAATCGCTGACCTTTTAAGATTGCTGCTGCTTGTCGAATATCATCGAGCCGACCATTGGTGCAAGTGCCAATGAGCGCCACTTGAATTTTTTGTCCAACCACTTCGGTCACTGATACGACATCATCCACGCGATGTTGACGTGCAACTTGGGGCGCTAGAGCTGCACTGTCGATAACAATACGTTGGCTATATGAGGCATCGCTATCCGCAAACACTGGACGCGGTGTTGCTGCACCATGGGCTTTTAGCCAAGCCACAGTTTTATCATCAGATTCCAATAACGCGGCTTTAGCGCCAAGCTCTGCCGCATGATTAGCCAAAGTCATCCGATCATCAATTGCCATCGCCGAGACACCAGACCCACAATACTCTAAGGCCTGGTAGTTCGCACCCTCTGCACCTAATCGTCCAAGCATATGGAGCGTGACGTCCTTTGCCCACACGCCTGCTTGCAGCGGTCCATTCAACTCTATTCGAATAGTTTCAGGCACTCGAAACCATAGACGTCCAGTCATCATCACAGCGGCCACGTCAGTCCCTTCCACACCAGTACCAAAGGCATTGAATGCACCGTAAGTCGTAGAATGAGTGTCAGTGCCGACCACCAAATCTCCAGAGGTCAAATGTCCACCTTCTGGCAATACTTGATGGCAAATGCCATCACCCACATCATAGAGATGTGCACCGTGATGATCGGCAAAGGCTCGCATTGCCACATGGGTGTTGGCTGCCTCTATTGTAGGCGGCGGGGAATAGTGATCCAGCACTAATGCAGTTTGTTTGACGTAAGGCAATTGAATATTAGCGTTGCCTGTTTTGAGTTTTTCGATCATTTGCAACGCATTACCTGCTCGCGCATCATGCATCATTGCAAAATCAACAGCTGCTACCACGATATCACCGGCCTTAGCAGGCTGGCCATTAGCATGCTGACCTAAAATTTTTTCTGCAATCGTATAACCCATCCTAATCCCCTTCAACTCAATAAAAATATACGCTAATTACAGTCGAGGTGCGATGCCCAACATGGCACGCGCTTCATCAGTAGTGGCCGGCTCGCGCCCGATCGCTCGCCCTAAATCAGCAAACTGTTTAACCAGTTGCGCATTGGTGGGGCAACCTAACTCGCGGTAAGGATAGTCACCAATACCCGGTGCAAGATGCCCACCGCGTTCCAGCGCAGTCGATGCCACATTAAATAAATTACCCTCTTTACAAGCAACCGTCCACACAATGCGACGCTGTGGGGGTAAAAAATCAATCAACGCTTCAAGGCCGCGCGTCGTACACGGATGGGCACCGACAATGCCGCCTTCTGCGAGCACACATTGCACGTATGCCGGCTCAGTAATGGCACCCATATCTAAAAATGCATCTACCATACGCACAAAAGGTACAGCCCACACTGACAGGTGCGGCTTGACTCCAGCTTCAGTCATCCCCTTTGCTAAAAACAAACAAGTCTCGGTGCTATTTAAATACACCTTATCAGTCGTTAAGAATTTTTTACTGACCGGATCATAAGCATCAATATTACTGCTGCCGGTATCCACTGCCGCAAAGTCGGGTCGAGTAGCTGTGCGCTGCCCCATGAGTTTGACATGTGCCAGACGATTCTCATCCTCTTGCACGGTGATTTGCCCTAATGTGGAGTCAATTAAAATATCAGTGCGCTCACGTATTTTAGAGACAATCTCAGCGTAGACCTCTGGAGTGTGGCAACGACCACCATCGGGAGTTCGTGCGTGAAAGTGAATAATCGACGCACCTGCTTCGCGACATTGCGCAGCGGTTTCAGCAATTTCATTAGGCGTGAATGGCACATGCGGGTTAATTGCACGAGAAGTATACTCGTTGATTCTTACCGTAATAATTAATTTATCAGACACGGCACTCACTTAAAATCCCTTCTACCCTACGAGACTACTTTACAGGGCAATAAGCAGTTTAGAAAAAAGAATGATTTAAAAATCATTTCATATCAAAATGTAGTCAATTCAATTAATTCAATTAATTCAATTAATT
>CAISJL010000100.1 GCA_903885665.1 uncultured beta proteobacterium | reverse complement strand
CACAAAATGAACACTCATGATACAAAAAAACTAAATTATATTTAAATTTGGAATCGTATTTTAGCCCATCATTCTTTTACTATGCATGATTTTATATCACTTAATTCTTATCAGTATCATGCCTGATCCCTGCTCCCTGCTCCCTGATCCCTGCTCATTAATATCAGCCTACGCCAGAACATCAGTAATGGCAATCACAATCAATAACTCATACCTAACTCCAATCAGACTGCAACCCCAATAGCACACAATTAGTATTGACTACAGTTCAATATAGCCTATTAATTCCCTAGCTATAGTAGCTATAGTCACTATAGTAACAACAATGAGACAATTCAATTTCAGCAGTTTTATTGTTGCGCTGCAACACGGGATATTTTTTTGCATACTGCGTTCTGTATTCACTCAATATCACATGAGCTGATCATTAAGGCAGCAGTAACACATGGACACGATAAGGGCCATGCGCGCCCAGTGTGACGGTCTGCTCAATATCGGCAGTCCGCGATGGGCCCGAAATAAAATTCACTGCACGTGGCAACAGACCTAGCTCGTGGCGCAACAGCGCCCACGCCGACTCCATGTGCAACACAATGCGCGCCCGCGATAACACTGCAATATGTGTCTCAGGTAACAAGCTGGTTGCCGCTGGAGTGTTAGCACTTGAGCACATCATTAACGTACCCGTCTCAGCAATCCCACAAAACGCACCAGTAATCCCCACGAGATCGCTTCCAACGATAGGACGCGCCGTCACACTCAAGCCCTGTGCCGCCCAGTCTAGCATCGCATACTCGGGCCAGCACACAGCAGTGGTGGGTAGTTTCAAGCTGTGCAGGTATTGCGCAACTGCTGCTGGAATGGCACTGGGCGCATCGATTATTTCTAGTGTTGTCGTTAAGCGCTGCGCCGCCGCGTAGAATCGTGCAACTGCAGCGCTCTCTACTGCGGGCAGTGGGCCTGACGGATGAGCAGCAATGTAATCCACTACTGCTGCGTGCTCTACCGCAGTCGCGCAAGCCGGCTTGCCTTGCTGTGAGCGAATGCGCGCGAGAATTTGTGCTCGTGCCGTCATGCCTGGTTATCCCAAGGTCGGCATATTCAATCCACTCGAGGCCGCCCGCTCCTCTGGCCAACGCGTAGTCACCACTTTACCGCGCGTGTAGAAGCGCACGCCTTCTGGGCCGTGCACATGCTGATCGCCAAATAATGAATTGCGCCACCCGCCAAACGAGTAATAAGCAATAGGCACGGGGATGGGCACATTTACCCCAACCATACCGACTTCAATTTCACGCTCAAAACGGCGCGCTGCACTACCCGAGCGCGTGAACACAGCAGTACCGTTTGCAAATGGATTAGCATTAATCAGCTCAATCGCTTCGGTGAGTGACTTCACCCGTAAGACGACCAACACCGGACCAAAAATCTCATCGGTATAAATACTCATCGTCGAGCGCACTTGATCAAATAAGGTGGGGCCGATAAAGAATCCATCCGCATGTCCCGGCACTTGCAAGCCACGACCATCCAACACCAGTGTTGCACCAGCAGCAACCCCCTGATCGACATAACCCGAAACCTTGTCACGATGTGCACGCGTAATCAACGGCCCCATATCTGCACCAGCGGCATTGCCAGCATTAATCTGTAAACTGCTCGCAGCTTGTTTGAGTTTGGCTACCAGTTGATCTGCAATAGACTCTTCAGCCACTACCGCCGAGATCGCCATGCAACGCTCGCCTGCTGAGCCGTAGGCCGCACCAATCAAGGCATCAGTGGTGAAATCCAGATCAGCATCAGCTAACACCACTGCATGATTCTTAGCGCCGCCCAAGGCTTGCACCCGCTTGCCTAAGTGCGCACAGTTCTCGTAGATGCGTTTGGCAATTGGCGTCGAGCCCACAAATGACACCGCTTTAACTTGTGGATGCTGCATCAAAGCTTCAACAACTTCTTGATCACCATGGACAATATTAAATACACCATCAGGCAAACCCGCTTCGGTGAGTAACGCAGCCATACGCATAGACGCTGAGGGCACTTTCTCTGAGGGTTTGAGCACAAAGGTATTACCGCAAGCCAGTGCTACAGGAAACATCCACAAAGGCACCATCACCGGAAAATTAAAAGGCGTAATACCAACACAAACGCCTAGCGGTTGACGCATAGAGTGCGTGTCTACTCCCGTGCCTACCTCTTCACTGTGTTCGCCTTTGAGCAGATGGGGAATACCCATTGCAAACTCGACCACCTCAATCCCGCGCTGCACCGAGCCCGCAGCGTCAGGCAGGGTTTTACCATGTTCGGCCGTGACCAGTTGCGCCAACTCGTCGCGATGGGCGTCTAGTAATTCACGAAACCGCATCAAAATCCGCGCCCGACGTAAGGCAGGCAAATCACGCCACGCCGGAAACGCGGCTTGGGCGGCTGCGACTGCACTGTCTACATCAGCCCCATTACCCAAGGGCACATGGGCGGTGACTTGACCAGTAGCAGGGTTGGTCACATCACCGCGCCGCGTAGCAACAGCAGCTTGTGGACGACCGTTAATCCAAAACGGAATTGTTGGTAAGGGGGTGTTAGCTTGACTCATACATACGCTCCTCAGTGCCAGATACAGACGCCAGATTCGTGGTGTAGCAAGCACCTTGTATCTCGCACAGCATCATTGTTGATTTATATTCATTCACTCATTAATTTATTTATATTAACTTAACTTAAATTATGCTAACTTATTGATTTATATAAAAAATTAAAATTTAAGCATTCCTAACCGATTCGAATTTTGGCGCTTGTTGGCGGCTCTTTTGATATTGAACTAAAAAACTCTCGCGGGCAGGCAGCGGTAAATCACGACCCGCAGTCCAGCCCCCCGCAAACGGAAAATCACGCAGATAAGCACGCCGCCCTGTCACGCACTGCAAGCCCCAAGCTACAGTGCGTAACACGCGGTGATACCACTGCGGGCGCAGCGCCAACCAACGCCAAACACCCAGAATCCACATCTCTTGCCAAGCTTTGAGCCCCTCTTTGAACTGACGCTCGCGCAATTGGCGCAGTAATTTAGGCAACGGAATTTTAACCGGACACGCCACACCACATTGATTACACAGTGTAGCCGCATTGGGTAAGTCTCGCGCTTGATCTAGGCCGACAAAAGTAGGCGTTAGAATCGCACCCATTGGCCCTGGATAGACCCAGCCATAAGCATGACCGCCCACACTTTGGTAGACCGGGCAATGATTCATGCACGCACCACATCGAATGCAGCGAAGCATCTCTTGAAAATCCCCGCCCAATAAATCACTCCGCCCCGCATCTACCAGAATCACATGGGTATGCTCGGGACCATCGCTATCAGTGGCGCCGCGCACACCGCTATTTACAGAAATATAGTTGGTAATACTCTGACCGGTGCCATGGCGCGGCAACAAGCGCAAGAGCGTAGTGACGTCCTCCAGAGTTGGCACCACTTTCTCAATACCCGTGATCGCCACATGCACTCGCGGCAGGGTCGTGACCATGCGACCATTACCCTCGTTGGTCACAATCAAGGTCGAGCCGGTCTCGGCGATGATAAAGTTGGCACCGCTGACACCCATATCCGCGGACAAAAAGTGTGGGCGTAGCTGCTCGCGCGCCTCAAGGCACAAGCCTGGGATGTCATTTTTTCGCGGGAGATTGTGTTTTTCTTCAAACAAATCAGATACTTGCTCGCGTGTCTTGTGCACTACGGGAGCAACAATATGGGACGGCGCCTCATGCGCTAACTGCAAGATATATTCACCCAAATCGGTCTCAACCACTGCTAGACCACCGGCGATCAGTGCATCGTTGAGCGCGCACTCCTCAGTCACCATCGATTTAGACTTGATCACTTTGCGCACACCATGCTCAGCCGCAATTTCCAGCACAATCCGATTCACATCGGCGTGGCTTGCAGCCCAATGCACAATCGTGCCGCGGGCGCGGGCGTTACGCTCAAAGGTCTCTAGATACACATCGAGGTGCGCTAAGGCGCGATCGCGAATCGCAGCGGCAGCGTCGCGAATCTCAGAAAAATTACTGAGCTCTGCAATACGATCTGCCCGCCCTTGGACAAAGTTAGTTTGTAACTTTTTCAGGGCGCCCTGTAAGCGCACGTCTGCTAGCTTGGCGCCAGCGCGTGCTCGGAAGTGCATAGACGTAATCTGCATAGTCCGAGTATAAGGCCAAGCCGCCCCTGTGTTTGCAGACTTGCATACAAATCGATCGATTCAAGTCAAAACCCAGCCTGTCTGGCGCGTATTTTGCTTATGTTTTGGTGATGTTTCTTGATCTATACGCAACCAAAACCTGAACCAGCCGGACCCATGCACCCAATAGAAAGCTGTTCGCGATGAAAATCATGCTCTTCGACGAGTGCGCGGAGCGCGCCTTGTGCTTACGCTTTACGCTAGAGCACTTAGGCCACGAGATCGTCGCCGAAATCGACAACGCGCAAGCACTCTACGGCGCGGTTCAGCAACACACCCCCGATACCATCATCATCGATACTGAATCCCCGAGCCGCGACACCCTAGAGCACCTCTGCCTGATTACAGAGAATTGCCCGCGTCCAATCGTGATGTTTACCCAGGACGGCAAGCGCGAATCGATTCGTGACGCCGTGCGCGCTGGGGTAACCGCCTACATTGTCGACGGACTGGCGGCAGAACGCATCTCGCCAATTATTGAAACGGCGATCGCACGCTTTGAAGCCTTTCAAAACCTACAAGACGAATTAACCTTAACCCGCACCCAGTTATCTGACCGCAAATTGATAGACCGCGCCAAAGGCATTTTGATGCGCGAGAAGTCGATCTCTGAAGAAGAGGCTTATCGTCTACTGCGTAAACTGGCGATGGATCGGAGCACGCCGATCGCCAAGATTGCCGAACACCTCATCACATACGCGAACATCCTAAGTTGATTACGCCACGCATGAACTAGCGAACCATTGTGGTGCACAAGACAAACTGCTCGCACCACCACAGAGCGCAACAGTGCTCTTACCCCAACGCCAAAGCACAAAAAAATAACCATATAAATCAGGTAATCAACATTATCTCTGGAATCTATGCTGAATGGCATAGCTCTTGCAATACCCACATTGAAAGCGGCCAACGGCGGTCGTTTTCATTACAACGGTGAACTGATGTTAGTTTAGTGCCACTGGTAAAGAGAGTGTGCATATCTTATCATTGAAACATGGCTGGTTGATTATGGATGAGATTAGGAACTTTACTTTGAGGCGCAGGTGGTCGGTAACCCAGAGCGCTATGTGGTCT
>CAISJL010000099.1 GCA_903885665.1 uncultured beta proteobacterium | reverse complement strand
GAATTAATTGGTGTTAATGCAGCAATAGCTTCACAAAGCGGTAGTTATGAAGGATATGGTTTTGCGATTCCCATTAATCTTGCAAAAAAGGTATTAAATGATTTTAAGGAGTTTGGATCGGTCAGAAGAGGATATATTGGTATTAAATTCACAGGACTTGATGCGGAACAATCCAAGCGTTTGGGGGTTAACGAGATTAACGGACTATATGTTGATGAGGTTATATCCGGCGGTGGCGCAGCACAGTCAGGAATAAAAGAGGGAGATATTATTACCAAAGTTGATGGAAACCAGATCATATCCCCATCTGATCTTCAGGAACGTGTTGGTCGCCTGGGTCCTGGTGATAAAGTTCAGCTTTCTTATTTGCGAGATGGTAAGACATTAACAACCAATGTAACTCTGAAAGGTGAAGAATCTGTTAAAACAGCAAGCAATTCGTCAAGTGTGGTTACAAAAAATCTTGGGGCAAGCTTTGCGCCGGCATCTGAAGCTGTCAAGAAGAAATATAAAATTACTTCAGGAGTATTGGTCACCAGTGTTAAACCAGGTGGATTCTTTGATCAGCTTGACCTTGTTCAGGGTACAATCATTACCTCAATCAATGGTCGTCCGATCAATAAAACTGAAGATATTGAAAGCGCAATTACCGCCGGAAGAAATAACATGGCAACCGTGAATGCGATAAGTCCGGATGGAATGCAGATCAGATATCAGTTTCAGGTTAGATAAACGTACATAATTAATTTTAATGAAGGCCTTTCCAATAAAGTGGAGAGGCTTTCTTGATTTTTTTACCACTTTATCACACGGTAATTAATTCAAGCTTTGAACGCTGCAAGAGTTGTCTTGTTTTTAAAATGACTTTATTTCAATGTTGGAATTGTGGAGAGAAAACCTATAATCCATCAGATAAAATTTAGATTGTTTCTAAATAGATAAAATCGCTTACTCCTTTGGTTGGATTTACGTGATTTTTATGTTATAATGATAAATTTGCTTTTTAAATAATTAAAATAATAAGAACAAGGTAATGAGCAATCTCGCAAAAACGTTCTCATCCTCATTGGGGAAGAAGCTGGTGATGGCCTTAACAGGTTTATTCCTGTGCACTTTTCTGATTGTGCACTTAGTTGGGAATCTTCAGTTGTTTAAAGATGATGCAGGTCAGGCCTTTAATGCCTATGCCTATTTCATGACACATTTTACACCAATCAAGGTGGTTTCTTATCTGTTGTATGCATCAATTATTATCCATGCACTTTATGCTTTGATTATAAGTGCAGGTAATAGAAAAGCCCGTCCAATAGCTTATGCAAAACAAGCAGGGAGTCAAAACAGTCCCTGGACTTCACGCAATATGGGAATTTTGGGTACTATTTTATTGGTTTTCATTGTGGTTCATATGGGAGATTTTTGGTGGAAATACCATAATGCTGATTTACCTTATGCCAAATATGAGATCAGTTTGGATAAACCAGATGATATTAAGGTTTCAGAGCTACCCTATGATGCAAATCGACTTGTGCATTCAGAAGTAACTGACGTGCAGGCGGGTAAAAGGATTGTTATTTCTAAAGATCTTTACAAGATTGTAAATAATTCATTTCAAACATGGTGGTATGTCTTACTGTATGTGATTGCCATGGCGGCACTTTCTTTCCATTTAATACATGGTTTCAGAAGCGCATTTCAAACTATTGGCTGGAACAATAACAGGTTTTTGCCTATGGTTCGATTTATTGGTGTCTGGGTATTTGGGGTTTTAGTTCCTCTTGCCTTTGCAGCAATGCCATTATATTTTTTCTTTAAAT
>CAISJL010000098.1 GCA_903885665.1 uncultured beta proteobacterium | reverse complement strand
GGTGTCTACGTCGGCGAATGGAAAAAAAGTCAGCAACATGGCAAAGGCCGCTTTGAAGATGCCGACGGCAGTTGGTATCAAGGCGAATGGGAGGATGGCCAACCTCATGGTCGCGGCCAGATGCTAACGCCTGACGGACAATTACTTAAAGGCTACTGGAATAAAGGTGAATTCGAAGAAGCAGGTGCAATGCCAGGCCGGACCTGATTTTTTCTGCGCTAACGCTTAGTAGCACACCTAATCTATGCAGGTAATCGGCAAGGTATCGAGTGCAATAAAGCTTTGGGTCTGATTGCGGCTCTTAAGATATTTATGCTGTATCTCGTAAGCTTCAATTTCTTTTGATTGCCAGCGCTGACATAGGCGAGTTTCATCCTCGAATTTTTGATGCACATTTTGAAGATAATGTACTAGCTCGTGCATTAATACCGAGCGCGGATAAATCTCATGCTCCACATCGAGAGTTTCGTTGATCATTACACCTATATCAGCACGATACAAAGCGCGTACTTTGCAACTGCGACCCGGACACACCACATCCTGTAACTCTTTGAGCGATACGAAATGTACCGCAGGATGTTGATCAGGAATGGGGTAGCCAGACAGCAGTTTGATCGTTATAAAAATTTCCGTCAGCAAGCTAGATAATTTTTCAGCATCCACAACTGTGCTCTATATGAAACATATGTTTGAGTGATTATGCCAAAACCCTATCAAGGCCGCTGGTGAGTGACTCCGTAGGAACCATAAATGCGTTTTATCGTGCCATCAGCTAGCATGCGCTCAATAATTTGATTCACTGCTTCAACGATGGCGTCATCTGCATTGCGCAAACCCGCCGCAACCGGCCACACCAACCCGCTAGCCTCATCAAAGGCCTGAGTTATCTTGATACCACTTTCAGGATGCTCTAATGCGTAATAGCTAAGTGATGCTCCGGATACTGCGCCACCGTATAAATCACCTTTACTAAGGTCATCCACCATATCACTTTGAAATGCGTAGGGCACAATACTAACGCCGGCTTTACCAAGCACTTCAGATGCGACAGAACCTATCATCACACCGACACGCTGCCCTGGTTGTAATTCAGTGTAACGAGCGATGGGCGTAGCCGTCGCTGACAAGCCAAGCACAACACCTGACTTGTGATATGCACGCGTCTGTCTGTGCTTACCCTTTTTCTGCTTTTCGACATCGCTAGGCACATCGAGCTGCAAATCGCAGTTGACGACGTTGGCGCGACGACGCGGCACGATCCACTCAATATTTAATTTAACACCTAGGTCATTAGCGATTTCTCTTGCCACCTCAATCTGAAAACCAGGCTTGTCGGCTTTGTTGCTAGCGTAAGGCAAGGCTTCGGGACTAGCGCACAATAAAATGCTGCCCAATTCTTTAATTTGTTCCAGGGTTCGCGCGGTGGAAGGTGCGCAGACAAGTGTACTTGCCAGCAGTGTTGGCAACAGTAGTCGTAAATTCATGGATTCTCCGGTTCAACATCCGACTTCAGCGAACGGATGAATTTAACAATGTTCCAAATTTGGTCGTCGGTAAACGCGACTCCAAATGATGCCATTCGCCCTGGTTTCCCATTTTTGATGCGATCAAATATCTGCGCATCTGTTTTCTCAGTGCCCATCAGTTGTGGGCCCTTACCTTCTTGGCGACCATAATTCTGATGACAAAAGCCACAGATATTTCTAAAGGTGCCTTTTACATCGAAGACAGTACTGTTATTTTTTTCTTGCGCATTGACCGACATAGGCCAACCTGACAATAATGACAGCAACAACATCGATCTCACCGCAAACGCATACATACTAGTATTCACTTGGGTCTTCCTATTTGGCTTCGTTAACTATTTTGACGATACACTGGCATTGAAAAAGGGTGGAGGCCGAAGCCACCACCCTCTTACTTACTACTCAAACCAAGCGCCCGAATCAATCAACTGCAAAGACTTTCAAAACACCTGAGTCTTTAGGCATGCTCTTCCATGGCTCGCCCCACAGATCGCCATAACCATCGCCGACCAATGAGCCCCAACCAGTCATCACAGCCACGTACTGCTTGCCCTTGGCGGTGTAACTAATGGTGCCGCCAACACTGCCTTGGCCATTGTTATGCGACCAGAGTTTTTTGCCTGAGTTGGCATCATAGGCAACGAAATTACCGTCAGCCTCAGGTACGAACAAGAGATTACCTGCTGTGGTCAACAAGCCGCCATGTGGAACTCCGTAGTCATAACGTTTTTCCCATTTCACTTTGCCTGTAATTGGATCACGTGCACGGATGTGGCCAAATGCTTTCGAGCTAGCCGCCGAGGCATCTTCACGCTTGCCCGAACCTGGACCATGCATAGTGAAATCCGCACCAATGTTGAGCTGAACCACTGGCTCAGTCACTGGCTCAGTCTTAACGATATCAAGATCCTGACACCATTCGAAACCGACCTTGTACAACAGACCAGTCTTGGGACTATAGCTGCCCGCATTCCAGCTGTAGCCACCTGCAATCGCAGGGCACAGATTGGCGTGCTTACCGCCTTTAGGATCCCAACGTCCGACTAGTTCACCGTTGGGCTTAATGTCGTCAACAAAGTTGATCGCATCCACACCTTTGTAGACGTTGACAGGCTTACCCGTTGCACGATCAAACACGAACACAAAACCAGACTTAGATGGGTGAACAACCAACTTCTTTCCACCGCGCTCGATCATCATCAGCTCGCCCTGCGCAGGGTCAAAGTCCCAAGCATCATGGGGCAGAACCTGGTGGAAGCTCTTCAAGCGACCTGTATCTGGATCGAGCTGCAGAACTGACGAGGTATAGAGGTTAGTACCAGGACGTGGACCCGAAGTTTTCCAGTCGTCGCCAGCCCAGTCATACAGTGGCGCAGGATTCGCTGTACCCCACCAAACTGTATTCGACTCAACATCGTAGCTACCGGCCATCCAGCCACCGCCACCACCCACTTTGTATGACTCACCACCCCAAGTATTGCGCGCATCAGAGGCTTCGCCTTCGTTACCGCCCGCTGTTTTGAATTCCCACAGCTTCTTACCTGATTTGGCATCGACACCAAAAATTGGACCACGATCTGGCCATTCGCCACCTTGAGCTCCGATGATGATCTTATCTTTAACCATCAATGGAGCGCCCGTAAAACCGACAGTCAGTTTTTCACTGTTGACGAGTTTAGTTTCCCAATTCATCTTGCCAGTCTTCATGTCGATAGCAACGAGTTTGCCATCCAATGTACCCATGTAGATGTTGCCGTATCCAATCGCGATACCGCGGTTATATGGCGAGTGCGTCTGGCGCGCGACCAAATCCTCATTCAGCTTTTGTTTCTAGGTCCAAATCATTTGACCGGTGGCACCATCCAGTGCATACACTTGGTTATAAGGGCTGGAGTAGTAAAGAATGCCATCCACCGCCAGAGGCATGCCTTGTAAGCCGCGATTCGCGCGTGAAGCCACATGCGACCATGCTTCTTTCATCTTGCCGACATTAGCGGTATTGATCTGCTCCAAACCGCTGTAGTGCCATGATTTATATGAGCCGTGATAGCTCATCCAGTTGCCCGGCTCTTTATCTGCATTGATCAAGCGGTTTCCATCAACGTCCGCAGCCATTGCAAAACCCATGATCATTACGCTCGCAGCAATCGCTGATAACGTCCATGGCAAAGCTTTAGTAACTGCCCTGATACTTACCTCCGTCCAAAATTGGATTTGTATTAATTGATAGTTATTATTTTTATACTCTTTAAATCACTAATGAGATAATCATTTGCCGGCAAAGCCGACTCAATGCTTCATCTCTTTTAGCTGAAGAAAGTTATACGCCGTAATCTTAGCTTCACAAGACATATTTTTGCTATGGGCGTAAAACCGATGGTTGTTTCATAACTTACCTAGACAATAAAATTGCCCACACAAAGACGAAACTCGCTTTCTGTTTTAGCGAATCAAATTTTGGATCCAAAGCAGCGCAAGTTTATTGCAATGCCATATAAAAAAACGCGAACACTCAGCACCATTTCACTATCATCGGATCAACAATGCAGCAAGTTATAGGGTACCTCGGTAAATTTCTACCGCGTCGAAATGCGGATTAACGCCCCTTTGTTAATTGTTAATATTTAACTTGTGATCTTTAAAATCAATCGCAATCGAATTAGCATGCAAGATAACCAACTAAGCGCCGTCCACCGTATCATGAGCAACTTCCGCCCAACCCACTTCCACAACTCAGAAAATGACTACCCGAATTTCCCGCACTGCCTTTCTCACCTTGTTACTGATTGCCATTATGATGGGCGCAAATCATGTCGCAGCTCGATTCGCATTTAATGATTCAGTGAGTGTCATCACTGCAGTGATTTTTCGCAGCGGTGTTACTGCCATCATCATCACTCTGCTTTTACTTCAGCAGAAAGTACGCATACAATTTTCTGCGCGTCACAAGCGAGTCATGCCAGTGATTGGCGTACTGGTGGCTATACAAAGTTTTTGCCTGTACTCGGCTGTTGCAAGACTGCCGATTGCACTAGCGCTGTTAGCTTTTAATACTTATCCCTTGTGTAGCGCATTTTGGGC
>CAISJL010000097.1 GCA_903885665.1 uncultured beta proteobacterium | reverse complement strand
TGTTGACCCATATGGCAAAGCCACCACTGTTACTGGACTGACCAATGGTTCAGTCGCAGGACTGATTGCATTTCGCCTACAAGCCCTAGAGACCACCTCTTCAGCCCTAGATTATCTGGCACAAACAGCCGTTAAAGCAGTGAATGACGTGCATCGCTTGGGTATCGATGCGAATGGTGAACAAGGTCACGACCTGTTTGCGATTGACCCCTCATTTCGCGCGGATACAGGACTAGGCGCCCCAGTGGTTAATGTGGGTGTGAGTGTGACCGACATTAGCAAAACTGCAATGCATGACATTGAATTGCGTTACGACCAGTCTCGCACGCTGTGGACTGCTAAAGATTTAACGACTGGCGGCATTTACAAAGGCAATGCCAGCGGTGATAGCATCGATGTCAATGGTTTACATGTCACCATCACTGGTCGGCCACGTGATGCCGAAAGTGTGATTCTACGCGCCACCTCGCGTCCGTCTGCTGGTGTGCGTTTAATTGAAAACGACCCACTGAAAATAGCAGCAGGCGCTCTATTTCGAGTGACAGAAAACGCCAACAACCGTAGTGCAGCTACTGCGACAGTTTCTCTCGAGCCTCCACCTGCCATCAACGGCAATCCGCCGCCAGGGCCTATGCGCATTGATGATGTGTTGGTGAATAACTCCAATGCCGCAGCGGCAGTCAATAGCGTG
This sequence comes from uncultured beta proteobacterium, assembly GCA_903885665.1. Classification (GTDB taxonomy): domain Bacteria; phylum Pseudomonadota; class Gammaproteobacteria; order Burkholderiales; family SG8-41. The sequence continues at coordinate 27,731 of CAISJL010000097.1, read as the reverse complement.
GTTAACCCCAGCACGCACATTAATGCTGTCGCCACTATCCCCGCCGGTTACGACAATATTCAACTGCTCATGAATAGCCCCGATAGCGGCTTAGATGTGCAGGTATTTACTCGCGACGGTCGTCACGTGCTTGGTATGCCTATTAACGCTGACCAACAAAAACTACTCCTTCAACCGGGTAACGGCTTCGCAAATGGCTCCTCTTACTCGGCCGACTACTTAAACGCTGCTGCTGACAAATCCTATCTCAAACTCGATATGTTTTATGGCGCACGCGCTGTGGCATATACTCAAACAGATAGCGCAGGCAACCCTGTCCCCAATGCACCGGTTGGCACTGCAAGGCTAGAAGCGACTAACCCACCAACTTATAGCGGTGTGACAGCAGGTGCCATCACCATCAATGGTCAATCACTGGGCCCCTTAACTGAGCCCAGCAATGGACTGAGCACGCAAAATGTTGTGGCTTGGATTAATGGTGCCTCTGCACTCAGTGGTGTTGTCGCCAGTAGCATGAACACCATTACCATTCCAGCCAATGCGCTTCGCCTCAAAGATCAATACGCCACATTGTCCATCAATGGCACTGTGATATCTGCACCCGGTAGCAACGGCTTTACCAATAACGACAGCTTGTTAACTGCTATTAATCGTGTCTCACAAACAACTCATGTGAGTGCCAGCATCGCTGGGGATGGTGCACTCACTCTCAGTAATATTACTGGGTATGAGAGCAATAACATTGTGATCGACAAACCTAATTCCAAAAGTGCGTTAAGTATAGATGCTGGATATACCAGCCATGCCCGCTTGATTTTGAGTAGTGAGCAAGCCGTTAATGTGGGCGTAGGCCCTAACGGTGAATCTGGCGACTTAGCGAAACTCGGTTTGCGCTATGGCGCTTACATCAAAGGCCCAGTGCCTGAAGATTTATTAGTGTTTGCCACTGGTACCGGCTCTGGTGCGATCGCAGCAGGCTACGATGTCGGTAAAATTAACCCCATCAGTCAACAACGGGCTAATCCCGTTGATATTGAATTCTTATCCACTCAACGCTACCAAATCAAAGACGTCAACACCGGCACCATTTTGGCAGAGCGCCAATACGATCCGACACAAGGGATTCATTATGGCGGCCTCAAGGTTGAGATTAACGCTACGCCTGAAAAAGGCGATCGCTTCCGGATTGACGGCAATAGTGATGGCACCGGTAACAATGAAAACATGCAGCGCATTGTTGATTTAGAAACCGATCGCACGCTGATTCCAGGCGCTAAAACATTGGGCGAGGCTTATACAGATGCAGTTGGTAATGTCGGTGGTATCGCAGGTCAAGCTCGCATCACCCAAAAAGCACTCGAAGTCATTAACACCCAAGCGATTGAAACACGAGATAGCGTTTCAGGCGTCAATTTAGATGAAGAGGCTGCAGATTTAATTCGCTATCAACAAGCCTATCAAGCCGCAGCTAAAACAGTGCAAATGGCAAGCCAGTTATTTGATACTATTATCCAATTGCGTTAACCAAGGGCATAATCTCAATGAGCCTCTCTACCGCCTACATCTATGACCGTGCAGTTGCCCAAATGGGTGATATGCAAACCAAGATCTCTAAGACACAAACCCAATTGTCTACGGGCAAACAAGTCCCTAATCCTAGCGACTCGCCAGAAAAAACCACGGCCATGCAACGGGTGCAATCTGCGATCGCACGTCAAGACAGCTACCTGAATACACTCACGGCGGTTGATGAGCGACTCAAAACCGAAGAGCCCGTGATTAGAAATTCCACAGAAGCAATGGCGCGCTTCAAAGAGCTAGTCGTACAAGCATCCAATGACACGCTCTCCCCTAGCGACCGCCAAGCATTAGCACTAGAACTTAAAAGCTTACGCGAAGAAATGCTCTCGTATGCGAATGTGCGCGACTCCAACGGCAATTATTTATTTGGCGGTGGTCGCGTCAGCAAACCCGCCTTCTCAACCAATGCAGCAAGCGGCTCTGGTTACGAAGGTGATACCACTCGCATGAATGTCAACATTGGCGACGAACGCACTGTCAATCTGAATCGGGCTGGTAGTGATATTTTCACCTCGGTCACGCGGACTGTGAATGGTCAAACTCAACAAGTTGGTTTTTTTAAAGCCCTAGATGATATTACTGCGGCAGTCGTTAACTCTAATCACAAGGGAATGGTTAGCGGCTTGAACGATATTGATACCTTACAAACCGGACTAGCGCACGCCTTAACCCAAATGGGTTCTGATATGAATGCGATTGATTCCCAACGCTCGACCATTGAAGACACCAAGTTGCGTCTACAATCGACTCTATCTAGCTTGCAAGATGTCGATTATGCCGACGCGATTAGTCGCCTCAAAAAGGATATGACTGGGCTGGAAGCGGCTCAAAGCAGCTTTGCCCAAACATCAAAACTCAATTTATTTAACTTTATTAAATAAGTCACCTAGCGAGAATTATTAAATTTTCAAAATAAATCAGACCTTTATGAAAAATCACTCCATCTAAAACCTCGTATCACTACAGTTCAATTAAAGAGCGGCTGGAATTTGACGATACTGACTAAATGTAGGGTTATATTGATGAAATTTACATCAAAGCACTAAAGTATTAACCGTAATTTTTGAATATTTGAGAATTTTTCATTTAAAGTTGAACAACAATGGCCACTAGCGCAGTTTCATCCAGCACCTCGACGACAACTACCACTAGCTCGACGTCCAACATCATGTCAGCCCTAAAGGCAGGCTCGGGTGTGGATACTAAATCTTTAGCGCAAAATTTAGTGGATGCTGAACGTGCGCCAAAAAAAGCATTAATTGACGGGAAAATCAAAAAAGATGAAGCCAGCGTTTCTGGTTACGGCAGCCTTATATCGAGCCTCAACGATCTAAAAACAGCGTTTACTGCTCTCAGAACCACCACAAATCTCAACTCTGTATCAGCAGTAAATAGTGGATACGGCGCTTACAATGTTTCTTTAAGCTCTAGCGCGGAAGCTGGCAACCACACCATTAATGTGGTTAATTTAGCGCAAGCTCAACGTAGCGTTTCATTGGGCTACGCCGCTGCAAACACTGACCTCACCGCCCAATTGGCAACACCTTTATTAATTGGCACCACCACCATTAATGTCACGACTAAAACTCCGCAAGGTGTTGTAGATGCCATTAATAACACCTCTAGCTTAAATGTTACCGCTCAACTGATTAATACAGGGGACGCTACTAACCCTTATCGAATTGCACTCACTGGCAAAACTACTGGGGCAAGCGGAGCATTTACAGTTAGCGGTTTAGCATTTGATTCTACATTGATGGCTTCAGGTAGCTTTGCTTCCAAAACCTCTGCTTTAAATAGTGGCAATACCTTTAACATCAGTCTTTCTCTTGGTAACACCACAACATCAGTTGCAATCCCAGCAGGGCAAGATACTCCACAGGGAATTATTGACGCTATTAATGCTATGGGCTTAGGAGTAACCGCACAATTAGTAGATACAGGAAATGCCAGCAAACCTTGGAAAATTGCTATTACGCCGGATGATACTGGCGGGGCTAATGGATTAGTGATCACTACTGATCTATCCGCAAATACTCTGGCTTTTTCAGCTACACCGCTAAATTCCGCCCAAGATGCACTAGTCGCGATCAACGGCCTTGCGATTAAAAGCAGCACTAATACCATCACTGACGCAATACCCGGTGTGACGCTAAACTTAGCCACCCTAACCGGTAGCACTACCAGCTTATCCATTAGCCGCGACACTTCTACTGTCAAAAATAACATTACAGCGCTTGCCAGTGCCTATAATACTTTAAAGATCAAGCTTGATAATTTATCAACTTCCGGCTCAACAGCAGAGTTTGGTGGGTCGCTCGCAAACAACTCGTTAATCTCTCAAATTCGCCAACAAATGATTAGCATGACTACTGGTACCTCATCAACACCCGGTACTAGTGTTAGCGCTTTACGCGATCTTGGTATCAGCTTACAACGAGACGGCAAGTTAACTGTTGACAATACCGTTCTAGACAGTAAATTATCCAGTAGTTTTAGTGATGTTGTGAAGATGTTCACTAATAATGAGAAAACTGCAAGCCTAATCACTTCTGGCAACCATGGTCTCGCCGGTGATGCCGTTAATAAAATCAATAGCTTAATATCGTCTACCGGCCCAATTCTGAGCCAAAGCGGCAATGCCGCTACTCGTATCTCAAAATACAAGGATGACTTAGTCAAGTTGGAAGATCGGATGACTAAGCTCCTAACCCGTTACACGAAACAATTTGGAGCAATGGACTCTTTAGTCGGTAACATGAATAGCTTGCAAACGTCACTCAAAGGACAGTTTGACAGCATGTTGAACTCTAAAAATTAATTCTCTACGCTTAAACGAATGAATACGTTTTTACTTCTAGCCCTTTTAGCTTGCATGGTCGGCATTGTGATCATGTGTATCTATCTGATTGATAGCATACGTACGATTGAAAAACGCGCAATGATGGCAAATCCCGTACGCCGTGACGAGCGCTTTGGTACGCTAGAGGGCGAAAAACTCTGGGAAGTTATGACTGGAGTCAGTCACGCTGGCACTAGCGGCTTGCCGATTGAGACACTACGATCATTATTTGAGCCCATCGTGCAGCGTCACATGGAAGAAGTATTTAATGAAGGCATGCTGGACAGCAAACTGGGGGTGCGCATGATGCCACACCCGACGCGCCCGATTAAAACCAGCGAAGGGCAAGTAATGTCTTGGCTCCCCCCTGAGCCACTGGGTATTATTTATGCCTTGGGTATCAAGCGCTCCAGTGACCCCAACGCTAACCTCACTGATCTGGCTACCGAGTTAGACGCAGCCGCCGAGAAAATATATACGCTTTTGAGTATGCGGCCCTTTCCACTCTCTAAATCTTTGTTGCCAGCGCCGGCGCCCGCGCCTGAGGCTTTATTTGACTACACTGCAACCCCCGATGCAACTCAGCTTGCTGAGATTGCGCCCCCTAACCAACACAATCAAGGCCAGGCGTGATTTTTTTATTACTTTGCGCTAATGCCTCAAGTTCCGCACAAGCCTGCCGATACCTAGCTTAGATGACGAAATTAAACAGGAGCTAGACAATCATGATGCTAAATCGCAGAGCAGCAGCCGATTACGGCGAAGTAATGGTGGAAACCGGTGTTAATCAAGCCAACCCCACGCAACTCATCCAAATGTTACTGGACGGATTTATTGAAAGTATTGATGTGGCTGAAGGTCATATGCGCGCCAATAACATTGCTGAAAAAGCCAAGGCAATATCACGAGCTTCTCGTATTGTATTAGGTCTGTTAGATGCCCTAGATTATGAAAAAGGCGGCGATCTTGCCCGCAATTTATCTGAACTTTATAGTTATGTGACACGTCGCTTGTTGCACATCAACCTCAAAAATGACATTGAGGGTCTGCACGAAGTACGCAGTCTGATGAACGAAGTGCGTGAAGCATGGTCTATTATCCCTTCAAAAATGGCTGCCATGCGTGTCACATCATGATACGCTATAGGGCCTGATTGCTTTTAGGAGTTTGTAATGCTGAGCATTGTCGGTCTAGTTATTATGTTTTTCTGCGTATTTGGTGGGTTTGTGATGGCTGGCGGCAGTCTGGCGCCAATTATTAAAGCTGCGCCAATTGAGACCTTCATTATTGGCGGTGCCGCCACAGGTGCGATGATCTGTGGTAACAGCTTGACGATTGTCAAAGGCACACTCGGCGGGATCGGCAAACTCATCGCCGGTCCAGCATTCAAAAAGCAAGATTACATGGATGTGATTTTCTTGGTCTCGAAGATTATGAAAGTTCTTAAGGCAGAGGGCGCAGTAGCCCTTGAGTCGCACGTAGAGAACCCAGAGGCGAGTGCGATTTTTGGTGAATATCCAAAGCTCTTAAAAGATCATGCGCTCATTCACTTAATTACCGATACCATTCGTTTACTAGTCGTTTCCTCCTCGGCACCAAGACCTGATGCGATTGAAGACATCATGAACTTAGCCATCAAAACACACCATCATGAAGCGCTCAAACCGGCGGAGACTTTTGCTGGTCTTGCTGGCGCGCTTCCTGCGCTAGGGATTGTGGCGTGCGTGTTAGGTGTGGTGAAAACCATGGGCGCGATTGACCAACCCCCTGCAGTGCTAGGTGCTTTGATTGGTAGTGCGCTGGTTGGAACGTTCTTGGGAGTGTTGTTGGCTTACGGTATTGCCGATCCGATTGGTAATCGCTTAAAGCAAATTGTTGACGATGAAGGTCAGATCTATCACGTTGTTAAACAAATTATTGTTGGCACGCTCAATGGTCATCCCATGCCGGTCATTATTGAGGCCGCGCGAGTTGCCATTGGTCATGATAATCAGCCCTCATTCTCGGAAATCTTCGACGGACTAAGAGGTAAGTAATCGTGGCTGAAGACGCAAAGCCCGAAACGCCGCCGGCCGCCGAAGAGGAAGTCAAAGACCCCGCAGCTGCTGCCGAAGCACCTGCTGATGGCGCCACACCTGCACCTACCGAACCCCCGGCCGAAGGCGAGGGAGAAGGCGAACCCCTAGCCCCGATTATCGTTAAAAAGATTATCGATGAGGGTCATGGTGGTGCTCACGGTGGTGCGTGGAAGATTGCGCTTGCCGACATGATGACCGCTATGATGGCGTTCTTTTTGTTAATGTGGCTGCTTGGTGCGACCAATACCTCACAACGTAAAAGTGTTGCTGATTACTTTAAACCTACTGCGTTGACACAATCTGCCATCACCATCAATACCACTTCAGGCTCCACCGGCATTATGGGTGGACAGTCGATGATTGATGAACAAGCGCTACCCAATAGCTCTGCCCAAACTGCTTTAATGCAGGTGCTGACGCCACGCGAGATGACCGGCTCCAAAGATAGCGAAAAAGATGGGCAAGAAGGCAAGGACGGCAAAGACTCTGGCAACAATATCAGCGAAGAAGAGCGCCAAAAAATTGCCCGCGAAGAAGATAAAAAGAATTTCGAAAAGCTCGAAAAAGAACTCAATGAGCGTATGGGCAACGACAAAAGCCTAGAAAAACTCAAGGAACAAGTCAATTTTGTGCGTGAAAAAGAGGGTTTGAGAATCGAAGTCATCGATAAGGCTGATTTCTCAATGTTCGCATCAGGCACCACTCAACTCTCTGGTCGTGCCAATGCTTTAATAGCCGAGATTGCTCGGTCGATTAATAGCATGCCCAATAAAGTGAAAGTGCGCGGCCATACCGATAGCGCGCAATTTGCCAATAAAGATCGCAATAATTGGTCACTTTCTGCAGAGCGCGCTGAAATCACTCGTCAAATCATGACTAAAGCCGGGACCGACCCCAAACGTTGGTCAAGAATTGAAGGCGTTGCCGATACAGAACCATTTAACTCGAAAGATCCTCTCGATCCGCGTAACCGCCGGATTAGTATCACCCTACTGTATCAAAACTAAGGGTTTTGTCAGATCAATGTAATCGAGTGAATTGACGGGCTTTACGAGCAGCCGTTTTAATATCGGCCAAAAATTTTGAGTTTAAATTGCAAGCTTTTACGTAAAGTCTTGGCAATGGCCGAGAGTAACTGACTTACCCGCGCTTCGCTCACGCCAATGGTCTCGCCAATTTCGCGTAAATTTAACTCATCCACATAATATAAAGACACAATGAGTTGATCGCGCTCAGGTAGTGCCGCAATCGCATTCTCTAGGGCTTCGTGCATTTGCGACTGCTCCATCAGCATATCCGGACGCTGCGACTCATCTTCCGCAATGTTTTGGATCACTTCCGGCATATTTTCTATAGATGTGGTCTCAAAACGTTGCGCCTCTCCCCGCTCTCGCTCCATATCATCACTTTCTTTACCCATGAACTCTGCTAACTCTGAGCTCGATGGCAGACGACCTAAGCGCGATGATAATTCGGATGCGGATTCATCGTGAGTGCGATTAATGGCCACCGCAGAACGTGGCAAATAAGACATGCGGCGCACTTCATCTAACATTGCACCTTTAATACGAATTGTTGCAAAACCCTCAAACGCCACACCTTTTGAGGCATCATAAGATCTCGCTGCTTTAATTAAACCCATCATGCCCGCTTGAATTAACTCATCAAACTCCATAAAGCGCGGCACGCGCGCGCGCAGATGCACCGCGATACGTTTCACCAGGGGCAGATGTTCCAATATCAGCGCTTCGCTGAAATTACTGCCAGTCGCGGCCTCATATTTATCGGTTATTTTCTTGCTCATGTGCTAATTGACTCACGAACCGAGGCGATTTGCAACCATTCGATCTACAAAAAACTGAATATCACCGGAGACTCGCGTCAAGGGTGGCAAGGTTTCTAAGGATTGTGCCAACCCCATAAAGTCACGCGCCGAATTACCGCGCGGTGCATATTCGAGCATAGACTTATAAGCACGACTGGCATTAATCATGTTCTCATCAAAAGTCACAGAGTGAAGGTAACCTACTGATTTTCCAAGGAATTTATAACACACATCGCGCAGCCTGCGGTATAAATTTTCCCCCGCCGCCTGGCTCTCCACCATATTAGGAATTAAATAAATTTCATCTAAGGCACACTCGCGCGCCAATACTTTAATCGTGCCATAAGCGTCAGCAATGGAAGAGGGTTCATCTTTCACCACAATAAAACGGCGTTGCACTGCTTGCATAAAAGTCACCACCGATCGGGACAAGCCTGCCGCAACATCGACAATCAAGTAATCGATTTCTTCACGCATAGAACTAAACGCACGCACAATTGCCGCTGATTCTTCAATACTTAAAGACGCCATATGTTGCATACCTGAGGCGCCCGGAATCAGTCGCACCCCTTCTTGGCTAGTCACAGCAATTTCACTCAAGCTTTTTTGGCCGGCGAGAACATGGCTTAAGTTATATTCTGTCGGGCATCCCATCGCAATCTGAGCGTTGGCCAGCCCAAGATCCGCATCAAAGATCATGACTTTATGGCCACGCCGGACGAGACTCACCGCGAGATTCACCGAGATTGATGTTTTCCCGACTCCCCCTTTTCCGCTCGCCACGCCGATGACGTTGATATGCCCCATCCAGCACCTTATTTTTTTATGGTAACGCTCAAGCCTTAATGGGCAAAACTCTGAAAGCTGGATGTAGCACTGGCGGCACGAGTCAACTCAGGGCTCACTTGCAAACCAAACCCTAAACCTAACTCTGGATTTTGAACATTCAACTGACCACCCTGCTCTGCGGCATTGATCAATGTAACTTGACTGCGCAACTGCGCAATGGCTGCAGCCACGATATGCTTAAGCTGTGAGGCCGCACTCAAACCACCGCCGGTCGCCATTGTACTGGAGAATGACAATGGAATTGGATGATCACAAAGCGCTTGAATCAATGGCCAAGGCTGGGCCATTTCATCTAACTTACTGAGCATCAAGGACTGCCAAGTTTTTGCATGATCTGCCAAATAGCGATTAATCGTGACTACCGATGAGTCTACTGGCAATAATAAATGACATTGTGCATGTGGCGCACGTTGACGAATCCGTGCCATATGCTCAGGCACTTGAATGCCTGGGGTATCAATCAATACTAAGCGACGGGTCGACAGCTCACCTAAAATTTCAACTAATGACTGATCAGTCGAGGCTCTAAAGCAATCAACACCGGCTTGCGCCGCTAACATCTGCGTTTGACTCCAAGCACCTGGACGCAAATCACTATAACTAATTACAGCAACTTGGTCTGGTAAGTATTCTTTCGCATGCGCCATCGCCAAGCGACCAATCATCATGGTTTTCCCGGCACCTGAGGGGCCAGCAACCACATGCACCCCTTCTAATGAACCGACTTCATGTTGGCGCGCGATCGCATCATTGAGCCAAGTTTCAATGGCAACAACAGCCTCATCGGTGGATTCCATTTCAGCTGCACGGTCTATTAATAAAGCACGCATGGCTGCTGGCACTTGTGCATCGTTCAAAGCTTGCACGAGTGGTTTTAACTCAGCCGACATGCCGCGGGCGCCCGCCCACATACCGACTTGACTCGAAATTCTAAATTCACGACGCATCTCAGCCAACTCACCACGCACCAAGTCCACAATCTCACGGGCACGAATAGAATCACGCTGGCCTGGATTGCTGTCTTGGGTCTCGGCTTTCGCTGAGGCTCTACCCATACTGAGGTTATGTTGCATCACATCACCAAAGGCCTTATTCCCTTTTAAGGCGAAACTTGCCGCTGACGGCTTAGTCTCTAATCGAATATCAACCGCCACAATGACTTCAACTTTGCCATTGACACGTTCGCTAGAGACAATTAGCGCATCTGCGCCATAGAGCTCGATCGCTTTGGTGGTGGCACTTTGACTATCTTTAGCGACTATTCGTTTGAGTTCCATAATTTCCGTCCGTAACAATTAAAGTTTAAAAAGTAATGCAATCAATTCATTCAATACGTATTCAGGCTATTTCAATTCGGTGTCTACTGTATAAACAATCTTTACTGCTTGATCATCTGGAATTTCGTTATAAGACAAGACTGTCATCTCAGGCACACGATGCCGAGCAACCTTAGACAGCCAAGGGCGCACGGTTGGTGAAACCACCAATACAGCGGTAAATCCCTGCTCTTGCACGTGGGCTGCACTCTTACGCAAAGCCTCGAACAAGCTCTCTGCTAAACCCGGCTCTAGCGTAGGGCCCTGACCAGGCAGACTTTGCTGAATCGAGCCGCGAATAATTTGCTCTAAATTAGGCGCTAAGGTCATCACCGACAAACTCTCCAGACCTGCGCTCAAGCTCTGCACAATCAAGCGGCCTAACTTCGGGCGCACGAGTGAAGTGAGTTGCTCAGGATCCTGCGTACGACCACTTTCCTCAACCAATGCTTCAGCAATCGAGCGCATATCACGAATCGGCACAGACTCACCCAACAAGTTCTGCAATACACGAGTGATGGTTGCCAATGGCAGGCGTGACGGTGATAAATCTTCCACCAGTTTAGGATGACGTTTCGCCAGTTTATCGAGCAACTGCTGGGCTTCATCGTGGCTGAGGCACTCTGCAGCATTCTCGCGCAAAACTTTATTTAAGTGCGTTGCAATCGCCGTGCTTAAATCAACAACCGTGTAACCCAGCGTGCGAGCATAGTCGCGCTGGGAAGGATCAATCCAGACCGCCTCTAAACCAAAAGCCGGCTCCCGTGTAGGAATTCCTTCAATCCGGCCATAGACCTGACCTGGGTTAATTGCCAATTCACGACCAGTTTTAATCTGACCACTTGCACGCACCACACCATTGAGCACAATATTGTAAGTGTCCGGATCTAGATTGAGCGCATCGCGAATACGCACCGTGGGGATTAAGAACCCGAGTTCCGTCGACAACTTCTTACGCACCCCTTTAACGCGCGACATTAACTGACCACCTGTCTCCGCATTCACGAGTGGTATCAAACCGTAGCCAATTTCTAAACCAATTAAATCTACATGCTCAACGTCATTCCAATCCAACTCCTTGGGCGCAGCCGCAGCGGCTGCTGCAGTCTCCGCTGGTGTTGGCAAGGCGACAACAGGCGGTGCTTTTTGCAGCATTAAGTATCCTAAACCCACAGTGACTGCACCTAACAACAAAAACACGAGATGCGGCATCCCGGGGATCACACCGAGTAACAACAGAATTCCGGCGGATATGAATAAGGGTGCGGGCTTAGACAGTTGCGTAGATGCTTGCTCAGTCATAGACTGCGCAGTAGTGACCCGCGTTACAATCATCGCGGTAGCGAGTGACAGGAACATTGCCGGAATTTGCGCAACTAAGCCGTCACCAATGGTCAGCAAGGTGTAAATCTTAGCTGCCTCACCAATCGGCAAACCATGCATGGCCACACCGATAATCAATCCACCTAGTAAATTGATTGCCAAAATCATAATGCCAGCGATCGCATCGCCGCGCACAAACTTAGAGGCACCGTCCATCGCTCCAAAAAATTCAGCCTCTTGCGCAACTTCAGCACGTCGGACCTTAGCGACTTCTTGAGTAATCACACCGGCATTTAAATCGGCATCAATTGCCATCTGCTTGCCGGGCATCGCATCTAGCGTAAAGCGGGCAATCACCTCAGACACCCGACCAGCACCCTTAGTAATCACAATAAAGTTAATGATCATCAAAATCGAGAAAATCACAAAACCGACCAAGTAGTTGCCACCAATAACGAACTCACCAAAGGCCTGAATCACCTTACCTGCAGAATCAGCACCCTTATGCCCTTCAACCAATACCACACGGGTTGAAGCCACATTGAGGGCTAGTCGTAGCATCGTGGTCAATAACAGCACAGCAGGAAAAGACGAGAAATCTAAAGGCCGCTTCGTACCAATCGCGATCATGATAATGATCATGCCCGCCAATAAATTAAAGGTAAACAACACATCTAACAGAATTGCCGGTAATGGAATGACCAACATTCCCATAATCACCATGATGACAAAAGGGATGCCAAGATCGCCAAAACGAATGTTGGAAAAGTTACGACGGAAAAATGACAGGGCAATAGTCGACATGTGTTTTATCTAAGTTGCTGAATAATATAAATTTTGTTTAAAAGGTTTAATAAAGTGACACTCACGACTACCTCTTAAGCAAATAGCGCGCCAGACCGTAGCAATGATTGGTAGTAACTGGTAAAAACTTTCCGCCAGATAAACGTCACCGTCCTCCCCCTCACCATCTTTCGACCTCTCCTTCTTTCGACCTCCCCCTCGCTTGCCCCCTACCTTATCTTACCCACCTGATTCTGAAGCCATGAGCACTCTGCTCAGCGACTAGCGCAGTTTTTGCTTTGCAATAAACATGCAAGCTTATTTTGACACCCAAATCAAATCGCAGCGTGCTGTCACGATTCTTGCTTTATAAGAATCGTCTAACTCAACATCTGCGAGTTAATTAGCCCAGTATTTATAACGGATTACGCTTATGTCACACACCAACTTTACACATATAAGTCTTTCAAATCATAAGGTTAGCAAGAATACTGGGGCGCCTCCCGCAACGCCACGCAGCGACAGCGAAGCCGAAGGTGGATTTGATAGCGCGCTTGATCAGGCAAAAGTGGCAATCGAGGGTACAAATAACGCAACAAAACCTGCCGCACTGAGCGGCAAAAGCTTGCCGCTTGCCGCTAAAAATACCAATCAAAACGCTAGCGATACCAGCGCAAATAATGGCCCGCAAAGCGACAGCGCAGATGCCAGCGATGCCAATGCAGCCGCGACCAAAGAGCAAAAGCCTAAAGAAGACAAAACCGAAGTTTCAGATCTTACCGCAGCTCTCGCACTGCTCCCACCCCATATTATTTCGATGATTTTGGGCAAACGAACTGTCTCCACAGAAAAGCCCTTAGATGCGGCAGCTGACAACGCAACAGATGCGTCCAAACCCAATCTCAGCCTAGCGGTTGATAACACCGCACAAAAACCTGCTGTAGATTTAACTCTCGCTATCTCAGTGCCCACGATTTCCGCACCGACTGTTTCCGCATCCACGGTTTCCACACAAGTCGCCGATCAGTCAGCCATAAATCCGAACATAGGCCCTCAATTAGCGATCAGTCCTCTATCTACAGCGACCGACAATCCAGGCACACTAGAAGGTGCCGAAGCAACAAGCGTTACTCCAACCAGCATCTCTGCGACAAATCAAGCACCACAAATGAAGCTCACAGTCGACAATGCCGAAGCCACAGAACAAGTTATGGCTGGAGCAGCCCCGATTCCGTCAACTGTACCGAGCACAGCCGACGCCAAGTCAGCAGAGACTTTGATTCCTACCAACCCCACCAACCTTACCAAACCCACAACACCAGCAACTGAGTTTCTAGGAAACAACCCCTTGTTTCATAGAGATGCTACCCGCTTAATGGCAATTGCGAATGCCAATCAACCACTTAAAGAATTGAGTAGCGACAATGAAAAAATCGATCGCAAATCTAGCCTAGAGGCTGCACTGAATACCAATTCACCGATCACGGTATCGCGCCTCAGCAATGATGCAATCAATGCAATCAATGCCAAAATAGCCGGGTTCGTACCTAATATTGCTGCATACAATCGCCCCGAACGCTTCTCGATTGCCACAACAATCAATACGGATCAAGCACCAGAAATCAGCCCCTTGCCAAGCGCTTTAAGCCCACTAAGTAGCGCGATCGACGCCGCCGACAAGAACGATTTATTATTAAGAAACAGCAGCTTAGAGTCAACCGCCAACACCAGCACACTGACCGCGTCCGCCAGTCAGTCAACTGCAAACCAAGTTACAACCATTGATTTAAGTAGCTCTACACCAAACCATGAACAAAGCATGAGTGATGCTTATTTCCGTCGCTCCGAGCAATATCAACAGATAGCCAATCAAATGGCAGAAGCTGTTGGGCAACGCCTTTCTGCCCAAATTGCCCGTGGCGCCTGGAGCATGACGATTCAACTCAGCCCAGCACATTTAGGCAAAATTGATATCCAGTTACATATGCGCGAAGGCAAGCAATTAGAAGCAGACTTCACCACCACCAACAAAAACGCCCGCGACTTAATCCTGCAAGGCATGAATAAACTCAAAGATAGCCTAGAAGAATCAGGCATCTCTATGGGACGAATGAACGTTGGACAAGACGCCAGAGGTTCCAACCAATCCAACGCCAACAGTGGTGAGCCGCAATCACAACAACAGCCCACCTTCCGCGCCACCAAGAGCAATCGCAACAACACGAGCGCAGATGACAGCACCACAATTACCCCTTCGCCCCGCAAACCTGATCCATCGATAGGCAACCTAGACGTGATGGTTTAACCGCAGCAGGGACACGCCAACAAGCCGACTGCACATCAGTCAAGATCCCAAACGCACTGCCCTAGCGGGGTTAGCATCGCACAAGCGCCCCCTCTCCAAAAAACACGCGTTGTTCATAGACGCATGGCTTTCAGCGCACCGCTATCCAGGCCCTAGCGTATTAATGCAATTTCAGGCATGATAATTGCTAAGATACATTATATAGATACCATTTTTTATTAATACAGACGAGAAATTGACACTAGGGTTAATATAACGGGTGAATAAAACCCGCAGTCACAGCATTTTAGTATCAGTTCTAGCTCAGTAATGCATCTTAGCTCTCGACCTCTTGATATAGGGTGTTTATACTTGCGCTAAGCATTGGATTATTATTGATTTTTTTAACTTTTTTGATTGAATACTCATCATGGCCGAAGAACAAACAGTCGAAGTAGAAGAAAAGAAAGGTTCAAAACTAAAAATCATCTTGGTTGCAGTATTAGCCGTTGTTCTTTTAGTTGGCACCTTAGTGGGCACCTTATTTTTTGCGGGCGCATTTACTAAGGCCAAACCCGAGGATCCAGATGCCGCCCTAGAAGCGTCAGCCGATGGTGGCCATGGTGCTCCTAAAGATGCACATGGCGATAAAGGTAAGGATGCCAAAGGCGGTAAAGATGAGCCCCCAAAAAAGAAAGAAATCCCTGCTGACGCCCAAGCTAAATTCGAGAAAAGCTATATCGATCTGGATTCTAAGGCCTTAGTAGCGAATGTTTCAGGTTCGAAAAAAGTCATGCAAGTATCTCTCTCCTTAATGACACTCTACGACGACCGTGTAGCCAAGAATGTAGAAAAGCACCGCACTGCACTACGCTCTGCCGCACTCAATGTTTTGCGTCAAGTCACAGAACCAGAGCTTACTAAGCCTGACTTCCGCATTGACCTAGCCCAACGACTACGAGACCGTATCAATGCTGAGCTCGAGCGACTGGAAGACTTTGGTGGTATTGAAGAAGTATTTTTCACCGAATTTGTCTATCAGTAATACACAAATAGTTTACGCTTGAGACGACCAGGATAACTGAATCACTATGGAAGCATCCTCGAACTTACTGACCCCCGAAGAGATGGCGGCATTAGCCGCAGGCATCCAAGATGGCAGTGTAGAGACCGATACTGGGTTTAACGAAAACGCCCAGGTCCGCAAACACGACTTATCAGCCGAAGATAGCACTCTAGGCGTTAATGTGTCTTCCTTAGACATGATTAATGATCGGTTTATCCGCTCATTTAGACTTGGTCTGTTAGAGGAGTTGCGTACTAGTCCACGCATGATTCCAAAGAGCGTGCAACTCATGAAGTTTGGCGAATACCTCGCTGATCGCCCTCCACCCCTAGCTGTGAATGTGGTGATGTTGCCACCACTACGCGGTCAATCGATGATCATTATTGATCGCAACATGATTGTCTCATCACTAGAGAATTTCTTTGGTGGTGTCAGTAAAGGTGCTGCACCCGTACCCCCTGGCAGAGCTTTCACGCCTACTGAAACGCGCGTGATCAATATAATTTTAGATTTATTCTTCAAGTGCATGAAAGAGGCTTGGGCGCCACTCATGGAGATTGAGTTTGAAAAAGTCAGCTCAGAGATCAATCCTAACTTTGCACAAATCGCCGATGAGAATGACCTAGTGATCCTCTGTCACTTTGAATCTGAGAACGGCGATGCCAAAGGCTATGTCGACCTGGTATACCCCTACGCTACATTAAAACCAATTCGTGAACTTTTACGCAGTCGCGTACAAGGCGCTGGTGGCCATAACGATTCCGACCGCAAGTGGACACAAGACATTCACGAGGCCGTAGGGGATGCCAAACTAGAGGCGCAAGTAATGTTGGGCAACATTGACCTGACCATTGGCGCGCTCAACCAATTACAAGCGGGCGATATTTTATATTTCAAAAAAGACAAGAATGCACGCATTGTCATTAACGAAATCCCTGCATTCGAATGCATTGTCGGTCAATCAGGCCCCAACATTGCGGTAAAAATTGAGTCAGTCATCGAACCAGAAGTACACAAGGAGCACTAAGCATGAGCGAATCAAACGAAGCTGCAGACATCCCTACTAATGCCGAAGAAAGCTACGAAGCAGATCAGGATGAAAGCCAAATTACAGCGAATATGCTACAAAATATTCCTGTAACACTCTCCGTTCAAGTGGGAAGCGCCGTATTAAAAATTCATGATCTTCTACGCCTAGCACAAGGTAGCGTTGTCGAACTCGATCGGATCGCTGGCGAACCCGTAGACCTACTCGTCAACAATACGGTGGTTGCACAAGGTGAAGTCGTGACCGTCAATGATCGCTACGGCATCCGCCTCACCCGCGTCGTTACTGCCGCTGAACGCATCCGGAACATCTAATTACCATGCCGCCCAATAGTGCAGTCGCTAGTAATGATTGGTTACAACTCGCAGTCACGTTTATATCGGTATTAGCAATACTAGCCATATTATTTTTTCTATCGAAGCGCTTTTCTCTCAAAAGTGTGAGTCGCCCAGAAAAATTAATGAGCGTGGTTGAAATGCTACCAATAGATTCCCGCCAACGCTTGGTTCTATTAAAAGTGCGTGACAAAGAAATTCTCTTGGGCATCACCCAGCATGGAATTGAGAGTTTAGGGGAATGGCCTAGCGATGCACGCAGCGCATCACCCAACACAACCACAGCAGCGGCCCCAACAATGTCTGGTGCTGCCCTCAAAACCAGTGGCTTTAACAATTTAATACGTGCAGCGACTCAAGCTAAAGGTGTAAATCGCTGATGAAACCACTTCGCTACTTACTTTTAGCACTACTGATACTCTCACCAGCCTTAGCCTTAGCCCAAGGCTTACCAGTATTGAATGTCGCAGGCGACCCCAGCAAGGGCGCAAACTATAGTTTGACCTTAGAACTTGTGGCACTGATGACAGCACTTACACTGCTGCCCTCTTTACTGTTGTCGATGACCCCATTTGTTCGAATTATCATCGTCTTGTCACTATTACGACAAGCACTAGGCACAGGCCAGACACCACCGAATCAAGTGCTGGTGGGATTAGCTTTATTTTTAACTTTCTTTATCATGTCACCCGTGCTCACTTCGGTCTATGACCAAGCACTTCTACCTTACATGAATAAAACATTACCTGGGGATAAAGCCATTGCCGCAGCGCAGGCGCCCATCCGAGCGTTCATGCTCAAGCAAACGCGCCAAGATGAAATCGCAGCTTTTGTGCAAATCTCTGGTAAAGAACCAATCGCCGACCCCGCTGAAGTGCCCTTTTCAACCTTGGTGCCTGCATTTATTACCTCAGAGTTAAAGAGTGCTTTTACTATTGGATTTTTAATCTACATTCCCTTTGTCATCATTGACTTAATTGTGGCTAGTGTCCTGATGGCCATGGGCATGGTAATGCTCTCACCTATGATGATTTCTATGCCCTTAAAACTTATGCTCTTTGTTCTGGTCGATGGCTGGACCTTAACCATGAGCTCACTAGCCTCCAGCTTCGCGTCAATGTAGAGAATAATTATGGAAACTGCATCAGTTGTTGATCTCGTTCGTGAAGCCATGTGGATTACCGTTTTGGTTTCCGCCCCCTTACTACTTGTTGCTCTAGTCATTGGCGTTGCGGTTGGTGTTATTCAAGCTGCAACCTCAATTAACGAAACCACCTTGAGCTTTATTCCCAAATTGATTGGCGTAGGCGTTGCAATTATTGTGTTCGGCAATTGGCAACTCACTGTTTTGAATGACTACATTCATCGCGTATTCGAGAAGATTCCAGGTTTATTTCTCTAAACCGATCATGAGATTGTTAACCTAATCAATGAACGTTATTTCTGCAGATATTATTGCTAAATTTCTAACAGTCCTGTGGCCGCTGATCAGGATCACCACAGCCTTAATGACTGCACCGGTATTTTCTGCTGAAGCAGCTAATGTTCGGGTACGTTTAATGTTCGCCATTGCACTCACCGCCCTAATCTACCCTACCCGTGATTGGCCAGTGATTGACCCCGTATCTCCTGCGGGCCTATCGGCTATACTCAATGAAATCGCCATTGGTGCGATCATGGGCTTCACCCTGCAAATTATTGTCAGCGCTTTAATTATTGCTGGACAAGCAATCTCAGCAACCATGGGACTATCCATGGCCAACTTACTAGACCCCAACTCCGGTAACGTACCGGTGCTGTCTGAGTTTCTCATGATCATGTCTACATTGATTTTCTTAGGCATGGGTGGCCATATCTTATTTGTCACTGTGATTGCCGAAAGTTTTAATGCACTGCCAACAGGACAGTCTCTACTCAGCCTTGCAAGTGTCAGTGGCATGCTGGCATGGAGTAGCATGTTGTTCTTAGGCGCATTATTAGTCTCCCTACCAGTCATTAGCGCCATATTACTGATCAACGCTGGCCTTGGTATAGTCACGCGTGCCGCCCCTAGCCTCAATATATTTTCAGTCGGCCTGCCTGCCACCATAATCGCTGGCTTTATCATGCTGATCATTTCAATGACAGGCATTGGCAATCGGATGGTGTGGTTGTGGCAACAAGGCTTTGAGAAAATTCATACAATTCTGGGGATTACATAATGGCTGAAGACAGTTCAGCAGAAGACCAGACCGAAGAACCTACCGCGCGCCGCTTGGAAAAGGCGCGTGAGGAAGGTGAGTCTGCTCGATCTGTTGAAGTACCTGCCACCCTAGTAACTTTAACGGGCTTAATTTTCATCATGTTCAATGGTGATAAATTGGCTCAGTCGGTACGCACCTTGTTCGCATCCGGTTTTATCTTTGATGCCCGTATTGTTCACGACGCCACTTTGCTGCCACGTCACTTTGCAGAGCAAGTGGGTGAGGCGTTCTTCATTATTCTGCCAGTATTAGCACTCACATTATTAGCCGCTATTATTGGTTCCGGTCTTACCGGTGGCTATTTATTCAGAATGCAATCGGCATTGCCTAATTTCGGAAAACTCAATTTCTTTAGTGGCCTCAAACGCTTGATTGGGATGCGCGCGATTGTTGAGCTGATTAAGGCGCTTGCTAAATTCACTATTGTTGGTGCGATGATGGTATGGGTCATTAACGATCACATGCCAGAGTTGATGCGCATTGAATCGATGAGCGCAGAACCTGCAACTGCAATCGCCCTGACTTTGATTATTAAATCTGCGGTGATCATCACATCCTCGCTAGTGCTGATTGCTTTTGCTGATGCTGTTTATCAGCGCGTATCGTTTACCAAAAAAATGCGAATGACTAAGCAAGATGTACGAGATGAGATGAAAGACTCAGAGGGTAGCCCAGAGATTCGCGCGCAAATTAAACGCCGCCAACGAGAAATGGCCAATGCACGGATGATGGAGCGCGTCAAAGACGCTGATGTGGTGATCACCAACCCCGAACACTTTTCTGTGGCATTAGCCTACGACCCCTCTAGCGATGGCGCACCGATACTTCTGGCGAAGGGTGCCAATGAAATTGCCATGCGTATTCGTGAGGAAGCCAAAAACGCGGGCGTGCATATGTTCCCCGCACCGCCACTCGCGCGTGCACTCTACTTTACAACCAAAGTTGACCATCCAATTCCAGAGGAGCTCTACCAGGCCACAGCTCAGGTCATTGCCTATGTATTTAACCTCAATAGTTTCCAACCCGGCGTCCCGCCCCGCCCAAGGCCAGCAATTCAGGTGCCACCCGCGTGGGAATTTGATAGTGAAGGTCGACGCGCTGCAGATATAATGAACTCATGATAGAACCAACTAACTCCGACACCTTTTCCAACGACAGCCTATTTGAAGATGGTGAGATATTCTTTCGCCCTAGTGATCGGGAGCGTCGCGACAGCGTTTGTGCTGCAATTGCTAAAGGCGGTATGAGTATTGCCATTAGCGCCACTAATGGTGCCACATTAGCCCACTACGGCAAACTAATCCTGAATCGCCTCAGGGCCATGCCAAACCTCGAAGTTGAAGTCTACACGCCCAGCGATACTGCCGGAGTTCTTGACCGCTTCAATCAAATGTTGGGCGATTTATCAATGCAAGAGGCGATGGGACAACGCTCAGCAGGTGAACCCATACGCATATTGATGCTCAATCACGATGAGTCTATCACTGCAGCCGAATCCCAACTATTAACCCGATTAGTCAATAATTTCCCAGGCGCAAACACGCAACTGGTTGTGATGCAAATTGAGTATCCAAGCGATGAATCGACTCGCCAAGAGGCTTCTAGTCAACGACTAATGCGCTGGCGTATCCAATTACCCAGCACCCGAGAGGCTAACGATTTACTGACCCAAGCACGGTCGGCGGGAATGGACCACGAGGTATTGGCATTACTGAACAAAACGATGCCACGCACATTTGATCCATTAGCTACACCGCAACCACCGTTAGACTTAGATGTTTTTGAAGACGAACCCATCCATGCCACTGAAACTGCAGCCGAATCTCTAGCAATCACCCCGCCGCCAAAATCGCCATTTAAGGGTATTTTGAAAGTTACACTCACCCTACTGGTGATGATGACAATTGCGGCAACCATTGTATTACTGGCATTTCCACGCCACCTGGCGACCATCCGCGCCTTCATTCAACCACAGAGCAGTGAAGCGCCTCCTAGAGCCGATACTGAAGTGGCTACTGATAGCGCTACAAAACCGGTCGCTGAGAATGCTGAGATCAACAGCCCTGAAAAAACTGCTTCAGATGCTGCATTCACTGAAAAATCATCTCAAATCTTAGAGGGCACAAGCCCGATTCCTGCACGCACGAACGATGCGATAGGGCCAGCTGTAACTGCCTCTGGTGCACTAGAAAACACCATTACGCCTAACCCTGGAGGCAAGAATGTCATTCAAGTGTTGCCCAATAAAGCTGACAGCACTACGGCTAACAATGTTGCAAACATAACTAGCAATACTAATACTAATACTAATAATACCAATACCAACAGCACTACAACAGTGCCAGCTACAGGCACTAATACGACCAACTCAGCGGCGTCTACTCCACCACCAGCGAAAGGTGCTGTCGCCGAACGGCCTGCCGCGGTCGAGAAAGCCGCTACCACGCCAACACCAGAGGCTGGTAATGTAGTCAATATCTCACGCACTGAGCTCAACACTATCATCGAAGCCCCTCGCACTCGACTTGTTGTCCAACATATTGCAGCAGACACCTATGCTGAAGCCACCAATTGGCGCAAGACTCACCCCATATTAGTAAAGAGTTTAATTGTGGCAGTCCGCCCCAAAGGACAAAATAAAATTAAATATGCGGTAGTCTCAGGCCCATTTAAAACCAAAGCCGAAGCTGAGGCATTTACTGCACAAAAAGGCGTTCCTCCCGATACCTGGATTCGCTCTACAGGATCACTCCAAGATGCCATAGATAAAGAACTTAGCTCCAAAGCTAGAGACTAGACCGACCATGGCTGACGACGTCAATTCAAAGACCCCAACAACTGATTTAAACGATCAAGGCAGCCTACCGCCTGCAAAGGCAAACACTGATCAAACAGTCCTAGACGGTGTAGAGTCACCATTCATAGCCACACCGGCTATAGAGCCCACTCCCCCTAGGGTTCAGCCTGAGGAAAGTCACTCGTCCCAAAATACTGAAAATCCGCAGCATCATGCACATGGTGCTCATCCTAATCACGGCGCACATCATAATCATCACCCAGTCGATCATCACCTGCACCATGAGGCACATCGTCCGACCCCACATCATGATCACGCATCGCATCCTGCACACCCTGTAGGACATGCACCTGGACATGGGCACGCGCCTGGGCATGGGCATGCACCTGTTATTATTTCTGGGCATCACCATGCACCGGCACATGTTCATACCAATCCAGTGGCCTCAACCCACACACCAATCCCCATCGTACGTGCTGCTGCAGCCGCTGTAAAACAGTCTACAGAGCATGAGCTACATCTTGAGTCCACTGATTTCAAGAAACACGAACATATTATTGATCATGCAAGTGATACGCATGGTCCACACCCCATTCACTCCGAGGTCAATCCTGCTACTGCTACTCCACAAAGACCAATAGCAGCTCCCCTTCAGTCGATACCAACGGCCTCCACAAGCTCACATGCCAACTCAGCTACTCATCACAGTCCAGAGCTAAGCGCTCTAAACCAACCAGTTTCAAGCCCACATGCTATTACTACCACCAATGCAGAGAGTGGTCATATTGAAGCTGCCGGACACATCCTAAAGGCTACCGATACTGGCGCCATAACTGGTCATGCCGTAAGCGCCAGTCAAGAGACTACTTCTATAAGCAGTGATGAATTGAAAGCTGCTTCATTACCGATTGCCGATCACATTCTATCCACACCGGAGCGCTCAGCATTAGCAGATCATGTCATTAGTACACCAGTAAAATCGCAAGACATTCACGAGCATATTGAAGAAATCGCGCTCGATGTAAAGATCACCGACAAGGGGGAGTTAATCGTACCTGAGGCCGCTATTAGCGCTCATGTGATTAACACCACAGAAACTAATATCATCCCTACCCATGTCGTCAAAACCCCTCAAGAACGACTAAATGAACTCCGCCAAGGGAATGCGGAACTAAAATCAATGCTCAAAGATCAGTCAGCACATCTTGCCAGTATGAATAATCCGCAAGTAAAGGCGCAATTAGCAAAGAGCCTACTAGCAGCCAGAAACGCTGGCAGCAGTACAAATGGTAGCGCAGTGGCCAAACAACGCATTACATTGAGCGCTGATGCGATCAAAAAAATTGCTCAATCAAAACTCATGGCTCAAGACTTACAAGCTCGACTAGGACATCTCGAAAAAACCGCTAGCACTCCTAAAAAATAAGGCTATACACACTATTAATCAAAAAGGGCGTGGCCATGAAGTATGCTAAAACTCAAGATGGTACTGCCAAACCAAACACCGAATCGCCTAAATATCTCTTACCTGCAATGTCAGAATCAAACTCAACAGTACCAGAGGAGCCTACTACAATGGCCACTGAACCCACAGCACCTGATTTCAAACCAGCAGAAGTACCGACTGTCACTGAAGAAGCCCATCCAGAAACTACAACTGCAGCTGAAGCAACTGCTGCAGATGCAACATTCACAGAAGATAGCGCAGAGAACAGTCCTGCGGACGCGGAGGATAAATCTGAAGATATCGTTGCCGAAATTTCAATAGACGGTGAGAATGCCGATGAGGACTCACCCCAAAGTCTAGACACATTAGTCTCTTTAGTGCTGGACGCAGCCGAGGTTGCTAATCGCTCAGCCATGCTGGCCTCAGGTGCAACTGAGCAAATGGTTCAAACTGTTGATGACTTACGCCACTCTGTGCATCAATCCAAGATCAACGCTTTCACCGTGCTTGGCGCAGGCGCGCTAATATCGGTGGTTGCTATTGTTGTATTGTTTTTTACTAGCTCTGAGGTTAAAAATCGAATTGAGCATGCAGATTCAATGATGCTAGCTGTGGGACGTCGTGTTGTTGACATGAACATCAAACTCGATCAACAAAAAAAACAAGCTGCTATCCCACATACACCACCCCCGCCGCCAGCACCTGCACCAACATTCGATCCTAAACCGATCACTGATGGCCTACAAAAATTAGAAAATAAAATTGGCACCATCTCTACCGATGTCAGCAGCAAAGTCAGCGCCGAAATCAAAACACTCAAGGAGAATGATCTTGCTAATCAAAAGCTACTTCTCAATCAAATAAAAGCCCTTGAGGCACAAACACAAGCACAAGCGAAAACCATCGCTAAATTATCTGAGCAAGTTGCAGCCACGCAAAACACTGCACCCAAGATTGCGCAGCTGACAAAAAATGTAGAGACGCTGATGGCCCAAGAAAAGGCACGTCCCGTTATGATAGCGCCTGCGCCAACGCCAGCACCCACACCAGCACCTGCACCCAAACCAGCAGCCAAACCGGCAGAGAAGCCACCTACAGAGTTCATTCAATACCCCCTACCGAGCCCAGGTCGCTAGTAATAGCCAATGTGTATTTCACAATTTCATAGGCCATAGCTTCTCATGGCAAAGAAAAAAAATAGTGTATTAGGCTACTGCATCCCCGAACCGCACATTACCGGTCGGGCTATTACCTTGTTCATACTCTATTTAATTATCCCTATACTGTGCATCGGTGCATTAGGAGACTTATTCATACAATGGGCATTTGGTTACTGCACAGGTTTGTGGTGTTTAGCCAGTAGTACATAGACCATACCACGGTATCGTTAATTAAAATGGGGCCCGCAACAACTTGCCACAAAAACCGGATATGAGATTCATTTTACGATCACCCTGGAAACTTAATGTTTGCTGCAACTCGCCCGTTTCCCGATTGACAGTGAATTCCTCGCCAGTCACCATGGTCTCAAATCGCGGAAACATAGCGGGCCTAGATACTGTCAACATCTTGCCATCAACACGCAACTGGCCTTTACGCGTCTCTGATATCGCAAACAGACCTTGGTACCATCCTATACCAGCCTCAAAATCAAACTCTGCCACCACGGTCTGGGTGCGCACTTCTGGGGGGTTATCCAAACCCTTCAAAGGTAACTTTATCGTTAACTCGCAAACCGTCATTAAAGTGGCTTCTGGTTTTTTAGGATCCTTAATTTCTGCTTTTTCAGTTGCTTCCTCTGACAACATAGAGACTGACCACAATCCAGCGAAATCACCTGCAAATAAACTACCCATAAATAATACGATACCCACTATCGCGCCAATCCAAAAATTTTTCATTGGTCTTTATACCTTTTCAACAATAAACTACCTACTATTAGTCTTACATACCCGTCAGAATTACTCAATATCTCTGTGCCATACGCCTATTAAAATTTCCAAAAATCATTACTTTTTGAACCTCTCAAGATAAGATCAAGGCAAAGCCATGCTTATAAAAGGAAAAACTTATGCGAAATAAAATCATTATCATCATTATTGCGCTCATCTGCCTTGGTGCCGGTGGATATGGCGGCCTGATGTATCCCAAAGTTCAAGCGCTGGAACAAGAATCAATCGACTTAAAACAGCAACTGGCTGACGCTGAGGCCAAAGTCAGCGCCTTAGAGACCGAAAAATCAAGCGGCCAACAAAAATTCGAAGAGCTACTGACCAAAGAAATGGAGTTAGATGCAGCTAAATCAGCCTTAGCCAATGGGGTTGCACTCAAAGACTTTGAAGCAATGGTCGGCACGTCCAAAAATGCCAGCGTTGAACATCTATTAGCGATTGGCGCACTTCGCATGCTTACCAAAGGACGCAATGACCCTGAAACACTTGCCGCATTCCAAACCGCACTAGAAAAAGTAGAGTGGGCGGCACGTCTGAAATCAATGTGTGCCGCTCAGTCTGGAATTGCAGCCACTGGCAATCCGATCAGGATACTGGCAGATTGTGCCAGAGAGGCGCGAGGCGAAGCGCCCAGCGAGCCGCAAGCCGATACCGCAGCAAGCCCTACAAAACCACAATAACTTTCCCACAAATTAGAAAAGGCTTATTGAAATCTTTCGATAAGCCTTTTCTATATATAAAAAACAATGACGACTGAATAAAACTTACTTGGTGTAAATCTTACGTCCATTCTGAGGCTGCACTGGGCGTGCATTTAACTTAAACGGAAACGCCTCAACCTGTGCTTTAGAAACATGTACTGGTGTGTTCAGGATAAAAAATGCCACCCCTTCAGTACACGGCGGTGTTGTCAGGGAACCCTCGTAGTGATAATAGTTCAAGCGAGTAGGCAATAAGTTAGCTGGGTTGAATTTCACGTTCTCCACAACAACTTCTGGACCTTCTTTTTTCGGCGCATTCGCCCACAGCGTTTTAATCGCTTCGTTATCTGCACCCTCTTTGAGTAAGACACCAATCACTGCTAACTTACCTGCTTCGCTTTTATGCACAAAGTGCACAACCATATCCATAGGCTTACCATTGATATGCTCTTCGCTAGGGCGATGGAAATGGAACTGCAACAACTCAAAGGTCTCGGCGTTCACCCGCATCGTACTGCCTGGTGGAACATTGACTTGGATCGTATGGCCGTTATTTAGTATTTTCAGCTGACCGGTGGTGTAATTGGGTTTGATTTCATAAGTGCCTTTTTCAAACGGCTCTTTGATATCTAATGGCGACTGTGATTTGCCACTCGCGCAAGTTGGAAATGCACTACCCCAATGATCAGGGCCCATCTCGCCTTCATAAGCCCAATGCGGCGCGGCATCTGCATGGGCCTTAGCGGCATTTTCATGATGCCCGCCAGCCTCAACCTCATCGACTCGGGCTTTGGTTTCCTTTAACTCAGTACGAACAGCCAAGACTTGTTTCTCTAACGACTTACCCTTAAGCGTATTCACCACACCCAAGGTCACTGAGGCAACAAGTAACATCGCCGCCACCAGACCCAAAATCATTTTTACCATTGTAGACTCCTGTTATACAGAAATGACCTCAGAAACCACGAACACCCGCAACAACTTGATTGTATTCACTGCCTAATGATTCAGAAGATTCAGAAGATTCAAATTAACTAAAAAAACAATATAAAAAATACATCAAAATAAGAGCCGCACCTAAAACAACAGATTAAGCCCATAATCGAAACAGACTAATTGAAAAAATTTACTGCACTCTTTAATGATTATACTAATTAATATAATTCTAAAGTAGATCAGAAAGTATCACTTCTCAAGATAATTTTTAATTTTTTAGCTCTTATTGTAATTTTTTAAGTTAATTTTTCTCGATTAATCACGA
>CAISJL010000096.1 GCA_903885665.1 uncultured beta proteobacterium | reverse complement strand
TTTTTTTATTGGTATATTGGTTGACTATGTGGCGTGGTCCTAGGATAAAATAGCTTGCTAATAAAGCAGACTTTCGAGGAGCGCGGCAACATCATGCAAACGATTCGATTAGCAGTTATTTCTGAGGGTGTGAACGCCTGGCCCTTATATGTAGCGCAAGGTCGGTGCCTATTTGCCCAAGCTGGTGTCGAAGTCGAGGTCACACTCACGGGTTCGTCCACCCATCAGCTAGAGCAATTGCGTAATGGCGGCTATGACATTGGTTTCCAACAATCGGATCATGTGGTGCGTGCGGTCGAAACCGGTAGCGATTTAGCCATAGTGATGGCACAAGGGCACGCCCCAGAGCTGTCTCTGGTGGTTGTCCCAACTGTGCATAGCTTTGCTGATCTGCGTGGTCAGGATATTGCGGTAGATGGTACCCACACCGGCTACGCCTTATTGTTGCGAAAATTACTCACTGAGCGTGGCTTGGCTCCTACCGATTACCGTTTTGTTGAGATTGGTGGCTCGCAGGAGCGTTTTGATGCCTTGCGCCAAGGTCAAGCCGTGGCCAGCTGGCTTAATCCGCCGTTTGATCGCAATTTGTTTGCTGCAGGCTTTAATAGTTTGGGTATGACTACCGATTTCTTCCCGACCTATCCGGGTTCAGTAGCGGCTGCACGTCGTGCGTGGGCAGTTGAGCATAGTGACACCTTGGTCGCTTTTATTCGCGGCTTCAAGCAAGCTTGTCAATGGTTAAAAGACCCAGCGAATGAGGCAGCAGCCATTGGCTTGTTGCCCGAGCGCTTGCAGATATCGCCTGAATGGGCACACAAAGCCTTTGCCGCGTTTGGTGCGCGTGCCTTACCGAATATTACGGCGTCCGGTATAGAGCAAGTCATTGCCTTGTATTGGGCAGCAGAGGGTCTGCAAAAGCCTCTAGGCAAACCCCACCAATATATGGATTTATCGTATCAAGTGCGCGCCGAGCAATAGTCTGGCCGTTGAGCAAGAGCATTACAAGTGTTGTAATGAGCGAGTAGTGCTGAATATTTTTATGCTATGTTGTTGATTCATTAATAGGAGACAATGATGTTTAATATTAAAAAACAAAATATAGGATTAACTCGCGTGGTGTCTGCCTTGGTGATGTGGGCGATCACCATAGTGGCCACTCCCAGCATAGCTGCAGATCAAAGTGCGCAGAGCTATCCTTCGCGACCGATTCGAATTTTAGGGATGGGCACAGGGAGCACTGCGGATTACTTGTCGCGCTATATTGCACAGCGTCTCAATGATCGTTGGCATCAACCGGTGGTGGTTGATAACCGTGATGGTGCTGGTGGCACGATTGCTGCAGAAGTCGCCGCCAAGGCCAGTCCAGATGGCTACACGCTGATTATGGGTCATGCGGGCCCTATGGTGAGTTCGGTGTCCTTGTATAAAGATTTACCCTATGACCCTATCAAAGACTTCTCACCCATTACCCGCACCGCGCTAGGCGTGGTGGTGTTGGTAGTGCACCCTTCGGTACCAGCAAAAAATGCATTAGAGTTAGTGGTGCTTGCTAAACAAAAAGGTCTGAACTTTGCCTCAGCTGGCAATGGCAGCATTAGCCATTTATCGGGTGAGCTGTTTAAACAGGTGACTAAGAGCGAAATCCAGCACGTACCCTACAAGAGCGCAGGAGCTGCACTGACCTCTATCCTCTCGGGTGAGACTCAGGTCTCTTTCCTCTCTCCAGTCACCGCCCACGCTCAACTGAAGGTGAATAAGCTGCGCGCCTTAGCAGTATCGAGTAAAGAGCGTTTTGTGGGTACGCCTGATATTCCTAGTGCAGTTGAGGCCGGCATCCCTGGCATGGTGGCGGAGTTATGGTTTGGGTTGTTTACCACTGCCAAAGTGCCCAAGCCTATAGTCACCAAACTCAATACCGAAATTACCGGAATCTTGAATAACCAAGAGGTCAAAGATGCGATTTTGCTGCGCGGCGCGGTGGTATCTCCCAGCACGCCTGAGGAGTTGCGCGACTTCTTAAAGTCTGAGATCCAGCGTTGGACACCGATTATTAAGGCCTCGGGCATTAAGGCCGGTTAAGCGCACAGTGGCAGCGTATATAACATATTGATTTTATTGGTTTTTTATTACGGTAAGGATTGAGCATGGCGCGTAAAAAGAAAGTAGTCGAGCCCAAGCATATCAAGGCGGCAAGCATAGATCCCGATCTAGCGATTTCTAGCGCACCAGACGGACTGTTTGACCCCGCAAATCCAGGCCATCGCTGGGATATCCCATTACAAGCGCCAGGTCGCTCGCAGGTGGATTTCGAAGAACGTGTCGATTTCAAGCGTCTTCATGAATACCGCCTCGCGCGCACCCGTCAGGCCTTGGCGAAATCTAAGCTCGGTGCTCTCCTGGTCTTTGATCAAATCAATATGCGCTATATCTCCAGCACGGTGATTGGTGAGTGGGCGCGTGACAAACTGACGCGTTGGTGTTTGCTCACCGGTAACGGCGAGCCTTGGGTATGGGACTTTGGTTCCGCCGTGCGTCATCACAAGTTGTATGCGCCGTGGTTGCCCAAGAACCATTGCATCCCAGGTCTTGCGGGCTTGCGCGGTGCAGTCTCGCCCTCGGTTGGTTTATTCGATCAAGCCGCCCAAGAGATCTACGACATTCTTAAGCAAGAAGGGGTTGCCGACATGCCCTTAGGCATTGACATGGTTGAGCCGCCATTCTTGTTTGCGCTGCAAAAGCTCGGCCTCAAAATAGCCGACGGTCAGCAGGTGATGTTGGATGCCCGCGAGATTAAAAGTCACGATGAAATTACCTTGCTCAACACGGCTGCGGCAATGGGTGACGGCGTATATCAAGATATCTTCGAAGCGCTCAAGCCAGGCGTGCGCGAGAACGAAATTGTAGCGATGGCAACCAAGCGTTTCTATGAGATGGGCTCAGATTGCGTCGAGGCAATTAATGCGATCTCGGGGGAGCGCTGTAGTCCGCATCCGCACAACTTTACCGATCGCTTAATTCGACCTGGTGACCAAGCCTATTTTGATTTAATTCAATCCTACATGGGCTACAAAACTTGCTACTACCGCACGTTTACTGTGGGCAGTGCGACGCCGGCGCAACACGACGCCTACAAGCGGGCGCGGCGCTGGATGGATGACGCAATTGGCATGCTCAAGCCAGGAGTCTCGACCGATGTGGTAGCACGTGCTTTCCCGAAATGTACTGAAATCGGCTTTGAGACGGAGATGGCAGCTTTTGGTTTGAACTTCTGTCACGGACTGGGGTTGGGTTTGCATGAACGGCCACTAATCTCACGCTTGAATTCATTTAAAGACCCGTATGAGCTAAAGGCGGGCATGGTGTTTGCGGTAGAAACATTCTGTCCGGCCAAAGATGGGATATCGGCGGCGCGTATTGAGGAGGAGGTGGTGCTCACGCCGACTGGAGCGCAGATCATTACGCTGTTTCCAGCGCAAGAATTACCGATTGCAAATAAGTATTAGAGCTGTATTCAATCAAGCAATCCTAAACAGCAATATTGGTTACAGCATTATTTTATTGAGTGAAGGCGCTACTGTAGTTAAAGCATTTATGTAAAGCATTACTTTATTTAAAGCGCTAATGGATAGCGCTTGTTGTTAGTTTAAGGCAAGCGCAGCAGTAGAGAATAGGGTTAGACACTGAACGTGAGATGACGTGAGGAATATTGAATGACTGGCACTACACCTAAGAAGGGGGCCGCACCGATCTCTGAGATCGGTAGCGAGACGCGCCTAGCACTGTTTCGGATGCAACTCGAATTGCGCCTGTGCGAGAAGCGCGCCTACGATTTGTTTTTGCAAAACTTGATCAAGGGCACGAGTCACTTGTCACTTGGCCAAGAAGCGATTGCCGCCGGTTTTGGCGTGGCGATGCGGCCAGACGATTGGACGTTCTGCACTTACCGTGGTCACGCCCACACGCTCGCGCGTGGCGCCTCGATGACGGGGGTGTTGGGTGAGCTGATGGGCCGCGAGTGTGGCTTGTTAGGCGGTAAAGGCGGCTCTATGCACTTAACTGATGTCTCAAAAGGTGCGATGGGTTCTTACGCTATTATTGGCGCACATTTGCCAATAGCGGCGGGTGCAGCGTGGAGCGCGCAATATCGCGGCACCGAGCAAGTTGCCGTCTGTTTCTTTGGCGACGGCACCACCAATATCGGTGCTTTTCATGAAGCACTTAACTTCTCGGTGATCTGGAAACTGCCAGTGATTTTTGTCTGTGAAAACAATTTGTATATGGAATACACCCCGATTAGCGCGGTGACTGCGGTTGAGCATCCAGCAGCCGATCGTGCCGCTGCCTACAACTTAGAGCGTGTGGTGATCGATGGGAATGATGCGGACGAAGTCTATCGCACTGCAACCAAATTTATGAACCGGGCGCGTCAAGGTGGTGGCCCCGCTTTAATTGAGGCCATGACTTATCGCCACTCTGGTCACTCCCGCGCTGACCCAGCGCAATATCGCCCTAAGGGCGAGTTAGAGCAATGGTTGGAGCGAGATCCGATCAAGATTTATCGCGAGCGCTTGCTTGAATTAGGCATGGTTGAGGCGACATTGCGTGATATTGAAGAAGAAGTCACTGCCCAAGTCAATGAGGCGACCGAAGCGGCTAAAGCATCTGCTGCGCCAGACTTAGCCGGCATTCATCAACATGTGTGGGCAGACGGGGGTGCAGCATGGCGGAACTAACTTATCGTGAAGCAGTAGCCGCTGGCATTGCTCAAGAAATGGCGCGCGACGATCGCGTGGTGTTTTTAGGTGAAGATGTGGCGCACGCTGGTGGTGTATTTAAAGCGACTGTTGGCTTGCTGGATCAATTCGGCCCCTTGCGGGTGCGGGATTGCCCAATCTCTGAACAAGCGATCTTGGGTGCAGCAATGGGTGCGGCAATGACTGGTTTGCGCCCGATTGCTGAAATTATGTTCTCTGACTTTTTGGCGGTATGTTGGGATATTGTGGCCAATGAAATTGCTAAGTCGCGGTACATGACCAATGGCCAAGTCTCTGTGCCATTAGTGATTCGCACGGCCAACGGTGGGGGCTCACGCTTTGGCGCACAGCACTCGCAATCGGTAGAGAATTGGGCCATGGCGATCCCGGGTATTAAAGTCGTAGCCCCGGCGTTTCCTGCTGATGTCAAAGGCTTGCTGGCAGCTTCGATTCGCGATGAAGACCCGGTATTATTCTTTGAACAAAAGTCGCTCTATTCGTTTAAGGGTGAAGTGCCCGATGGTGAATATGTTGACGAGCTCGGTAAAGCACGCGTGTTGCGTCAGGGTAAGGATTGCACCATTGTCGCACTCGCGTTGATGGTGCATCGCGCCCTAGAAGCCGCAGAAATTCTGGAGCGTGAGCATGGTATTTCTTGTACTGTGGTTGATGTGCGATCACTGGTGCCACTCGATACCGTCACTATCTTGGCAGAAGTGGCTCGCACGGGTCGCTTGGTGACCATTGAAGAGAACCCAAGGCTGTGTGGATGGGGCGCAGAGATCGCCTCGATTATTGCAGATGAATGTTTTTGGGAATTGGACGGCCCGATTATTCGGATTACCACGCCGCACATTCCATTACCTTCGGCAGATCGACTCGAAGACAACACCATTCCATCGGTTGCCAGAATTGTCCAAGAGATTAGTCAGCGTATCGATTAATGCATAGTCGTTTGGAACTGGGGGAGTAGTTCATGCCACAACGCACACTACAGGATTGGAGTAAGCACGTTCTAGCGTTATGCCTGGGCATACTCGGTGTAATGAATGTCGTCTATGCGGGTGATGCGAATCTTATTATGGTCAACGGTAAGATTGCGACAGTCGACGAGCGTTTTACCATAACGCAAGCAATTGCCATTAAAGACCAACAAATTCTCGCCACGGGTAGCAATCAAGCCATGCGCAAGCTGGCAGCACCAAACGCACGGGTGATTGATTTGGGTGGGCGCACAGTCATCCCAGGATTGATTGACAATCACTCGCATTGGGTGCGGGCAGCAGAACACAATGAATTACGTTTTGATGGCGTGGTCTCTAGAGGTTATGCGATTAAACGCTTGACCCAGCGCATTGCAGAAACACCCCACGGCCATTGGATTGCTGTGTTGGGTGGTTGGTCTGAAGAGCAGTTTCGCGATGATCCGCGGGGTTTTCCATTGGCTGAATTAGATCAAATTGCCCCCAATCATCCAGTCGTGATTCAGTCGATTTATCAACATACTTATTTGAACACTGCGGCGTTGAAGGCTGCGGGTATTGATGCCAATACCTCAAACCCCAATGGTGGCACGATTGAAAAAGATGCCCAAGGCCAACTCACCGGTGTAATACGAGGCGCAGGAGGTGTAGCTTTTGTAGCGGCCAAGGTGCCGATGTTTGAATCGGAGGCATGGTTAGCGAACACCCAAAAACTGGTGCAGTCACTCAATGCGATGGGCATTACCGCATGGGGTGATGCTGGGGGTCGCGGTATGGATGAGCGTCACTACCTGCCGTATGAAACGCTCGCCAAAGACAATCGGTTAAATGCCCGCGTGTTCTGGACTACGATTCGCCAACCGGCAAGCCCAGCCCAAGTCGATCAAGTGCTTAAAGAAATACAAACCTTAAAGCCGTATCAAGGCAATGCCTACTTTAATCACATTGGTTGGGGCGAATCTGTTTATTCACCAGTCACCACGCAGCTATTACGCAAGGGGGGTAATACCAAGCCCGAGGATATATCGCAAATGGCACGCGTGATCCGCGCTCTTGCTGATCGCGGGTTTTATTTGAATTCACATGTCGAGATGGAGCCGGTGATTGATGTGTTTCTAGATCAATACGAAGCCCTGAGTCGCGAGAAACCAATTCAAGGTTTACGTTGGTCGTTTTCCCATCTAGATCAAGTAACTACAGTGCAACTCGAACGGATGAAGCGACTAGGGATGACGGCTATGATCCATAGTCGGCCTTTAATTCAAGGCGTACTGATGCATAAAGTGCATGGTGAAGCGGCGTGGGACATGCCACCGTTTCGGCGTGTACAAGACAGTGGCATTGTGTGGGGTTTAGGCTCCGACGCCACCGCAGTGACAACCTCTAATCCGTTCTACACCTTGGCGTTTGCGATCACTGGGCGAGCGATTGGTGGGCATTTGGTGAATCGTCAATCGATTAGTCGTGAGCAAGCCTTGATTGCACACACCCGTAACAATGCACAAATACTGTTCCATGAGCATAGCTTAGGTTCGATCGCGCCGGGTAAGTTTGCTGATTTGTTGGTATTAGATCGAGATTACTTGACGGTGCCAGCGCCACAGATTCAAGAGATTAAACCACTGCTTACGATGGTGGGTGGTCGGGTAGTGCACGCCGCAGCACCGTTTAAAGCACTGCAGTAATGGCGGCGGTTAAAATGATGTATTTTGGAAAACATGGTAAGACCTGAATCATGCGAATGATTTGAATGAAGAATGTGTGCGCAGTGCAGGTGATTAAATTCAGTAACCCGCATTGGGTATAGCGTAAGCCAACTTAGAGCGTATTAGAGGCGTAACAGACGATGGACATTATCATGCCGCAACTCGGTGAAACAGTCACCGAAGGTGTAGTGACTAAATGGTATAAACAGGCCGGTGATACCGTTCGTGCCGATGAAATTTTATTTGATGTTGAAACCGACAAGGTCAGCACCGAAATACCCTCACCGGTAGCCGGTGTTCTCGCTGAGATACGGGTTGCCTCTGGTGTCACTGCCAAAGTGGGGGTGTGCTTGGCGGTAGTGCGTGAGGTGGATCAGGCAGGAAGTGCCGCGATTGTAAACGCTACCGCTAAGCCGGTTGCGGCACAAGCTGCTGCTGCGAATGTATCCGTTAGCGCGCAGACCGCCATACCCAAGGGACGTGCGGCAGATCGTCTCTCGCCAGTAGTGCGGCGTTTAGTGGCGGAGCATCAATTAAACCCTGCTCTGATGAATGGCACAGGTCGTGATGGACGTATTACCCGCGAAGACGCGCTCCAATGGATTGCTAAGCGCAATACCAATGGTACATCACCATCAACAACATCATTGCCAGCGTCATCACCATCACCAGCGTCTGCTCGAGTTGCGACCACCTCTGTAGCACCAGGGTCAGTGCACCCGTTTAACCATATTCGAAAAAAAGTCGCCGAGAATACCGCCAAGTCTTGGCAGACTGCTCCCCATGTCTTGCAAGTCGCAGAGGCTGATTTTTATCGGGTAGAACAGGCGCGCAGCGAATATGGTACAGCTTGGCAAGCCCGTGAAGGTTTTGTCTTGACCTATTTACCGTTTATTGTGCGCGCGGTATCGATTGCTCTGGCGCAGTTCCCTAAACTCAATGCCAGCTTGCAGGGTGAGGGTTTGGTGTTGCACCCACGCATTAACATTGGTATTGCCGTCGATTTAAATTTTGATGGTTTGCTGGTACCGGTGCTTAAAGATGTGCCGTCTAAATCATTGCCGCAAATTGCTAAAGAAATTTACGATCTAGCCACGCGTGCGCGCGCCGGTCGACTGCGCCCCGATGAAATGACTGAGGGCACTTATACCATTACCAATAATGGCGCCTTTGGCACGGTGATTACTGCACCAATTATCTTGCAACCGCAGGTGGCTATTTTATCTGCTGATGCGATTCGTAAAAAACCCGTGGTGGTTGAATCCGAAACCGGAGATGCAATTGCGATTCGACCTATTGGTGTGCTAGCGCAAAGTTTTGATCATCGTGCAGTTGATGGCGCGTATTCGGCAGCATTTTTAAGTGCTGTGCGCAAGGTGATTGAGACTCGCCATTGGTCACAAGATTTGCAAGCCTAATGCTTCAATTTTTTATTTTTATGTATAGTTTAATTTTTTGGAATAGTTAAGATTTCGATCGAATTTGATTATTAATACTGGCGTTACTAGATAAGGAACTGTGATGAGTGATTTAAAGAAATTAAAGTTGGGTTGGATTGGGATTGGTCGTATGGGCTATGCAATGGCTGAACGCTTGGCTACAGCGGGTTGCGATATATCAGTCTGGAATCGTACCAAATCTAAAGCCGAACCACTGGCTGCAGTGGGTGCCACTGTGGTTAATCATTTAAGCGATCTGGCGCATTGCGATATTGTGTTTACGATGGTTTCAACGGGTAAAGACGTAAAAGAAGTATTGTTTGGACAGCATGGTGTTATGTCTAAAGGGGGTAAGCCTAAAATCGTGGTCGATAGCACTTCAATATCTCTTGAAGAATCGGCAGAAATTCGCACCAAACTGACTGATGCAGGTATTCAGTTGTTGGCAGCGCCAGTATCGGGTAATGCCAAAGTGATTAAAGCAGGAAAACTCACAGTCGTTGCCTCGGGGCCCGAGGCGGCCTTCAATGCAGTGCAACCCTATCTGGCTGCAATTGGTCGTGGCGTATCCTATGTGGGCGAGGGCGAGTTGGCGCGTATTGCAAAAATATGCCACAACGTGATGCTCGGAGTGGTGATTCAAAACTTATGTGAGATCACGGTGTTGGCTGAAAAAGCGGGTATGCAACGTCATGCGTTTCTTGATTTTTTAAATAAAAGCGTGATGGGCTCAATGTTTACTGCGTACAAAACCCCTGCAATCTCGAATCTCGATTTTCACGTGACTTTTACGCCCGAGCTCTTGCGTAAAGACATTGACTTAGGTTTGTCAGCAGGCCGCACCCACGGCGTGCCTATGCCCACCACTGCTGTGACTCGCGAAATTGTGCAAACCCTGATTGGTCAGGGCTATGGTGATTTGGATTTCTCAACCTTACTGTTGTTGCAAGCGCAAGCTTCAGGCATCACCTTAAAATCTGAAAATGTCGATGTCAGCGATGGCTTGGAGTGATTCCGATGGTGGGGCTAGTCTTGGCCTAGAACCTCAACAGCTGGCATTGCTGTCGCAAGACTATCCGCGCTTTAGCGATGCCGAATATTCCAGACGTCATCAGCTGTTGGCGCAAGCCATGCACAAGCATGATTGTGATTACTTGTTGGTGGTCACTGATCACCGGGCAGGCAATGCTCCGCAATGGGTTACAGGATGGCCAGGCACCGCAGAGGCTTATGTGATTTTTAAGTGGGGTGAGCAAATGGTGATGCATATGGAATGGCATAACCATCATCCATTAGCACAACGCATCACCCCGCATGTAGATGTGCGCTGGGGCGAACACCAAGGTATTGCGCTGACCATTGCCGAACTCAAGCGTCGCGGGGCGCGTCGGGTTGGTGTGATTGGTCCTTTGGTGGTGAATAAATTCAAGCAACTAGAAGCCCACTTTGAGATAGTGCTGATGGATGCTGATTATGCGCGTATGCGCATGATTAAATCAGCCGAAGAAATTGATTGGTTGCGCGTGGGTGCAGCATTGTCTGATGCTGGGTTACGAGCTTTGATTCAACATACCCGCCCGGGACTACACGAGCGCGAATTGGCCGCTATTGTTGAGAGCGCTTATTTACCCTATGGCGGCACCACCATGATTCATTATATTGGTGTGACTTCAATGAATCAACCGCATCTATATGTACCACCGCAATACGCTTCGCGCCGCTTGGTGCAATCGGGAGACATTGTAAGTTGCGAGTTGTCTGCCTTTTGGTGGGACTACCCAGGCCAAGTGTTACGTACGTTCACGGTAGACGCAGAACCCAGCGCCTTGTATCAAGACTTGCACGATACCGCTGAAGCGGTATTTCAAGCGGTCACTGCCCGAGTGCGTCCCGGTTGCACCATGCCTGAAGTGTTAGCGGCAACCGCGTTAATTGAAGAGCGTGGCTATACCGTATGTGATGACTTAATGCATGGTTTTGGTGGCGGTTACTTTCAACCCATAGTGGGCACCCGTAGTCGTATGGCGGGGCCGCTACCCGAGATGACATTGGCTGAGAACATGACCGTAGTGGTGCAACCCAATGTCACCACTGCCCAAGCTGACCGCAGTGTACGTGCAGGCGTGCAAGTGGGTGAGCTGATTCATGTGACTGCGAATGGTTTTAAATCGCTACACCGCGTGCCGCACGGACTGCAACGGGCAGGGGCTATTTTGTAGAATAGATTAACAGGTCATGGCGTATTATTTTTTAAATTTTTTATCAATAGTTTTTCGATCAATGCTTAGAAAGCACAGCATCCTATGACTTCGATGAGTCGCCAACTTGCCCAATGGGTGGTGCAACTTAAGTATACCGATCTGCCCCCTGCGGTGGTCGATCGCGCTAAAGGCGTGAGCTTGCAGTTTATGTCCTCAGTGCTATTAGGGTCGATCACTAAGCCGGGACGCGATGCTGTTGAGATGATTTGCCGCGAAGAGCGGGGTGTGACTCAAGGCGCTACCATCTTAGTAAATGGTGCAACTGCAACTAAAGGTGGCGCAGCGTTTGCAAATTCGGAAATGGCATTTGCAGGAGGGAAGTGGGACACCTACAAAATGTTGATGCACCCCGGTACCAGTGTGTTGCCTGCAGTATTGGCTGCGGCAGAAGAAACTCACGCCACGGGGCAGGCTATGATTACCGCGATTGCAGCTGGCTATGAAGTAGCAGAGCGTTTAGCAGAAGAGGTAATCCCGACATTGATGGCACGTGGCTTCCATGCCAGTCCAGTGTTTGGTATTTTTGCTGCAGCAGTGGCTGCTGGTAAGCTGATGCACTTAGACCTTGAGCAAATGAACAGCGCTATTGCACTGTGTGTGAGTATGGCTGGTGGCAACTTGGAAGGTGCGCGCAGTGGTGGCCGTGCATTGCGTGAAGGCGTGGCGGTGCGTAATGCCATGCTAGCCGTGGCCTTGGCACGTCAAGGTCATGTGGGTGGTGAAACCGTGCTTGAGGGTGAGGCCGGTTTTTACCATGCGTATATTGGCAATAACAAAGGTCTGCTGACGCATAGTTTTGAAGGTGCAACGCGTATGTCGTTTGCCCAGATTACCGCAGGCTTGGGTCAGCGTTGGGTATTTTTAGATACCCTGTATCGCGTATATTCAATATCGGGATACAACATTGCACACATTGATGTCACTGCTGCTTTATGCAACGCGCATGAAATTCAATACCGAGATGTAGAGCGCATTGAAGCCGTAGTGAATTGGCTAGAAACCCAATACCCAAGCCCTGCATTTCCAACGCGGCGCGAGGACACCATACACAAAGCTGGTAGCACAGCGTATCACTTGGCCTATGCAGTGGTTGAGCGTGGGTTTCCCCTGCTACGCGAATGGGCGCCACAAACTGCAAGCCCTGATGACCCACCTGCTGTGTTAGACCTGATGCAGCGCGTGACTATTACCCCATCACACAATATGCCCCTGTTTGGCCCCAAAATTACTATTTACACCAAAGACGGGCGCAGTTATAGCGCCCAAGGCACAGGACGTGAATTTATTTGGGATTACGAAGAGCTGGTGCGCCGCATGCGCGGCATTGCCCCAGGTTTGCCGATGAGCGCCGCGCAATATGATCGCATCATTGAGGCGTGCCGCACCCTGGATCAAGCGCCGCGTGCCGATATGTTGGTGGGGTTGATGCAGTGCTGAATTATCGGTGAGTAGCGTAATCTTTTTGTAATTTTAACTGCACCCGCTTTTGTTGTGCATCATGCAGGTCTGCTTGAATATAAGACCACACCCGGACATATTTTTTCCCGATCGGTGACCGGTAAAAATTACATATCGCTTGGACCTCTTGTTCAGATAAATATTTTTTATAAATGGGAACAATTAAGTCGATCATGTCATCGACATTGACCAGATCTTGAATCAGCGCGTCTGGTAATCCCGCCAGTACTGTTTTGAGTTGGGGCAGCATTAATTCCATTGCGTTTACTGTTAATTTCTCGTGCCCCGATATTTTATAAAGCTCTTTAATGGAATCAGTGCTTGCTTCGGAATCTTGATTGTAGATAGTGACATCTGAATGTTGAGCAGTAGAATCATTCGT
Source organism: uncultured beta proteobacterium (assembly GCA_903885665.1). Taxonomy (GTDB): domain Bacteria; phylum Pseudomonadota; class Gammaproteobacteria; order Burkholderiales; family SG8-41. The sequence goes on along the minus strand of CAISJL010000096.1, from coordinate 1,465 downwards.
TAAGTTATTTTCAGGGTGATTGTTCATGCGGGTCTACCTTTCATTAAAAATCATTAAAAATTATTAGGAATGATTGGATTTTAAAAAAGTGAATCTTATTGAATGATTATTAAAAGAGCGAGATCGAAAATTAACAATTAAAATTAAAAAATCAAATATAAGCATATCATCATACATAAATCAGAATGTGAAATTTTTAATGTTCATATCAATAAAAAATAATGATTTATATAGATACTGAAATTTAAATTAAATTTAAATTATCTTAATACTTTAAAAAATTAATAATCAATAAAGTATTAAATTAATGAAACTTAATTGAATTGCAACTGCATTTCTATTTGTAAGAAATCCATTCTCGACCTCATGGTTCGAGTGGTGGTGTATTGCACTCTAAATCAAGCGCTGTGATCTGAAGTATTAATGCAGATTCTTCGAGATTGAGACTGCTATCAATCAATATCCATTCTGTTTTGATTTACTTTGCTATTCATGTGAATGATGCACTGAATCTACGCATATAAGAGATTCATCTGTCTGCGTATTAATAATCAATAGCTAATAAATCCCTGTAAAACGCATCAATCGATGCGTTTTAATGTATTGATTGAATTGATTGAAGTGACTAAATTTTTTTTAATGGTGAGTTGCCCATCATAAGCAATCTCCGGATGTGTCCAAATAATTGAATCGTTTCATATTGTTCTACATGATTAAATTGAAATCATAAATCGTGTATGTTGTGAATGAGTAGATTATCGTCGGAATTCGAATTCATTCAAGCATGGATTACAGCGACTACACTGTCGAACATTCGTTTCCAAAACTATACGCGCAGGACAAAAACGGAAAAATAAAAGTATGGACCGCGGCGGTTCTTAGGAATTCGGGGGGTGCGGTTGCGTCACGTATTACGCACGGATATATCAACGGAAAGCAGCAGGTGGCATATCGTAAGTGTGATGCCGGTAAAAATATCGGTCGTTCCAACGAGACAACACCTCTCGAACAATGTATTTCAGAAACACGCCGCAAATGGACCGACAAGAAGGAGAAGGAGGCATATACCGAGAACAAACCCGCGGATTATGGAGAAGGATATGGTGATATTTCAGGGAATAATTTCTGCGCCGATGCCGACGCCGAGGACGCTTCATTCGCCCGTCCGTTCCTTCCGATGCTCGCGCAAACATTCAACCCTGCCGACATTGAGGTCGGCTCTAAAAAGAAAAAGGTCATCACATTTCCCTGTTTCGTCCAGCCTAAGTTGGACGGCTTACGATGTGTCTCGTATGTGACGCGCTCCGCGAATGACCTCGTTGTGTGCCTTCAATCCCGCACCGGCGCATTCTTTACGGGACTTCCTCATATCGCCGCCGCGCTTCGGCCTTATCTCTCGCAACATCCGAATATCGTCATCGACGGTGAGTTATACACGGACCAAATGCCGTTTGAAGAACTCGCG
>CAISJL010000095.1 GCA_903885665.1 uncultured beta proteobacterium | reverse complement strand
TGAGCGCACTTCTACTTTAACTAACACAAACCAATCATTGGTACCGATCTCGGATAAGTGGCTAGCAATCGCATCCATGATCCAATAACAAGCCGCACGTTCTGCGATAAACTTAGTGCCATCAGTAAGCAGGTGTTTGGGGGTTAATTTGTAGTGTGCTGCAGTGCCCGTGAATTGGGCTAACTCTCTTGCATCTAGTCTTTTACGTCGCCTGTGATCCATATGTGATTTCCGTTGTCAAAGACACAGTGTTGTACCTTTTGACGAAATGGACAACCAAAGACCTGGTTGCTTATCGGGTTATCAAATCTCAGTATCATTGCAAAATGTTAAAAAAATTGCATTAAGCCGTATTAAAAATAAAGACTTTACGTCAAATAAGTTAATATTATGGTTAATTATTAAAAATATAAGTGTAGGGAGTTTAAATGGAAATTAAAAATTATCGAAATTTAATTATTTTTATATTAGTGCTTATATTCATTATTAAATACAGTGGCGCTTGGGCTTTCGATACTCAAGAAAATGTAAAGCAGCCGCAAACTGACAAATACAAAGCCAACTCACAAAAGACTAATGAATACCATGCAGATTTATCTAAACTTGCTAAATTTCCAATAAAACCTGTTCGACTAATAATACCTTTTGCAACTGCAGGTAGTAACGATGTAGTGGCCAGATTGCTAGCTCAAAAATTAACCGAGACTTGGAGGCAACAAGTTGTCTCTGATAATCGTGCAGGTGCAAATGGCATAATAGGAACAGATATGGTAGCTAAAGCGCCTGCCGATGGTTATACATTGCTAATGATATCTACATCATTCACTATGAATCCTAGTTTATATAAATTACCATATGACTCATTAAAGGATTTTTCACCTATATCTTTAATAGCAGAAGGACCTTTAGTATTGAGTATTAATCCCTCATTCCCCGCTAATAGTATTGAACAACTTATCTTATATGCTAAAAATAAACCAGGAAGCATTCAATATGCATCGTCAGGTCTTGGTGGCATAGCACATTTAACAGGGATTTTATTTGAGAAAACCGCAGATATTTCTTTAATACACATTCCGTATAAAAGCTCAGGTTCAGGCGTTATTGATGTTATAGGCGGACAGGTCCCATTAATTTTCAGCAGCGTAAGCCCTGCACTAACTTTTATCAAAAGTGGAAAACTAAGAGCTTTAGGAATTGCAACTCTTAATAGATCGACACTTTTACCAAACGTAAAAACTATTTCAGAGTCTGGCATGCTTGGTTTTGAAAGTAGTATGTGGTGGGGTGTTTTAGGTCCAAGAAACTTACCTCAAAGCCTTATGCAAAAAATAAACCAAAGCGTTCGCACCTCTATCGAAAGTCAAGATATACAACTTCGTTTTACAAGTCTAGGAATGGACGCAAAGGTATCAACGCCTGAAGACCTTAATAGGCTTATTACGAAAGATCTTCGGAAATGGTCTAACATCATCAGTTCGTCTAAAATCAAGATGGAAGTTAATTAGTTATTATATGTTTAAACTTTTTGACGAAATGGACAACCAAAGACCTGGTTGCTTATCGGGTTATCACGACAATCACAGTTGAGCTAAGTCAGCTTAATAAACACACTCAATCACATCGAGAAACTAGACTTGCAAGCGCCCTCCACTATTGCTCTGGCGGATTAAACAAGCAACAGCATATCTACAGCACGTCGATTGTATGCTTTGGGTGCTTGTGTAGCTGGTTTAATGTCAATGCGCTGTAGACGTTTTGTGCAAATCTGCAGCTTGTAATCGATAAAAAATGTATGAAAAGTTACTTATTCATACATTTTACGGTTATCTGTTTGAAATCATTGAGTGATTTTTTCACGAAAATTCTATCCACAGCCCCCCTGCTTTTTTGCCAATTTTTATGAAAATCCTGTGGATAAGTAGGCCAGATTCCGGTTGTACTCTTCCAAAATGGATCACATAATGTGTGTAATTAGACAAGGGGGAATGAACAATATGGCACAAGCAAGGACACTAAGCTCAGAAGAATTTAGCCAATTGATAAGCTACATTGACACCCGTAAACATGCAGTGCGCAATCGGGCCATGATGTTGCTGACGCATTGGGCTTGCTTAAGGATTGGTGAGGTGGCAGCGCTACGCT
>CAISJL010000094.1 GCA_903885665.1 uncultured beta proteobacterium | reverse complement strand
TGGATCAATAGTCCTGCAACTATAGACAGCATCCGCAATAAATGTCGCCATCAACTGCGCCATAGTCCATTTATGGATCATCCATCGCGAGTCACCGAATTAGAGTCAAATTTTCGGCAGATGTGGATAAAACGCTTAAATAATCCACAGTAATTCCAATAAAAAACCCCTACGTTCATGACAAACGCAGGGGTTTCCTATGACTAAAATGCACACTATCTATTTTTTAAATCAATCAACTACAACATTGTTAATTAGGGCCAATCATAACTGTTCACTAACAATTTACTTCAACAAGGCTAGCACCGTGCTCTGCTGCTGATTTGCCTGTGCTAACATGGCAGTCGCGGCCTGAGAAATAATCTGTGTACGTGACATTTGCGTGGTTGCAGTTGCGTAATTTGTATCTTGAATTCGACTACGCGATTCAGTAGCGTTTTGTGCCACATTTGCCAAGTTGTCTGTAGCGTAAGTGAGGCGATTCATACCAGCACCCAAAGTCGCCCGTTGAGTTGCCATCGCTGCAATTGCCAAATCAATTTTGGTGATTGCCGAACCAGCCAATACTGTTGTGCTGACTGTTTGAGTCGATATATCACTTAATGCACCCACTGAATTCATTTTTCCAATCACTACAGAAACAGTTTGGTTGGCGTTTGCACCCACTTGGAAATTATAGGTCCCCAATGTAGTGCCGCCTGTTCCGTCAAGCACATTCTTACCATTCCACTGGGTAGCTCCACCCACACGATCGACCTCTGAGAGTAGCGCTTGAAATTCTAGGTTCAAATTAGTTTTGTCAGATGCGGTCACCGAGTCAGAAGCAGCCTGAACAGCCAATTCACGCATACGCTGCAACATATTAGTTTGTTCGACCATCGCGCCCTCAGCTGTTTGCATGAGCGAAACCCCATCATTGGCATTACGCACGGCCTGATTCAAACCACGAATCTGTGCAGTCATGACTTCAGACATCGCGAGACCTGCGGCATCATCACTAGCCCTATTAATGCGCTTGCCGGTTGATAACTGCTGCATCGCGACACTTTGCAAGCGGTCATTTATTCGTAGGGCACCTTGAGCGAAACTCGCACTTACGTTCGTATTAATCACAGACATCTTTATTCTCCAATTTAAGTAAATTCAACTAATTAGCACTATTTTACAAAATGACAATTTAAAAAATTTAAATTCTGACAAAAATTAACTAATCAAAAAATTAAAAAGCCATCAAATTAATTGATTACTTAATCGATAATTACAACTCGGCTGTATGGTAATTCGACACATCATCGAAAAACTTAATAACATTTATAAAATATTTTATTTAGCCTTCTTTGTTCAAGAACAAACCGCGCATATCCGCGATACTGTGTGCCATACGCAACACCGCCTCATCTGGGATCTGTCGAATCACATCGCCACTGGACTGATCTTTCACAGTCACCACGGTACGCCCGGCTTTCTGATCTATACTAAACCCTAAATTACGCCCAAGCTTTTCCATATTTTTATTTAGTATCTCTACAACTTGGCGTAATTCATTTTGCACCTTGAGCGGATCCGCTCTCACAACAGGCTCTTCTAGCTTTACCGCCTCCATAACTCGTGACGTAGGCTTACCAGTTTCAGTAGCGCGTGGCTTATACGCTGCAATCCCTGCCTGCGCTGCTGCTGAACCCACATTTGCATTAATCTGTGTCATCACCAACCTCCCTCTTTACGATACACGTTACTTCGCATCCATCATGACAAACGCTATCTCACACACTATATATATGCACCTTACTAATTCAGAGTGCCCAAGAGCAATCCGCTGATCGATTTTTGATTACTGCTTATACAAACAGACAAAAAACTATTTCTAAAAAATCCTAAAGTTTAAGAGTTCATGCCGATACTGTTAACAATAACAACTTAGGCATTACTATATATAAGGCAAAAAAACCTAAATACCGATATCGACAGCATCGAAGAACAATTAGCCCTCTATTTAAGCATCCAGCTTAAACATAAAGCTTTATCTCCAAGCCGAACAGTCGCTCTCGCTACATTAAATGGTATTAATGCTAGATGTTGAAACTATTGTTCTAAATCCCTAACGCTATATCTTTAAT
>CAISJL010000093.1 GCA_903885665.1 uncultured beta proteobacterium | reverse complement strand
GACCACATAGCGCTCTGGGTTACCGACCACCTGCGCCTCAAAGTAAAGTTCCTAATCTCATCCATAATCAACCAGCCATGTTTCAATGATAAGATATGCACACTCTCTTTACCAGTGGCACTAAACTAACATCAGTTCACTTATAATAGACATGATAATTATCGTCATAATTCTGGCTGAAAATAGCATTGAGATACTTAAAAATTTTTGTTTCAATGAATATGAGATCAAAAAACTGATCAGACCTATAGTAACCATTCAATATGGCTTTAAGGAATAAAAATGAATTTTGAGCTGTCTGATGAACAAGCTGCTATCAAAGAAGCGATAAAACGTATCTGCAATCGGTTTAACGATAATTATTGGAAAGAAAAAGATCTTACTGGACAATTCCCGTTTGAATTTCATGAGGCCATTTCGAATGATGGCTGGTTAGGTATAGCCATGCCTGAAGAATTTGGCGGTAGTGGATTAGGCATTACTGATGCAGCACTGATGATGGAGACTATCTCAGCCTCAGGAGCAGGATTTTCTGGCGCATCTGCAATTCATATGAATATATTTGGACTAAATCCAGTTGTGGTATATGCAAATTCGGAACAAAAGAAAAGGTGGCTACCGCCTTTAATAGCTGGACAAGATCTCGCATGTTTTGGAGTGACCGAACCTAATACAGGATTGAATACTGCTCATTTAAAAACCAAGGCTAGAAGAGTTAATGACGAGTATATTGTTTCTGGTCAGAAAATTTGGATATCAACAGCACAAGTTGCTACTAAAATATTGCTATTAGCTCGAACTGCACCAATAGAAGACACTGCTAACCCTATAGATGGTTTAACATTGTTTTATACTGACGTAGATCGTAAAAAAATGTCCATACATGAAATTGAAAAGATGGGGCGAAAAGCAGTTGATTCAAATCAAATATTTATTGATGACCTACGTATACCCTTATGCGATAGAATTGGCGAGGAAGGCAAGGGTTTTCGATATATCCTAGACAGTCTCAATCCGGAAAGAATCCTAGTCGCTGCTGAAGCAGTCGGCCTGGGACAAATAGCGTTAGATAAAGCTGTTAAATATGCTGGGGAAAGAATTGTTTTTAACAGACCAATTGGAAAAAATCAATCCATCCAACATCCTCTGGCACTAAGATGGATAGAATTAGAAGCAGCAAGGCTACTTACTTATAAAGCAGCATCACTTTATGACCTTGGCAAGCCTTGCGGCGCAGAGTCCAACGCCGCTAAATACTTCGCTGGCGAAGCCGGATTCAAAGCATGCGAGACTTCAATATTGACACACGGTGGAATGGGTTACGCTAAGGAATTTCACGTGGAGCGCTACTTTAGAGAGTCGATGATCCCTAGAATTGTACCAGTTAGTTCTCAGTTAATATTATGCTTCATTGCCGAGCGAGTTCTAGGAATGCCTAAGTCATACTGAAAAATAAATATTTACTAATATTTTAATGGATTGCACCCATGCCACAAACTAAGATGAAGTATCATTTTTGTAATCAAAAAATATGTTTTAGTGATAAGATACGTTTATCTTTAATCGTAGTAATTTAATATAAAATTTATTTT
>CAISJL010000092.1 GCA_903885665.1 uncultured beta proteobacterium | reverse complement strand
TTAATAAACCATTACTTTTGGCTATTTCCAGCGCTTTTAGGAGCACTTCGGCTACCTTGCTTTGCACTGGATCTGCACTCATTTGAGCAAGGCTACCCGCTTACCCTTGCTAAAGGTCGTTGGGTTTTGGTGATGCCGCCATTTACACCGTAATCTTTGCCCCGCACTCAAGTAATAAATGCGGGAGTGGTGAAATGGCAGACACGCAGGTCTTAGGAACCTGTGCTTCGGCGTGTGGGTTCAAGTCCCACCTCCCGCACCAGTTGTATTTCGTTTATAGGTAGGGAAGGCTAAGGACATGGCTGATAAAAATTTTCTTAGTTGGGTTGGATTTAAAGGCGAGGATGAAAGTAAACCTGCGCCAACACAAAATGCATTAGAGCGCATTCGCGAACTTGAAACTCAATTAAATGATCTAAGGTCTCGTCGCGACATTACTGGCTTAAGCCGTGAAGAGTTTGAAATCTTGGCAACAGAAACTGCCATGGCCATGATCAAATCTGCTCAGCAACGCGAGGCTAAAGCAAATGCTTCTGCCCAACGTCTGATCTCAGAGACAAACCGAAGTACAAAAGAAAAATTAGAGAGCGCTGAATCTAAAGCAAAGAGCATTCTTACCTCCGCTGAATCACGTGGCCGCAAATACATCACTGCTGCTGAAGATGACGCGGCTGACTTAGTACTAACTGCTGAGGGTGAAGCAGATGAAATTCTTAATCAAACTGCGCGTGATGCTGCTCAATTAACCTCAGCTGCAAAGCGGGATGCGCAAAGGTTAATAGAGAATGCTGCTAAAAATATTGTGGACTATAAGTCTTGGCTATCTTCAGCAATCTCTGAGGCAGAGCGCTTACACCGTGCTCAAAATGCATCTTTAAATGCAGCTGAGAATGCAATCCAGGAATCAAGACAAAAACTAAAGCATGCATTTGAACGGCTATCTCAACTTCAAATGGATATCAACGCAAACCTTGATTCTGATAACCGACCTGCTGGAAAAGCATATGTACCAGGAGCTGGTAAAAAAGCGGCTGCTGCTGCGGCTAGAAAACAAAAAGCTGCCAATAAGAAAAAACCAGCAGCTAAAAAACCAGCTAGCAAGAAAAAGAAGTAACTCTTTACTCTGGAGTTAGTAAATACTTTCTCTAAGTTTGAGTAATTAAGATGAGTACAAAAAATACAACTGGCAAAGTTGGCGTTCGCCATATCTCATCCATTGATGGCCTGCGAGCAATTGCAGTTACTGCCGTAGTTTTGTATCACTTAGGAATCTCCTGGATACCAGGTGGATTTCTCGGCGTAGATTTATTCTTTGTAATCTCAGGTTATGTAATTACTAGATTAATTCTTGACTCAATCAATCAATCAAGCGCGCTAGATCTTCGCGCATTTTATGCTGCCAGATTACGCAGAATCTATCCAGGATTTATTTTCATGGTCATCTGCACAATCATCTTTATTGGCGTTTGGGCGCCGGAGGCAATAAAGAGATTCTTATCAGATCTACCGTACGCACTTACCGGTACGATAAATTGGTTTTTAGTAGCACGCCATCAAGATTACTTTGAGGCAATTGGCCGGCCACCACTACTACAACACACCTGGTCACTTGCAGTTGAACTTCAGTTTTATCTTATTTGGCCGATCATTCTGCTAACAGTTTTAAAGTACTTTGGAAAGAAGAACATTGCCCGAATTGCTTTGTTAATTGCAGTTATCTCAGGAGTTACTTTATTTTTAGTTTCCTTACGCCTTGATCAATCAAACGCCCAACAAATTAGCCACATCTACTTTGGAACAGATACTCACTCACTCGGTCTATTTCTTGGCTCTGCCTTAGCAGTCTCTTGGATTCCGCAAAACTTAAGTGCTGATATTGCAAAGCGTGCGCAAGATGTAATTGATGGAATTGGTGTAGTTGGGCTACTTGGATTAATTGCCACATTCTTATTTATTGATGAAGCAAATGCCGGTCTTTACCGAATTGCCTTTCCATTAGCAGGTATTTTCGGCTGCTTAGTAATCATCTCTTTAGTACACCCGGCTTCAAGGTTTGCACCCCTGATTAGTAGTGCACCATTTCGCTGGGTAGGTCAGCGAAGCTATGGCATCTACATCTGGCATTGGGTAGTTTTTCAAGTAACTCGGCCATCAGTTGATTTAACCGGCCAAACTTGGGCGCTTTATTTAGCACGGGTTTTACTAGTTTTAGCTCTCGCTGATATTTCACTTCGCTGGGTTGAAATTCCATTTAGACAGGGCGTGGTGCAAAACTGGTTTCGTGGCATGAAATATCGCGCGCCTAAGGTAAAACTTCGTCAGCAATTATCAATAGTTGCTTCAGTAATTGCAGTTTTAGCAGTTACCTCCTCAATCTCAGTTCAAGCAATTAATAAAGCAGATCAAATTTCACAAGAATTACTTACTGCGCAGGAGGATCAAAGTGCAAGCCAAGAAGATCTTGGTAGCACTACCGGCCTTTGGGTAACTGGTGATTCGGTGATTTTAGGTATTAGAAGTAAATTAGAAAGCAAAGAACACATCTCACTTATTAATGCTCGAGTAGGCCGGCAAGCACCTGAGTTATTAGCGGTTATGCGGGTCGATCAAAGCTCTGTTCCATCATCTCCAGTTGTATTTAATCTTGGTAATAACAACGCACTTAGTGAACAAACTGTGGTTGATATCTTTGAGATTGTAAAAAATCAACCGCAAGTAATCGTCGTTAATACTGCAGTTCCACGTCCGTGGAAAGATGCAAACAATGCAATTATTTCCAAGGTGGCATCTGGTTATCCAAATGTCAGATTGGTTGATTGGGATCGAGTTTCAAAGGATCGCCCAGAATTATTTGCACCAGATGGTGTTCACTTAAGTCCAGCCGGTTCTGATGTTTATGTTGATTTAGTTTTAACAGTTTTAGTTAAACAGTAATTAATTGAAATAAAATAGCCCCCAATCACTTGGGGGCTATTTAAATTACTTAACTTACTTTATGACCAGCTGCCTGGAAGTCCGTGGACTTTTCCAGCAACTACTTCACCATCTGAGTAGACAGTTGAAACCTGTACTTGTACCCAGCCAGTTTCGTCATTCTTAGTGATCTGTTGCTTAAATTGTGTTGCTGGCACAGTAGCTACCAACTTCCAATCGCCAGCGCCATTTGTGCGAAGCTCAACGTTGTAACCGGTGATTCCTTCACTTGCAGCCGGGGCCTTCCAATTAACAGTTGCACCGGTTGCGTTGTAAAGGGAAACAATTCCTACTGGAGCTTCATGAGCTGCAAGTGGGGCTGAACTTGGTGCAGCACTTGGCGCAACTGAAGCGCTCTCAGATGCAGCAGGTGTTGGAGTAACAGTTGCTGTATCAGAAGATGAGTTCCTTGAGATAACAACTACGGCGAGAATTAAAACACCCACAACAACTGCAGTGATAATTCCCTTTGATGAACCAGAGTTGTTACTACTTGATTTTGAAGAGTATGAACTACCTGAAGATTTTGGGGTAGTTGAAATTGTTGAAACAGATGAGCGAGATGAACCGCTTACTGGTACTGCTGGAATTGAATAGCGAGATGATGACTTTGAAGAACGCTTTGCACTCTTCTTAGTACTGCGCTTGGCAGTTGATTTTTTAGCGGTCGAACGCTTCGCTGCTTTTTTAACACTGCGCTTTGCGCTAGAGCGCTTAGCTGCTTTCTTCTTTGCGGCCACTTAAAACTCCTTATTGATTAAGTACTAGTCATAACTACTAGTGGTTGGATTTTCCAGGGAAGGATGGCTTAAGGATACCCCACCTATATTCTGTTTTAACCGAGCGAAATTAGAGATGATCTCGTAAAAAAGGTGCGATTGCGCGTAATGCGATGCCGCGATGGCTAATCTCATCCTTCACCCCAGGTGATAGTTCAGCCAAGCTTTGATCAAAATCTTTTGGTGAAAATATTGGGTCATAGCCAAAGCCGGCCTGACCACGGGGGCTAGAAATAATTTCACCTGCTAACACCCCAATCTCCTCCTTTTCAACAACTACGCCATCACTACTTGGTTTATAAAATGCCACAACTGATTTAAATTGCGCACCTCTTTGTTGCTCTGGCACATCCTTTAATAACTCAAGTACCTTTTTTATATTGGCAAGATCACGTTCTTTTGAATCAGATCCTGCGTAAGCGCTAAAGCGGGCTGAATAGATTCCGGGCTGCCCGTTTAAAGCATCAATAAATAAGCCGCTGTCATCTGCTAACGCAGGCAGATTAGTAAATTGTGAGATCGCCTTGGCTTTAAGCCTGGCATTCTCACTTAAAGTTTTACCGCTCTCTTCAACCTCTGGCATAGTAGGGTAATCACTTAAGCCTAAAACTTTTATATCACTGGCAAATTGATTAAGTAGGCGATCAAACTCAGCAATCTTTCCTAAATTCTTAGTAGCAAGAACTAATTGGCGCATATCTAAATAGAGCTAAAGAAATTTACTTAGCTAAGGCTGCTACTTGCAACTTGGTAAGTTGGGCGCACCCGGCAGCTCCTAAATCCAAAAGCTGATTTAAAAGCGCGCGATCAAATGGTTCACCCTCAGCCGTTCCCTGCACCTCAATAAAATCACCATCACCGGTGCAGACAATATTCATATCAGTACCAGCTGATACATCCTCTTCATAACAAAGATCTAAGGTTGCGCTGCCATTAATAATTCCAACTGAAACGGCCGCCACAGATTGCTTAAGTGGATTAGCCCCTTTTGCAATATGTCCTTTTTCCTTAGCCCATGAGATTGCATCCTGCAGGGCAACATAAGCTCCAGTTATCGCTGCAGTCCTGGTGCCACCATCTGCCTGCAACACATCACAATCAATCACAATTGTATTTTCACCTAAAGCTTTCATATCAACTACTCCGCGAAGTGATCTACCAACTAATCTTGAGATCTCTTGTGTGCGCCCACCCAACTTTCCTTTAACACTTTCTCGATCACTTCTTGTGTGTGTTGCTCGTGGCAACATTGCATACTCACTTGTTACCCAACCCTCACCTTTGCCAACTAACCAACGAGGTACTCCTGGCGTAAAGGAGGCAACACATAAAACTCTAGTATTACCAAACTCAACTAAGACTGAGCCTTCGGCATTATTTAACCAATTACGGGTGAATTTAACTGTCCGTAGTTGATCATTGGCTCTGCCATCTGCTCTGCTCATATCTCTCCTTTAAATCTTAGTTGTAACTTTTAAAACCTCAGGGCCTAAAAATCTGCGGGCTAAGGCAGCAAACTTATCGGCATCTGCTGTTGCCACAAACCGGTGGGTTACAGGAGCTCCTGGTGTATTTAGTAGATCAGCCTCTACTAAGTTGCGATATAAATCCTTGGCTGTCTCCTCCGCACTTGATACCAAAGTGACATCATTTCCCATTACATAGGAGATAACGCCGGTTAAGAGTGGGTAGTGAGTGCAACCTAAAACCAAGGTATCAATATCGGCACTTTTCATCTGTGCTAAATAATCTTGGGCGATCTTGGTAATCTCATCCCCACTAGTCTTTCCCGCCTCAACATACTCAACAAATAAGGGACAAGCTTTGGCGGTAATCTCTAATTGCGGGGCAGCGGCAAATGCATCTAGGTATGCCTTTGATTCAATCGTTGCAGCTGTTCCTATTACTCCCACCTTGCCGCTTCTAGTTGCGGCCACCGCTCGCCTAACTGCAGGTTGAATTACTTCAATAACTGGAATCTGATAGCGCTCGCGAGCATCTCTTAACATGGCAGCACTTGCCGTATTACAAGCAATCACAATTGCTTTAACGCCAGCTGCAACTAATTGATCCATAATCTCAAGGGCGTAGGTGCGAACCTGGGCTAATGACTTTGGTCCATACGGACCACGGGCGGTATCGCCGATATAAAGAATTGATTCCCCTGGCAGCTGATCAATAATGGCCCGAGCAACTGTTAAGCCACCAACACCTGAGTCAAAGATGCCAATTGGAGCACTCTTCTTATCTATTGAATTAGTAGCCATTTGTGTAAGTGTAAATGGCGAGCGCAGATATCGCCTGACCTGGCTGCTCACCCAGAAAATGTCCGATTTACCCCTTTTTTACAGAAAATTACTTAAAAATTAATGAGAAAAGAGCGTGGAAAGGTTTGTAGGACTGGCCAGTAACAGCCACTATAAGGGCAGGCGGGTAATCGTAATTTTCATATGAGATTACGAAGATTCGCTGGCTTGTATCCAAAAGGATATGAGCAACCTAAATGCCTATGGAGGCTTATTTAGATGAGTTCAATAACACTATCAAACGATCAATTCGGCATCCTATACAACATCTTTTCATTTGGTCTTGTATCGATGTTGGCTTGTACCGTTTACACACTAGTTTCACAATCACGAGTACTACCTAAGTACCGTGGCGCTCTTGTTATGTCATCAATGGTTACATTCATTGAGGCTTACCAGTACTGGAGAATTTTGAACTCATTTGATGATTCTTATGCTGGCGGTGCAGTAAAAGTTG
>CAISJL010000091.1 GCA_903885665.1 uncultured beta proteobacterium | reverse complement strand
GGATTACCTACAAGTCATAAATTACCTACAACTGATTACCCTGCTTCTGGGCGCAGCAGTAGGGCTGTTAATGGGCCTAACTGGCGCAGGCGGCGGAATCTTGTCAGTACCGCTATTAATTTTTGCGCTCGACTTGCAGATATATCAGGCTGGACCCATTGCGCTAGCAGCAGTTGCGCTATCTGCTAGTATTGGTGCCGTCATGGGTTTACGCGCTCACACACTGCGCCACAAAGCGGCGCTACTGATGGGTTTATTTGGCCTCATGTTCTCGTCTATTGGCTTGTGGCTATCACACCAAATACCCAACACACCACTACAATTAGGTTTTGGCCTGGTGCTCTTGCTCGTTTCAAGTCACAGGATTTTACAAATCTATCATGCGCACAAAGGCATTATACCGATACGCAGCGCGCCACCTTGCCAGCTCAATCAATCGATCAGTAGGCTGATCTGGACTGTACCATGCGCTCGCGCATTAATTGGATCGGGCGCTAGCGCTGGATTACTCTCTGGACTACTAGGTGTTGGGGGCGGATTTATTATCGTTCCCGCCTTAAAGAAATACACCGATTTACCCATGACATCGATTGTTGCAACATCCCTAGGGGTATTAACCATAGTATCGGTTGGCAGTACGCTATTAGCCAGCATGGCCAATACAATACCTTGGGCAATTGCTACGCCATTTATCTTCGGCTCCGGATTGGGTTTAATCATGGGTAGACATCTCAGTAAGAAATGGGAAAGCGCTCGCATAGAATTACTGTTTGCAGTATTTTCAATGCTTGTATCATTCTCTCTTTTATATAAAAGCATCTTTCACGGAATAGACACCATGAATATCATCATCGCATGGGCACAATTCACTCCAATTGCCTCACTCATTGGTGGCGTTCTAATCGGACTGTCTGCTGTAATACTCATTGCCACTAGAGGTCGGATCCTCGGCATTAGTGGAATGATTGGTGGCCTCATGCAATTCAATAACACACCAAAAGGTCACTATAGCTGGCGTATCGCGTTCATCTTAGGTGTTATGAGCGCCTCCTTCTTTTATCAACTCTGGATGACGGCTCCAGAATCGCGCATTGATACTGATTACATCCCATTAGTCTTTGCAGGTCTACTAGTTGGGTTTGGCACTCGGATGGGCTCTGGTTGTACGAGTGGGCATGCGGTATGTGGATTAAGCAGACTTTCCACTCGCTCGCTAATCGCAACCCTGAGCTTTATGGCAAGCGGCTTCATTGTTGCTTATGTGTACTATCATCTAAGATAAAGAAATCCATATGAAAATCCTAACGACGTTTGGCGCTGGCCTTATATTTGGTATCGGTTTGATATTGTCTGGCATGAGCAATCCCGCAAATGTCATCCAGTTTCTAGATATTATTGGCGTTTGGAATCCGAGCTTGGCTTTTGTCATGCTAGGGGCTATCCCTGTAAGCTACTTTGGTTTTCGTTGGATTGAAACTAATACTGAGACCCTCTTCTCGGAGCCACTACATCTGCCTGGCAAATCACATATTAATAAAGAACTCATCATCGGCAGTATATTATTTGGTGCGGGCTGGGCTATCGCGGGCTTCTGCCCAGGGCCCGCCTTAGTATCTATTGGCGCCGGCCAATTAAAAGGGCTAGTATTTCTTTGTGCTATGGTATTGGGTATGTGGCTCCATGACAGCCCTTATAGTGCATTCATACAGCATAGAGCAGATGCCCACGCAAACACCTAAACACTGATCAGGTTACATTACAAACCTTGCAGTCCTACCTATAAATAATACATCAGATGCTTGCCTAAGATACTTGGCTAAGATACTTCACTAAAAACCCCCACCTAAAATATCCACCTAAAAACGTAAAAAAATTCAAATTCGCTAGTTCACATACTGTAGATTATTAACTTATGGCTACACCATCGCAGGCCTCTTCTCCATTATTTACCATAGGTATTGGCGGCATGTCCTGCGTATCATGCGTGGGCAGGGTAGAGAAAACACTACTCTCGATACCAGGGGTAGCGGCAGTCAGTGTCAACCTTGCAACCGAACAAGCGCGTATCAGGCTCCATAACGACTCCAATACCTCTATACAAGATATTATTATTGCTATAGAGAAGACTGGATACCAAGCTCGCCTCAACTCACCAATCGGCGAAAACGCACTTACCCCAAGTAATGCATTTTGGAATAGTGATGGTCTATCTAGAGTCATTATCAGTGCAGCGCTGACTACCCCCTTAATACTACCGATGATATTAATGCCATTCGGTATAGATTGGATACTCAGTCCAGGATGGCAACTCGCATTTGCGACACCTGTACAATTTATATTCGGATGGCGTTTTTATAGTGCAGCTTTTAAATCACTGCAAACTGGCGTAGCCACCATGGACTTACTGGTTGCGCTAGGTACCAGCGCAGCCTACGGACTAAGCCTCTACCAAATGCTCACGGAAACGCACGCCGTCCACGAATTATTTTTTGAAGGCGCTGCAGTCATTATTTGCATGGTATTGCTCGGTAAATGGCTAGAAGCCAGAACCAAACGACAAACCAGCGCAGCAATTCGTGCGCTTCAAAAACTTTGGCCCGGGCAGGCTAAAGTCCTAACCCCTAGCGCTACTAATCCTGACTATAACAACCTAGAACAGTATCAACTTATTTCATTAGAACACGTTCTAACCGGTGACCATGTGCTGGTATTCCCTGGCGAGCGTATCCCCGTCGATGGCATGATCATCAACGGCATAAGCCACGTCGATGAATCACTACTCACTGGCGAGAGCATGCCCATCAAAAAAGAGACTGGCCGTATAGTCATCGGCGGCTCTCTCAATGGCGAAGGCGCGCTTGTTATACAAACACGTGCGACAGGCGTCGATAGTGTGCTATCAAAAATCATTACATTAGTAGAAGAAGCGCAATTACAAAAAGCACCGATTCAAAAGTTAGTCGACCAAGTCAGTGCTATTTTTGTGCCTAGTGTCATTATCATCGCCATCATCACTGGCATTGCTAACTGGATCTACTTAGACTCAGGCACCATGGCCATCTTGCGCGCAGTCTCTGTATTAGTGATTGCCTGTCCGTGCGCACTGGGCTTAGCCACACCAGCAGCGATTATGGCGGGCACTGGGGTTGCTGCATGTTTTGGGATTCTAATCAAAGATCCGCAGGTGCTAGAGCATGCGCATCGCATTAATATTGTTGCATTTGATAAAACTGGCACACTCACCGTTGGCCACCCCCGCTTGCTACATGTGTACCCACTACATCAAACAACAGAATCACTAACAGAAATTCTCAGCACTGCAGCCGGACTACAATTGGGCAGTGAGCATCCATTAGCACAGGCCTTACTAGATGCCACCAAATTACAAAATCTCACACCGATCCGTACCATGGATAGTAAAGCGCTTCCTGGTATAGGCATAGAAGGAAAACCAATGTCAGGTCCGTGGAAAAAAATAAAATGCTATCGCTACGTAGTCTGACATCTCTACAAAGGCATAGCGAATACAATCTGGTAACAGAAATTGCCACCACAGCACTGGCAGCAGGTCAAACTATTTCCGTGTTAGTTAATCACAATGACAAACTAAAAGTAATTGCAGTATTTGCTTTTGGGGATGCAGTCAAAGCCAACGCCAAACAAGCAATCGATACCTTACACCAAATGCACATCCGATGCGTGATGCTCTCTGGCGACCATTTTGCTGCGGCAAATCGCGTTGCAACTGCCATTGGTATTGATGAGACATTTGCGCCTATCATGCCAGCTAACAAAGCTGGAATTATTAGCAGTCTTAAAATTGCAGGCAATCAACAGCCCCGTCAATGGATCGCTATGGTGGGCGATGGCATTAATGATGCACCAGCGCTCAGCACTGCAGATGTCGGCATGGCGATGGCGACCGGTACCGATGTGGCCATGCAGGCCGCCGGGATCACTCTCATGCACGGCGACCCACTATTAGTGTCAAATGCGATTACGATTTCCAAGAAAACTTGGGAAAAAATTCAACAAAATTTGTTCTGGGCTTTTATCTTCAACATCACGGGTATACCACTCGCAGCGGCAGGCTATCTGTCACCGATGATTGCAGGTAGCGCAATGGCATTGTCTAGTTTTTTTGTGCTCAGCAATGCACTACTCCTTAATCGCTGGCAACCAACACTAGCCAAAACCTCTTGAGTCAGTGGTTGCTCAGAAGAAGTCAAAATATAAGGACAAAATAGCAGGGCCAGTATCAACACAATTAATAGACATGCAGCAATTATGAAAGGTTATTATATATGGTCGTAAATTTAGTTTTTTCAATTCTGATCACCAGTAATTTACTGTAATCGAGTCTGAATTTCTAATACCTTTGGAATGCAACCAGTGATGTCGCAGCCATGATATCCCTTTAAGCGGCTATAGTTTGAGCAGGCCTTAAGTCGGTGAGTGTAGCCGCTTCTAATGACTGTTATTTTTTTAATCTATGTGACATATGGTACTATTGGCGATATGAGCTCAACCGTGATCTGATCGCCTGAACGGCTCGATATCCAAGCAAGGCACCAATAACAGAAACGTAAATTCCAACTACCAAAAAGTCATTCTTTCCAGACTTATGCAAAAAGAAATGTAAAGTCCCTAGTATTGCAATGGCATATACAAGTTTATGCAATTTCCCCCATTGCCTTTTGAGTCGTCTAATTGACCACTGATTTGAAGTTATCACTAAAGGAATGGTCGCTAAAAATGCGATAAATCCAACAGTAATAAATGGCCGCTTGTAGACATCTTTAAGCATATCAATGACACCTAAATTATGATCAAGCCAAAACCAGATAGAAAAATGACATACAGCATAGAAAAACATTAGCAAGCCAAAGGTTCTGCGATGTTGCTGTAATTTTGATAGGCCGAATATTTTCCGTAAGGGGGTAACAGCCAAGGTAATGCATAAAAAAACCAAGGCCCAAGTCCCCGTTGACCTGGTAATGAATTCAATTGGGTTCGCTCCCAAGCCATTGCCTTCATTTAAGCCAAGATAAATCAATCTAAAAATTGGTATCAATCCTAATACGATTATTGGCAAATGGACCTTTAAAAAACGCCCTAACATCAGAACTCTCCCCTCAAATCCATGTCTACGTATAAACTAGCCACCCCAGAGTAACTGTTAAACATTTGGGGGTTTTTTTGGAGACAAAACTCCCGCCCTAATTCTCCTCTCGGTGGCCTGGATCCAACTAGGGTGATCGACATTCGGATTCACATTTAAGTAAAAACCGTGCTCCCTAGGAGCTATTGCATTCAGACTTGAGAAGGGTTGTTTGTCGGTAAGAGTCATTCGGATAATTGATTTGACACTTTTAAAATCATACTTCCAAGGAGCGACGACTATCCATTGATTATTCATATTTGATAGATTACCAACATAGACAAAAAAATACCAACCCGAAGGTTGGTATTTTACTTTTGGTGGGCCCAGTAGGACTTGAACCTACGACCAAAGGATTATGAGTCCTCTGCTCTAACCAACTGAGCTATAGGCCCAATACTTTACATACAACAACTAACTATCATTATCCAAGAAACTACGCAGACGCTCAGAGCGCGAGGGGTGGCGCAACTTACGTAAGGCTTTAGCTTCTATCTGACGAATCCGCTCGCGGGTTACATCAAACTGCTTACCGACTTCTTCTAGGGTGTGATCGGTATTCATTTCAATGCCAAAACGCATACGCAGCACTTTCGCCTCGCGTGGGGTTAAGGTGTCCAGTACATCACCGGTGACATCACGCAAGCTACCATAGACTGCGGCATCGCTAGGTGCCATGGTCGATTGATCTTCGATGAAATCACCCAAGTGGGAATCATCATCATCTCCAATCGGGGTTTCCATAGAAATTGGTTCTTTGGATATTTTAAGAATTTTCCGAATTTTATCTTCGGGCATTTCCATTTTTTCAGCCAAAGTGGCGGGGTCTGGCTCTTGGCCTGTTTCTTGCAGAATTTGACGAGAGATCCGATTCATTTTATTAATCGTCTCAATCATGTGTACTGGTATACGAATTGTGCGTGCTTGGTCAGCAATCGAGCGGGTAATGGCTTGGCGAATCCACCAAGTCGCATAGGTGGAGAATTTGTAACCGCGGCGGTATTCAAACTTATCGACCGCCTTCATCAAACCAATATTGCCTTCTTGGATCAAATCTAAAAACTGCAAGCCACGGTTGGTGTATTTCTTAGCAATTGAAATTACTAGGCGCAAGTTGGCTTGGGTCATGTCACGCTTTGCACTGCGTGCGCTGCGCTCACCCGTTGCCATTTGCTTATTGATGTCTTTTAATTCCTGCACTGGAATACCGATGCGCTCTTGCAAATCGATGAGCTTGCGCTGCTGCTCGAGCACCGCTGGCTCAAAGCGCGATAGAGCCTCGCTCCAAGCTTTGGCTGATTCGATTTCTTTACGAATCCAAACACCGCTGGTTTCTTGGCCAATAAATTCTTTAATGAAATGCTGACGGGGCATACGGGCTTTATCAACACATAAGGCCAAAATGGTGCGCTCGTAGCTGCGCACTTCTTCGGCGAGTTTACGCACACCATCACACAACGATTCAATTTGTTTGGCGGAGAAGCGGATTTTCATTAACTCTTCTGTCACCGCTTCACGCGCTTGCAAATACGGTTTGCCCTGCGAACCAAACTTAGGCAATGCCTTCATCATTTTTTGATAATGATTGCGAATTTCAGCAAAGCAAACAAGAGACGCTTCCTTGAGTCGCGCCAAGTCGGCTGCCGCTGCTGCTGCAGTTGCAGCACCATCATCGTCTTCAATCTCTTCGTCATCGACATTGTCGTCGTCATCTACGCCAGCATCGTCGCTTAAGTCGCCAACAATGGTGTCTTTCATATCGAGATCGATCAATCCATCCACAATTTCATCGACACGGATTTCGTCTTTTTCAACTTTCTCGGCAAGCGCCAAGATTGCCGCGATAGTTGTCGGACACGCTGAGATCGCCATGATCATGTCACGCAGTCCACCTTCAATCCGCTTAGCGATCTCGATCTCACCTTCGCGCGTGAGCAAGTCTACCGAACCCATCTCGCGCATATACATGCGCACTGGGTCAGTGGTGCGGCCAAACTCTGAGTCTAGGGTGGAAATGACATTTTCAGCTTCGGCAACCGCATCTTCATCGGTTACCGCTGGTGTTGTTGCAAGCAATAGAGACTCAACGTCCGGGGCTTCTTCGAACACTTGAATCCCCATGTCGTTAATCATGCCAATAATGCTCTCCAGCGCATCGGAGTCGAGCATGTCATCAGGCAGGTGGTCGTTAATTTGGGCATAGGTTAAAAAAGTATTTTCTTTACCTAAAACCACCAAATTTCTCAATCGTACACGACGCGCCTCGGCGTCAGCAGGTGATAACTGGCGACGCTCTAGCTCTTTATCAAAACGCTCACGTGCTGTCTGTCCCTTAGGCTTCTTGGGATCGGTGGCGGTCACGGCAACAGCGGCTTCAGCTGCTTGCGGTGTTTCTGTGTTTGTATTAGCGGGCACTGATTTCCCAAGTTTCTGACCTGCAGCTTTTAGTGTCGCTAAACGTTGCTCTTTGAGCACCCCTTCATCTTGCGCCAACTTGCCGGACTTTTTATTGGTGGATTTACCCTGAGCAGCTGGCGCCTTGGCGGCACTTCCCTTACTCGGGACTGATGTAGCCACTGCCGCAACTGGCGCAGTAGCTGACGATTTTTGCGATGACGCTTTGGCCTGAGCTTTGGGCTGAGCCTTGAGCTGCCCTTTGGCTTGCGCTTTAGATGCAGGCTTAGCAAGCGCAGGCTGATTCTTACTTGACTTAGCGGCGGGCTTCACTGGAGCGGGCTTCACTGGAGCAGCCTTTGACTGATTAGCCGGTTTAGCAGTTGGTTTGGCCTGTGGCTTAGCAGCCGCTGTAGCTTTATTGGGCGCAGCTGGCGCGGCTTTTTTAGCGGCTACGGGCTTAGTCGCCGCTGGTTTAGTCAATACTGGCTTAGCGGCCACGGGCTTGGCATTATTTGGTTTCTGGGGAACAGGCTTTGCAGCAACTGCCTTGGCCGGTGTTGCTTTGGTCGGGGCCGCCTTTGCAGGGGCCGCCTTGATCGAGGCCGCTTTTGGAGCTGGCTTAGCAGGCGTCGCCATTTTTTTAGGTATGCTCTTGATTTCTTTAGATTTATTTGCAGGCGCTTTACTGACAGCCGCTTTGCTTGGCGAGGCTTTACTGATTGTTGGCTTGGTTGTTGCCTTAGTTGCGCTCACTTTAGCGACAACCTTAGGTGCTGGAGCCTTGATCTTGGGCGCCACCCCAGCAGCCGGTTTAGCGGCTGACTTGACGGTTTTAGACTTGACTGAGGATGGGACTGTTTTCTTGGCCATAATTTAGCTCCGCCGGACTCGCGCATGTCAGTGAAGAAAAGCCGACGATTATACCACAAATCGACTTTTTTCTTTGACTATATTGCGCCAGGGTTTAATGTATGTTGAAGCGCTCGATATTGGGCTTGATCAGCCTCACTCAATACCCCACGCCGTGACTTTTCGAGTAATGCGCCAATGCGCGCGCGCCGAATGCGGTCGAGCGCCTGTTGCCAAGCGCCTGTCAGCTCCGCCGCCAGCTCCTCAGTCTCTAGCGCTCGGTCCTGCCAGCGCATGGCACCCGCCTCGGCTTGGCGGATAAACTGCTCATGCGGCGAGCCGCGAAATGCCTCCCCCAACTGTAATGCACCGCTGGCACCGGTCAGCGCCGCTAACACTGCGTCCAGTGCGCTTAATTCAGCCTGATCAATCCCTGATACGCTCAATCCAAGCGCTAAATCGTTTCGGTCTAATCCTGCGGCGGCTGCAGGCTCCGCAATCACCAACTCCAGCAACGTTTGTAAAATCGACGGTGGTAATGGTGTGAGTCGCTGGGGAGGGGCCGCCGCTTTAATAGTGGTGCTGATCTCCAGTTGTGCATCGAGTTCCTGCTGGGTGAGTCCTGCGATCCTTGCTAACTCCTTGCGAATCAGTAAGGACAACATGGGCGCTGCAATTTGCCGAATCAAGGGCTTAGCCATTTGTATGAGCTTGGCAATGCCCTCAGAGCTGTGGCAATCAATATCTGCACGTAAACCATCAATTAGAAACCGTGATAATGGTTCTGCTTGCGCTATCAAGGTCTCGATGGCAGCGCGCCCATGCGCTCGCACGTAGGTATCTGGGTCATCACCATCGGGCAAAAATAAAAAACGCACTTCTTTACCATCAACTAACTGCGTGAGGCTGTTCTCCAGGGCACGCCATGCCGCCCGCCTACCTGCGCCATCGCCATCAAAACAAAACACTACTTGATCAGCCTGGCGCAGTAATTTTTGCACGTGTATTGGTGTAGTCGCCGTGCCGAGGGTGGCTACCACATATTCAATTCCCGCCTGGGCTAATGCAAGAACATCCATATAGCCTTCAACCACCACCACGCATCCGGCATCACGAATGGCGCGTCGCGCTTGAAATAATCCATAGAGCTCGCGCCCTTTCTCAAAGACTGCGGTCTCCGGCGAATTCAAATACTTCGGCTCACCCACACCCAATACCCGCCCACCAAAACCAATGATGTTGCCGCGCACATCGACAATCGGAAACATAATGCGCTCGCGAAACACATCGTAGCGCCGACCTTCTTCATTTTGTTTCACCAGCCCTGCAGCATTCAGGCTAGCGTCTTGGTATTGCGGAAACACTTGTTGCAGGCTCTGCCAACCCTCGGGTGCGTAACCCACGCCAAAGCGTTTAGCGATTTCACCAGACAAACCGCGTTGCTTTAAATAGTCAATCGCCTGTGGCGCTTGCTTTAATTGACTACGGTAGAACTGTGCGGCTTGCAGCAATACGCTATACAAATCAGGTGCTTCTTCGGCACGCTGTTGCGCCTGCGGACTGCGCACAATTTCTGGCACCGTCATGCCCACAGTTTGCGCTAAGTCCTTCACCGCATCGACAAAACCCATGCCGCTGTATTCAATCAAAAAGCCAATCGCCGTACCATGCGCACCGCAGCCAAAGCAATGATAAAACTGCTTCGTCGGGCTTACGGTAAACGATGGTGATTTTTCAGTATGGAACGGGCAACAGGCGGCATAATTCGCCCCTGAGCGCTTGAGTTTGACATGTCGATCAATGACCTCGACGATATCAACCCGTCCTAATAAATCCTGAATAAATGATGGCGGAATCATGCCTACAGTCAAACTCCACAATTGAGCGCTCTGGTGGCAGGCGCGAACCTAAGCCCCCATTATAGGACGGCGCTTCGCCTAACCCTAGGGCACAATATTTGCTGGCACTTACGGACCAACGGCAAGTCGAACCCGTAAAAAATATCTATAATGATCAGTAAGTTAACGCTATTTAGCGACAGTCAATGCTTGCTTGACACGGGCGGAAACCTGGCCCATGTCTGCCCGTCCCGCCAAAGCCGGCTTGAGAATAGCCATGACCTTGCCCATATCGGCAGGGCCTGTCGCCCCCGAAGTCGTCACTGCATCTGCAATCGCTGCGAGCAACTCCGCCTCACTCAGTTGTTGCGGCATATACGTCTGTAGTAAGTCAAGCTCTTGTTGCTCTTTGTCCGCCAAATCTTGACGGCCACCTTGGACAAATTGCGAGATCGAATCGCGGCGCTGCTTGATCATTTTTTCGATAATAGCTAATACATCTGCATCCGCGAGCGTGATGCGTTCGTCGACTTCGCGTTGCTTTAACGCAGCCAGTAACAGACGCAAAGTATCACGGCGCGCAGCTTCACCAGCGCGCATCGCCGCCTTTAAATCGTCATTGACTTGGGTTCGCAAACTCATTGCAGTCTCCTTAGATGCGCGCGTGTCACACAACGCTATTCATACTAACCAGGTTCAATCCAACCAAGCTGGGGGGCTACGCCGGTATCAATCAATGCAAAAAGGGTGCGGGACAACTGACCCTACACCCTTAAGCGGACGCGCCGCCAGTATAATGGTTTGTTTTAGTACAGCTTAGGCGGTAATAACTGTGAACGCAGGCGCTTATGTGTGCGCTTCACAGCAGCAGCAAGCTTGCGCTTACGCTCAGCGGTAGGCTTTTCGTAGAATTCGCGAGCGCGTAATTCGGTCAGCATACCGGTCTTCTCTACCGTACGTTTAAAACGGCGCATTGCCACTTCAAACGGTTCGTTTTCTTTTACACGGACTGTGGTCATAAAACCCCAAAGCTAAAAGTCAATAAATAAAGTCAATAAAATCAGTTGGTTATGAAAAATCCATAACCGAATGAACGTCCCAACTGGATTTGCTCCCTAACGCAAAACTCACTTAATTTCTAACTGATTCTGCTCTAAAATATGAGATTGAGGCGCGGGAAACGGGTATTATAACCGTAATTTCAGGCCTTTGGCAAAGCTTGCCAGCAAATCATTACCACTTGCCTGCCAATCAAGTGTTTTGCGCCTGTTCGCCCATCAACCCCAACTGACTATCTACTGGCCTCTCTTGCTTGTTCTTGGAATCGAATCGTCTTGCGACGAAACAGGTATCGCCCTCTACGACACCGCAACAGGCTTAGTCGGCCACGCCTTGCACTCCCAGGTCGCCCTCCACGCCGAATACGGTGGGGTGGTGCCTGAACTGGCCTCGCGTGACCATATCCAACGAATTACTCCTTTAGTAGAGACCGTCATGACCGAAGGTCAGCGCTCACTCACCGAGGTTGATGCCATCGCCTACACCGCGGGCCCTGGCTTAGCAGGCGCTTTATTGGTCGGGGCAGGCTTTGCTACCAGCCTTGCCTACGCTCTCAACATTCCCGCTATTCCTGTCCATCACCTTGAAGGGCATTTGCTCTCGCCACTGCTCGCAACCCCTGCACCCCGCTTCCCGTTTATTGCGCTCTTGGTCTCCGGTGGGCACACCCAATTAATGCAGGTTAGTGGCTTAGGTGACTACACCCTGCTGGGCGAGACCGTAGACGACGCCGCTGGCGAGGCCTATGACAAATCGGCCAAGGTGCTAGGTCTTGGCTATCCCGGCGGGCCAGCCATCGCCGCGCTTGCGGCAAGCGGACAACCGGGCCACTTTAAATTGCCTAGGCCGATGCTCAATACGCCGAACCTGGATTTCAGCTTTAGCGGGCTAAAAACCGCAGTCATGCTCGCCGCCCGCGACTTGCCTCCAGACACCCAAGCCCGCGCTGATCTTGCCGCCGAATTGCAAACCGCGATTAATGCCGTTTTAATCGCCAAGGCCATTCGCGCTGTGCAGTCGAGCGGCTTACAGCAATTGGTCGTTGCCGGCGGAGTTGGCGCCAATCAACAATTGCGATCTCAGTTAAATCAGGCTGCGCAAGACATTGGGTGCACAGTGTTCTACCCGCCACTTGAATTTTGCACAGATAACGGCGCCATGATTGCACTTGCTGGCGCGCTGCGCTTGAGTCGCGGGGACAGCGGCGTGGAGGCGCTCGCCGGCTTTAGTGTTCACCCACGCTGGGATTTAAGCACGCTGGTCTAATTTGCTCTAAGCGGGTCTAGACTGCCTTACCACCAATACGACTCTCGGTGCCGGCAATGAGGTTACGGATATTTGCACGATGCCGCCAAAACAACAGTAGCGCTAACACAGCAACTGCCGCCACATACGCATGAGCGGGGTGATACAGTAATACCGTAAAAAACACTGCATTGAGCGCAGCAATCAAGGCTGCCAGTGAAGAGTAGCGAAAGAAAAACGCAATAATCAACCAGCTACTCAGGCTTGCAAGACCTAGAATCGGATGTAACGCAAGCAACACCCCCAAGGTGGTCGCCACACCTTTACCACCCTGAAACCGATGAAACACTGGCCATAAGTGGCCGAGCATCACCACCACTGCAACGGCAGCGACCACAGCATCAGGTGCGGCCCAGTGCAGGGCTAAGGCCACCGCAACCCAGCCCTTTGCACCGTCACCCAGTAAGGTGCACAATGCCGCCGACTTACGCCCCGTGCGCAGCACATTGGTGGCGCCCGGATTACCAGAGCCGTAGTCATGCGGGTCGGGCAGACCCCAGAGTCGGCTGACCCAGACCGCAAATGAGATAGAACCTAACAAATAGGCGGCAACAACAATCAGCAATACTAATAGTAAGGACAAATGAATTCCCCTAAAATGGCGCGGGCATTGTAGCCTAAATCTAGCAAACTCCCACAGCCTGTCGGTTTTTTGTAGTTAATCGTCAATTCCTCATCGCCAATCATCAACCCCCAGTCTCCAATTTCATTAATGACTGATTCACTCAACGCCGCCGACAATCAACCATACGGACACCATCGTGGACACCATCTTTATTAACGAATTGCGCATTGAGACCCGCATTGGCATTTACGCTTGGGAACAACAAGTCGCCCAAGCGCTGCTGCTAGACCTGGAGATTGGCTTACGCGGTAGCCATGCCGCACACAGTGACAACATTACAGACACGATCGACTATGCCACGGTGGTGGCGCGCATTCGTGAGTTATTCAGCGGCCAGCACTTCTCGCTTCTCGAACATGCGGCCGAAGCCATTGCCCAAATGATTTTCTGTGAATTTAACGCACCTTGGTTGCGCATCACCATCGCCAAAGTCACACCCCTACCAGGCGTGCGCCGACTCGGCGTGACCATAGAGCGCAACGCACCCACTGCCGCCTAGCCGCGCGGGTGATGTTTGGCGTGGAGCTGCTTCAAACGCTCTTGGGCAACATGGGTATAAATTTGGGTGGTTGAAATATCCTCATGCCCTAACAGCAACTGCACCACTCGCAAGTCTGCACCGTGATTTAATAAGTGCGTTGCAAAGGCATGACGCAAAGTATGCGGCGATAGGGGCTTATTCAACCCCGCAACGATCGCGTAGCGCTTTAACAAATACCAAAACGCTTGACGCGTCATCATCTCGCCACGGGCAGTTACAAACAACCCATCACTCGTGCGCTGACCCAACAACTGGGGTCGCGCATTAATTAAATATCGCTCTAACCACGCCAATGCTTCTTCCCCCAAGGGCACTAGTCGCTCTTTCGCACCTTTGCCCATCACCCGCACCACCCCCATATCGCGACTGACTTGCGGCACCCGCAAGGTCACCAATTCAGTCACTCGTAAGCCACTGGCATACAGCACTTCGAGCATGGTGCGATCTCGCAGCCCTAAGGCTTCATCTGTCGGTGGCGCTGCTAACAAGGCTTCCACGTCAGCTTCTGTCAGCGTCTTGGGTAACTGGCGCGACAGCTTGGGTGCATCCACCCGCAAGGTAGGGTCAGTTTGCACTGTGCCTTGACGCACAGCATAGCGATAGAAACGCTTTAGCGCAGAGAGCAAGCGTGCCGCACTCGAGGCCCGGGCTTTGCTGCGAAACTTATACGCCAAATACCCTTGCACTGCGGATTGCTCTACCGCGAATAAATCCGCTACCCCTTGCGTCTCTAACCACTGCGCAAACTGCAACAGATCGCGGCGATAACTCTCGAGCGTATTCCGCGCCAAGCCATCCTCTAGCCATAGCGCATCACAAAACACATCAATTTGCTGAGTCGAGGAGGCCTTCATGGCGGAGTAACCAACGCTTAATCTGTAGTGCCGCGGTCGTAGTGCCGCCCATAAATCCACCCAAACCCTGCGCGGCGAGCACCCGATGACAGGGCACAATTAACGGCACCGGGTTCGCACCACAAGCAGTGCCTACAGCTCGCGCTCCACTCTGCAGGCGCCGCGCAATATGACCATAACTTACTGATTTTAATGGGAAAAGTTTTTCTATCTCACGCCACACCCGGCACTGAAACGGCGTGCCTTCAAAGATATACGGCACGCCAAATCGAAACTCGGGGTCAGCCAAATAACGCTCTACCTCACGACAGAGGCGAGCGGCGAGTCGATCTGTGGCTGCCACCTCGGGTGTGTTTAGGGGCAAATAACGCAGCCCCAATACCCGACCCGGTACGGTGCGAATACCCAGCACCGCAAACGGTGTGGCATACCGGGTCTCGGCAACAATAGGTATGGTCATCCGCCTTGCGCAATCGGCGCTTGCGGATCGATACGTAATTTTTGCAACACCAGCACCAGCACTAACAATACTATGCCTAACACGTCAGAGAATGTTGTGGGGTAGACCAACGCCAAGCCCGAGATAATCAGCATAGTGCGCTCATACCATTTGGTTTGACGTAACAACCAACCTTGCAAGCCGCCCGCCAAGGCGACAATACCAATGATCGCCGTAACCGAAACAATTGCTACTGACATCCAATCCGCTTGTGCTAAGTTCTTAAACGATCCGCCTAGTAATAAACCCGTGCCCGAAGGCGCCAGCACAAACATAAAGGGCACGAGGAATGCAGGCGCGGTATATTTCCAGCACTGCAACGTGGTGCGGTATGGGCCGCCGCCAGTAATCGCTGCTGCAGCAAATGGCGAGAGCGCTGTTGGTGGAGAGACTTCCGAGAGCACTGCATAATAAAAAATAAACATATGCGCAGCAAAGTCCGGCACACCCAAATTAATCAAGGCGGGTGCTGCAATCACCGCACAAATAATATACGAAGCAGTCACTGGTACCGCCAAGCCCACTACCCACACAATCAAAGAAGTATATATAGCGGTTAACAACAACTTCATGTCATGGAGTAATTGCGCAGTATCAGAGGCCCCAAAGAAAGTGAAGAATGTCACCAAACTAGCAGAGCCCGAATCGGCGTAATCCAACACTATAGAGCTGAATTTCAAACCTAAACCCGTGAGGGTCACCACACCCACAATAATGCCGGCAGAGGCGCAAGTCATCACCACATTTAATACGCCCATAGAACCATTATCGAGCGCTTTGACTACACCAGATTGCCACAAGCCTTGCACCCAGGTCTGCTTGCCGCGAAACCAATCATAATCAATCAACGCACAATCCCGACTACAAAACGATAAAAACATTGTCGCCACAGTTGCCCAGAACACAGACAACACCGGTGAGTAACCCATCATCATAAAGACGACAATAGCCACTAACGAGACAAAGTGAAACCAATAGCGTTTGGCCAAGGCACCTGCACGGTGGTGCTTCTCTAAGGCCACCACTTTCATATTAAATTTACGGGCATCAATCTCCACCATAATAAAAATGCCCAAATAAAATAGCACCGTGGGGATAGTAGCCATCAAAATTACATCTAAATACGAAATCTTCAAAAATTCAGCAATCAAAAATGCAGCCGCCCCCAAAACCGGTGGTGAAATAATCGCCCCCAATCCGCCAGCCGCTAACAAACCACCCGCAGCCTCTTTGTCATAACCAGATTTAGCCAACAACGGATAAGCGACAGAACCCAAGGTCACGGTAGTTGCCACGCCAGAGCCCGAGGGGCCACCCAGTAAAAACGAACCCATCACCACTGCGCGTCCCGCACTCGAAGGCTTACCACCCATTGCAGAGAACGAGAAATCGATAAAAAACTTACCCGCACCAGAATATTGTAAGAACGCGCCATAGATCGTAAATAAAATAATCAAGGTGGATGAGACATCTACTGCCACACCAAAAATACCCTCTAAGGTCATATACAAAGACCCGGTCAGTCGCGCAATGTCATAACCTTTATGCGTCCACGGTGCTGGCAAATGCGAACCGAGCAAGGCATAGGCCAGAAACCCACTCACAATCACTGGCAATATCCACCCTGAACTGCGGCGATTTGCCTCCAAGATCAATAAAATCAAGGCCACGCCAAATACTTGATCCATCAACAAAGGATCAACCGCACGGTCACCAAATTCATCGCCGCTATACAAAATATAAACCACTACCGCAATGGACAGAATGGCAAACAACACATCCCACCACATCAAGCGATGCCGGAAGCGCTTGGCTACTGGGAACACTAAAAACACCAAAGCCAAACCAAACGCCACATGCACCGGTCGCAAAATATAGGCGGGCACAATCTCAACTGCAGCATAGAGATGAAACAAGGACATCATAATGGCGCACACTGATAGCACCACAGCCAGCACGCCGCGATATTTATTTTGCGCGCCCTCTTCTTCTTCGATCAACTCCTCAACGCGCTGTCGTGCTGCAGCACTCATTTCGGCCGCTTTTAGGTCTAGGGTGTTGTCTTCTGCCATGCTGACTCTCCTCGTTATCGACATTTAAACTCAGCGGCAGCAGTAAACACCTGCGGGCACCAAATCCTAGTCATCTGCAATAATACTCAAAGGTTTAAACTAAAAAACCATGCCGCATATCAATGTGCCCTGCATAAAAAAACCCTCGCACTATTGATACGAGGGTTTCTTCCTGCGGGTTGCTATTTACATATCTAATATCGCTGAATTTATAAACTGTAGCGCCATTAACCCTTAAAACTTCAGGCCTTTTTCTTTGAAATACTTCATCGCGCCAGGATGAAACGGTGTTGGTGTCATGGATACTTTTTGATTTTCGAGCTTAAAGTTCTCAGCCTCTTTATGCACTGCAATCAAATCACTACGCTTGTCAAATAAAGTCTTTACAATTTTATAGGCTGTATCATCCGTCATGGTGGCGTCCACCACTAAAATATTCATAACAGTGGCTTGCTTGTTGTCCGCCAACATACCCGAGTAAGTCGACTTAGGAATAGTATCTTCAACATAGAGATTACCAAACTTTTTATTCATCACAGCCACGGTGTCAGCATGATCAATCATCTTGATCTTCACTCCTGGGGTTGCAGCCAAGTCTGTGACTGCAGCAGTAGGCAAACCACCCACCCAGAAGAAAGCATCAATCTTTTTATCTTTAATCGCGTTCACTGACTCAGCCACACCCAGACGCTCACGCTTCATGTCTTTGTCTTTATCAAGCCCCGCAGATTCAATGACCCGAAACGCCATCACTTCAGTACCGCTACCTGGTGAGCCAGTGGATACGCGCTTACCTTTTAGATCTTTCATCGATTGAATGCCCGTGCCTTCAATCGTCACTATATGCATGCGATTAGGGTAGAGTACCATCAAGGTGCGCAACTCCACTTTTTTGTCTTTAAATTTATCAACGCCACGATAAGCATCAGATGCTTCGTCAGCCATAGTAAAACCAATATAAGGCTTGCCGGTGGCAATCAATTTTAGATTATCGACTGATCCACCAGTCACCTCAGCTGTGGCCGACCACCCTGGTAGTGCTTTAGACAGAATATTCGCCATACCGCCACCCAAGGGGTAATAGACGCCACCCGTGCCACCAGTGCCTATCGACAAATTAACTTTCTCTTGAGCATGCGCCGGTAAGCCTGCACCGACACACAAAGCCAATAATAATGTCCGAATAAAATATCGCATAAACTCCTCCTGAGGATGGATGATTGCTGCACGTTAACTGAAAACGCACAATGATGTGATCAATAGATCAAGCGCGTTCAAGCTGCGGACTGCAGAGTGTATGAACAAATATCTCGTGGGTCAACCGCTACTCAGTGTGCAGTGCGGCAAGCACCAGACTAATCACTAACGCCTACTTCGCAAAAATCTGCGATTGATCTTGAAAAGCTTTAAATTCCAAGGCATTGCCGCAAGGGTCTAGAAAAAACATGGTGGCTTGCTCGCCCACTTCACCCTTGAAGCGAATATGCGGCTCAATCACAAATTGAGTACCTGCAGCACGAAGTCGATCAGCCAGGGCCTGCCACTCGTTCATACTCAAGATTGCTCCAAAGTGACGTACTGGCACTTGATCGCCATCCACCGCACTGGTAGCGCGGTGCCCCACCTCGCTAGGCGCTAAGTGCGCGACAATTTGATGGCCATAAAAATTAAAATCAACCCACTCAGGTGATGACCTGCCTTCAGAACAACCCAAGAGGACGCCATAAAATGCCCGAGCGCGAGTCAGATCATCAACCGGAAATGCTAAATGAAACGGTGCGAATGCCATAATATGAAATCATCCATGATAAATAAGTCAGTCATTAGTGACTGCGTCACCAGCGTTGGCTTGATCGCGTATTCTATGCCTTGCCGCTCCCAAGGTCACGACCCCCTATATTAACTTAACTCATTTAGCTCACTTTCTGAACTTAACTTACTGAAGTTACCTACCTCACTTAACTTACTTACTTAACTTACTTACTTAACGTACCTAACCTACTTCACCCGCTTCTCTTAAACTACTTAACTGACTACACTGAAATTACTACAATTTATTCACTGACTCACCCCAAAGCGTCCTAGCTCCCAATCTCGCAATATCGCATACCCATCGCATCCTTTGTCACACGCACTTCATAAAAAACAACCACAACCACTCTGGAATATGCCTATGTCTATCCTCACTACCCCCGCAATCCCGCAACGATCCGCTCACGGCTGTGTCATTCCGCAACTGGGTTTTGGCACCTCACAGCTGGGCGATTGTGGCCAACTGGTCAGCACCGCCCTACAACTCGGCTATCGCCACATCGACACCGCATGGAAATACGGCTCTGAAAAAGGTGTGGGTGCGGGCATTCGCGCCTCTGGGGTGCAGCGTGACGATATTTTCTTAGTCACTAAAGTGTCCCATGAATATCTCGCCACTGCCGAGTTTGCCAACTCAGTTGAGGAGAGTTTACGTAACCTCCAAGTCGATTATGTTGATTTACTCCACGTGCATTGGCCCAGCGTCGATGGTGTGCCGCTGGCCGAGACCATGGCCGCCCTGGCATTGGCCAAGCGCCGCGGGCTCACCCGCCATATTGGCGTTGCCAACTTCAATATTGCGCTGCTCGATCAAGCGATTGCCTTATGTCCCGAACCACTTTCAGTGTTGCAAGCGGAATACCACCCTTATCTCAATCAAAACAATATGTTAGCGTATTGCCAGCAACGCGGCTTACTATTTACTGCCTATTGTCCGTTAGCGCGTGGTCGCTTATTTGAAGACGCTACCTTGATTGAAATCGCCGCCAGCCACCATAAAACCATTGCCCAAATCGTATTGCGTTGGCTAACCCAACAAGGCGACATCATTCCTATACCGCGCTCCTCTAGTCCCGAGCGGATTGCCCAGAATCTAGCGATTTTTGATTTTCAACTCACACCAGCCGAGATGGCACGGATTCATGCCTTAGCCAAACCAGATGGTCGAATCGCCAATCCGATGGGCCGCGCCCCCGCTTGGGACTAAAACAACCCAGAGCTGTTGACTGCACTGAGATACAAAACCGGATCGCAATCCAGAGGGCGTACACGGTAGAATGCGCAAGCTGGGCATATAAATTTTGATTTTTCTGGAGATCCTGCAATGACCTTATCCAATCACGCTCAATCACTGCTGTGCGTATTCATCGCGAGTGTAACCATCCAAAGTCAGGTGTTCGCACAAAACACCTATCCTACAAAAAATATATTAATGATCGTGCCCTATACTGCCGGTGGCTCTATCGACGTGATGAGCCGCGCTGTTGCGCAACGCCTCACTGACGCTTGGGGCAAGTCTGTAGTGGTCGACAATCGTCCCGGTGCAAGCGGCATGATTGGTACTGAAATGGTGACCAAGGCGGATACCGATGGCTATACCTTATTGGGTCATACTTCGTCATATCCGGCAACCGCTGCCATCCGCGCTAAGTTGCCCTTTGATCCAGCCAAATCCATTATCCCCGTGGGTATGATTGCGCGCGCACCAATGTTGGTTGCGATTCACCCCTCAATACCGGCAAAAAATATCAAAGAACTCGTTGCCTTGAGCAAGAAAAATCCGGGTAAATTTAACTACGGCTCTTCCGGCACCGGCGGCAATAACCATTTCTCCGGCGCACTGTTTGGCGCCGCTGCTGGCGTCAAAATGGAACACATCCCGTATAAAGGGATTTCGCTGGCCGTCACCGCATTGGCCGCCGGAGAAATTGAAGTATTAATCTCCAGCTCTGCTGCACTCTTACCGCAAATGCAAGCAAACCGTGTGCGCATTCTCGCGGTCACCTCTAAAGACAAATCAGCGCTGTTCCCTAAATTACCTACGGTGGCTGAAGCCGGCGTACCGGGCTATGAGTATGAACTATGGTGGGGGATTTTCGCACCCGCAGGCTTGAGTGCAGAGCGTGTGAACTTCATCAACGCCGCGATTAATAAAATTGTGGGCGGGCCTGACATGAAAAAATTCTTAGACAGTCAAGGTGCTGAGCCTTGGGTGATGACCACCACGCAGATGACCGATTTACTGCCCAAGGAAATTGCCCGCTACAAAAAAGCCTCACAAATCGCCGGCATTCAAGAACAATAAAATAGACGCTAAATGTTCTGCCTGCACCAGTGTGCTGATTCGGTTCTCCGTATCAGCGCACTGAAGTCTAGGCACCCCATCTCTTTTTTTAAAGCTACGCTGTTAATCGACCCGTTTGATAGTCTTGAACCGCCTGCTCAATCTCTTCGCGGGTGTTCATGACGAACGGGCCGTATTGCACCACTGGCTCATGTAAGGGGCGCGCTGCTAACAACAAGAGCCGCGCACCAGCCTCTGAGGCCGTCAAGGTGACCGTATCACCGGTAGGATCACCAGCACTCAGAATGCCTGCATGATGTTGCGGCAATGAACGTGCCGCGTGCCCTTGTCCGACGTGAGCGGCGCCCTCATAACCATACACAAAGGCCTGATGTCCTGCGGGTAGTGGGCACTTAAATACTGCATGGGGCAATAAATGCACATCAAAATAGACGGGGGCTGTAGACATACCGTTGATGGGGCCCGCCGTATGCAAACCTTGCCAATCTAAAGTGCCAGCAATCAACTTCACCTGACCAATACCCTCTAAGTGTACACTTGGAATTTGTGCCGCAGGAATATCGCGATAACTCGCGGGTTTCATTTTCTCGTTGGCCGGCAAGTTAATCCACAACTGAAATCCACGCATGCGGCCCGCCAACTGCTGCGGCATTTCAGAATGAATAATACCGCGACCCGCAGTCATCCATTGCACATCGCCGCTACGCAAATCACCGCGATTACCCATGTGGTCTTCGTGCAAGAGATGACCATCCAACATATAGGTCACCGTCTCAAAACCGCGGTGTGGGTGATTTGGAAAACCAGCGATATAGTCCTTAGCATCGAAGGACGAGAACTCATCCAACATTAGGAACGGATCTAGGCGTGCCGTTGCCGACTGCCCAAGACTGCGCCGCAGCTTCACCCCCGCACCATCCGAAGTATCTCTCCCTGCAATCACTTGCGCTAAAGCTCGCATACCAACCTCAAAAAATATTAAATTAAATCAAATAGTTATGATAATTTTAGAGCGTACTACTCCAGCACAATATGTGCTGCCTTGACCACTTTAGCCCACTTCGCCACCTCATCGCGCAACCATAGCGCAAACACTTGCGGCGTATTCGCAACGACCATACCGCCTTCAGACTCTACTTTTTGTTTGATCTCTGCAGTTTGCATGCTATACGCAATTTCACGATGCAAGGTACTAATCACCGCGGGCGGTGTGAATCGCGGGACTAAAATCCCCTGCCAAGTACCTGATTGAAAACCGGGCAGACCGGCTTCAGCAACCGTGGGCAATTGGGGCACTAGCGGTGAACGCTGAGTACTAGTGACTGCAATACCGCGCAACTTGGTACTACGCACATGGTTCATCACCGAAGGCATGGTGGCAAATACCAATTGAATCCGTCCCGATAACAAATCTACAATCGAGGCGCTCGCGCCTTTATAGGGGATATGGGTCATTTGCGTCTTGGCCATCAAATCAAACAATGCGCCCGCCAAATGCGGGCCACCACCATTGCCCGAAGAACCATAATTCAACTGCCCCGGCTTGGCTTGCGCCAAACGAATCAAGTCTTGCACCGTGTGCACAGGCAATGCTGGATTCACTACCAAAATTTGTGCTGCTGTAGACGCTAGCGTCACTGTTGCCAAATCGCGCAAGGGATCATAAGGCAATTTTTTATATAAGCTCGGGTTCACGCCAAACGAGCTACCAACTAACAATAAGGTATAGCCATCGGGAGGCGCTTGCACCACCATCTCGGCTGCAATCAAACCGCCGCCACCACCACGGTTATCGACGACAAACTGCTGACCCAAACGCCGCGTCAATTCCACACCAATTAAACGCGCAATAAAATCGGCATTCCCCCCGGCAGACTGCGCCACAATAAAGCGCACAGGGCGCGAGGGATAAGACGTGGGCGCAGCACTCCAAGCGCTACTGCCCACTACACATAAGCACACGCCGAACCAGCGTAATCCATAACGCACTATCCTTGCGCATAAACCGCGGCGCTGTCTAATGATCCTTAGCATGAAGTATTCACATTCACCGATTACTCACTAACCAATTAACGGCCCGTAAACACCGGTTTGCGTTTTTCCATAAAGGCGCGACGACCTTCGATAAAGTCTTGGCTGCTGCCGCAATCTTTAACCAACTGCTCGCACGCCGCTTCATCGCGATGCTCTAGGTCTTTCATCAACTCGTCGATCACTCGCTTCGCAGTCAAAATCGACAAGGGCGCATTCTCGGCAATGCCTGCGGCACAGGCTTGCACGGTGGACTCGAGTTCAGAAACCGGCACGACTTGATTCACCAGACCCATACGCAATGCATGGCCTGCGGGATATCGTCTAGCCGTATAGATAAACTCTTTTGCCATTGACGGGCCAACCAGTTCAGCTAGACGGCGCAAACCTTCAAAACCATAACCAATACCTAAGCGCGCAGCAGGAATACCAAACTGTGCATCCTCAGCACAAATACGCATATCGCAACTCAAGGCTAATGACATACCACCACCAATACAGTAACCGCGAATCATCGCAATCGTAGGCTTACCCAACGCCAGTAAGCGGGTACGCATGCCGGCTGACGCCTTAGTGTAAGCCTCTTGTGCATCAGCACTCGCACGCTTGCTCTCAAACTCTGAAATGTCAGCGCCTGACACAAAAGACTTGTCTCCCGCACCCGTCACCACAACAACCCGAATCTGCGGGTCATTGGCATACTCAGAAACCACCGCATCAGCAGCTGTCCACATCTCTAAAGACACCGCATTACGCCGCGCTGGATTATTAAACACCAAATACCCAATCGAACCCTCACGCCGCGCTAATATTTTATCGGTTGTGCTTGTCATCCAATTTCTCCCTATGATCTCTACAATTAAAAATTCAGCGACTTATTAAACAATAAAATTGATGAACGCAATCAATAATGACACTGTAACCTGTGCATATTGCACACGTCTGCACCTGTGCTATGCGAAGAACCCTGAGTCTACCACTGGAGTGCTGTATTTGAATGCGCTGTGCGCTTTCAGGACACTCACTATTAAACTGACAATACTTCACTATGCTCAGCATCAGGGCACATACGCTAGATGGCGAGCGCTCCTATAAAAAAGATTAACTCTATGCGGGGGTAGGATGATCAGTAGGCGCTATAGCATTGCCAGTTGTGCGTGAGCGACCTCCCCAATCAATGCAACCCACTGAATACTCAGCGCATCATCGAATCGGCTTAATCTAATTTCAGATTGAGCTTTTTCACAATCGCCGAATTGCGTTGCATTTCTTTGATGAGATATTCATCAAAATCAGACGGCGACATCAAACCCAAACTAAAACCTTGCTTAGCCAACACCGCGGCAGACTCGGCGCTTTGTAAAGCGCGCCCAACCTCAAAGGCCAGGCGCTCAATCAACGCACCAGGGGTGCCCGCACGCACCACAATTGAAAACCAATTCAACGCTTCAAAACCTGACCAACCAGACTCGGCAACTGTAGGCACTTGCGGCAACATAGACGCACGTTGAGGCGACGTTACCGCCAGAGCACGTAAGCGCCCTGATTGCGCATGATGCGCACACTCCAACACATTACCCACGATTAAACTCGTATGGCCACCTAATACCGCCGTCACCGCCGGACCACCGCCCCCAAAAGGCACGTTAATCATACGAATCTTCGCAGCTTCAGCAAACAACTCCCCTGCAATACGTCCGCCACCAATAATGCTAGACACCCCCCAAGTTAATTCACCAGGGCGCTTCTTCGCTAATTGCACTAATTCCTGAATATTTTTTGCGGGCAGTGTGGGATGCGCACAAATGATTAAGGGGTTATACACCATACGCGTGACCCCACTAAAATCGCGCGGGGTGTCGTATGGTAATTTGCTATGCACAAAAGGGTTCACCGTGAAACTGGGGGCAATCACTAAAGCACTATAGCCATTGGCTGGTGCGCGCACTAATAATTCCGTGCCAATCACCGTGTTAGCGCCTGGGCGACTTTCAATCAAAATATTCTGACCCAGCGCTCTTGCCATGGGGGGCGCAATCGTCCGCGCCATCGTATCGCCCGCGCCACCAGGCGGATACGGCACAATCAAGCGTATGGGTCGATTGGGGTAATCTTGCGCTTGAACGGATATGCTGCAGATGAAACCAGCTAATCCTAACAAGCACACGTCAAGGCTTAGGTTTAAGACTAAGCTTGAGCCTAAAACTAACCGCACTAAACCCCTGCGCCCAATTTGCATGTGCTTATGCGCCTTCGGCAGCTTCAGGATTCCATTGTCCCTTACGCATGCGCGTGATTGTAATGTTGGCAAACACACCAATCTGCGTAAACGGATCACCATCGGAAAACGCTTTCGCTTCTGCGCGTGAGTTCACATTCACCACAAATGCACTACCGATCGCCACAGTACCCTCATCGTTCAGTGCGGCCCCGGCTAACACTAAAATAGCCTTTTGGCTTTGCAAATAATCTCTATGGGCTTGTAAGACCGACTCACGCGCTGCAGCGGTATTGGGTTTGTCTGTACACGATATGATCCAAAGCATTGTCTTCCCTTTATTTAATATGGACTCAATACAGTCCGTTCATCGTCATAGAAGCTATATTATCAACTAAAAATGACTAACGTGTCCGCCAGACCATGAAAGCGGAAGAACTGCGTCACCCATCGCACGCCACAGTAACTCATAAGCATGATGATATTGCACATGTAGCGCCACACACGATAACAATCTGAATATCCTATAAAACGAGCCTATCAAACGACTCTATTGGAGAAACACTCATGAGCCTGACTTATCATCCGGACGCGCTATTTGCAGTCAAAGTCTGGGAAATTGAAATTCGCAACACCGCATCGCGCACTCTGATGGCTCGGATCTATCAACCCCAAGGCACAGGCCCCTTTCCCGTGTTGCTCGATCTACATGGTGGCGCTTGGAGCCGTAAAGATCGTTATGCTAACGAACCGATGGCGCGCGCAATCGCAGCTGCTGGTATGTTGGTGGTATCACCCGATATGCGACTATCGCACGAAGCACCGTACCCGGCTGCGGTGCAAGACGGGCACTACGCTATTCGCTGGCTCAAGCACCATGCCCCTCAGTGGAATGGTGACATCAGTCACTTTGGTGTGTTGGGCAGCTCTAGTGGCGGCCATATTGCACAACTGTGCGCACTCCGACCACTCGACCCGCTGTATGCAGCAGTTCCATTCCCAGAAGCACCACAACTCGATGCCACAGTCGCCTATATTGCGACCCGCTCACCCATTAGTAACCCCGTGACCCGTCGAGCGCAAGCCGTTAAAATGAACAATGCCGCGATGATGAAAAAGTCTGACACTTTTTTCAACCCGCCAGAGACTATACACGAAGGTAACCCGCACGACATTATCGCCAATGGTCGCCACACCCATCTACCACCGATGTTGATTATGCAAGGCGGCGAGGACAACAACGTGATCCCTGCAATTCAACTAGACT
This sequence comes from uncultured beta proteobacterium, assembly GCA_903885665.1. Classification (GTDB taxonomy): domain Bacteria; phylum Pseudomonadota; class Gammaproteobacteria; order Burkholderiales; family SG8-41. Next base: position 95,364 of record CAISJL010000091.1, on the reverse strand, counting down.
TTGCCGCGGCCTACCGCAAAGCAGGCGGGCAATGTCAATTAGAAATATTCGCTGGCTGCGAACACGAATGGACAGCCACGCCCAGCCCCGAAGCGGATCGCTCACACGATATGGCAAAAGCATTTATCGCTCAACAATTTAAAAAAGCTTAATTAAAAAACTTAAAAAAACGACTCTGGAAGACTACGATGCATAGCAATCATTACGCTACAGGGGTGACCACTTGGATTGAAAACAATGAACGTCTATTGCCCTCGACCACTTGCGCTAAGTACCTGTAAAATGGTGCTGAGCATGCGTCAAATCGCATCACTACTATTTTTCTTAGTCACACCGCAGATCGCGAATGCCGTTGTACCTCCAAGCTATCTATCCGTTGCACAATTTAGATATTGTTTGCAACAAAAAGACATGGGTAACTACAGCGTTTGGTGTGTGCCGCCTACCCGCGCAACTCGCTGCCCTAAGCACAGCTGGCAGCAGCTGCAAGCACTACGCGAAAGTGGGGAGCTGGGGGGCTGTAAGGGTGTTTGAATACCCTAAAAAGGATCCACCATTAGATTTTTTTAATTGAATGAGTTAGGGAAAAGTTATTGCTACAGAAATCTCTTTATAAACTATTGCAGAATCGAAGTATTCACGAGTCAAATCTATTTCTGTCCGCGTCCCCTTTAGAACAATACCATATCAAAAGAAAAACAATTCCAACGCCAGTAAGTTGCAGTAACTGCCACCAACCACTTCTGCCTGTATCATGAAGTCTGCGCGTACCAACTGACATTAAAGGTATAATCAATCCCAAGTAGGTGAGTATTTTCCATATACCTTCCACTTGGTTTATCAAGTACGACCCAAACAACGAAATAAAAAGCGCAAACCACCAATATTCTGAACGAGAAGCACGACCCTTAAAATCTGCATATTTTTTAAAACACGTTATTATAGATTGTGCAAATGACATTCTAGAATTATGTGGAATAGTTTTATCATCTGCGTGAGGCGGATTCTTACCGGATGTCTGAATCACTGCAGCGTCAGTATTTTTAATATCTAATCCACACATAATGCAGAATTTAGCGTCCGCCTTGTAGCGATAGCCGCAATTCAAACAGAGCATATTTCACCTCAATAGAGCTTAATTACAATTAGCTTTAATTAAGCTCTATTAAAATAAATCATTGGGCGCAAAAAAAATCCCACTCGAGAGTGGGATCAGCTACAAATCAATTACTTTGCCATGCTATCTTTTTTCATACCATCTTTAGCCATGGCATCCTTCTTCATCTCATCCTTTTTCATGCCATCCTTAGCCATAGCATCCTTCTTCATCTCATCTTTTTTCATACCGTCTTTAGCCATTGACTCCTTCTTCATGCCATCTTTTTTCATGCCGTCTTTAGACATATCATCAGAAAAAGCTGAGTTACAAACAGTTGTCATCAAAAGTGTTGCCAATAATACAGATAGTTTTTTCATGCTTAATACTCCGTTAGTTAATTAAAGTGCACTGACGTGCTTATTTTGAGGAAATTAGAATTAACTTCCACCAAACCAGTTGTAACCTTGGTCTTCCCAATAGCCGCCTGGGTTGACATTAGTTACGAAAATCTCTTGAATGTATTTGGGATTCTTATAGCCTAATTTTGTTGGCATTCTAAGCTTCATTGGATAGCCATATTGAGGTGGCAACACTTCATCGGCATATGTAAGTGTTAATAAAGTTTGCGCATGCATTGCGGTTGGCATATCAATGCTTGTGTAGTAGTCATCGTGGCAACGAAAGCCTACAAATTGCGCACCTGTGTCCGCGCCAATGCGTTTTAGAAAATCACTGAATCGCACACCACCCCATTTACCAATTGCGCTCCAACCTTCCACACAGATATGGCGTGTAATTTGGCTGGTTTGCGGCATAGAGCAGTTCAGGCAAAGTCCAATATTTAGTATCTTGTACCAATCCTGAGACCTTTAACTTAAAGTTCACAGGACTTGGGCGAATTTCATCTTCACCATAAAAAGCATTAAACGGAAATGGCTTGGTCAGCATATCCTCGGAATAGGTTGGCGCCATCAGATTAGGATCGAATAATAATCCTTGCACTCGATAATTAAAGCGGGACATCACCATGAGGGCTTTTTCAATTGAGTCTTCGTTACTTAAACTACAACCGCTAAGCATTGCGATTGCTCCTAAGCTCAAAGCCTTTTTACCAAATTGACGCCTGGTTGGAATGTCTAACTCTTTATAGACATCCTTGATGATCTCTTTTTCATGAGAGGTAAAAATCTTCTTTGGGACGATCTTCTTTGGGTCGCTCATCTTATTTGCCCCTAATCATGATGCGTAAAGTTTTGGGCACTACCGCCACCATCACCAGATGGACCATGATAAAAAAAACCGCATATGCCATAGCCAGAAAATGCACAATGCGCGCATTTTCAAACCCACCCATAAGCTCGCTGAACAAAGGTAGCTGAACTGGTTTCCAAATTGCCAGACCCGAAATCACCAATATGATAATGTCCGCAATGATAGATAGGTAAGCCAACTTTTGAATGGTGTTATATTGACTTAAATCATCGTGAGCGAGTTTGCCTTTGAGAGTGTCTAGCACATCACGCACTAACTCTTTTGGACTAATCGGCAAGAACTTCTTCTTAGCCCTGCCAGTTGCAAAGTTTAGAATGAGGTAGATTAAACCGTTGACGAGTAATAACCACATAAAAGCAAAGTGCCACAAAACAGCACCGCCCAGCCAACCACCAAGAGTCAACTCTTTAGGTATTAAAAAATCAAATATAGGCGATGCGTTATAAATTCTAAGCCCACTCATTATCATCACAATAACTGCAATGGCATTGAGCCAATGCGTGAGCCTTACAAAAAGCGGAGTAATCACCACGTTCATTTTTATTTCCTTGCCTTGTTCATTACGAAATCATATCAAATTCTCCTCATGAATTTAACTTAATTTATTGAATAATTAACATTCGTAAAAAACAAAAATTTTAATCCATTTAAAAAAATTAAAATAATATTACCAACCGATTAACAGTTTATTATTTTTAGACTTAATGGAAATTAATAAGGCAAAATGTATAACTATATTGACATTGCAAAATTTTAATATGCTTCATTTTAATGATTATAATTTGCAAACTAATTTTTAAAAAACGTGCTCGTGTATTTTCCCGGTTCGCCTTAGATATAACGCCAGATATCTACGACTTAAAAAAGAGGGTATCTATTCATTAAAATTTGTATTCAGATATACCAAACTTATCTAAGCACATGCTCTTTTAACATGCTATTTCCAATCAAACCATCCACATCAAATTCAATCCTTTTCCATTCCATTCCATTCAATTCAATTCAATACTTTGTTAGGACATATTATGTCAGGTCAAGCGATGAAAAAAATTTTTACAATGTTGGCTTTTCTTTTAATAACAGGATGTGCCTCTACTGATTTTTATGCAACCACTTTTCAAAAATCAAAGACCGATGCAGATTATCAATATTTTAATTACACTTCTTTTGCAGATCAGTTTTATCCCAAAGACTCTGTAGAAGCTGAAAATATAAGAATATTTTGGTTGCATCGCTGGCTACATAAAAATAACATCGCAGATACAGATTACGAAATATTAAAAAGAGATGAGGCTAAAATTAAAGAGGATATCTATAAAATTTTTTATCAAATCCGGATTAAGAAATAAATGCAAACCATTCAAAATCAATGTCCATGTACAATAAAAATTACAGCAGCACATTTTTATTTTATCTATGTCATCAATCGCAACAATTGCATGCTCTACCTAGAATATTTAATCTAAAAAAAAGAGCGTACTAGACCGGTTTGATTTCGACATCAGCGGACACTCTGCCGCCGGTAAAAAAAATTATTTAGGCTGCAGCTTTCAAACATTGAGATCTACCTCAAAATATAGCACTCAGGAAACCTCAATTGGCTTGGATTCAATATCGCGACCAAGCGCTCAAATGGGTGACAAGATTTAATACTGAAGCAGATACAAACCGCTATGGGATCACATTCCTTCAGAAGAGGCTAGTAGGGTAGGATCGCTCTCCAAGCGTATAGCCAAATAGTCATGCCCAAGTTATACACTCACCAGCATCCTCACCCTGACAAGATTTTTCAAATAGTCCTACTGCCTAAGTGCAGTGTATAAGCTAACACCGTCCAGACCCCGATAATGCTGAGTATAAAAAAATAAAATAATGCCTAATTTTTTCAGGGCATGGTCAATTTTTATTGCCCAACATTAAACAATATTACTCAGAATCTTTAATTAACATTATTCGGTAATTACTTCTCTTTTTTAATAATGCCGCCCTTAGCGCCCTCACAGATACCGGCAAGGAAAACATAAATCCTAACAACGCACCATATGTAGACGCTAGTTCAGGATGGCCATTGAATCCTGCAATAAATCCACCAATACCCCCAAAACAAGCGCAAGAAAAAATTGAAGTAAGTGCAACCCACCAGCTAAAAGACCACCCAACCCCTAGTAATTTTTCCAAATTTAATTTCCATTGCCAGCTACGATCTGTTTTATTGGCAAATCTTTTTTGATAGCGTAAATTTTTACCTGCACGACTCTATTTTAATTCAGTAATTATTTTGTTTTGCAAGATTGCCGGTATGCGTTGTAACGCAATCAGTTTGACCTGTTGGCACTTGTACCGGACGTGTGAGTGTAACTATTTTTGATACGTTGTAGATTGGGTATTTTTGATAAGCTTCATACCGGCATTCGCCTTGAGCATTTTTGTACTCTGGCGTTGCACAACCGATCAAAGTCAGATTGATGACGAGCAGTAGGGATTTCTTTAACATGCGCGCTATCGCTTTATGTTCTGCCTTGTGATGTTTAGATGACAGGTCTACCCCCTGTGTAATTTTCGTATTGTGCCACCTGTTATGCTCATCATCTCCACCGATCTTGAGCTCTTTGCTATTGGATAAGCGCTTGGTTTTGATGTCATAATCAAGATATTAAAATACCGATACTTTTGCGGGCTCATCTCGCGTGTAATTCTGCTTCAATATCACTATAATGCATAAAATAGTCGCCTCAAAGAAACGATCTAAATCATAATGTGGCGCATCGCTTGTAACTGATCTTCGCTTTAGCTCTGCTTGTCGCCACATAAGCCTTTAATTCAAATGCTATTTTTTCATCTTTTTAGTGCTATCGTTATTTTTATTATTTTTCTTCATTCTTCACCGAAAGGATTCGCATGAGCAACAGCACAGCACCCAAAGGCACTACTATCACCGGCGCTAAAGCCCTTGTTGACGGCCTATTACGCGAGGGTATTGATCACGTGTTTGGCATCCCTGGCACACAAAACTTAGCCATTCTGGATGTGCTGCGTGAGACCCCACAAATTCGTTTTATACTCACCCGCCACGAGCAAGGCGCGGCCTTCATGTCTTATGGTTTTGCACGTGCTAGCGGCAAACCTTCTGTAGTGACCGCTACCGAAGGACCAGGAGTTACTAATATTGTGACTGCGATTGGTGCTGCTTTCCGTGGCAATGTGCCTGTGATTAGCATTTGCGGCGTGCAAGAGAGTGTGATGCGCGAACGTGATGCCACGCAAGACATGGATCAAATCCCCTTTATGCGCCCGATTACCAAATGGGCTTACAGCATTCCCTATGTTGAAAAAGTGCAAGAATCGGTGCGCAAAGCGTTTCGCGTAGCTCTCACCGAACCACAAGGCCCAACCCATATTGAAGCCGCTAGCGAAGTGTTGATGCAACAATGTACGCCCGAGACTACGGCACCTGCTGCGTATCGCAATACCGTAGCCGCGGTATGTGACCCTCAGCAAGTCGATGCAGCATGGGCTTTAATCAGCAGCGCTAAAAAACCGTTGTTTGTGGTTGGCCGTGGCGTCATGAAAGAAGATGCTGTTGCGGCTATGGAAGCGTTGGCTACGGCGACCGGAATCCCTGTGACTGTGCTGCAATATTGCCCGGATGCATTCCCATCTACGCATGCGCTGGCCTTAGGTCCGCTGGGTCGCAATGGCTTTAGTAGCGCCAATCGTGCAGCACCACAAGCCGATGTCATTATTGCTATTGGTGCACATTTTGATGTGTTCTCCACCATGTATAAATACGGTGTCATTAGCGCACAAGCAAAAATCATTCACCACACTGCAGCCCCTGGACAAATTGGGATTGTATTCCCCGTTGAATTGGGTGTGACTGGCTCTACTCGAAGCTTTATTCAAGGTTTGGCAAGCCATGCGGCGCAAGCTGGTGCACGCGCCTCGTGGGTGAATGTGGCTGAAGCACGCGCCGCGTTTGATCACGAACTCAACACTCAACTCAAACCCACGGCTCAACCCATTCAACCACAGTTTGTGGCGCACATGATTCGCAAAGTATTGCCAAAGAACGGCATTTTAGTAGTCGATGCGGGCAATGGTGGTAAGCACGTGCGTAGTTACTTCAAGAGCTACCAACCCAACACCTTTATGTGTATTGATGACTGGGCTTCTGTGGGTGGCTCGCTACCCATTGCCATGGGTGCCAAGCTTGCACGCCCCGATCAGCCGGTGATTTGCGCATCCGGCGATATGGGTGCAATGTGTAATATTGGCGAGCTCGAAACCGCAGTGCGCGAGAACATTGCCGTGGTGTATGTGGTGTTTAATGACCAGGGCTTGGGTAACGAGCGTGCATTCCAAAACGAACATTTCGGTGGTCGCTACTTTGCTGTGGATTACAACAACCCAGACTTTGGTGCATTGGCTACAGTGTTTGGTGCAAATGGTGAGCACGTCACCCGCCCCGAAGATCTAGAGGGTGCAATTGAACGCGCGCTCGCCAGCGGTAAACCAGCCATTGTTGATGTGATGATTGATCAAAACACCTTAGCCCCAGTTGTGTTTACAGGTTAATGACTGAGTCATTCAAAGCCATATCAGTATAAAAACACCGTAACAGCCCCCCCATAAAAAACCCCGCACCTGATTAGATGCGGGGTTTTTTATCACTGAATCACCTGCTTGAATGCTAATGATAAACTGCCATCGAATATACCTAAGCGCTTGACCGCGATCTGGCCTAGTCTTGCGCAAGACTAGGCACCGCTACAGCTTAGCGTGTTTAACGTTGAGTGTTGGGCATTTCATCTACCGACTGGGTCTGCCACGGTATCGGATGATCAGTGCCCATACCATTTAAGTGCCCACTTTTTAACATCTGAAGCCCATTCGGATTTATCGTGAAAACTTCCAGGTTAATTTTTGGCCGTGCTTATGTTAGCCTTAGGCTTGGCTTTGCAATTAGTCTTGTATTGATATGCATAATGCCTGGGCGAATGACAAGACGCTTACCCGTACCTCAGTACAGGCAATGGCGCAGCGCACCAATGTTGCTCATATGATTAGCCATGAACCCAATCACGTCCCGGGAGGAGAACCGCCACATGAATACCACTCTACCATCGACATCACGCCGCAACGTTGCTATTGCCAGCACCATTGGCACTTGTCCACGCCAGCGTTGTCAAAAACTCTAAATTATTGAAAATATTAATCTTTTTTCATAAACCCTATATCGCCACTCACCCTTTGAAGGAGTCATCATGGCCTTAGGTACACATAAAATTGAGTACGAAGTCATCGCCGGCTGGGAGCAAATGCCAGAGGGTTGGTGCTTTATCGAAGTCGCTGGCGTCGCTTGCGACTCACAAGATCGGGTCTATGTGTTTAACCGCGGCGCCCATCCGATCATTGTGTTCGATAAAGAAGGGCGCTTCCTCAACGCTTGGGGCGAAGGCCAGTTCAAAGGGCCACATGGGATTTTCATCGACCACAACGACCACCTATGGCTGGCTGATGACAAAGATCACACGGTGCATCAATACACCACCGATGGCAAAAAGCTGATGACCTTGGGCGAGTCTGGGGTTGCCGCCGATACCGGCTACAAAATTGGGGTGAGCCCTGTGCAGTATGCTGGTGGTCCGTTTAACCGAGTCACCAATGTCTCTGTGATGCCTAACGGCGATATGTATATTGCTGATGGCTATGGCAATTGCCGCGTGCATAAATACTCTAAAGAGGGCAAGTTATTGTTCTCTTGGGGCGAGCCTGGTCGTGGCCCTGGGCAGTTTTTGCTACCCCACGGCATCGGCGTCGATAGCGCTGGCTTAGTCTATGTGTGCGATCGCGAGAACTCGCGGGTGCAAATTTTCAAGCCTGATGGTGAGTATCTGCGCGAGTGGACTTTTCTGAATCGTCCCTACGATATTTTTATCGATCATCAAGACATGGTGCATATCGCTGAAGGGGGCTTTCATAACTACATGATGAAACGCTCAGAAGGCCCAATGCCCGCGCATGACCAGTCCATGATTTACCCGCCTTGCGGACACTCGCCTATTGCGCGCGTCACCGTGTGCGATCCCGAGGGCACGATTGCCGCCCAAATCGGTGGTGAAAACCCCGTGCTGCCTGGGAATTTTGTCGCCCCCCATGGCATTTGGGCCGACAGTCACGGTGATTTGTATATTGGCGAAGTGATCGTGAATTCCGGTGCAGTGCGGCGGATGGCGCCACTCAAACCTCCGGGCTTCCAAAAGTTTAGACGGCGGGCAGGTTAATATTCCAAGGTTTAGTCTGAAACTTCTCTACAGGACATTAAAATATGTTATATTTTTCAAGTAGTTACGTTAAATTTTGGCTAGCTATTGCTGCTAGCCTAGCGAGTCTGTTTGGGCTGGTTGCGGCGCCGGTTAGCACTGCCGCAACAGCGCCGGCTTACCCCACTAAACCAATCCGCTTGATCGTGCCCTACACGCCTGGGGCAGGCACTGACTTTACGGCCCGCGAAGTCGGCCAGCAAATCACCAAAACATTGGGGCAGCAAGTTTTAATCGATAACCGTCCAGGTGCTGGTGCGACCCTCGGTCACGCGATAGTCGCCCGCGCCCAACCCGATGGCTATACTCTGCTGCTAGCAACCACTGGTGGCATGGTCTCTGGCCCTGCGCTACTTGGCAATAAAATTCCCTACGATCCAATCAAAGACTTCGCGCCGATTGGGCTAGCCACCTATGTGCCTTACTCCCTAGTTGCGCACCCAAGCCTAGGCATTAACACCGTTAAAGAAATGCTCGACATGGCGCGCGCTGCACCGCGTAAGTTGCAAATTGCCTCGCCTGGCGTGGGCACGCCAAATCACTTAGGTGCCGCACAACTCATGACGCGAGCGGGTATTGAGCTCATTCACGTACCCTACAAAGGCGGCTCAATGGCATTTCTGGATGTAGTGGCGGGTAACGTGCCCTTGTTGATCGCTGGTCTACTCCAACCCTTGCCCTTCCATCGCGAAGGCCGCTTACGGATTTTGGGAGTGGGTCACTCGCAACGCCTAAAAGCATATCCCGATATCCCCATGATCGCCGAGACTATTCCAGGTTACTACAACACTGGTTGGTGGGGCATCGTAGCGCCTAGAGGCACTTCGGCTGCAATTGTCAGCACCCTAAATACCATTATGGTTAAGGGCCTGGCACAAGCCGATGTGATTCAGCGCTTTGAAAAGAATGGCTTTGAAGTATCAACCACTTCGCCTGATGGGTTTCGTGACATGATGGCCTCAGACTTAAAGATGTGGAAAAAGATTATCGTCGAGGCCAAAATTTCCGTAGACGTTCTGCCCTAGTCTACAGTCATTTTTATAACGTGTTTATCTGTTCCAACTGGAGCAGTGTCTGTACGCGTATAGCGACAATTTAGCGATCGGCTTTACAGATGTCTAAACAATAGCCCCTCAATGCCTTTTTAAAGTAGGGCAGAACTTTAAGTATTGAGGCTAGATGTGCGATATACCAACGACCCCCTGAACTTATTCCAAGGCCAGGTGTGCAGCCTTAATCACTTGTGCCCAGCGCGTGAGCTCAGATTTGATATGCGCGCTAAATGCTGCGGCCGTGCTACCGACAGGAATCACCGCTTCGCTCTCTAGGCGGCGGGTAAGATCGGCGGACTTAGTGATGCGCACGATTTCGCTATTCAATTTGTCAATTGCGTATTTGGGCGTGCCCGCAGGCACCACCACGCCATACCACGAGCCCGTTTCATAGCCTTTAATCCCCGCTTCAGCAACTGTGGGAATGTCAGGTATAGCAGCCGAGCGCTGCGCACCGGTCATGGCAATTGCGCGTAGTCGCCCCGATTTCACTTGCGGCAACATTGCTACAGCACTTGAGAACATCAAGGGCACTTCACCAGTCATCACATCGGTGAGTGCAGGAGCCAAACCTTTGTAAGCCACGTGTACCATTTTGGTTCCAGCCATCATGTTAAACAACTCTACAGCTAGGTGCGAAGATGCACCCGCACCGTTAGATGCATAGTTAATTGTCCCTGGCTTAGCCTTGGCCAAAGCAACCAACTCTTTAATCGAGCGCACCGGTAGGGAGGGATGCACCACCACCAGTAACGGGGCAGAGGCAATCAAGCTCACCGCCTCAAAATCTTTGAGCGCATCGTAAGGCATTTTTTTACGCAGGTTGGGAATGATGCCATGGCTGGCAACTCCAGCTAAAAACAAACTATAGCCATCAGCGGGTGCAGTAGCCGCGGCTTGTGCGCCAATAATGCTGCCAGCACCAGGGCGATTATCAATCAACACCTGCTGCCCAAAGGCTATCGATAGTTGCTGCCCAATTGCTCGCGCGATAGTGTCATTGCCACCACCCGGCGGGAACGGTACGATAAAACGCAAAGCACGCGCGGGATACTTCGCAGGATCCTCAGCGCTATGCGCTGATCCGCCAACGCTTGCCAAGACTAGCATGCTGAAGTAGAAGCCCAGCACCACAGACTGCAACAGTTTTTGAGTTTGTATCGCACGCATCGCACGGTATCCTTATACACAATTAAAATGTAGCGATTACAGATCACTTGTCATCGCCTTTGATGACTTCTTAAATTTCATCTTCCTGATTATAAAGGAAATTTATTTCACAGGATACCAAGCGCGTGCGATCTGCAGTCCCTGTCTAGGCTTTTAAAAAGTCCTGATACATCCACTCCACCCAGCGTAAGTCCTCTTGCCACAACTCGGGACGACGCTGATTGTCGTCGATTTGAGTTTGTTGCAATAATCCGTCAGCACCCAATTTGTAATCAAACTGCACCGAGATTGCTTCGCGCGGCGTATTGTTGACGAGCATATAACATAGGTTATCAATCATCACATGGGTTAGCGCTTGGCCCCGGGCCTGTTGGCTAATATATTGCGCTACTGCTCGGCCTTCTTTGTTGGCAACATGACCACTTTTGGGGTAATGGCCAAAGTGCGGTGAGACTGCCCCTACCGAGTCACCAATCACAAACACTTGGGGATCATCTTTAACGTTATAAAACAGCGGGTGCACGTCAGCCCAACCGGTTGGTGTGCCTTGCGGAGTTTTACCAATCAAACCTGCTTTCCATACTAGATCAGCAGCCTGATGCGGGGTCATTAACAGCGCATCATCAAATTTAAAATCACCGGCCGCTGTCTTGACCACTTTATTAAAGGGGTCGACCTCTTTAATCGTCGCTTTTGGCACATGGGTAATTATATCGGCATAGAGCTCTTTGAATGCCAGATTATAGCCAGCGGTAATCGGGGCTACGATCGGCTTAGGATCTAGAATCACAATCTTGGCGGGAATCTTATTGGCCTTGAAATACCAGGCCATCAAACACGCCCGCTCGTAGGGCGAAGGTGGGCAGCGGTGCGGTGGCGGGGGTAGCGTCATAACAAATGTGCCCCCTTTAAAATCGCGAATTTTTTGTTTCACAGCCGCGTGCTCAGCACTGGGAATATATGCAGTGGGGTAAGTCGTGCGTGTGTAATCTGCCGCCTGCTGATCATTACCAAACCACGCCTCAAAACCGTAACGGATCCCCGCTGACACCACCAACCAATCGTAATCAATATAACCTTGCGCGGTATGCACGCGACGACGGGCACGATCAATATCACTGACTTCGGTTTGAATAAACGTATAACCATGTCGGCGCGCAGGGATCATATAGGAATGCACTAAAAATTGGGTGTCGATGACATCGATCAACCACTTATTACTGAGCGGACATGACCAAAAAATCGGATTACGCTCGAGCAACACTACTTCAAGGTCAGGTGACTGTTCACGCAGATGGCGGGCCGCCGTAAGGCCGCCCCAGCCGCCACCCACAATCACCACTCGTCGTTGCCGCCCCTTTGGCATAAGCTCGGCACTGGGGAAATGTAGTAAGGGTTGGGCTGACAATGTTTGTGAAACAACAGCTACGCCAAGCGCACCAGCTTGTAGAAACGTACGACGTGTGGGATTCATGGATTGTCCTTAACAGTAGATCAGCGATCCTGAGATCTGCATATTGCCGCAAGCATTATTGCGACTTGCGATATTGACTATATTGGCGACACGAACACGCGTGCGGCTGACTGCTAAGGCAATGAGGGGGGATGCCAGGCCACTATACAATAGCCGGCAACACTTGGCGGTAACACAGATTGATTAATTAAACAGGTGAACATAGTTCGATTATAGCGGATTCACTGCACGCAGTGACCCACTGAATTCCACCGTGTTCATCCGTTTGAATACCTGGAACTTCAATCACTCGCGACCACCTATAGACTGTCTGCAGAAAAAACAGGGGGGGTGGGGCGAATCCGCAACCACCGGGGCAGCCTGAAGGCGCAACGGTTCGCACGTTCGGCATACAGTACTGATACGCACGATTTTGGCATGCAGTTTTGCATCGTCGCCGGCACGCCACGATTAGCGCATGATTGAATTATTTTTTGTGATACACCGATTTTGGAAGTATTCGGAAACTCGCGCTCGCCGTGCAGGCGAGCACTCCATCAGATCCAATCACTTCCGCCTCTGCAAACATCACACTGCGCCCAGACTTACGCACTGTGGCCTTGCAAATCACTTCGCCGCGCGCCGGCGCCAAGAAGTTCATCACCAAGGTCATCGTCGCCACACCCATCTCGACATCGATCAATGTGCGCACCGCTTGCGACATGGCCGCATCCGCTACTGCCGATAAAGCACCACCATGCACTTCACCTCGGGAGTTCGATAAATCGGTTTGCACCGGAACTCTGACTTGTGCAGCTCCATCACCAATGGAGTCGAGTTCAAAACCTAAATAATGATAAAGGGGCGGTGATGAGCGCCATTGCGCTTTTGGAGTGGAAGTGGTCATTCTATCTCTCTGATTTATGAAGTAATTTATAGACGCTCTTTACAGGTTGTCTACAGATTCGGTGTCGCCCTCAGACGATCTCTTTGGCTACTGTTGAATATAGGCCAGCGTAACATTCTATAATTATTCAAAACACTGTGCGCTAGAACTTGCTGATTTTTTAAATACTAACCCATTGCCAATCCATAAAAGGTGTCATGAAAGTTAAACAGGTTGAGCACGTTGGTATTATTGTGCGCAATACTCTAACGAGGCTTGCACTATCGGGGGGCTGATTTAGTATTTCTATAGGTGTTGCCGAGGAGAACAGTCTGTGCCGGCTCGCATGCTAACTGGGGGCCGACGCCATGGTCGAGCGTCTCACCGGTCTAAACCCAAAGAGAAAATAATCTAAATGAATGACTGCAGTTAGGGTTAGGCCTATCCGTCTACAGTTTGATGATATTGATAAAGCCTTGCGCAAATTAAACGCTAAAGACATCTCGCGTATGCACGAGGTATCTTAATCGAGCAGGCTGTTTGTCTAATCACATGATTGACCTTAGCTCAATCGACAGCTGCTGTATTACGGTATCTGAATTACATTTAAATCAGGATGCAAGAAGCAATCAGCATAAACGCTGATCGCTTATTTAGCAGCTAACCCCGCCGTCAGTAACTCGGCGACGACTTCCTGTACAGATAGTTGGCGCGCTTCAGCTTGGGTGTGGATTTGCTTGATTAAATCGCTATTTAGCTTCACTGCAAACGGCACTAAACCCAAAGCTTGGTCAGCCTTACGCTGAGCACGGCGATCAACCACTGGGGCTGCACCTGGTAGCGCTGCAACGCCACCTTGCTTCATCTTGTTTAATAATTTTAGGGCGTTTTGTTTTTGCAATTGGGCGGGAGTCATCGTCATTATCGTTACCTCAGTTAATCGAGCACGATCAGCGCCAACATCTGCAGCGCTCATCTAAAATTACATTTATTGTGAAGGGGAAGTCTATTTAAACCAAGCCGCAAACATTCCTGAGAGCACAACGAAGATCAATCACCGCAGATCTGTTAGACCTATGTAGCAACAAAGCTTATTGCGGTGGTTGAGGAGGACGCCGCTTCCCAATCCGTTTATGGAACTTTTTGCCACCGGACGGGTTGCCGCCATTGCCCGGATTAGCATTATTCGGATGATTGGGATTGTTAGGATTATTAATATTGCTGAGGTGATTGGGATTATTGGGATTATTGGGGTTATTATGGCCAGCGTTGGGGTTTCTGTTATGGCCTTGTTGCGGACGACCACCAGGCCGCGGACCCTGATTTTGACGCTGATGCGGATGACGATTCTGGGGCTCTGGACCACCGATACGATTACCCACTGCCAAACCAATTTCTAACTCATTCAACTCATCCCACTCAGCATCAGTACGGTTACGGTCTGGGATGGCCAGCAATTGTTGCATCCGGGCACGCGGTGACATAGGCGGCGGCGTGTACGTCTGCTGCGGCTGCGGTGCAGGCGCTGGCTCTGGAGCGGCTTCGCTGGAAATTGGTGAATCGTTTGATGGCGTATCATTCATGCATTAATTATGCCATAAAGAGCGCACACTTCCAATAAATCAAGCATTTAAAGCGCTAGGTAGCAATTTGGCCCAGACCGCTCCAAAATCTACATGATTTAAAAATAATCAATAAATTCAGTGGATTACCAAACCCCTAGAGTTACAAGTCTAGATTTTCCAAAGCGGCTACCGATTACACTAAGGTCTGTAGCACCAAGTTATGTAACAGTTGCCGATGGTAATAGCGAATCGGCCCAGGGGCATGAGCCATAAATACTACGGCTAGCGCCTCGGTCGGGTCGACCCAAAAATAAGTCCCCGTTGAGCCAGCCCAGTGAAATTCACCCGCCGAACTGGGCATGCCACCGCGTCCCGCACTGCGCCGCACCGCCACACTCAAACCAAAACCATAACCAGTTAAATTAGGATAAGCGTCTAGTCGCGAGCGATCTGTCTCTGGCCCCAAATGATCACTGGTCATATATTCAATAGATTTGCGCGACAAAATCCGCACGCCATCGAGCTCACCTTGATTCAATAACATTTGGGCAAACCGCAAGTAATCGGCAGCCGTAGAAATTGCGCAACCCCCGCCACAATCAAAGCGATGCGGCTTGGTGCCATCGCGCAGTGTTTGCGCGGCACCAGTCACCGGATCAGTCGCTAGCGCGCGAGCATAGCGCCCAACTTGTTCTGCAGGCACTGTAAACGCCGTATCCAACATCAGTAGCGGTTTAAATAACACTTGCTCTAAATACTGACCCAATGTGCGACCCGCTACCGCCTCTACCACCAAACCCAACACATCTAAGCCCAAGCTGTACTCCCACTTCGAACCTGGCTGATAATGTAGTGGTAATGCAGCGAGCTGGTTAATGAACTCTGCACCTGTCCATTGACTAGAGGCGGAGTCCGAAGATATCGGATAGCGGCGGTCTAGAGCGAGCGCGCCGCGACCATAACTCAAGCCCGAGGTATGACGCATCAAATCTTCTACGGTCATTTGTCGCACTGCCGCCTCTGTGGGCGCGCCCACAGCACCATCACATAGCGGCGGATTAACTGTACGATTGGCCAACAACGGCAAATATTTGGCAACTGGTTCATTAATGGCCAAAAAACCCTGCTCCGCCAAGATCAAAGCAGCAACCGTTACCAGGGGTTTGGTCATAGACGCAATACTAAAGATCGCATCCTGTGGCATCGGCTGTTGTGTCTGAGGGTCTAGATAACCCCAAGCGCCGCTATAGGCCAGCTGACCGTGACGGGCAATCATTAACACGGCACCCGGTAGCGCTCGCGCATTAACCTCAGCATTCATTACTGCATCAATTCGCGGTAGCCGCTCACTCATCAATCCTAATTGCTCGGGTGCCACGCACACCCGTGATAGTTGCGATTCATGCATATAGAATCTCCTCCTTAGATTTTATGTTGTAGCCCTCTTACCGCTACGCTATACACACCAATTAATAATGCGGCGGAATCTCATGCACCTGTTGCGACTGCTCACTTGGCATCGAGCGTTGCAATTGAATACGCAACTCTCTGACTTGTGACTCTAATGCACTTAGGGACTGCTGTTGACGCGCTACAATGCGATTGAGATCATCTAATAAGTCTTCGTTAAAACTAAGCTTAATCTCAATCTCTGCCAATCTAGATTCCATCACAACTCCTTCCGCTTCTTGCTGACACAAACACTGCTTATGATTAGGGCGCCGCTATCACTGTCACTGCAATCCCGTGACACAACACTTGCTGTCCTGCACGAATCTTTGCAGTCTTACGCAACTCTAACTGACCGTCGACGCGCACCTCACCATTAGCCACTAATACCTTACCCTGGCCACCACTCTCGGTAATGCCGGCTAACTTCAAAAGGTCACATAACCTGACAAACTCAGCATTTAACTCAAATTGGCACTGGTCCACAATCATCCTTTACAAAATATAAATTATTTTTTAGACATCATAATCCAAACTCTGAACGCATAATGCACTGCAATACGCCAGAGCGTTCACGATGCAAACTCTAAGCCATGAAAAACGACTAGCTCATCGCCTAAATTACACGTTATCATTCTCACCATAATCGATACACTGCCGAAACATCGGTGACCCTTTGAGGAACTTCTATGTCAATCAATCCCAACAAGATCCTATCCTCTAGCGATCGCGGTATTCCACAACTGACTAGCGCTAATGCACCGCCAAACTTGCGCATGATCCTCGCGCTGGAAGATTTTGAAGCGCCCGCCCAACAATATCTTCCACGGCCAATTTTTGGTTACGTCTCAGGGGGCGTCGAACGCAACACCACGCGAGAATGGAATCGATCTGTGTATGACGATTTAGCACTTGTGCCACGCACCTTGGTCGATGTCTCAAAACGGTCGCAACAAACCACATTATTTGGTGAAACCTATAACGCACCGTTTGGAATCTGCCCAATGGGTGGCACTTCTTTGGCAGGCTATGAAGGCGACCTCAATCTAGCACGCGCAGCTGCTGCGCACAACATTCCCATGCTACTCAGCGGTGCCTCCTTAACTACACTTGAAAATGTGCGTGCAGCCGGTGGCCGCAACGCTTGGTTCCAAGCATATCTACCTGGTGATGATGCAGCAATTACCGAACTCGTGGAACGTGTTGGCCAGGCCGGTTACCAAACGCTCGCGCTAACGGTAGATGTACCCGTTGGATCTAACCGCGAAAATAATGTGCGCAATGGATACAACACACCTTTGCGACCCTCACTAAGATTAGCATGGGATTGCATGCTGCGGCCACAATGGCTATTCGGCACAGCTGTGCGCACTTATCTAAAGCAAGGTATGCCGCACTTCGAAAATATGGGCAAACGCACGCCCTTACTATCATCAACTGCAGTGCGCGAGCGCGCAAACCGCGATCATCTAAACTGGAAACATGTGGCCTTAATGCGTAAGCTATGGAAAGGTAATCTATTGATCAAGGGTGTGCTCGACAAAGGTGATGTACCACTCGCCCTAGATCACGGCGTTGATGGCATTATTGTATCCAATCATGGCGGTCGACAACTCGATTCTGCAACAGCGCCATTGCGCGTACTTGGCGGCATCGTTGCTGCTGCTGGTAACACCCCAGTGATGATGGATAGCGGTGTACGACGCGGCACTGACGTACTAAAAGCGCTAGCTCTAGGTGCGAAATTTGTATTTGTTGGACGACCCATGCTTTATGCTGCAGCTATTGCAGGTGAAGCTGGAGTACGACATGCTATTCGCTTATTGCATGATGAAATCGATCGCAATATGGCGATGCTTGGTATCAACTCCGTTGGTGAAATGAGTCGCAATCAACTCATGAGCGCTTATGGTATTGAAGGTTTTCAATATTAATTGAATGATCCCTCATGCTTATTTGGTATTCATTTACTTTTCAGCAGCTTAAACCATCATTAACCCCAGCACTCTCACGAATGCTTTGTCACGCCATCAGAATGCATTGCACATGATCCACATCATCTGGTCTAACAGACTCAAGGCATCACTCATAACACTACTCAAGGTTACATGCGGGTTGACACTATTATCAAACTTTGCACATGCGCAAACCGATGCGTCTATCAGCTATCCGAGCAAACAAATCCGCTTAGTTGTGCCGTTCGCCCCTGGCGGTAGCACAGACATCATTGCTCGCATCATGATGCAAAAATTAGGCGAGGCTTGGGGTCAACCAGCGATTGTCGACAACCGACCCGGTGCGGGCGGCACCATCGGTCTAGATCATGTGGCGAAATCACCAGCAGATGGCTATACCTTAATCTTTGGTCATGTCGGCACTTTTGGCTTTGGCCCGGCTCTCTATCCAAAACTCCCCTATGAGGTCAATCGTGATTTTGCACCAGTCATCTTGTTTGCGATGGTACCCAATATGTTAATTGTGCATCCGTCACTGCCGGTACGTTCGGTCCGTGAACTCATTGCTTTGGCCAAATCGCGACCAGGTCAAATCAACTATGCTTCATCTGGTGCTGGCAGTGCATCACATTTGGCTGTCGAGTACTTTAAGTTACTCACTAAAACAGATATCGCGTCGATCGCTTATCGCGGTACTGGTCCGATGACTATCTCCTTGATCTCGGGTGAAACCTCGCTCACTATCACCGGTGTTCCGCCTTTGTATCCACATGTGCAGGCCGGTCGTATGCGCGGCATTGCTGTAGCTTCCACGAAGCGTTTAAAAATTCTACCGAGTCTACCCACCGTAGCCGAAGCTGGCGTACCTGGCTATGAGTCGACGACTTGGTTCGGCCCGCTAGCACCCGCCAAAACTCCGCGCGAAATTATCACCAAACTTAATGTCGAGTTAATGAAAATATTGCAACAACAAGACGTTGTCAAACGTTTCACTGCCGAAGGCATTGAAGCGTTGGGCGGCAGTCCAGAGCAATTCTCAAGCCACATTAAAACCGAAGTCGACCGTTGGGCTCGGGTCGTGCGCGAGGCCAAGATTCGACTCGACTAATGTCAACGTCTAGGCGCCGTTCATAATGCGGGTAGCGCTTAGACAGGCAGCGATAGCCCCTCTTGCTCGCACGAGTTGGCAATATCACTGACGGTAACGCGGCGCATATCACGCACCCAACGCATATCATCAAAGTCTGTGCCACGATGCATAGTACATCGGTTGTCCCACATCACTAATTCATTCGGCCGCCAACGGTGACTGTATACAAATTGTCGTTGAATCACATGCGCAATTAAATCATCAATCAAGGCACGACCTTCTGCATCTGGCATGCCATAGATGCGGCTGGCATGCGAGGCTACAAACAAGGATTTTCGCCCATTTTGCGGGATAGTTCGCACTAAAGCCTGCGGCACTGCAGGCAAGCGTTGCTGTTCTTCTACGGTAAACTCACTAAAGCCACTCCGCCGGCGTGATGTGGCAATCCAATGTTCGGCGATTAATCCCTGTAACTGCTGCTTCATCACTGGTGGTAACGCATCATAAGCAGCCCGTTGATCAGCAAACTCGGTACGGCCACCCAAAGGCACCACTGTCGTTGCATAAAGCATAGAACACACACTCGGCAAGCGTTTAAATGAGCTATCCGTATGCCACAACTTATTACCCGCTTTATACATGCGCTGTCGACTATCCTCAGCCCAAATCTCACCACTAGCGGTTAAATTAGAAATGTCCGAGAACGCACCATCAAATCGACTCGGCGTGGCTTTGGGATCAAGCGTGCGCTCACGCTCTATTGGACCAAAGTGTTCAGCAAAACTCAATTGTTGTTGCTGTGTAAGTATTTGATCTGGAAACACCAACACCGAATACTTCCAAAACGCCTCTTTTATCTCCGCCATGTCTGACACGGATATTTTTTGGGATAAATCAACATCACCAATTTCAGCAGCAAAGTCCGGTGTAACTGGAAAGATTGTAATAGCCATCGCTACAGTTCCTCATTTTAATTTTAATCAGCCTAATCAATACTCAAATAATACCGATACCAATATTTCACTGACGGACCAATGTCAATAACTCTGCACCGTAACGCTCTAATTTCTTACTGCCCATACCACCAATGGTTGCTAATGCCTGCAAATTACTAGGCTTAGCCGTTGCAATCTCTGCCAGCGTACGATCATGAAAAATGACATACGCTGGAACTGCTTGCTCACGCGCTTGCGTCATTCGCCAATTCTTGAGTCGTTCAAACAAATCACCATCTGCCGGTTTAATCGCTGTTGGTAACGCACGCAACTTACTAGTTCGTCCTTGCTGAACCACAACTCGCCTTAATTCTACTCGTGCCTCACCCTTGAGAACAGGTCGACTGCTCGCGGTTAGTTGCAGTGCTCCAAACGCTTCATGATCTGGACGTGCATATCCAATTGCCACCAATTGTCGAAATATACTGCGCCAAGTCATCTCGTCATGCTCGAGGCCGATACCAAAAACTGTCAATTGATCATGACCCCACTGTTTAATCCGTTCATTGCTTTTACCTAACAGTACATCAATCAAATGCACTACGCCAAATCGCTGACCTGTGCGGTAGATACACGACAGTCCTTTACGCGCAGCCTCGGTTGCATCCCAAATTTCAGGCGGATTCAAACAAGTATCACAATACCCACAAGGCACACTAGCCTCACCAAAATACTCTAATAACAACACACGCCGACAACTCGCCGACTCGCACAAACCCAATAGCGCGTCTAACTTCACAACCGATACGCGCCTAAACTCCTCACTGCCTTCAGATTGATCAATCATCCGACGTTGCTGCACTAGATCAGCTAATCCATAAGCCATCCAAGCATCTGCTGCCGCACCATCACGGCCTGCGCGTCCAGTCTCTTGGTAATAACCTTCAATGCTCTTTGGTAAATCCAAATGCGCAACGAATCGCACATCAGGCTTATCAATACCCATACCAAATGCAATAGTTGCTACTACCACAATACCCTCTTCACGCTGAAATTGTGCTTGATGCGCCATCCGTACGCTCATCTCTAAGCCAGCGTGATAGGGCACAGCACGAATCCCCATACTTACCAACCACGCGGCAGTTTCCTCTACTTTTTTTCGCGATAAACAATATACGATTCCAGCATCACCTGGATGATCTTCTCGTATAAATTGTAATAATTGCTGACGAGGATCAACCTTATCAACGATGGTATATCGAATATTAGGACGATCAAAACTAGAAACAAAGACTCTGGCATCATCAAGGCCTAAGCGTCGAATAATTTCAGTTCTAGTTTGCGGATCAGCCGTAGCAGTAAGCGCAATTCTAGGCACTTGCGGAAAGCGCTCATGCAATACACTCAATTGCAAATACTCAGGTCGGAAGTCATGGCCCCATTGTGATACGCAATGCGCCTCGTCAATAGCAAATAATGCAATCTCGCTGTTTTCTAAGCACTCTAGCATGCGAGGCATCATCAAGCGCTCGGGGGCAACATATAGCAAGTCCAGTTCTCCAGCACATAATGCACGCTCTACGCCATGCACTGCACGCGCATCCAAAGTTGAGTTGAGAACTGCAGCTCGCACCCCGAGTTGCGTGAGCGCGGCCACTTGATCTTGCATCAAAGCAATTAATGGCGATACAACCAGAGCCACCCCAGGACGCAACAATGCGGGCAGTTGATAACACAAAGATTTACCGCCACCAGTGGGCATCAAGACTAAAGCGTCACCACCACCAGCAACATGATTCACAATATCGGCCTGCGCACCACGAAACTCTGGATGGCCAAACACACTACGCAACAACTCTACAGCATTCACTTAATGTTTACTCTCTTAGTTACTACCGCTACTGCAAATACACAGGCCATTAATTTACACTACCCTGCACAAATAATCCTTGGTTTACTTACAGTATAAAGTCGCAACCCTAAATGTAGGCCTAACTGCAGTCTTAACCACGGTGTTAACGTGAGGCCTTAGCAAATGACTTTAGCTCGGCATACATGCTGTCCGTGATCTCTATACCCGCAGTCTCAGCGGCGGCCAGAGCGCGCTGTCGTCGTACACCTGGCAAGCGCACATCGACATCTTTAAGCATAGCGTGCACCATGTCCTCTATACGGTGATAGTAAACATCTGCTCCCGCTAGGGCAGCGGGGTTAATCGCGAGTATGCCATGTCCAATACGAGGGCGACTGCCCGCTTCAAAATAAGAGTCATTCTCTACACTCAGTCCGGCTCCAGTTAATGCAACACAAAGCACTTCCACCATTAAGGCTAATGCTGTGCCTTTGACTCCGCCAATCGCAGTCAGGCTGCCGGTAAGTGCCGCTTTTGCATCCGTTGTAGGCTGACCATCACGATCTACGGCCCAGCCTAGCGGAATCGATTGACCCGACTTTGCCATTAACATAATTTTTCCTCGAGTTACTTCAGTCAAGGATAAGTCAATCACGATAGGCGGCAAATCTCGGCGCGGAAAAATTGCAGCAATCGGATTGGTGCCAAAAAAAGCTTGACGTCCACCCCAAGCATTAATCGCTGCAGGGGAGTTGGTCAATGCAATACCCACTAATTTAGCGGCGGCTAGCGGTGCAAGATGATAAGCTGCTGCCCCAAAGTGGTGGCTGTTATTGACACCCACATACGCCACACCATAGCGTAGGGCGCGCTTCATCGCTTCTTGACCTGCCATCACCGCAGCTGGGAAGGCAAGACCACCACCGGCATCAATTAAGCAGGTAGCGCCGACCCGCCGAACTACACGCGGCTTCGCCCGCCCGTCAGCTCGACCCTCTTTGAGATGCTGCGCATATAACGCCACTCGTGATAACCCATGACCTGGCAAACCTTCAGCCTCAGCAACCACTAGCGCTTGGGCGGTGGTTAAAGCCATGTGTCGGTTGGCGCCTGCACGTCGCAATGCTTGAGCGACAATATCGGTGAGCTCTGCTAAAGATAGATATGGCATCAATTGCTCATCAGTCGATCTAGAAAATAAACGTTTATAAATGATGATCTATTAATCTACTTTGGTGCCAGATCGCTTTGCAACATCAGCCCACTTTAATGTCTCGGCCTTGTAAAATGCAGAGAACTCCGCAGTAGTATTACCCACGGGCTCTGCACCTTCAGCACGAATTTTTTGTATAACATCAGGAGCTTTTAAGGCTAACACCCAATCACGATACAATCGATCTTGAATATTGGCAGGCGTCTTCGACGGCACAAACAAACCATTCCACTGTAATGCAACATGATCTTTGACACCAGCCTCTTCCATAGTTGGCACATTAGGAATGATTGCTGCACGTGTCTTCGCCGCCACGCCCAAACCGCGCAGACGCTGTGCATTGATATTTGGCGCTGCAACTGGCATCACTACAAAAGACACCTGGCAATCACCTGTTAACAAGGCAACTGTTGAGGGCAATGCGCCTTTATATGGCAAATGTGTAATATTTGCTCCGGTTTTGACTCTCAGCATCTCCATCGCCATATGCGACATCGTACCGGTGCCCGCTGAGGAATAATCCAAGGCATTGGGTTTCGCTAGGGCTAGTGCAATCAAATCCTTTACATTTTTAACAGGCAACGCTGGATGAGCGACTAAAGCGAAGGGGTACGATGAGGCCATAGACACTGCTGTAAAATCTTTAACCGGATCATAAGATAAAGACTTATAGATTGCCGGACTGATCGACATTGATGAATTTGCAAATAAAATTGTGTATCCATCACCCGGCGCTTTTGCGACAATTTCAGATGCAATATTGCCGCTTGCACCGGCACGATTGTCAACGATCACTTGTTGACCCAATAACTGTGCATATTTTTGAGCAATAATTCTTGCCACTAGGTCACTGCCGCCACCCGCAGGAAATGGCAATACCATACGAATAGCACGCGTTGGATACTCTTGTGCAACAGCTACAATGGATACCAATCCACATACCACCAACATACTCTCAACAGCATGCTGTAGCGACCTATTCCAAATAAAACGCATAACATCTCCCGTTTGATAAATACTGGCACATGCTAAGGCTATTACGTTGAATCTCGTGTCATGAGCTGAAGATTACACGGGCTCTTAAATCAATAGATGATATTGACTAAGCCAATAAGGCCTGTCTATAGCAAGTCCAACTAAAAAGATTAGATTGCAATTACAAGCGCTACCCATGATGACTGTAGTAGCGTTTGTATATCTAGGAAACACTAAAATTAAGCGCTTTCGTAGAGACGAGTCATAACAAATTCACGATGCCCCAAAGCTTCCGCTGAAGTCAAACGTCCATTACAGGTGCGAAGCATGACATCAATCAACTCATCACCTGTCTGGTCTAGGTTCTTCTCTCGTTGTAACAAGCCCGAACAATCATAGTCAACATGTTCGCTCATGGTGCGTACAGTGCGTGGATTTGCAGTAAGTTTGACTACTGGAATAATGGGATTACCAATTACATTGCCCTGACCTGTTGGAAATAAATGAACCACAAAACCAGATGCAGCACACAAGGTCACCATCTCTGCGGCGGCCGATGATGAATCCATAAACCACAAGCCAGGTTTTGTTGGCTCTTCGGCTTTGTCTAGCACCCCAATCACTTTACATTTTTTACCAATTTTTTGAATGTTACCCAGCGCCTTTTCTTCAATGGTCGTTAAACCACCAGCAATATTACCTTTAGTGGGTTGCGAATCAGATAAGTCATCGACCTTATTCTTTTCAACCACTGCCTGGTAGCGATCAAACATTGCCATGAATTGCTTGCGCACTTCAGGAGTTGCGCAACGATCCGCCACAATATTCTCGCCACCGGTAATTTCAGTCGTTTCACCAAAGCACATGGTGATGCCCAAAGGTTCCATCTTGTCAAAGGCACTACCAACGGTGGGATTAGAACCACAACCTGAGGTGGTGTCTGACTCGCCGCACTTAGTTGAGACCCATAGATCGCTAATTGGGCATTCAACGCGTTGCAACTCCGAGGCCCACTGCACATATTCTTTAGCCACTTTTGAAGCACGCATAATCGTGTTGTGATCACCATGCAATTCAATGCCAAAGCCAGTGACTGGTTTGCCCGTTTTGGCAATGCCATCAACGACTCGTTTAGCCCAACCCTCTTCAATACAAATCACTACAACAGCAGCCACATTCGGATTAGATCCTGCACCAATCAAGGTTCTAAAATGCAAATCTAAGTCAGCACCAAACTGTAAGCGGCCATAGGGATGTGGTATTGCCATCGCCCCGGGTATGCTATGCGCAACTGCTTCTGCAGCGGCATTGGACAAATCATCTACCGGCAAAATAATCACATGATTACGCACGCCGACGCGACCATTTTCACGGCGATAACCCCAAAACGTTGTTTTACTATTAATCATATTTAAACCTCATGATAGATAAAAGTGATTAGACGATCGTATATCACCAAACGTCCATTGAATACTGCATGTTCTATTCACCAACAATCCTCTTAGAGGATACCTGTGATGCGATTACCAACGCTTGGTTTTAATATTGTGAACATGCGCATGTTCACCTACATGAATATCAGCAACAGCCTTTCCAATATCAAACCCGTATTTAATAATGGTATCGCCAGATTTGATATCACGAATTGCTGCCTTATGCCCTATCGGTATATCACTCTTAGCAGTCACAGTAATAGTGGAGTCATCTTCCATCACCCAACCCGTCATTTCTTGTCCTGCAATAATGCCTTCAATCACTGCAACACCGACGGTATCTTGCTTATCATGCACTAATAAATGAATCATTTTACCTCCCATTATAAATGCGCTATTTACTCAACAATTCGATGATTTGAACTCATCGCTTTTAAACCGCACCGCTTATTCTCAATGCTTCATATACACTACCAGTTCTTTTATTGATGCTACCCGCGGCCGCAGCCCCAAGTCAACCAGATAGCCTATATGGACTCTAAGCAAACGTGCTAGGCTAATCCTGCTATGGCTGTCCGCTTATCCATTACTACCACCTTGGCTATCGGACACGCAAGCGCCGCATCTCTACAAGGAAGCGCATCAACCTGCATTACATATCCAAGGTGTTGCCTTTAGCTATCACAACATAACCGTGCATTATCGTATCCGTTGGATTAATACCACCCATGGTTATTACCTCAGCGTTTTTGAAAAATGCCGTCTAATTAAGTGCTCTCTTTGCTATATTTAATCGCACCGGATCTTTGCTATGGGTAATCAACCACTTAAATTGACGCTGACTATCGGCAATGAAGCCCAACTTAGCGAACAGATTGCCCGCTTGCAGACGCGCCTCCTCAATGAGCTCCAGTGGCGCTTGTTTCATCACCGCCACCCGCATATATAAATCACCTGCACGCTCCCATTGCCCCTGGGCCTGAGCGGTCCGAGCTAGCGTCCACATGAATTGAGGTAATTGTCGCTCCTGCACATTAGTCAATAGCGATATTAGAAGTTTTTCTGCTAACTCATCCATGCCTTGATCTAATAGCTGCTGCGCCAGCTTGAGCACACTATCTTGGTCGGCTTTCAACAACAGCGGATCCACGCTCAACAATTGTGTGGCTTGTTTAGCGGCTTCAATATTCCTAACCGAAATTGCAATTTGCGCAATTCTTAATTGCCAGTTCGCTGTATTCATTTTTTCTGGCGGGGGTAGCTGCTGCCAATAGCGCAATGTAGTGACACCATCGCCAACCGCGTTTGCGCCTTCGCCCAATACATAACGTGCATTTTCATGCACTTGTTGTGGCGCCATTAGGCTATCAAACAAGCGAATACTCGTATTGGTCAAACCCATCGCGATATGGCGTTCGGCGAGGCTTTGCTGAGCAGCTTTTTGAACGTCTTGCGACTGTGCACGTCTTGCTAAATAAGCCCAAATGATTCGTGATTCTAGATTACCGTTTTGCCCTCTAGCATCAGTAAGCCACTGCACCTCATCTCCCATGAGCAGTTGTCGAGCATTGGCCACAATCAATGCTTGTTGATCGTAGAGTTGCCACAGCTGGGTCGCCGTTTGGCGAATCTCTCGCCCATCTTTCATGGCTTGATAATGCAACAAGTGCTCCAACGCTTCGACTCGTAACAATTCATTTGGGTGCCTGGCTGCAAGCTCCAACATTAATGTCCACCAGCTAGCGTGACGCGTCAAAGGCGCTTGACTTAATTGACGTCTAATATCTACAACAGCCGCCTGTGGTGTAATCACGCCAGTGTAGACGCGCAGGCGAATCGCAGCAGGTGAGCGCTCATTTAATCGACCTAACCACAGCACTGCTTCACTGATCAAACCATTATCCAGAAGCATATTCACAAAACGCTCAGTCAATACCGCATCGGCGCTGCCGTAATCTTGCTCGTATCGCAACATACTCAAATATGCATCTCGACCTTGGGCGCTCTGCGCTTGGCTGGCAATCACTAGTACGCGTAATAACTTTACCGTTGGCAGGTCTAACTGACCTAGCCACAACGCCTGTGCGGCAAAGTGTTTAACACGCGGCCAATCACCCAAAGTCGAAGCGGCCTGCGCTGCTTGCGCGAACACTTCGGGGGCTAATTCAACAGCAGCCGGCCACGCTATAACGCGCTCCACGATGTCGTGATTACGCTCCTGCTGACTCAGAATCTGAATTCGCAGGCGCTCCCATTTGGACCAGGTCGAATGCGCTATTGGCGGTTGCTCACGCGCGATCCGCTGTAACGCAATTTCTCCTGCCCCCCCTTCGGCTTGCGCACTAATTTCTGATAGCGGATCGGCTAGAACGATAGACGGGTTCAACATCAACGTCACAACCCCCATGACTATGGATGCAGTAATATTTAATTTTACTCTACGGATCAAAATCAACATTGCGCTATAAGATTCAACCAAATGGGGCGATTGATCGATGTGAAGTTAGTAACAGTGATGACATTAACTATAAACCGCTGACACTACTGACCAATAAAAAAGGCGACACACCGTCGCCTTTTTTAAGATCTACGCTAGCGCGCTATAACTAGGCTGCTGGCGTTGCGGCTGAAGCGACGTTGGTCTGTACTTCAACAGGGGTGCTAATCTTGAGCTTTTCTTTAATCCGAGCAGCTTTGCCAGACAAGCCGCGCAAATAATATAACTTAGCACGACTCACGTCGCCACGACGCTTGACTTCGATATTAGCAATCGATGGCGAATACGTTTGGAATGTTCTCTCGACACCCTCGCCTGATGACATCTTACGCACGATAAACGCTGAATTAATACCACGATTACGCTTAGCAATCACCACACCTTCATAGGCTTGGACCCGCTTGCGCTCGCCCTCAACCACATTCACGCTAACAACAACCGTGTCGCCCGTGGTGAACTCTGGCAAATTACGTCCTAGACGAGCAATCTCTTCTTTCTCTAACTGTTCAATAATATTCATTTTTAACTCCATAAAAACATGTGACGTGCAACTTGATAGGAACCAATTGACGCGCTAAATATCACTGCAACATCAACCCATCAAAAATTAAACCGCATAGATTTTAATTATTCAATTTACTTAATTACTTAAACTTAAATACTCAATTACTTTTTAATAACTTTGCTTAATACTAAACTTGTTTGGTGTCGTCTTGAAACTCGGCCAACAACAACTGCTCTTCCGCACTCATACCACGCTTACTGAGCAAGTCCGGACGACGCTGCAATGTCCGGCCCAAAGACTGTTTCAGACGCCAACGAGCAATATGTGCATGATTACCTGACATTAATACCGCTGGCACACCTAAATCACCAACTTTATCAGGCCTAGTGTAATGCGGGCAGTCTAACAATCCGTTTACAAAAGAATCTTGCGTCGCTGACTCGTGATCACCTAAAGCACCCGGTAGTTGTCGAATCACACTATCCATCAAAACCATTGCTGCCAGTTCACCACCGCTTAACACATAATCGCCAATTGACAACTCTTCAATCTCATGTTGCTGCAACAAGCGCTCATCAATCCCCTCGTAACGTCCGGCAAGTAATACTAAACCTGACAACTGCGACAATTCAATCACTTTGGCATGGTCTAAGAGACGACCCTGCGGCGTTAAGTAAACAACTTTTGAACGCTGTACACCATTACTGCGCTGACGTCCGGTCGCAAACTCCACAGCACAACTCAGCGGCTCTGCCATCATCACCATACCTGGACCACCACCGTAAGGCCTGTCATCAACACTCCGATGGGCATTACCTGCGAAGTCTCTGGGATTCCAAGCGATAAACTGATACAACCCCAGCTTACGTGCACGTCCAGTAATACCTAAATTTGTAACTGCCTCAAACATCTTAGGGAATAGCGTCACTACGTCAAACTGCAACATCAGTAATCCACATCCCAAATCACTTTTATTGTCTTAGCAGCAAGATCGATTTGCCGCACGACTGGTTCAATAAACGGTAACAAACGCTCACGTTCACCTTGAACTACAATGACATCATTAGCCCCGGTCTCAAAAATCCGTGCAACTTGGCCTAAAACACAGTCCTGCTCATTCACAACCGTCAATCCGACCAAGTCTTCCCAGTAATACTCACCAGGCTCTGGGTCGGGAAACTCACTACGTAACACAGCCACTCGTAAGCCTTGCAAGGGCAAGGCCATATCACGATCCTCGATTCCTACTAGCTTAGCAACCACAGTAGCGCCATGCACTTTTGCACTGTCTACTTTACGAATTTGCCAAGCACCATCTATACCTACGTGCCAATGGTCATACCCAAGCAAACCATGCACATGCTGTGTAAATGGATCGATCTTGAGCCAGCCTTTAACACCGTAGGGCGCTACGATACGCCCCATCAAGACCAACCGCTCAAGCGGCTTGCTGTCCACCAGCTTGCTTGACCAGACGAGTGACGGTATCTGAGAGCGCAGCACCCTTGCTTTGCCAAAAAGCCAAACGCTCACGATTCACACGTAAGCGCTCAGTGCCCTCTGGAGCTTTAGGATTGTAAAATCCTAAGCGCTCAAGAAAGCGGCCATCTCGAGGAAATTGCGAATCGGCGACAACTAAGTTGTAAAATGGACGCTTCTTAGCGCCACCACGAGCAAGACGAATGACTACCATAACAGTATCCCTAGCGACCAGAAAAGTCGAAAGGGACGGATTCTACGCTACTCCTGTAACCTAATGCAAGCTTTACCCCACACCCCCAGACTGAGCCACTCGCCACCACAGAGCTCTAATTTATTTATAAATAACTGATTTATAAGGACTTTATGAAAGACCTCGCAGACAAAAAAGCACGCCAACTCGCCACCCTCCTAGAAAATCGTTTCGGCGACACATTCGCTCCGATTAAAGATACCGAACCGGCGCAACTCGATCAATTGATTAGCATGGCCCAACACAGCTCAGCGCGGCGCTTCAGCTCACAGGAAGTCGGCCCTGAGTTGCTGCAAACCTTACTAGGGTGCGCCATGTCCGCCCCCTCTAAGTCAGACCTCCAGCAAGCAGATATCATCCATGTGACTGATACCGAACTACGGGCGCAGATAGTCGCCAACATTCCCGACATGCCGTGGATAAATAAAGCACCCGTGTTTTTGGTGTTTTGCGGCAATAACCGCCGCGCTCGTCTGCTTGGAGCGTGGCGTAACAAACCGTTTGCGAACGAACACCTAGATCATTTTATGAATGCCGCAGTCGATGCCGGGATCATGATGACCAACTTTATCCGGGCCGCAGAGTCCGTCGGCCTGAGCACTTGTCCGATTAGCGGCATCCGCAATGCTATCGTCCAAAACAGCGCACTTCTAGGCTTACCGGAAGGGGTTTTTCCATTGGCCGGGCTATGTCTTGGCTACCCACTACAAGCTGGGCAGATCACTGCACGCCTACCGCTTACTGCGACTGTACACAAGAATCGCTACTCTGAAGATTCACTAAAAACCCATATTGATGCCTATGACCACCGACGCCATCAAATGCAGCCCTACCGTCAGCAACGTAATCCCGAACAATTTGGAGAAGTCGAGTTCTACGGTTGGTCAGAGGACAAAGCCCGCCAATATGCAGTACCTGAACGTACTGATTTTGGTCAATTTATTCGAAATCATGGTTTTAGTCTGAAATAACAAAACCAATCGCGCCCCAACGGGCGCTTGCACACTTTACACTGTCTCAATATCTAACAATTAATGAGGCGCTCTCAGAGATTAACGCATGCCGGGAAACATACCCTTCATGTTACGCATCATTTTGGCCATTCCACCTTTGGCAACCATCTTCATCATTTTCTGAGTTTGTTCAAACTGGCTCAGCAAGCGGTTAACCTCTTGCACGCTAACCCCAGCACCAGTGGCAATGCGGCGCTTGCGCGAAGCTTTTAGTAACTCTGGCTTAGCACGCTCGAGAGCGGTCATCGAGTTGATAATACCTTCTAAACGGGCGATCGACTTATCGTCGACTTGTGGAGCGTTTTGCGCTGCACGCGCGAGTTCAGAGGGCAGTTTGTCCATCAAGGCACTCATACCACCCATTTTGCGCATTTGCACGACTTGTTGCTTGAAATCCTCCAAATCAAAACCCTTACCAGATTTCACTTTTCGGGCAAGTTTTTCTGCTTGCTCATGATCAACCGATTTTTGCACGTCTTCAATCAGGGACAAGACATCGCCCATGCCTAGAATACGCGAGGCCAAACGATCGGGATGGAAGGGCTCTAAACCATTTATCTTCTCGCCGGTGCCTACAAACTTAATCGGTTGCCCGGTCACGTGCCGCACCGACAATGCGGCACCTCCCCGAGAGTCACCATCTAACTTGGTTAAAATAACACCAGTTAAGGGTAATGCCGCACCAAAGGCCTGGGCAACATTGACTGCGTCCTGGCCTTGCATGGCATCGACAACAAACAAGGTCTCAATCGGCTTGAGTGCAGCATGCAACTGCTGAATCTCCTGCATCATCGCTTGATCAATTGCCAAACGACCTGCAGTATCAACAATCAACACATCATGAAAGTGAGTGCGCGCATAGGCCAGCGCACGTTGAGCAATCGCTACCGGTTGCTCACCATCCAAAACAGGGTGAAAGTCAACCTCGGTTTGCTCTGCCAATACCCGCAACTGTTCAATCGCTGCCGGACGATAGACGTCACAACTCACTAAAAGAACTTTTTTGCGCTGCTCACTGCGCAGCCACAGCGCTAATTTACCGACACTCGTAGTTTTACCAGCGCCTTGCAGTCCAGCCATGAGTATCACTGCTGGCGGTTGAGTAGCTAAATTGAGCGACTCATTAAAACCGCCCATCAAGGTGACTAGTTCACGATGTACAATGCCAATTAAGGCTTGACCTGGAGTTAGGCTCCCAATCACCTCCTCGCCAATCGCTTTTTCCCGGACACGATCTATGAATACTTTAACCACTGGCAGCGCCACATCAGCCTCAAGCAAGGCCATCCGAACATCACGCAATGCCTCTTGGATATTGGTATCAGTCAGGCGCGCTTCACCGCGCAGTGTTTTAACAACTTTTGCAAGACGCCCAGTCAGATTATCAAACATATCTTCAATATTATTCAGGTTGGGTTAAACTTACACAATGTCCATGCCCGTTATTTTAACGTATCTCACGACTGCGCCAGGGTTGTTTTTCCTGAGCGCCAGCCTCTACAGCATTATCGCACTCTACCTCTGGCAGCGACAATGGACAAGCTCGATTGCGCAATTCCGACCACAGCCAAGCCATGATCGACTGCTCCAATTCACAATCGCCACAACTCTATTGATACATGCTGTAGCACTCTACAAGCACATGTTTTTCGATGGCCTTCTCTACATTGGACTCGGCGACTCGATTTCCGTCATTTTATGGCTCACCGTAATGATCTACTGGCTAGGGCACTGGTTTTATCCGCTGCTAGGCCTGCATTCCTTAGTGCTCCCATTTGCCGCCATGTCAGCAGCACTGCCGCCATTTCTAGCGCCAACGCGCGCCATTGAGAACACGGAGCTGTGGGCGTTTAAACTACACTTACTGATTGCTATGTTGGCTTACAGCCTGTTTACAATAGCATCACTGCATGTGTTGCTGATGCGTATGCTACAGCGTCACCTCCACAGACCTGCCCTACCAATAGGGCTACGTCACCTACCGCCACTACTAACCATGGAAGCATTGCTTTTCAAGATGATCTGGGCTGGTTTTATCTGCCTCACCCTGACCTTAATGTCGGGCATTATCTTTTCTGAAGAGATTTTCCATAAAGCGGTTCAGTTTAATCATAAAACTGTTTTTGGTATTTTCTCGTGGATGGTGTTTGCCACCTTATTAATTGGCCGTCATCGATATGGTTGGCGGGGGCGTATTGCCATTCGATGGACATTGATTGGATTTTTGTTCTTGGTATTAGCCTACCTGGGCAGTAAATTTGTGATTGAAATTCTGCTTGGGCGTGGCTGATTTTAATAGCACCGAATACGCGCACACTCGCGTATTCCAACCATCGTAGAGCATTCCATGGAAATCATTCTCCTTTGTAGTCTAATTCTACTCAATGGCGCATTCGCGATGTCGGAAGTTGCATTGCTGACCGCTAGACCGTCACGCCTTGCTACTCTCGCCCAACGAGGCGACCGCTTAGCTGCAGCGGCAATCAAACTCAGCGCCGAGCCGACCCGCTTCCTATCGACCGTACAAATAGGCATCACCTCGATTGGCTTACTCAATGGCATTGTCGGAGAGGCTATCTTGGCTGAGCCGTTTGCCGTGTGGTTAAGCACGCTAGGCATAGAACCACAATTAAGCCGCTTCATGGCCACAGGCATTGTCGTATTATGCATCACCTATCTGTCGATCGTGATCGGCGAAATCGTACCCAAACGACTTGGTCAGCATAGTGCAGTATCGATTGCCCGCTATATCGCACTACCGATGCGCGGACTCGCGATACTCTCAGCGCCTTTTGTTTCTTTTTTGAGTGCATCTACCGATGTCATTTTGAATATGACAATACGACTACTGCGACTCAAACCACAAGAGTCCGGTCCACAGCCTTTGTCTATCGATGAGATTCGCACGATTGTGATGGAGTCCTCCAATGCGCTGCCCAAAAAGCATGCATCTGTACTCCTCAATCTACTCGAAATTGGCGCGATTACAGTCGATGACGTGATGGTGCCGCAACATCAAATCGAAGGCATTAATATCGATTTACCAATCGATGAATTAACAGCGCAAATCGCCACTGCCCACCATCGCCGAGTCGTCATCTATCAAGGACATCTTAATAATGTGCTGGGAATATTACGCGTACGTCATGCGCTTGCACTGATTCAACGCGAAGAATTCAGTCATGAGCAACTGCGTGAAATTATTCGCGCACCCATCTTTGTACCAACGACCACGCCATTGCTATCACAAATGCAAAATTTCCAAGAACGCCAGGGACGTCTGAGCTTAGTGGTCGATGAGTATGGTGAGCTCAAAGGCCTGATCACACTAGAGGATATTTTGGAAGAAATTGTCGGAGAGTTCACAACCCAATCGCCACTGAACACCCGCGGCCTACATCAACAAACTGATGGTAGCTATTTGGTTGAAGGGGGCACTCTGCTACGCGATTTGAATCGTAAACTCGGCTTTAATTTTCCGCTAGAAAATGCCAAAACTATTAACGGATTAATTCTGGAGCATTTGCAAACCATTCCGGAGCCTAACACCAGCGTGCGCATCGCTAACCACACGTTAGAAATAGTGCAAACTCAAGATCGTGCTATTAAAATAATTCGCCTACATTCATCGAGAATCATGAAATCATCTTGATCACCTGTCTTTGATACAGGCTAGCCACCATCAAAAATGATACTCGATGTTAATGGTATCTAAATAATGATACCTGTGATGCGCTATTTCTTGCTCTGTAATCCACAATCAGAATAGACACTGCTATCATAGCCTCAGATTCAGGTTAGGGAAGCACTATTGATTTCAATACGCCCCCCTTACATTGCTTATTGTTTACACTCTCATTTCTTTTTTCTAGGTTATCTATGGCAGCTATATCCTCTACTAAAGCGTCCACCGATTCCACTTATCGTTGGCATGGACGCGACCGCGCTGGCAAGACCATCCGGGGCGAAATGCAAGCGCCGAATGAGGCCTTTGTTAAAACAGCTCTTCGTCGCCAAGGCATTAAAATTGTTGAAGTATCCAAGGCACGTAAAGAATTTAAATTTAGTTTTGGCGGCTCTGTCAGTGAAAAAGATGTGGCCTTATTTACTCGCCAACTCGCGACTATGCTAAAAGCTGGTGTGCCGCTAATTAAAGCCTTTGACATTGTGAGTGATGGCGCGAGCAATCCAGAGGTGGCTAAATTACTCCGACAAATTAAAAGTGATATTGAGACTGGAATGAGTCTCAAACAAGCATTTGAAAAACATCCGTTGAAATTTGATAGCTTATTTTGCGGCTTGATTGGCGCAGCTGAAGCAGCTGGTATTCTTGATAGCCTTCTCGAGCGACTAGCCACTCATCAAGAAAAAATATTAGCTATTAAATCTAAAATAAAGGCTGCGCTCTTCTACCCGATTACCGTATTAATGATCGCATTAATTGTGGTGCTGGGCATGTTGCTGTTTGTGGTTCCTAAATTTCAGGCTATTTTTAAAAGCTCCGGCCGAGCATTACCCGCACCAACACAACTGCTAGTTGATTGTTCGCAGTTTTTTCTAAACAATTGGATCTTCATCTTAGGTGCCACTAGTTTTGGTATTTGGCTTTTCTTTTGGACCTGGAAACGCTCCCAAACAATGCAACAAAACATGGATCACTTTTTATTGCATATTCCCATATTTGGAGCACTGTTCAAAAAGTCAGCGGTTTCACGTTGGTGCCGCACCCTTGCAACCATGTTCACAGCAGGTTTGCCGCTGGTTGAAGCGCTCAACTCTGTCGCTAGCGCGGCTGGCAATCATGTTTACTTCACTGCGACTAAAACGATTCAATCAGAAGTATCTACTGGCGCAGGCCTATCTCTCTCCATGCAAGCGACAGGCGTGTTCCCTAACATGGTGATACAAATGGCCTTAATTGGTGAGGAGTCTGGGTCTCTAGATGATATGCTGGGGAAATGTGCAGATTTCTATGAAGCTGAGGTCGATGATATGGTTAAATCGATGTCAAGCTTGATGGAGCCATTACTCATCACATTACTTGGTGTCATTATTGGCAGCATTATCATTGCAATGTATTTGCCTATTTTTCAGATGGCGGGCTAATGGCACCGATATCCATACTGTTTGAATCACCTAGCATGCTCGTGATTACCGCAGCTGTTCTGGGGTTATGCGTCGGAAGTTTTTTAAATGTAGTGATTCATCGACTACCGAAAATGATGGAGATGCAATGGCACACAGATAGCTCAGAAATTTTAGGCACCCCGATCACTGCATCAGAACCCTATAACCTAGCCTGGCCGCGCTCCCAATGCCCCAGCTGTGCGCGCCCGATTACCGCCCTCGAGAATATTCCAGTCGTAAGTTACCTATACTTGCGCGGTAAATGTGCAGGTTGCAGCACTGCGATTTCGGTGCGTTACCCTATTGTTGAACTCATCACTGCCCTTTTATCTGCCTATGCTGCTTGGCACTTTGGGTGGAGCCTGGCGCTGGCAGGCGCATTGATCTTTTGTTGGTCAATGATCGCCCTCACCGGCATCGATATCGATACCTTCTATCTTCCTGATAGCATTACTTTGCCCATCTTATGGTTGGGCCTGATTTTTAACTTAAATCAAACTTATGCCCCTCTGCAAGATGCCGTAGTTGGTGCAGTGATTGGTTACCTGACACTGTGGTCTATTTTTTGGCTCTTCAAATGGGCGACGGGCAAAGAAGGTATGGGCTACGGTGACTTCAAACTGTTAGCTGCAATTGGCGCTTGGTTGGGCTGGCAACAGCTTCCATTAACCATTTTATTGTCCTCTATTGCAGGTGCTATAGTTGGGGTTACACTCATTGTCGTTACCGGCAGAGATCGCCATGTGCCTTTACCTTTTGGGCCTTTTCTGGCGATTGGCGGTCTAGTGGCTCTATTTTATGGCAATACCTTAACCCAGCTTTATTTAGGTCGACTCTAAATTATGATTTGTTGTATTGGTATTACTGGCGGTATTGGATCTGGTAAGTCGCAAACTGCGACACTATTTCAGGAGCTAGGTGCCGCGTTAGTCGACACCGATGTCATTGCACACGAATTAACTACCGCTCACGGTGCTGCAATGCCGGCAATCCGCAACAGTTTTGGTGATGCGGTCTGCACCCCTGAAGGCGCACTAGATCGTTCAGCAATGCGCAAACTAGTCTTCCAAGATGCTTCACAACGTACACGATTAGAGTCCATCCTGCATCCACAAATTCGCGCTACTGCAGAGCATCGGGTTCGTGCCGCGACTAACGCGCCCTATGTATTACTCGCGGTGCCGTTATTGATCGAGTCCGGCAGTTATCGTCAACTGATCGAACGCATTCTGGTGGTGGATTGCCCTGAGTCTTTACAAGTCAGCCGCACCATGCAGCGCAGCCAACTTACTACAGAGACAATCGCTTCGATCATGGCCGCTCAATGCACTCGCGACCAACGCTTAGCGGCGGCGGATGATGTGATTGTCAATGACCGCGATTTAGCGTATCTGCGGCAGCAAGTTGCTGCGCTGCATCAAAAATATCTTGACTTGAAATCCCATGCACTTTAATTTATGAGCTTATTATTTAAAGACTTGCACTATAAGTCTTTATTTTTCTTTATTTTTATAAGATACTCCGCGAATTAGTCAACAACTCAAAACATTCAAGGTCGCCCGGCGTGATTGTCTACGAGCATCCATTAAGTGAACGTGTGCGCACCTTATTGCGCCTTGAGGACCTCTTTGGCCGATTTCACTGCTATGAATCACGTGAAGTGGCCAACGACCATCATATTGCCCTACTTCTGGTTTTTGAAATTCTAGAGGTGGCTAGTCGCGCCGATTTAAAATCTGACTTACTCCAAGAACTCGACCGCCAAAAACAAGTGTTGCTAGCCTTGCGTGGCAATCCCGAAATCTCTGAGGATGCGCTATCGCATGTGTTGAATCAAATTGAATCGGCATCCACGCAGCTCCTACAAGCCTCTGGCAAGTTAGGTCAGGAGTTACGCGATAACGAATGGCTGATGAGCATTAAACAACGCACTGTCATCCCTGGCGGCGTCTGCCAATTTGATTTACCGTCTTACTACTTTTGGCTACAACAAAGCTCCGATTCACGGCGTCAAGCACTGAATCAATGGATTGCGCCATTCTTACCCACACGAGATGCCATGCAAATTGTTTTGAAGTTATTGCGTGGCAGTAGCAAAGCAACGCAACAAATTGCTCAACAAGGTGTCTATCAGCAAATGATGGGGGGGCGTGTTGCTCAAATGCTTCGTGTAAGCCTTGATGATCAATACAATTGCGTGCCCGAAATCAGCGCTAATAAATATGCGCTGAATATTCGCTTTACGGTACAAGAGGGCGCGCAACGCCCTAAACCAGCTGAAGATGATATTGCGTTTGAACTCACCTTCTGCGCGCTATAATCCAATCTACGCTAACGGCACCGTTCACTAGGAATGAAACCAAAACTTGTTGCCTGCCCTTTTTGTGGCGCTAGCGCGGTTTGGGATGTCGATAATCGATTTCGCCCATTTTGTTCTGAGCGCTGCAAAATGGCAGACTTAGGGGCATGGGCTAGCGAAAGCTACCGTGTACCTGTTGTGGATACAGATGATGTTGAGTCGATTGACGAACACACAGATCTCAAGCTCAACTAGACGCCTCCGATCCATACAAATCTAGGCCTACGCGACCCAAGCACCCCGTATCATCGCAATACCATGTGCACCTTGGACTAAGG
The DNA here is from genome assembly GCA_903885665.1 of uncultured beta proteobacterium. Lineage (GTDB taxonomy): Bacteria > Pseudomonadota > Gammaproteobacteria > Burkholderiales > SG8-41. Next base: position 56,131 of record CAISJL010000091.1, on the reverse strand, counting down.
CCAATGGCAAATCCGCCCTCACTAATCCACCTAACGCATAAATCGGCACGCTACGATTCGCGCATAAGTCACCAAAGCGGGACCAACCTAAATGGGGTGCACCGGGATGTGACTGTGTCGGTAAGACTGGGCCTAACACCACAAAATCTAAACCTAACGCCTCAGCCTGCGCTAATTCAAACGCATCATGGCAAGAAGCAGCAACCAAAGGCAGCGCGGGTCTCGTGGTCAGTGCGCGCAACTCTTTAGCTGTGAGGTGTACGCCATCAGCGCAGATATCTGCCGCAAGCGCATAATTGCCGTTGACTATAGCGCGTGCACCATAGCGATGCGCCAAACTCACCACTTCGGCAGCAAACTGTGAGAACGCAGCTTGCTGCCAATCTTTACCGCGAATTTGCACCAAACGTAAGCCCTGGTCGAGCGCAAACTCAATGCGCACCAAGGCTTGAGCCTGCTGCTGCGGTTCAAAACCTGTAATTGCATACTGCTCTGGCAATCCCAATGCAGCCAAGATGGGCGTATTCGCTGGTAATATCGGACTGACATCGGGCGTCATCGTCTGCCACGCAAAGGCCTGACCTTCGCGTCCGCTCAACTCCCCCTGCCAGGCCCGCACCCTGAAAAAATGCAGAGATACCGTCGCATGGGGATAGACAAACTCACGTCTTAACCAAGGATAGACTTCGGTAGCGTGAATTCCTAATTCCTCGTACAACTCGCGTTGTAAGGTGGCCAGTGTAGATTCACCCGCTTCAACTTTACCACCCGGAAACTCCCAGTAACCCGCATAGGCTTTTCCTGGGGGGCGTTGGGCTAACAAAAACTGACCGTCGGCACGCTGCAACACTCCTGCGGCCACGATTATTTTATGAGGCATCAGAGGGAATACAGAGACTACAAGGTATCAATGCCACGACCTTAGGGTTTATCCGCTAAGCGCACCTGACCGGCCCAGTCGCGAGCAAACTGCCACGCGACCCGACCGCTACGCGAACTGCGCTCCAAGGCCCACTGCAAGGCAGCACGCTCGGCGCCCTCACATTGCTTGGGGCTTAACTTAAAGTGCCGCAACCACACTTGTACGATGCGCAAAAATTCGTCTTGATCGAAGGCGTGAAACGAGACCCACATACCAAAGCGCTCCGATAAAGAAATCTTCTCTTCGCTGGTCTCGCCGGGATGGATTTCTTCGCCAACATGCTGATATTCAAGGTTTTCTTGGATAAACTCTGGCATTAAATGGCGACGATTAGAAGTGGCATAAATCAAACAGTTCTCAGAGGCCGCAGCAATCGAACCATCTAATACTACTTTGAGCGCCTTATACCCTGGGTCATCGGCCTCAAAAGACAGATCGTCACAATACAGAATATAACGCTCTGGGCGCTGACAAATCAGCTCTACGATCAAGGGCAGGTCGGTTAAATCGCGTTTCTCGACCTCAATTAAGCGCAAACCGCGGCTCGCATATTTATTCAATAAGGCTTTAATTAATGACGACTTGCCAGTGCCCCGTGCCCCAGTGAGTAACACATTATTAGCTGGATAGCCCTGCACAAACTGCACGGTATTACGCTCAACTCGTGCCTTCTGCTCAGCAATGCCCTGCAGGTCGCGCAAAGCAATTCGATGCACTTGCATGATTGGCTCTAACACACCGCGGTCACCATGACGACGCCAGCGATAGGCTGGCGACTGCTGCCAATTCATTGGCGTAGGCGCGCTCGGCAGCACGGCCTCAAGACGGCTGAGCACAGTCTCAGCCCGACTCAGTAATTCTAATAGCGCTCCGGCAGGGGTCTGGGCCAAATCCGATTTTTTATTCATAACCACCTGATTTAAAATATATTTTTAACTTCTGTAATCAGCGTTAATCGTCACATAGTCATGTGACAGATCACATGTCCAGATCACCGCAGTAGCACTGCCCCGGTTTAAAACCACCCGCACCGTAATTTCGGATTGCTGCATGACGCGTTGCCCTGCCGACTCTTGATAAGAAGCGCTACGGCCGCCATGCTCGGCCACCAATAGATCATCCAAATATAGGCTAATCGATTCAACCGCCAAGTCATCAATGCCGGCGTAACCAATCGCCGCCAAAATACGGCCTAAGTTCGGATCGGAAGCAAAAAATGCTGTTTTAATCAAGGGGGAATGGGCAATCGCGAACGCTACTTGCCGACATTCCTCGACATTGCGGCCCGTTTCAACCCGTATGGTGATCAATTTGGTCGCTCCCTCACCGTCACGCACAATCGCCTGCGCCAGTTCGATCGCCAAGTTAGTCACCGCATCCCGAAACGCTAGGTATTCAGCACTATTGGCATCAACAATCTCAGCCATTTCGGCACGCCCCGTCGCGATCAACATAAAACTATCATTGGTCGAGGTATCACCATCTACAGTAATGCAATTAAAGGATTGTTGGGCTGCATGCAGCACAGCGGCTTTTACTAAAGCGTCACTGACGCGAGCATCAGTCGCAATAAAGCCAAGCATGGTGGCCATATTAGGATGAATCATCCCAGCACCCTTAGCGATACCAGTTAAACTCACCGGAGTCTGGCCAATGCTTACTTGCTGACTACTTGCTTTGGCAATCGTATCGGTAGTCATAATCGCTGTGGCAGCATCAGCCCAAGCGTCAGCGCGAAGTGCTTTTATGCAATCTGGCAATCCTGCTGCAATGCGCTCGACCGGTAAGGGCTCCATAATCACCCCGGTTGAGAAGGGTAAGACTTGGGTTGCACGGCACCCCAACAACTCAGCCGCCGCCACACAAGTCTCCCGCGCATGCTGTAAGCCTTCTTTACCAGTACCCGCATTCGCTACCCCTGTGTTCACTACCAATGCCCGAATGCCCTGGCCAGGATCTAGCATCGACAAATGTTGTCGGCACAACACCACAGGTGCGGCACAAAATCGATTTTGGGTAAACACACCAGCAACCCGAGCACCTGCCGCCAATTCGATCAGCAACAAATCCTTACGGCCTGATTTGCGAATGCCGGATTCCGTAATGCCCAGCATCACCCCATCAATCGGACGCAAACTTGCAGCGTTGGGGGGGCTCAGATTTACAGGCATGCTTCAGGTCTCCTTCAGGAAAAGGGGGCAATCCAGAACTCCAAATACACCCACAAAAAATACCTAACTATTTGAAAGTATTGACTTTAAAAATATCAGCACGTCAACCCGACGGCCTAAGTCAGTTTGCCATGGCAGTGCTTGTACTTCTTGCCAGAGCCACAAGAGCAGGGATCATTACGCCCAACCTTGTCGCCGCCGCGCACAAATGGCAACGTGCGGTCGGCATCAGTAATCTCGGGAATCTCTCCTGACGCAGCCTCCGGCACCCCAGCACTGGCGGTAATATCCACTGCCTCAGCATGCTGGTATTGTAGGTTGGTCAGCGTCTCTCGATCTTCGGCCACTTGCAATTCCTCGGCGCTACGAATGTTTACCGTCATTAAAATCCGAGTCACTTCGGACTTGATCGTATCGAGTAACATCTCGAACAACTCAAAGGCTTCACGCTTATATTCTTGAGTCGGATTTTTTTGGGCATAACCGCGCAAATGAATACCTTGGCGCAATTGATCCAAAGCCGAGAGATGCTCACGCCAATGGCTATCAATGCTTTGCAACATGATGGCGCGCTCATACTGACGCATCGCAACCGCATCAACTACCGCAATCTTTGCGGCATAATGGGTTACAGCAGACTCTAAGATCCGGCTCAATAGTGCTGTTTCATCGAGCTGCGGATTCTCATCAATCCATTGTCTCGCCGGCACCACCAAAGTCAACTCATTACTCAAATAAAATTCTAAACCTGCAATATCCCATTGCTCCTCAAGACTACCTTCAGGCACATAGCGATAAAAATGCTCACTAATCACATCTGCACGCATGGCTGTGACAGCTGCGGTTACATCCTGACTATCTAGTAAGTCATTACGCTGCTGATATATCACTCGGCGCTGGTCATTGGCAACATCATCGTATTCCAATAGGTGTTTGCGCATGTCAAAGTTACGCGCCTCAACCTTGCGCTGAGCATTTTCAATAGACCGCGTTACCCAAGGATGCTCAATTGCCTCGCCATCAGGCATTTGCAAGCGATTCATGATCGCGGCTACTCTATCTGATGCAAAAATCCGCAACAAGGAGTCGTCAAGTGCCAGGAAAAAACGACTGGAGCCTGGATCGCCCTGACGGCCTGCACGACCGCGGAGCTGATTATCAATCCGCCGCGACTCGTGGCGCTCAGTACCAATAATATGTAGACCACCAGACTTGACCACCGCATCATGGCGCACTTGCCACTGTGCCCGCAATTCCGCAACGCGCTGCTCACGTGCAGCAGGCTCAAGAGCTATGTCGGCAAGTACTACATTAATCTCTGGCTCAGGATTACCACCTAAAACAATATCCGTGCCGCGACCCGCCATATTGGTTGCTAAAGTAATCACATTGGGGCGGCCAGCTTGGGTAACAATTTCCGCCTCGCGCGCATGCTGTTTAGCATTAAGTACATTGTGCGCCAAACCTTCCTTAGTCAGAATGCCCGAAATGTATTCAGAATTCTCAATAGAAGTGGTGCCCACCAATACCGGTTGCCCTAACTCATGACAACGCCGTATGTCGGCGATAATGGCACGATACTTTTCAGCAGAGGTCCGAAATACTTGGTCTAATCGGTCATCTCTGATCATCGCGCGGTGGGTTGGAATAATCACTGTCTCCAGACCGTAGATTTGCTGAAACTCATAGGCTTCAGTATCCGCGGTGCCCGTCATCCCCGAGAGCTTGCCATACATTCTGAAATAATTTTGGAAGGTAATGGTTGCTAGCGTTTGGTTTTCCTTCTGGATCTCTACCCCTTCTTTAGCCTCTATCGCCTGATGCAAGCCCTCTGACCAACGGCGCCCCGGCATAAGTCGTCCAGTAAATTCATCAACAATAATGATTTCGTTATTTTGAACCACATATTGCTGATCACGATGAAATAAGGAATGGGCACGCAGTGACGCATTCAAATGATGCATCAGATTAATATTAGCGGCGTCATATAAGCTACCGCCTTCAATCAGCAAACCGGCTTGCGCCAATAAGTTCTCAGCATGCTCATGGCCATCCTCAGACATAATCACTTGATGGGCTTTTTCGTCAACCCAGTAATCGCCCTGCTCTTCTTCCCCAGATTGACGCACTAACTGCGGCGTAATCTTATCCATCCGCATGTAGAGGTCGGTGGTGTCCTCAGCTTGCCCCGAAATAATTAAAGGCGTGCGGGCTTCATCGATTAAAATGGAATCGACTTCGTCGACAATTGCAAACGCTAAGCCCCGTTGCACTTTCTCGGACAACTCGTAGACCATATTATCGCGCAAGTAATCAAAACCAAACTCATTATTGGTGCCGTAGGTAATATCTGATCGATAGGCCTGCTGCTTGAGCGAATGGTCCATCTGCGACAAATTGATACCGACAGTCAGCCCCAGGAAGTGATGAATTCGGCCCATCCACTCCGCGTCACGCTGAGCAAGGTAATCATTGACGGTAACAATATGCACACCCAAACCCGTCAATGCATTTAAATAGGCTGGCAATGTACCCACCAGGGTCTTTCCCTCGCCAGTACGCATCTCGGCAATTTTGCCATTATGTAACGCAATACCGCCGACAAGCTGCATATCAAAATGACGCATTCCCAGAACTCGCCGACTGGCCTCGCGAACGACCGCAAAGGCCTCTGGCAAAATTTCGTCTAAAACCGCACGGCGGCGGTCAGCCAAAGCCTTTTGTGCGGCCGCAGAGTCCGACTCACCAAGCGCAGGCCCGGTAATCAAAGCCTTTTGAATACGCACGCGGAACTCGGCAGTCTTCGCGCGCAACGCCTCATCCGATAATGCCTGCATTTGCGGCTCAAACGCATTAATCAAGTCAACAGTGCGTCGATACTGCTTCAGTAAGCGCTCGTTACGACTACCAAATATTTTCTTTAACAGACCGGTGATCATGAACTTCCCGAAATTAAAAAAAAGGGGTGGGATAATCCCACCCCTCAGTTATCAAATTAGCGAAACCTTAACCTGGCGCTTGTAAGAACTGAGCAGGATTTCGTGCAGCGCCATTTTGGCGAACTTCAAAATGCAAATGCGGCCCCGTCGCACGTCCGGTTTGACCAACATCTGCAATACGAGCACCTCGCAGCACAACATCACCGACCTTAACTAATAGCTTAGATGCATGGCCATAACGTGTAACAATTTCATTACCATGGTCAATTTCGACCATATTACCATATTGATGATGAAAATCGGCGTATACCACCACACCAGCTGCAGCCGCATAAATTGGAGAGCCTACGTGTGCAATAAAATCGATACCTTCATGCATACCCAATTTCCCGGTAAATGGATCGAGTCGCATCCCAAAGCTTGACGATTGCCAGCTTCCATCAACTGGCAATTTATTGGGTATCATTTTTTTCTGACCACTCTCCGCAGTAAACAATGAATCCAACATGCCCAACTTATCGCCACGATCCTCCAAGCGCTTGGTCAACAAATCAATCTGCTGACCGAAATCGTTGAGCGATAAAGGCTTACTAGATTCCATCATCGGCCCCCCACGCCCAGGAGCTTCATTAAACATGAGCTCTTGCGGTTTAAAGCCAGCCAACTTCGCCAAACGCTCACCTAAAGTATCTAACCGAAGCAATTGCGCTTGCATCTGTCCCAAACGCACAGCCATCGCATTTAGGTTGTCTTCCATATAGGATTGGTTTTTTTCTTCTTGTTGGCGATGAATAGTCACCAATATTTCCCGCACAAAAGGTATATTGAACTCCGCGGCGAATCGTACAATGCCGTAATTTAATGCCCCTGAGAACACCAATAACATGAAGCTAGCGACAACGAGATGCCGCCAATCCAATGTAATGGTTAGGGCCTTGGGTAATTTTTCTGAAACAACAATAATATTCATCGTTCACCTCCCAACTCAAGTATGACTACACGAAGCCTCAAAACATTCATCGTGCAATCTACCGATTTAGCGACAATTCAACAGGCCGCTAAACGTATTGCGGCAATGCAACAACTATTTTCACAGTGTATCGCAACCGACTTAGCGCCCTACTGTCGAGTCATTCATTATTTCAATGGGCAGATCACCGTTTTGGCTAGCAATAGTGCAATTGCAGCAAAATTAAAACAGCTTGCACCCACCCTTCTCAAGCGACTTGAAAAGCAGAGGCCGGAGGTTAACGGAATTCGGATTCAAGTTCAAGTTACAGATCTAGCGCCTAAATCTCCGCCTAAAAGTGTCAAAAAACCCTTAACTATTGATTCAATTCAAGAATTTGAGAGCTTATCGAGTCAAGTGAAGGACCAGCACCTGCGTGAAGCACTGATAAAATTTGCCAAGCGGCAACGCGGGGACGGATGAACGGCTCAATCATCCATATTATGGAGAAGCGAGGTGGCCGCGCTTAGAGAACCATTAGCAAGCGCTCTGCAGCATAAAATCCAAAAAGAAGCAGTAGAAGCACAATGGTCAAGAAAATTAAACGCCATGCAAAACGTAAGTAGCGCATATTACGGGTCCAAAAATACGCTAACACCGTCACGCTAAGAGCAATGATGACAAGAATCGCAATTAGTCGTAAGACAAACATCTACAACTCCAATCAAACAACGTAAACCGCCATGCAGCTATATTGGCTGGGGTTGCCAAGCCAAAAACCGTGGCGCATCTGTATCTTGTTCAAAAGTCTCAAAGGTCCAAGCTGAGGGCTGCTCTAGTAATTGACGTAGCAAGCGATTATTCATCGCGTGACCCGATTTATGGCCTATAAATGCGCCAATCAAGGGATGGCCTAGTAAATACAAATCACCGATGGCATCTAACACTTTGTGCTTAACAAATTCATTGTGATAGCGCAAACCATCATTATTGAGCACCCGAAAGTCATCCATGACAATCGCATTATCGAGGCTACCACCTAAGGCCAAACCTTGGGAGCGCATATATTCGACATCTTGCATGAAGCCAAACGTTCGCGCTCTAGCCACCTCTTTCACATAAGAAGTAGTCGCAAAATCAATCGTCACGGATTGCGCCCGAGCATCAAAGGCGGGGTGCACATAGTCAATTGCCAACTCCAAACGAAAACCGTGATAGGGTTCAAATCGAACCCATTTATCACCATCGACGACTTCTACAGGCTTGAGAATACGAATAAACTTCTTAAAGGCCGATTGTTCCTCAACCCCTGCCGACTGCAATAAAAATACAAAAGGACCAGCACTGCCATCCATTATCGGTATTTCTGCAGCGGTAACCTCAACTACTACATTATCTATACCTAAGCCGGCCAAGGCTGACATCAAATGTTCAACAGTAGAAATTACTACACCGTCCCTTTCCAGGCAGGAGGACAATCGAGTATCACCGACAGCATAAGGGTTAGCCTTCATCTCGATCGGCGGATCTAAATCAACCCGACGGAATACAATACCGGTATTGGGCTGCGCTGGACGCAAGGTGAGATGCACCTTCTCGCCCTTATGTAATCCGACGCCTGTAGCTTGAATCATATTCTTAATTGTGCGCTGCTTAATCACTTTTAACGAAATTCCTTAGACGGTGTCCATAGCATCTGCACATCACGTATGCACAAATTTAATTAAATAGCAAAGCCACACCAAACTCACGCTTAGTGTGGTAACAACGATGCTACAGATATTGTTTACTTAGACCAAACTGAACTGAACAATATAGTCTATCATTTTGTACAAATACGATCAAAGAGCGAGCAACCCAGCACTCGCCCCTACGACCTCAAAACCCATATAACGCTATAAAAATAGCTTATTTAGTCAGCTTGTTTACGCAAAAAAGCTGGAATATCGAGCATTTCCACGCCTGATTGTCGCATAGCTTCTACAGTAGCGTGATTATTACGACGACGAATCACTGATGGTTGATCTAAATCGTTGTAATCCACCTGCAAATCCATATTGTCGGTACCCGTTTTTTGAGCAACAACTACTAACGGCTTGGTGGCTTGGCGAACCATTGGCTTACCCAAACCGGTGGCCACGATAGTCACTCTCAAGCCCTCAACTAAAGCCTCGTCATAGACCATACCAACAATCACTGTAGCTGAGTCAGCTGCAAAAGCCTTGATGGTATCCATCACGTCATACATTTCCTGCAATTGGAATGTCGCACGGCTTGCCGAAATATTGACTAATACGCCACGTGCGTCTGAGATATTGATATCTTCTAGCAACGGACAAGCAATCGCCTGTTCTGCGGCTTCACGCGCACGGCCTACGCCAGTCGCTTTGGCAGAACCCATCATGGCCATACCCATCTCTGCCATCACTGTGCGGACATCCGCAAAATCGACGTTAATCATTCCTGGGCAGCTAATTATCTCAGCAATACCAGCAACAGCCCCATGCAATACATCATTCGCAGCACGGAACGCCTCATCCATAGTGATCGAATTACCCAATACTTGCATCAGTTTGTCATTGGGAATCACAATTAAAGAGTCAACATGTTGCGCCAAGGCATCTAGACCTTCTTGCGCAGCCCGTTGCCGCTTGCCCTCAAACGCAAAGGGCTTGGTGACGACAGCCACGGTCAAAATACCCATTTCTTTAGCAATTTCAGCAACAACAGGCGCAGCACCAGTACCTGTACCGCCACCCATGCCAGCTGTGACGAACAACATATCTGCACCAGAGATTAGTTCAGCTAAACGTTCACGATCTTCTAGCGCCGCTTTTCGACCAACCTCAGGATTGGCACCTGCACCTAAACCTTTGGTAATTGCTGCACCTAACTGTAGTTGCGTCTTTGCCTGATTTCTTTTGAGCGCTTGAGCGTCGGTGTTTGCACAGATAAATTCAACCCCCTCGACCCCTTTAACAATCATGTGATCTACGGCGTTACCACCACAACCACCAACACCAATAACCTTGATGACTGCTTCTCGCCCTTGTGGATCAATTAGCTCAATCATATGCTGCTCCTTTTTTTGCAAACAAATTAACGTGAAAATATCAATAAATTAGAATTAAATCAAATACTAAACGCATAAAAAATAAAACAAATGCAATACTTCAAAAATTTCAATTAAAAATTACCCTTAAACCAGTTTTTCATACGATCCAAAACATCCTTGAAACTATTTAACTCATGCGTCGAAGCCTCTCGCTGCGCAAATTCATTAGCGCCCGCCATTAGCAATCCAATGCCCGTTGCAAATCGCGTACTACTAACTACAGCGGCTAGTGAGCCCGCATATTGGGGCAAACCAACACGCACAGGCATATGAAATATCTCTTCGCCTAACTCCACCATGCCCTGCATAGCACTAGAGCCCCCTGTTAAAACCACGCCAGAGGACAATAATTCCTCATAACCACTACGTCTCAGTTCGTTCTGAACCAAGGTATAGAGCTCTTCGACACGTGGCTCTATCACCTCAGCGAGTGTTTTGTGTGATAACTGGCGAGTGCTTCGATCACCCACACCAGGAACATCAATCATCTCTTGCGGATCAGCCAATTGCGATAAAGCACAACCAAAACGCTGCTTAATATCCTCAGCATCTTTGGTCGGGGTGCGTAAAGCCATTGCAATATCATTCGTAATTTGATCACCAGCTATTGGAATCACAGCAGTATGACGAATAGCACCGTTCGTAAAAACGGCCATATCAGTTGTACCGCCTCCAATATCGATTAGGCATACACCAAGCTCTTTCTCATCTTCAGATAACACAGCATCAGCAGACGCTAGCGGCTGCAGTACCAAATCATTTACCTCTAGACCACAACGTCTGACACACTTAATAATATTTTGAGCAGCTGACACTGCACCGGTGACAATATGCACCTTAACCTCTAATCGCAGTCCAGACATACCTAAAGGCTCACGTACATCATCTTGCTCATCAATCACGAATTCCTGATTGAGCACATGCAGGATTTGCTGATCGTTGGGTATTTGTACTGCCTTTGCCGTCTCAATAACACGATCGATATCAAGCTGTGAGACTTCCTTATCTTTGATCGCAACCATTCCTTGGGAATTAAAGCTTTTAATATGATTGCCAGCAATGCCTGTATAAACATCGCGGATTTTACAATCTGCCATTAATTCAGCTTCCTCTAAGGCCCTCTGAATCGCATTCACAGTACTCTCAATGTTGACTACTACCCCCTTTTTAAGACCACGAGAAGGGTGACTACCCATACCAATAATCTCAAATTTACCTTCAGCTTTCATTTCAGCAACAATCGCGACAATTTTCGACGTGCCTATATCGAGTCCGACAACAAGGTTTTTATTCTCTTTCGTTTTATTGATCATCATTCATTTCCTATGTGCCACGTTTCTCTTTGGGGTCATCTAAAACAGGCAAGCTGGGGACTCGAACAGCAAATCCATTGGCATAACGCAAATCAACCCGATCTACTCGGCGATTCATCTTGGCAATCGTTTGTGGATACGTCACCACAAAACGCCGCAAGCGCTCTTCAAGTTGATCTCGACCTAAATCCAAGGTCATACCATCCTGCAAACGAACTTGCCAAGCACGGCGCGCCGACAAACTAACCTCTTTGGGGATTTTCTTGATCTCCGCCAAACTGTTTTGCATATGCACAAACTGGATGGTCATCTCCTTAGCAGTACCAGATGGCCCATTAAATATCGGTAAGTCTTTATCAAACGCGGCATTAAATATCTCGCCTTCCACATTTACTAGCGCCTCTTTGCCCCAGCGCGCTAGCGGTACATGCTCAATCAAAGCCACCTCTAGACCACCTGGCCATTGCCTACGTATATCAGCGCGCCTAACCCATGGCAGCTTCTCAAAACCTGAGCGTACTGCAATCAAGTTCAAAGTGAATAAAGAACCGCGAACTTCACGTCTGATAATCTCTTCAATCTGCGATTGCGTGACATGATCAATAGGCGTCACAATTCTCACCAAACGAATATTGAATATAGGTTGATGTAGTGCATAAATGAGTACTGCATACAACACACCAAGCAGTGCCAGTACAAATAATGCATCGGCAATGCGCTTCAAGTATTCTGGTTTATCCCACATGGGCCATCTCCAGTATACGTATCACTAATGCAGAAAAATCCAATCCCACTTGGCGTGCGGCCATTGGCACTAAGCTATGGGCAGTCATACCAGGCGAGGTATTCATCTCTAATAATTCCACGCAACCGTTGGGACGACGAATTAAATCAGCGCGACCCCAACCTTGACAACCTAAGGCGGCAGCCGATTGCATCACCAAACGCTGAATCCGCTGCTCCTCCTCTTCAGGCAAATCGCAGGGACAGTGATACTGAGTCTCATCACTAAAGTATTTGTTTTGGTAGTTGTAATTGGCTTGAGGGGCCTCAATCCGAATCAAGGGCAATGCCTTGTCCCCTAAGAACCCACCTGTAAACTCATCACCAGAGACGAATGCTTCAGCCATGACCATATGGTCATGGCTAACTGCCAATTCAAACGCAGGAAGCAACTGTTCAACCTGGGTCACTTTAGTTAACCCAATCGTTGAGCCTTCACGCACAGGCTTAACAATGAGCGGTAAGCCCAGGATATCAGCAACACCTTGCCAATCAGACTGCGGATTCAGCATGACAAACTTAGGCGTCGGGATCTGCAAAGCCTGCCATACCCACTTAGTGCGCACTTTATCCATTGCCAAGGCTGAAGCCATAACACCGCTACCGGTGTATGGAATGCCTAACAGTTCAAGCGCACCTTGAATCGTGCCATCTTCGCCCTGTCGACCATGTAGAGCGACAAATGCGCGGTCAAACCCGTCATGCTTTAAGTTGAAAACATCATTCTCAGCAGGGTCAAACTGATGTGCATCTACACCGTGCGCAATCAGTGCCGCGAGGACATTACTACCACTCATCAAGGATATCTCACGCTCTGCACTCACGCCGCCCATAAGAACAGCAACCTTACCAAATGATTGCGTCATCGAGCACCTCCTATCAGGCGCACTTCACACTCCAGCTTGATACCACAGCGTATCTCTACAGTGTGCTGCGCAAGTGTGATTAATCCCTCGATGTCGGATGCAGTAGCTGAGCCTTTATTCACAATAAAATTGGCGTGCTTTGTTGAGATCTCAGCGCCACCGATAGCGTATCCTTTTAAACCGCAAGACTCAATTAAACGTGCGGCATAATCACCTGGTGGATTTCTAAAAACCGAACCCGCATTCGGCTGCCCTAGCGGTTGCGTGGCAATTCTTCTCGCCAAGAAGTCCTTAATTTTCAATCTGGATTGAGCGCCATCACCAGCTTGTAACTGCAATGTAGCCGCAACAAACCATTCGAAGTCCAGACTCGCCGCTCCCAAATCAATATGTTCTGCAACAACTGGTACTGTTTGTAGATGCACGTTACGATAAGCAACTTGATATGCATCTCTTGCACGCACCTTGATTTCACCCTGTCGATTAATGGTGGTGACTTTGACAATCGCGTCCCAAGTCTCGCTGCCATAACAACCTGCGTTCATTGCAATAGCACCACCTAATGTGCCGGGAATGCCCGCCAAAAATTCTGCACCCTGCAAATTATTTAAAGCAGCGAAACGTGCCACCTTAGGGCAAGGCACACCCGCTTGCGCACTGATCGATCCAATATCATTTTTTAAAAGGACTTGCATCGCACTCAGTGCTCGGTGCATAAAAATAATCGTTCCATCAAAACCAGAATCGCGCACTAACAAGTTACTACCCAGGCCCACAAAATATATTGCTTCTGCTTTCGGCAAATGCGCCAAAAAAACGCTCAAATCAGCGATATCGGTTGGGGTGTATACACATTTTGCCAAACCACCCGCGCGCCAACTCACATGCCGAGACATAGGCTCCCAGTGGCGTAGAGCACCACTAAACCCTAAGTCTTGCATATTCTGTTGTTCGCTCATATCCATGCTATCTTTATTCTCAATGTAGAGATTTAACTCCGCCATGATTTTTAACCAAATTCCCAGCTACTGTGCCAATAGATCCTGCACCCATTGTCAACACCACATCGTTCGCTTGAACCGTATCCCAAATCGCTGCAGGAAGCTGAGCCACTTGCTCCACAAAAATCGGCTCTACTTTACCAATTACTCTGACTGCACGCGCTAGCGCCCGACCATCGGCTGCAACAATCGGTGATTCACCTGCAGCGTATACCTCGGTTAACAACAGTCGATCGACGCCAGATAAAATCCGTACAAAATCTTCAAAGCAATCACGAGTTCTGGTATAACGATGAGGCTGAAACACTAAAACCAAACGGCGATCTGGAAATGCACCTCTCACAGCAGCAATAGTTGCAGCCATTTCCACTGGATGGTGGCCATAATCATCAATCAAGTCGATCTGTCCACCATCATCAAGCTTTAATTCACCGTGTCGCTGAAAACGACGCCCAACACCTTTAAACTCCGCTAGCGCTTGTACAATTTTTTCATCAGCAACCCCAACTTCCATACCTACTGCTATAGCTGCCAATGCATTTCGAACATTATGTATGCCAGCCAAATTCAACGTAATATCCAAAATCGGAAATTGGCCAATATCACCCCGCTCCACTTGAAAACGCATACGTCCGGCATCTGCCACTACGTTTAAGGCCCGAACTTGAGCATCTTGATCCAAACCATAAGTCACTATGGTTTTTGTGAGCTGCGGCATAATCGCCCGCACATTCACATCATCTACACATAACACCGCCACACCATAAAATGGCAAGCGCTCGACAAAGTCGACAAAGGCCTGGCGTAACTTGCCCATTGAGTGGCCATAGGTCTCCATGTGATCTGCGTCAATATTGGTCACTACAGAAATTGCGGGTTGCAAATGCAAGAATGAAGCATCGGACTCATCCGCCTCAACCACAATGAACTCACCGGTCCCCAGTCGGGCATTTGCTCCCGCACTCTCTAGACGACCACCAATGACAAATGTTGGATCTAAACCGCCTTCCGCAAGAACGGAAGCAACCAAACTAGTTGTAGTGGTTTTTCCGTGAGTGCCAGCAACTGCTATGCCTTGCTTCAAGCGCATTAACTCGGCCAACATCAATGCTCTTGGAACTATCGGTATATTTTTAAGGCGCGCAGCGACTACTTCGGGGTTCGCTGGAGTCACCGCACTGGAGATCACAACAACATCTGCACCAAACACATGCTCTGTCTGATGGCCAATGTGGATTTGTGCACCCAGTTGCGCTAAACGTCGAGTAACGCTCGTCTCATTTAAATCAGACCCACTCACAACATAACCTAAATTTAATAATACTTCAGCAATACCACTCATCCCAGAGCCACCCACACCAACAAAATGGATATGATTCACTTTATGTTTCATGCAGTCACCAATTCCGCACAGTACTGCGCAACCCGAGTCGCGGCATCTGGCTTGCCAGCTGCGCGCGCCGCACAAGCCATTTTGAGCAATTGCTCACGCCTCATTGAATCTAACAATTCAGCAAGCAATTGCGCTGTTAATTGACTTTGAGGTATCAAAACAGCAGCCTCATGAGCAACCAGATAATTTGCATTCTGTGTTTGGTGATCATCTACGGCATGCGGATAAGGAATCAGTAAGCTAGCAACGCCTACAACAGCTAACTCTGACACAGTCATCGCCCCAGCTCTACAAATCACCAAGTCTGCACCTGCATATTGAATAGCCATATTGTCGATAAATGCCAACACTTCTGCATCAACATTTGCAGCGTGATAAGCCTCTTGTAATGCAGCAAAGTGCGCCGCACCAGACTGATGAACAATCTGTGGCCTTCGGTCTGGTGGCAATAAAGCCAAGGCCTTTGGCATGACTTGATTAATGGCTTGCGCCCCTAAGCTGCCGCCAACAATTAATATTTTCAGTCGCCCTGTGCGTTGTGCGTAACGATACTCAGGGCTTGCAATCTGCACTATATCAGCACGCACAGGATTACCTGACCAAATTACATTCACTCTGCCTGCGAACGCATCTGGAAACGCTGTCAGCACCCGATCAGCTATTGCCGCCAGTATTCGATTCGTCAATCCAGGTACGGCATTTTGCTCGTGGATGACTAGCGGCTTGCCGAGCAATGCAGCCACCAACCCACCAGGAAACGCGGCATAACCTCCCATACCTAAGACCACCTGAGGCTTATATTTGAAAATGGCCTTGGCACTTTGCCATAGCGCAACAAGCAAGGCGAATGGCAACATACACTTGCGCATCCAACCCTTACCCCTAACACCGCCAAAGCTAATCCACGTAGCCGCATAACCATGTGGCGGAATTAAGCGCTCTTCCATCCCACCACTGACACCCAACCATGTCACTGTCCATCCAATAGAACGTAACAATTCAGCAACGGCTAACGCAGGGAATATATGTCCGCCAGTGCCGCCCGCCATAATCAAGATTGTCTGGTTCATACGGTAAAGCCTCGAACCAGCTGTCGATTTTCCCAATCAATACGCAGCAATATGCCTATCGCACAACAAGTCGTCAGCACTGCACTGCCGCCAAATGAGAGCAATGGTAGAGTCAAGCCTTTCGTCGGCAATATCCCCATGTTGACACCCATATTGATAAATACCTGCACGCCCATCCATAGTCCAATTCCGAAAGCAACTAAGGCTGGAAATGGGCGCTCTAAATCGGTAGCTCGCTTACCAATTCTAAATGCTCGCCATACAATCCAAGCAAACATCAAAATTAAAATGAGGACACCAATAAACCCTAACTCTTCTGCAATCACTGCCAACAAAAAGTCTGTGTGTGCTTCAGGCAAATAAAATAATTTTTCAACACTAGCACCTAAGCCTACTCCCAACCACTCCCCGCGACCAAATGCAATCAATGCATGAGAAAGCTGATAACCGGTACCAAAAGGGTCAGCCCAGGGGTCCATAAATCCAATGACGCGCCGCATCCGATAAGGACTAGTCCATACCAACATTACAAAAGCAAACACCAAACCTACAATCAAAGTCACAAATAAGCGCAAATACATACCACCCAAGAACAAAATCCCCATGGCAATCACAGTCACTACACCAAGCGCACCATAATCTGGTTCAAATAATAATAATGAGCCGGTTACTACCATCACACCAAATAATGGTAAAAACCCACGTTGAAAACTATGCATCAATGCAGCTTTACGAGCGGTGTAATCAGAAGCATAGAGCAGAACGCTGAGCTTCACGATTTCAGAGGGCTGTAGATTTACAAAACCCAAGGGTAACCACCGCCGACTACCATTGACCTCATGGCCGATACCAGGAATCAATACTAAGATCAGCAAGACAACGCCTAATACAAATAGGTATGGCGCCATTTGTTGCAATATCCGTATAGGGATTTGAAATACCACGGCACCTGCAATTATACTAATCAATACAAATACCGAATGTCGCGACAAATAATAGGTTGCACTGAATGCCGTATTACGTCCAGCCTCGGCTATCGCTATGGAAGCTGAATACACCATAACAATACCAAAACCCAACAGCAACAAAGTAATCCATAGCAAGCTTCTGTCGTATTCCATCCGGGCAACACGATCATTTAAGGTGGTGTAACCTAAACTCAAGACTGCCCCCTCTTGAGCGCCGAGACTGCGGATACAAACACTTCTGCACGATGCACATAACTACGATACATGTCATAACTGGCGCACGCCGGCGAGAGCAAAACGGCATCTCCAGAGTTCGCTAATTGATAAGCCAATTCAACCGCTTCTGCCATGTCTGCTGCAAAATGCACGGAAAAATCACCGCCAATCAGTTCAGCTATTTGTGGCGCATCACGTCCAATCAGCACAATAGCGCGAGCACACTCACGCACCGCGGTTGCTAATGCATTAAAATCTTGCGCCTTACCATCGCCACCAGCAATCAAAATTACGGGCTGTAGCATTCCCTTTAATGCGGCAACTGTAGCGCCAACATTAGTGCCCTTAGAGTCATCATAAAAATCAACATTTTGAAAGCTATCGATTTTCTCGACCCGATGTGGCAACCCTTTGAACTGAATCAACCCTTTAATGATTGCGTAATCTTCAATACCAATCGCACGACATAGCGCGCCAGATGCTATTGCATTCGCGGCGTTGTGCAAACCAGTAACAGACATCTGATTTAGTGCCAAAATCTCTGTAGATCCGCGACATAAGTAAGCCTCTTTACCGTGGCCTGTCATTCCCCATGATTCGGCCTCATGAGGTATATCCAATCCAAAACTCACTCTACTAACACCAGATCGACTAAGCGTATTACTCCATTGATCTTCCCGGTTAAAAATATGATACCGGCCGTTTTGATATATGCGCCCTTTAGCTTGTGCATACTCATCCATGTCCGCGTACCGATCAAGATGATCCTCAGACAGATTCAACACTGTTGCAGCATCTGGTTTCAAACTAAAGGTGCTCTCTAACTGAAAACTCGATAGCTCCAGCACATATACCTCTGGCTCTTTCACGCCATCTTCTACAGCCATCAGCGCATCCAATACAGGCAGGCCAAAATTACCCGCCATCAATGCAGGCCTGCCCGCAGCATTACAAATCGAGCTAGTCATCGCTGTTACAGTGCTTTTACCATTAGAACCGGTAATCGCAATAACTTGCGGCGATGAAGACCCTTGGTTTAACCATTGACTAAACAACTCAATATCACCCACCACTGGCGTTCCTCGCGCGGCAGCTTTCGCAATTAGCCCCCCACGCCGATCAATTCCAGGACTCACTGCAATCATATCCGCCGCCTCAACCCATTCCTTAGGCATCCTGCCTAGCGCTAGCGCAATCTGTGGATATTTGTCTTGAATGATGCGCTGATGTGGTGCTGCTTCACGGGTATCAACAACATGCACAATTGCGCCACGGCGAACCAACCAACGCGCCATTGACAGGCCAGTGTCACCCAGACCCACCACCAAAACTTTTGCACCCGTCAAATTGATCATTGAGCGACCCAACTGACGAGTTGAGCACTGCTTTTTAGCACAATACAAAGCCCGCCGTGCACTGATATCCAATCCACGAGTGTTGTATTTGACCTTGTTCTGGTGTAATTGCATTTCATCTGAGCTTCAGAGTAGACAATCCAACTAAAACTAACATCATTGTGATAATCCAAAACCGCACGACAACTTGATTCTCTTTCCAACCTTTTAGTTCAAAGTGATGATGTAGAGGTGCCATTCGAAATACTCGCTTGCCAGTTAATTTGAAAGATGCTACTTGCACAACAACCGACAGCGTTTCAACCACAAATACGCCACCCATAATGAACAACACAATCTCTTGACGCACAATCACTGCAATAGTGCCAATTGCTGCGCCTAAAGCTAAGGCCCCCACATCACCCATGAATACTTCAGCGGGGTATGCGTTAAACCATAAAAAAGCCAGGCCTGAACCTGCTATTGCGCCACAAATAACTGTTAACTCACCGGCGCCCGGGATGAATGGAAATACTAAATATTTAGCAAATACTGCATTGCCTGCAACATAAGCGAATATACCAAGGGCGCTTGCTACCATAACCGTAGGCATAATCGCTAAACCATCAAGGCCATCCGTCAAATTCACTGCGTTACTGGATCCGACGATAACGAAATACGTCATGACAATAAATCCAGTCACACCTAATGGATAGGCTATTTGCTTAAAGAACGGCACAATAAAAGCAGTTTGTGCTGGCAAATTCGTTGAATATGCAATCGTAAAAGCAGCAGCAACTCCAATGACTGATTGCCAAAACAACTTGGTTTTTGCTGATAGCCCTTTAGGATTTCGATGGACAACTTTTCGATAGTCATCAATCCAGCCGATCGCACCAAATCCAAAAGTAACAAACAACACCACCCATACAAAACGATTACGTAAGTCTGCCCACAATAATGTAGTTACCAGAATTGATACCAAAATTAAAGCACCGCCCATAGTCGGCGTCCCTGCTTTAATCAAATGCGTTTGAGGACCATCATCACGAACCGATTGTCCAATTTTATACATAGTTAATTTACGAATTAACCAAGGGCCCACTAAAAAAGAAATTAATAATGAGGTCAAACACGCCAATACTGCACGTAATGTCAAATAACCAAAGACATTAAACGCCTTAATGTGCTGCTCTAGAAGTTGTGCTAACTCAAGCAGCATGATCCAGTTCCTTAGTTACAGCGATTGACTTGCCCCGGCTGATTGTCATTGTCTCCATCGCTTCCACCACACGCTCCATACGCATAAATCTTGAGCCCTTGACCAGAACTACCTGGTCAGACGTGATTTCTTTTTGTAGCACTTCTAGCAAATCAGATAATTGCCTAAAAGACTGCGCTTGCGTACCAAAACTAGCAGCACTAGTTGCTGCCAGCTCTCCCAAGGTGTAACAACGATCGATACCGCGATCACGTGCATATCGGCCAAGCTCGCTATGAAAAGCAAGTCCTTGATCACCCACTTCACCCATGTCACCAAGCACCAGAACCTTTGATTGCGCCGGCCTATTCATTTGCGCAAGCACATCAATCGCAGCTTTTACTGAGTCTGGATTTGCGTTATATGTATCATCAATTAAATATAAACCGCTAACCGTAGGCTTGACCTGCAAGCGACCCTTTACTGCAACCGCATGGGTTAGAGCATTCGCTGCCGTATGCAACGGCACGCCTAAAGTGGATGCTGCAGCTATTGCGGCTAATGCATTCCGCGCGTTATGAGCACCTAACAATGGCAATGCGACAACCTGCGATTCAGATCCATGATGAATAGCCATTTCAATAACCTGATCAAGCGCCTTGCATTGGGCACTAACACCAGCATTCGATCCGATTCCAAAATCAATAAAAGAACGCCCCGCTAAGCGGGAGCACCATACATCTATATTATCGTCGTCTGCATTCAGAACTGCAGTGCCAGTGGATGGCAGCGCATCAATCACACTGGCGTGCTCGATTGCCACATCAGCCACAGACCGCAAAAACTCTTGATGTTCACGTTGCGCATTATTAATCACTGCCACCGTCGGCGCTGCAATATGTGCTAATTGCGCAGTCTCGCCAATATGATTGACGCCAATCTCTATAACGGCAGCCTGATGATCGGAACGTAGCCTCAGCAAAGTTAAAGGTACACCAATATGATTATTCAAGTTACCCTGAGTCACTAGTACAGCTTGCTCACCAAAATGGGCCGACAAGCAACGTCCTATCATTTCTTTAACAGTCGTTTTGCCATTTGAGCCAACAACAGCAATCAACGGGATCTTAAAATTTGCCCGCCACTGTTGCGCAAACAAACCTAGTGCGCCCACTACATCGTTCACAACAATACGGGGCAAGTTTGCATCAAACTCCACAACCGTATCAGATGCAACGACCGCCCCGACCGCACCAGCAGCCCATGCCTGCGCCAGAAATTGATGTCCATCAAAATGATCACCGCGTAACGCAAAGAACAGATCACCCTGTTTCAGGGTTCGACTGTCAGTACATATATCAGTAAAGTAAGCATTCTCACCCTGTAATCGAGAGCCTAGCAATGTAGCTAATTGGGATAGCATCATCATTTCGAACGCCTTGCCAATAGTTGCCGCACTACTGTGGCGTCGTGATGCCTACGCATTACACCATCGATTTCCTGATATCTTTCGTGGCCTTTTCCTGCAATCAAAACAATATCGCCAGCATTGGCTAGTTTTAACGCTTGATCAATCGCCTCACGTCGTTCAACTATTTTATGACACTCACCACTAATACCAGCGGCAATCTCCTCTAGAATATCCAGTGGGTTTTCATTGCGAGGGTTATCACTTGTTAATATAGCCATATCAGCCAACCGCGAAACCGTAGCGCCCATAAATGGACGCTTACCGCGATCACGATCGCCGCCGCACCCGAACACGCAAATTATCTTACTCTTGCGACGTGCTATTTGGCGTAGTGTATTTAGTATTTTCTCTAGCGCATCTGGCGTATGGGCATAATCAACCACCACCATTGGCAATGGTCCGCCACCAAAACATTCCATACGACCAGGAATCGGTTCTACCTGTGCAAGCGCGTGAATGGACTGCTCTAAGGTAACATCACTAGCGAGTAAGCTCGCCAGTGATCCGAGCAAATTCATGGCATTAAATTCACCAATCAAAGCGCTTTGTATCTTCCCCTTACCCCATGGCGTAGACACATCAAAACTCATACCATTTAGATCTAATTTTAGATTTTGCCCGATCACACAAGACAGCCTTGAGCGAGCTGACTGACGCCTAAAGCCATAACCTAATAATTGAGCACAGCGATGGCGCCAGCGTTGCGCTAACTCCGTGCCCAGCTGATCATCGGTATTAAGCACTGCATGGCTAAGACTAGGCATGCGAAATAAACGTGTCTTTGCCGCTTGATAAGCGCGCATGGTGCCGTGATAATCCAAGTGATCACGACTAATATTCGTCAGCATAGCAACATCTACACGCACACCTGATAAACGATCTTGCACTAAACCATGCGATGATACTTCCATGCTGACTGCGCGCGCACCAGCACGACAAAAACTCCTTAAGCGCGCATGCAAAGCTACAGCGCCAGGTGTTGTATTGCTGTGCTCCGCCTCCGTTCTGACCAAACGTCCTGGGAATCCACTACCTAGGGTGCCAACGACTGCGCATTTTCTGCCTACATGGCTCAAAGCCTGCGCAATCCACTGACTACAAGAGGTTTTACCATTAGTTCCAGTAACCCCAATAACCCACAGCTGATTACTGGGAGAACCATACACCGAATCAGCGATCAAGCCAGCCTGGCGACGTAAATCCGGTATTCCTTGGTTAGGTAGTTTCCAGCTGGGGTTCCATGTATAGCCATCAGCTTCCCATACAATTGATTGTGCGCCATTGGCAATCGCTTGTGGGATATATTGCCGACCATCACTCATCTCACCCTGATAAGCCAAGAAAGTATCACCAGGCTTTACTAAGCGACTGTCAACTGCAAGGCTGCGCACCTTGAGTTGGCGAATCGTTTGCTGAACGGTTTGTTGTGTAATCATTATACTTCTTCCTTCACAACAGGCATTCCGTCAGGCACTAAAACAGTGGTCTTTGCTGGCTTATCAGGTGGCACTGCCATTAATCGCAGAACACCAGCGCCAATACGGCTAAATACAGGTGCAGCTACTGCACCACCATAGTACTGACCACCACTAGGCTCATCGATCATCACTGCAATAATCACTTTAGGCTGCGTAGCGGGTGCCAATCCTACAAATGACGCGACGTATCTATTAGCTGCATAACCTTTACCAGCCAACTTATGCGCAGTGCCTGTTTTACCCGCTACGGAGTAACCTGCAACTTGCGCGCCTGGCGCAGTGCCTCCCGACTGTGCTGCCATCTCTAACATCCGTCGCACTGCGCGTGCGGTATCTACTGAAATCACGCGCTCACCTTCAGGTGGAGCGCTTAGCTTAAATAGGCTAACAGGGTAGAGCAAACCTTCGGATGCAAAGATGGTATAGGAGCGCGCTAACTGCAGCAAAGAAACCGATATACCGTAACCATAAGACATCGTGGCTTGCTGAATTGGACGCCATGATTTAAATGGATATAAGCGACCAGTGACCTCGCCAGGAAAACCCGACCGCGGCGGAGATCCAAAGCCCGATTTACTTAACATATTCCACAGCACTTCAGGCGACAGGGACAATCCCATTTTTGCCGCGCCAATGTTCGATGATTTTTGAATGACTTGCTCAACTGTCAGAGCACCATACGCATGTGAATCGTGTATCGTATGACCACCAATAATCATCTGACCGGGTGCAGTTTGAATAATACTACTGGGCTTGAAATTTCCAGCCTCTAACGCTGCGGCAGCGGTAAATGGCTTTAAAGTGGAGCCCGGCTCAAATAAATCAGTAACCACACGATTACGCGTATGACGAGCGTCAATTTGACCACGGTTGTTTGGATTAAATGCCGGCAAATTTGCCATTGCGAGAATTTCACCAGTTTGGGCATCTAACACGACCACGCCACCAGCCTTGGCATGATGCTCAGTAACGGCAGCCTTTAATTCTCTAAAGGCTAGGTATTGTATACGCGCATCTATTGATAAGGTTAAACGCTGACCGCTTTGCGGCGCTTGAATACTATCAACGTCTTCAACAATGCGCGCGCGCTTATCTTGAATGACCCGCCGACTACCAGGCTTACCGGCAAGCGTGCTCTCGAACGCATACTCCAACGCTTCTTGCCCTTTGTCATCGACACCAGTAAATCCAATCACATGAGACATCACCTCGCCTGCTGGATAATAACGTCGATACTCACGTTCTAGATAAACCCCAGGGATTCCAAGTCGGACGATGCGTTCAGCTTGTTGTGGCGGCAGTTGGCGCTTGAGAAAAACATCTCGCTGGGTATCAGGCAAGCGCGCTTGTAACTCGTTTTGAGTAATCCCTAATAATGCCGCTAATTTTTTAAATTCCTCCGGCTCTGCTTTAGCTGCTGCTTGACCAGCCTTAACTGACTCTACTGGTGTAGATATTGCTAAGGGCTCATTATTGCGGTCAACAATCATCCCCCTGCTCGCACTAATTTTGAGATCTCGCATATAGCGCGACTCACCTTTGCGTTGCAAAAAATCATTATTGAGCACTTGCAACCATAACGCTCTACCAATTAAGGTAATAAATGCGAGCGCAATACATATCAACATTAAATTCCCGCGCCAAGCGGGCATATTCGGGGTAACCTGACGAGGCTTAGTGTGTCGCACTAGATTCCCCTATAGCAGGCGCTCTCAAAGTGGCATTGGAGTTAATGATTTCTAAGCGCCCCGGGCCTGGCAAGCGCATATTTAACTCACGTGTCGCAATTCGTTCTACCCGGCGGTGTGTAGACCATGTTCCCTGTTCTAATTGCAACTGACCCCACTCGACCTCAAGTCGCTTAGTCATTTCTTCAGCTTTTTGCAACTCAACATATAACTTTCGTGTTTTATGTTGGGTCGTGACCACGCCTAGCGCACTGAAAATCAACGCAATTAACAAAATAAATAATAAACGGGCGCTCATGCGCAGTCTGCCTGGCTACGCTCAGCAACTCGCATTACCGCACTGCGGGCTCTAGGGTTATGATGTATTTCAGCAGCGCTAGCACGCTGCGCACGACCAACTAAATGCATACACGGTTGCGGTAAGTCACGGGCGCGCACGGGCAGGCGCGCAGGCAATATATTCGGTTGCGCTTGGGATCGCATAAAACGCTTAACAATTCGATCCTCTAGGGAATGAAAACTAATCACGACCAAACGACCATTAGGTTTAAGTAGGGGCACACACTGCGGCAATACAATGGCCAACTCGTCGAGCTCTTGATTAACATGTATGCGTATCGCTTGAAATGTTCGAGTCGCCGGATCTTGCCGTGGTTCACGAATTGGCACTGCAGCTGCCACGATCGCAGATAATTGGCGAGTGGTCGTTACTTCGGTGTGCAGCCGTGTAGACACAATCGCCGCAGCAATCTGACGCGCAAATCGCTCCTCTCCATGGTTTTTTATAACCTCTCTAATCTCAGCCTCACTTGCAACTGCCAACCATTGCGCAGCGCTCATCCCGTGGTGCGGATCCATCCTCATATCGAGGGGTGCATCAAAACGAAAACTAAAGCCTCGCTGCCCATCATCTAACTGCGGCGATGAGACGCCAAGATCAAGCAAAATGCCATCGACTTGCGACACACCACACTCACCCAAGCAATGCGCTAGTTGGCTAAATGGATTGTGATAAATTGAAAATCTTTTATCGGCAATAGCACGCCCCGCACTCACTGCCTCTGGATCTCGATCCAGTGCCACCAACCGTCCTGCAGGGCCTAATCGCTCCAAAATCAAACGACTATGCCCACCTCTCCCGAAAGTACAATCTACATAAATACCATCATCGCGAATGTTCAGAGATGCTAGAGCTTCTTGCGCCAATACTGCGGCATGTTCGCCGCTAATCACAAAGAAAATCCCTCCAACTCTGCTGGCAATCCACCGGCGCCAAAGCCGCCAGCGTTTTCAACCAAACGCGCCCAACGCTCGTCATTCCACAACTCAAATTTACGACCTTGCCCAACCAATACAACACTTTTTTCTAACTCTGCAAAGCGTCTTAACTCTGGCGTAATTAAGACACGACCGGCGCTATCCATGTCTATATCCACTGCAAAACCAATTAATCGACGCTGCAACTCACGCACACGCGGATCCAAATTAGAAAGACCCTCTAATTTTTGCTGAATCAGCTCCCAATCGGGTAACGGATAAATTAAAAGACAACGGTCTGCATCGGCGGTAATCACTAAATGACCAGCACAACGCTCAAATAGCGTATCGCGATGGCGAGCGGGTACCGCAAGCCGTCCTTTGCTGTCAAGATTGAGTTGTGCAACGCCACGAAACACGTTAAGCCCTTTGCCCTAGAAAATACCATTACGCATACACCGAAGCGTACTATTTTCCCACTTTTTACCACTTTGTCCCACTATAATTAAATGAGCCTCTCTGGTCAAGGTCTGAATCATCAAAATTCTTTTCTAGGACAAAGACTTAGGCGATCTTTAGCTCATGTGAACAGGCCTATCTTTTTAGGAAATAGCGTAATTAAAACAACAAGATATTTGATGTTTTAGTGAATTCAATTGAGGTTTTTTAGGCATTTTTGCTTAAAAATGCCTATTTTTACGAAATTTTCCGCAAATTTTGCTTAAAAAGGTGAAGCTGGCCGGTAAGCCGGGTTCTGTCGTGGACAGTCATTCCTCTAGGCCACACATTGCTGTGTGGCTCAAGCCACCTACCCGCAAGCTCGGCGGGACGCGTCAACGCTTGCCTATTCGGTGTTGCTCCGGGTGGAGGTTACCGTGCCATTCGCGTTACCGCGAACGCGGTGCGCTCTTACCGCACCTTTTCACCCTTACCTGATCCACCTGTCCCACTAAAGGGGACTACACAAAAAGTGCAGTCAAGCGGCCATCGGCGGTTCGATCTCTGTGGCCCTGTTCCTCGCCTCACGGCGGACGGGCATTACCCGTCACCCTACCCTATGGAGCCCGGACTTTCCTCTGCACACGGCTCGCTCGAAAAATCCGAGCGGTTTATTCCGTCTACAGCGACTGCCTAGCCAGCTTCGAGAGTGAGTCTATCATGATCACACCGTTAGCCCTAGGTACCTCGCAACAAGCTCGTTTAATGAACAGCTATGTTTGTGATGCTATCAGCTGCCATTGAATATTCTCACGGGCCCGCATTGGCACTAGCGTATGTTCACCAAAGGGATAGACATCAGGCACCGTCCATGCCTGACGCTTTAATGTAATTTTCTGTGTGTTTCGTGGTAAACCATAAAAGTCTGCGCCAAAAAAACTAGCAAAACCCTCAAGTTTTGATAACGCACCTTCAGCAGCAAATAGTTCTGCATACAATTCGATGCCTGCATGTGCTGTATACATGCCTGCGCAACCACAATCATTCTCTTTAGTATGTTGAGCATGCGGTGCACTATCGGTACCTAAGAAAAACTTCGGCAAACCACTGATTGCTGCTGCGACTAGAGCACGGCGATGGCTCTCTCGCTTTAGAATCGGCAAACAATAGTTATGGGGACGCACTCCACCATTAAAAATAGCATTACGATTCAGCATTAAATGCTGTGGCGTCAAAGTAGCCGCAATCGTTACAGGCGCTTGCATCACAAACTCAACAGCCTCCTGAGTCGTAATATGCTCCATCACAATTTTCAAATTAGGGAATCGAGCCACTAGCGGCCGTAATATCTGGTCAATAAACATCGCCTCTCGATCAAATACATCAACATCGCTCCCCGTCACCTCCCCATGCACTAACAAAGGCAGGTCATAGCGCTCCATTGCAGCCAAAACTGGATAGCATTTCTCAATAGCGGTAACGCCAGAGTCGGAGTTGGTTGTAGCACCTGCTGGATAATATTTCAGGGCGTACACAACACCGGATTCACGAGCCAGCTTGATTTCTTCAACCCGCGTATTATCCGTCAAATACAATGTCATTAAAGGATCAAACACCATGCCTGCAGGCAGTGCAGATAGAATTCGTTGTCGATAACTCACGGCTAGCGCAGTAGTCGTGATCGGCGGCCGTAAGTTAGGCATGACTATGGCCCGCGCGAATCGACTAGCTGTATGCGGCAGCACAGCGCGCATTGCCGCATCGTCGCGCAAATGCAAATGCCAGTCATCGGGCCGAGTGATGGTGATTGATTCTGGTAATGCTACAGTCTGATCAATGTTCATGGTTTTAAATATAAGTTTTCAAAAATAATTAAAAGTAAGTAACGTATATGCATTACATTCTATATCGAAATCGCTGCAAGCAATCTAAACCGATTAAATTTAACCCCTTCTCTAGTCTGTCTTATCCTGCAATTCTAGTGCGCGCTGATACAACGCATTGCGCGGCGAACCAGTAATTTTTACTGCAAGTGCTACCGCCTGCTTTAGTGGCAATTCGCTGAGCAAGGGGACTAGGACAGAGTCCATTTCTGAGCTATCCGATACCGTCTCTACAGCATTGCCTGCAAGGACCAGCACAAACTCTCCACGCAGCTGATTATCATCTCCTTCCAGCCAATCTATCGCCTGTGACAACGTACAGCACTTCAGAGTTTCATGCACTTTAGTCAATTCACGTGCAATCATAATCGTCCGGTCGCCCCCAAAAACCGCTACCAAATCATGCATACACTCTTGAATACGATGGGGTGCTTCGTAAAATACAGTCGGGATGGTTTGCAACACCAATTGTTTCAGCGCACGCTGACGCTCAGCGCTACGCGCAGGCAAGAACCCGTGAAACAGAAAACCACTCTCAGACAAGCCACTGACTGAGATCGCCGTTGCAAGCGCGCTCGCTCCAGGTATGGGAACGATGGCATGCCCAGCAGCGCGTACGATCTGCACCACCTGGGCGCCTGGATCAGCAATGCCTGGACTACCTGCGTCACTCACTAACGCAATGCGCTTGCCATCGCCCAACATCTCCACGATACGCTGCGCCGCATGCCGCTCATTATGCTGATGCACAGCCATCAATGGTGTGGTCATCCGATAGCGTTGCAACAACCGCTTAGACACTCGGGTGTCTTCAGCCGCAATTAAATCAACACTATTGAGAATTTTCAGTGCGCGTATTGTAATATCACCTAAATTTCCTATAGGCGTTGCCACTACATATAATACGGCATGGTCTGGATGTAGATATTGCTCTTCAGGGTTATGCAGTAATCCCTCAGGCATATCACTAACTAGACTAGGCGCATTCGTTGGTTTATGTTCTTGGTTCATGTTCTACCATTCAACTAAAATTTACAGATTTAACAGTCATCACCATCCAATCTGATTCACTATACGGGGCGCAAGCCACTTTGACTAGCCCGACCTTAGACCGGTATCATCATGAATAACAAAGGTGCAGCAGCCGAGTTATTAGCTGCAAATTATTTAATCACCCAAGGCCTAGAAATTATTGTTCGTAATTATCATACGCGATTTGGTGAAATCGACTTAATCGCTAAAGATAAATCTACTTTAGTGTTTGTAGAAGTCCGAAGTAGATCGACCAACGCTTTTGGCGGTGCCGCCGCCAGTATCACTAAAGCCAAAAGTGCCAAGCTTTGGAAAACAGCACAAATCTACCTCACTCAATTCCCATCACTACCTGTTTGCCGCTTTGATGCCGTATTAATTACAGGTCAGCCACCGCAAATCGAGTGGCTACGCCATATTATTGAGGCATAATATAGCGATTAAATTCATTGACTATAGCAGCATTAGAAGCGGCATTAAAATCAGCATCAGAAACCGGATTAACAACAACATCAAGAACACACTACAATCTTCATTAATCAGGATACAATAGAAAAATATGGATCTCATTAGCCGAATTAGCGAAAACTTCTCTGAAAGCGCGCATCTCAAACTACAATGCATGGACGCGCTCGCCACACCAATTGCTTCCGCCATTCAAATGATGGTGAATTGCTTACAACAAAATTGTAAAATCATGTCTTGTGGCAATGGTGGCTCAGCCGCCGATGCACAACACTTCTCGGCCGAGCTACTCAACCGATTTGAGGCAGAGCGGCCTGGTCTTGCCGCTATGGCGTTAACCACCGACAGCTCAACAGTCACCTCGATTGCCAACGATTACGATTTCACACAAATATTTTCTAAACAAGTTCGCGCCTTAGGGCAAAGTGGGGATGTATTACTGGCTATTTCCACAAGCGGCAACTCAGCCAACGTTATCGCAGCCATCGATGCTGCACATGAATGTGGTGTCAAAGTCGTAGCACTCACCGGTCGCACTGGTGGCAAAATTAGTGAGATACTACGCGAAGATGACATTCAAATTTGTGTATCAGCAACGAGTACCGCTCGCATTCAAGAAGTTCATTTGCTAGTCATTCACTGCTTGTGCGATGGCATTGATTGTTTACTTTTAGGGGTCGAATAAATGTACAACTTTAAAAAAATTATAGCGATTACTTTAGTTATTATTTTACCTGGGCTCAGTGGATGTGCAGCTGTCCTTATTGGTGGCGCAGTAGCTACCGGCGTTGCAGTGACTGAAGATCGCCGCACCATTGGCACTATCACTGAGGATCAAGGTATAGAGCTCAAAGCCAGCAGTCGAATTGGTGATCGGATTAAAAATGCACACATCAGCATTACCAGTTACAACCGTAGCATCCTACTTACTGGTGAAGTCCCCACCGTTAGCGATAAAGCTGAAGCTGAACGCATTGCACGTGCAACAGAAAACGTACGTGGCGTGATCAACGATTTACAAATTGCCGAAAATTCTTCTGTCAGGTCACGCTCTAATGACTTGTATATCTCATCTAAGGTCAAAGGCCGCTTTGTCGACAATAAAATATTTAGTCCACTTCATGTCAAAGTCGTCACTGAAAACAGTACCGTCTATTTACTGGGCATTGTGAACCGCAAAGAGGCTAATGAAGCCACTCAAATTGCGAGCACCACAAGCGGCGTGTCCAAAGTGATTCGAGTATTTGAATATTTAGATTAAGTTCTTAGGCGGATTGCTTCGCATTTATGTCGCGGAAAGCCGCCTACGCAATCTTTTGAGTATTGCGCCAAGTAGCGGAACTTTCTCATAGACCTCTCCTGCTGCATCCCAATAATCACGATGTTCAAGGACTAAGCCTGCTGCATTTAGACGCAGCAGGCTAGCGCCATGGATGCGCTGTGCGCGGTGAGGACTAGATCGCAAAAAAAAATGAAAGTCCCAAGTGAGTACAATTCGTTGTTCATCAACTACGCAATCCAACACACAAAATCGAGGTGCCGTCAGATTGGCAAACATATGCTGGAAAATACGCTCAATCTGTTGTAGACCTCGAACTTCATTGAACGGGTCTTTAAAGAAACAGTCTGGCGTATAAAAAATTCGCAGGTCTTGGAGCGTATCTACGTTTAAGGTCTCATAGAAACTGACCAATGCTTGCGCCCTAGCGCGGGGATCCCTATCACTCATAAGCCTGTCATTTTTCGGATTAGCGGAA
Source organism: uncultured beta proteobacterium (assembly GCA_903885665.1). Taxonomy (GTDB): domain Bacteria; phylum Pseudomonadota; class Gammaproteobacteria; order Burkholderiales; family SG8-41. The sequence goes on along the minus strand of CAISJL010000091.1, from coordinate 24,421 downwards.
AATACCAACGATACGGCAATAGTCTTAGCCATTTCAACCATAAGGTGAAACGCTTTGGAAAATGTATTTCAAATTGACCCTGCTCTATGCCTTGAATAATCTCCGTAGCGGCATCTGCAGCAGAAATTAGCGCAGGCATGGCAAATGTATTTTTATCGGTGAGCGGTGTTTTAACAAACCCAGGGTTAATCAAATATACGGCAATGCCGCTTGGTGCCAAATCTAAGTACAAGGTCTCACACAAATTAATCAGGGCCGCTTTAGTCGCACCATAGACTAATGACTCTGGTAAACCACGGTAACCAGCAACACTAGACACCAAGGCAATACCCCCGCCACCTTGCTTCAAATACAATTCTATAATTGGCGGCAAACAATTGAGCACTCCACTTAAATTAGTGGCTACCGTATCCTGCATAACCTGAGCGTCCATCTGCCAAGCGCGCATGGGTTGATACGTCCCCGCGCAGATCACCACTAAGTCAATACCATTGTATGTCGCCAGAATTTTTTGAAATACTTCGTCGACCGTGGCGATTTGCGTAATATCTAGTGGCGCAATTAAACAGTGCGTTTCATAGCTTGCAAATTCAATGTGTAATTGATTTTGGTTGCGAGCAGAAACAATCACATCTGCCCCCAATTCCAATAAGGCATGTGCAAGCGCTGCACCAATACCACTGGACGCACCGATAATCCAGATACGCTTATCCCGCCAGTCGCTCAGTCGTGCATTCAAGCTCATTTTCGTTTATGAAAACTCAGAGTAACTTCGCCCAGATATACGCCCCACTTACTCATCACTGATCGATTTAACATCACCTGGTCATCTAACAAATACATCCAGTCATCAAAATCAACCTCATATGTCTTGCCATCGACATCGAGTTTTAATACATACTGCCATCGTAGCGCATTGCCTTGGACCTGCCCAACAGCCTCGCCAATGACATCTGCGGCACGCCCTATATAGCGATTTTCTGATTGACGCGTCAATGTCCAAACACGGCGGCTGCGGGTGCCATCGGCATACTCAAAGTGCTCATCAAGCGTTCCCGTCTCACCAACCCAACGGCTATCAATACGCACCTTAAACCGCTTAACAACCCGGCCACTGCGATCCTGGAACATTCCCCAAGCCTCTACAGTGCCATTAAAGTATTGTTGTAGATCTAAGGCAGGTTTTTCTGCTTTATATTGGTCAATTGAAACTGAGCCGCAAGCAAACAACACCAAACCAATGCTTGCATACATAAGCATGCATGCTGTCTTGAATAACACTCTCATGAAGATCTCCTGGATTTTATTTGATATTGTTCATATACATGAATATACCGATACCATAACAACATCATCGCTAATAATTTAAATAAGCAGGGGATGCCAGCGTAAGTCCATGACAGTACATGAGCACTGGCAATAATACCTGACTGATAACCAAACAACTGCAACATGGGTAACGCAATTCCAGGCGCGAGTGCCATTGCTAACTTCTCTATGGCATGCCAACAGCCAAAATATACACCTTCTACGCTGACGTCTGGCCTTGTGTTATGTTCTAAATCATCGATCAACCCAGTCAATAAGACAGGAGGTAGCGCCAAATCAGCGCCTAGTGCCAAACCCGAGGTCAAACAAATCCCTGCAAACAAACCCACATCGCCCGCTTGAACAAAATACGCCCATACAAACGATACGACTGACACCACCATCCCAATTAGCCAAGCACGTGCTGCACCAAAAACTTGCGACAGTCTCACCCAAATCGGCATACCGCAAATACCTGCCACAAAATAAATACCTAGAAATAGTCCAGTAAGGTCTGCACGTCCAATCACATCCGATACAAAAAATAATAATAATGCAGCAGGAATTGCGCTCGCAACACCATTAATCAAATACACCAATGCCAAGCGCTGAAAACGTTGATGGCTTAATGGTTGCCACAAGATTCGCCACGCTGCAAATCTTGACGTAGAATTTGTTATCGCTGAATTTGTTGTCAGTGAATTTTCCGTGCCTGGTTTTTCCGCGCCTAATTTTTCCGCGTCTAATTTTTCTGTAATCAATCGAGATAGGTGCTGACGCGGACCAAAACGATAAACCATAGTCATAGCAATCACTAACACTGGCACATACAACAGACCAAATACACTTAGACCATGAACCAAACTATAACGGTTCACTAACCATTGTGGCAAAGCGGTCATCATCAATACGCCCACCAATGTCATCATTGCGCGGGTTGCGGTAATTTGAGTGCGTGATCGCAACTCCTCAGACCATACACTACCCATTGCAAAGTAAGTAATCGTAGCAGCACTTAGGCCAATATAAGTCAGCACTAAAGCTATACTTAAATACATGCTTACCGAAACCACACTATCTGGCGGATTAAAAATCATGACCACACCAACTGCCACTAACGGCATTGCCACTAACCACATATCTCGATAGCTGCCACGCCATTGCGCAACACGATCTGTAGCCACGCCCAACATAGGATCAATCACACCATCACCGATACGCACCACTAACAATATAAAACCAATCATCGCGAGATCAAGGCCCATAGATAAATACAGCTGGGGTACATATAAATACACTGGTAATGCAACGGCGAGCGGAATCGCTGCCATGCCATAGCCAAACAATTCGCTCTTAGTGATGGGTTGCATGCGTATTGAGTAATTCATCACGTAACTGGGAAGAGTAGGCGCGCTCGCCTAACCATATCGCGAAAAAGTAGCGGGCAAATTCAACATCCTCTACGACACCTAAGTAACGATCACCCAAATAAAATATTGCACCTTGCTGCGGGTGATGCACACCAATTAATCTGTCCTCTGGCGCCACGTCGGGAAACAGCTTTAGCATTGCCACCCGCCATCGACTTAAGGTTGCTGCATCACGCATACCCATTCGTTGCATTTGATCAATGCTGGTGTTGGTTAGCTGTTCACCCTTGATATGCCTAAGGTATCGAATTGCTAACGCGTACGATGATGGCTGTTGCCTTAACTCTTTGGGGCCCCACAAGCTGGCTTCATATACCCGTAAGCCCCACCAAGTCAGCATGCCTTTGCCAATCAGTTGGCAATTTGTGAGTCGCTGACAAACTACAGGCGGCAGCGGGGCTGCTGCCAAGGCAGGTGCCGCTACTGCAGCCAAACTCACTAGCAGCGCAATATTGAACAGCCTAAGCATGGCGCAACACAGCGTGCATCACATTGGTTGCACGTGTGCGAAAACCAGCCTCGCAGTAGGCCAAATAAAATCGCCAGGTTCGAATGAATCGTAAATCAAAATCGTTCAATTGCGGTATTACATGCAAGAACTGCTCATGCCAACGCTGTAGCGTTTCCGCGTAATCGTCGCCAAAAAAATTGGTGCTGGCAGTCAGCAATCCCTGATCCGCCGCAATCGCTTTAAATACACTCACCGCGGGCAACATACCACCGGGGAAAATATACTGCTGTATAAAATCGGTACTCGATCGATAACGCTCAAACTTTTCTTCGGCAATAGTAATCGTTTGAATCACCGCACGCCCACCAGGTTTTAAGCTACGCTTAATCAACTCAAAATAACTGGGCCAATAAGACTCCCCAACCGCTTCAAACATTTCAATGGACACCACATGATCGAATTGTTGATCAACATCCCTATAATCTACTAACTGCATAGTCACCAAACTATCCAGTCCTGCATGCTTGATCCGATCCTGGGCATAGTTCAGCTGTTGCTGAGAAATGGTTATTCCAGTCACTCGCATCCCTTGTCTCGCAGCATATTCTGCAAAACCACCCCAGCCACAACCAATCTCTAAAATATGATCTCCAGGTGTGGGTGCCAATTGCTGCATTATCCGTTCGTATTTACCTTGCTGCGCCCTATCTAGAGTCTGCGCATAATCACCACCAAACCAAGCGGATGAATAGGTCATCGAAGGATCTAACCACAGTTGATAAAATGTATTACCCAAGTCATAGTGTGCGTGTATATTTTTCCGACTGCCATGGCGTGAGTTTCTCCGCAACAAATGCCGCAATCTGTAAATCAACACAGCCCACCATCTGCCATGAATTGCTGGCGCAATCTGCTCCGCGTTCATCGCAGCAAGTAGCAACAGCGCAGATAAATCATCCGTGCGTAGCTGATCGGCGATATAAGCCTCAGCCATACCAATATCGCCCTTACGCAACAAATTTGCGCACACGCCCCAATCTAATAGCTGCAAACTTGCACGCGGCCCTGCTTGCTTGCCGATAAACTCCCAACGTTGACCTTGAGGACCAATCAACTCTAGATGGCCGCAAGAAATTTTATTAAGCACTCTTAACAACCATCGTGCTGCGTACGGCTGCTTGTCCAGTGCATTCGAATCTATCATGTTGGTATTCATCGACTAACCTCTTGTTTAGGGGGCGATGGCTTGGTCACGAGTGGCACTTGTTTGACCCACAACCATAACGCCTGATAATGAATGCGCATCCAAATCGCTAATGTCATCCAAGGCGCTTGCACACAGGCTTTTAAAATTTTCCAACTAGTCATGCGCTCTAACTCACCTGTCAGCTGGGTCAGCAAGCGCACTGCGTCGTCATTTTGATAGTCAATGCGAAACTTTGAGTGATTCAGTAGCTCAGAGAATCGAAATTGATACTGCCCTTTAACCGGCAAAAATGGCGATACATAAAATATCTTTTCGGCGCTAATGCGATCTGTCGGCAATATCGGTCTGGTATCTCGATGTGCAATTAAATAGTGATGATGCTCACCAAACGTATTATTGACTTCGCATAATACCGCTCTGAGTTGCTGATGCTTGTCATAACACAGCCAAAAACTAACCGGATTAAATACATAACCAAATAAACGCGGCAAGGTCTGCAAATATACTGGCCCATCAGCTATCGCAAGGCCGTGATTGCTGAGGATGCCACGAATCCACGGCAACAACTCCCCCCCCACTCTTGGGCCATAGTCTGCGTCATAAATACTCAAGACATTCCATCGGTTACGTGACATCAAGCGTGGCCATCTAGCGGTATTTTGATCGATGCGTATGCGCACATAAAACACAGCGTATTTAAAATAATGCCGCACCGGCGCTGTGCGATGATGTATCACCCAAGCCCGTAATAGCATAGGCGGATCTTGGAAGAATGCGGTCATTGCCTGCCCTGTGCTCATGCTAATCTGCTCAGAGCTTCACGCACGCCAGGCACAATCGCCAATGCCGATTTCAAGCCATCCTCATGAAAACCATAACCCATCCACGCCCCACAATACCAAGTATGACGATGCCCCTGCAGGCTAATCATTTTTTTCTGTGCAGCTATTGCTGCTAGATCGAATACAGGATGGGCATATTGAAACTCAGCAATAATTTTTTTGGGATCAATCTGCTGCGCATTCAAAGTCACCATCACGGGCTGGGCAAAGGGCAGGGGTTGTAATAAGTTAATTAAATACGTCACCCCTACTGGTCGTCCCAGACCGGTTTCTGCGTTGCTGTGCTCTGCATGATAATTCCATGCAGACCATGCTGCCTGAGATTGCGGCAAACATCGACGATCTGTGTGTAATACCGCATGGTTGGCTTGATAGCGAATTGCGCCCAACAATGCTTGTTCTTGCGGATCTGGGGCATCCAGCAGTGTCAATGCCTGATCACTATGACATGCTAAAACCAGGGCATCGAATGTTTCACCTGCACAATTTGCACCAGCATAAACAGTTACGCCATCAGCGTGACGCACAATACCTGTGACTGGTTGATTCAATCGAATATCAGTCAATTGCGCTGCCAACAATTCTACATAGGTCCGAGCGCCGCCAACGACTGTGCGCCATTGAGGCCTGTCCTGGATTTGTAGTAAACCATGGTTTTGACAAAATGCAATGAAGGTGCGCGCTGGATAATCCAGCATGCTGACACTGGGGCAAGACCATATCGCCCCAGCCATTGGTAACAAATACCAATGCCTAAAGGCCTGACCATAAGCCCCTTGATCTAAATACTGTCCAAGAGTCAGCTCACAGGTATCTGCCAACTGTTGCTGGTTAGCGGTTCGATTAAAACGCCAGATATCCCACAACATTCCCCAGAACCGAGGACGCCATAAGTTTTTGCGTTGCGCAAACAATGCGCCGAGGTTACGCCCGCCCCATTCCAAATCATCGGCAGCAACTTTCACTGCAAAGCTCATTTCACTGGCGCAGGACTCTACCCCCAATTCTTGAAAAAGCTGTATTAAGTGTGGATAAGTTCGATCATTAAAGACTAAAAATCCGGTATCAACAGGCGCCGACTGACCCTCCAAAACCACATCTACCGTGTGGGTATGCCCCCCCAAGTAATCGTTGGCCTCGTACAAGGTTACCGCATGATCACGCGCAAGATTTGTAGCTGCGCTCAAACCCGCAATACCAGAGCCCACAACAGCAATGCGTTTTTGCTTACCCAATACATTCATCGATTACTCACCTTTTAGCCGCATCTAAGGGTATTCTGTGCTTAGTCACTGTATTCCAATATCACTGAAAGCGTATTCATTCTGTTGTTGACGCAACTTTGGGCTAGGATTTTACTCACGATGCCTAGTACAAAGATATAAAAATTGCGCTATTATTGACTTTAGTTATTCATATTATCCATATTTAGCCTTACTTGTCATGGACAAACTACACCCATAGTGTATTCATTACTTTGACCGCACAACCCAACCCAGAGGTTTTAACCATTGCTGCAGTAGAGCGTGACACTGCGCTCTCTAAGGACACACTGCGTATTTGGGAGCGCAGGTACCATTTTCCTCAGCCGTTACGTGACCTCAAAGGTGAGCGCGTCTACTCGCAGGCTGACGTTTCGAAACTGCGCCTGTTGCGCATGCTAATTGAACGTGGTCATCGTCCCGGCAATATTATTCACTTAAGTATTAGCGCGCTCCAAGAGATTGTTCAACAGAAACATCAGAATGAACCCTTACCCGCTGATTTAGCCCAAATTATCGAACCTCTATTGCATCACGATCTACTGGGGTTGCGCCAACAACTCCTACAAGCCCTCATGCGGCAAGGCTTGCAGCAATTTATTACCTACACCGTCAGCGCCTTGAATGATTGGATTGGACGCGCCTGGCTCGCGGGCACCATTGCGGTCTTTGACGAACACATCTATACCGAGCATGTGCAAAATATTCTACGCAACGCCATTGTAGATCAACACCTACACAATGATTCTCCACGGATTTTACTCTCTTCACTGCCTGGTGAAAAACACCGCATCAGTTTACTAATGGTCGAAGGCATGCTCGCGATTGAAGGCGTCTCTTGTGTTGCACTGGGTGCAGAAACTCCTATTCATGACGTCGTAGAGGCAGTACGTGCCTACCAAGCTGATATTGTCGCGTTATCATTTAGCGAGGCCTTTCCAAGCACTACTGCATTGTCGTGTCTGATTGCGCAGCGCGCAGCGTTAAGCCCAACCATTGAGTTGTGGGCTGGTGGACACGGCCTAGATCGCATTCAAAAAACACCACACGGTGTATTGATTTTGCGCTCGTTTGAAGACATGCGCTACGCACTTCAACGCTGGCGCACCGAACATCCGAACAATCAGCACCTGACCGTGTCTACTCCAATTGCTCAGCCAATCACTTAATTGCTCAATAAATCACATACCTGTCACAATTCTCCTCATATAATTCAATACAATCCATACTTTTTCGGATCAGACCATGCCCACCTCAAATACCGCCAGTGCCCAACAACCCATGCTCTATCCAGAGATTTTTAAATCCTTAGAACGGATACGCTGGAACTCGGCAGATGACATCCCTTGGGATAGCTTTAACCCAGCGCTTCTCACCGATGAGCAAGCATTAACCATCAAGATGAATGCCATCACTGAGTGGGCGGCGCTACCTGCGACTGAAATGTTCTTGCGTGACAACGTCAACGACAGCGATTTCTCGGCCTTTATGTCAGTATGGTTTTACGAAGAGCAAAAGCACGCCTTGGTATTGATGGAATACTTACATCGTTTCCGTCCAGACCTAGCACCGACACCCGCAGAATTACACGCCGTACGCTTTAGCTTCGACCCCGCGCCCGCACTCGAAACCCTGATGATGCATTTTTGTGGAGAGATTCGTCTCAATCACTGGTATCGATGTGCCATGGAGTGGCATACCGAGCCGGTTATCCGCCAAATCTACCAACTGATCTCGCGAGACGAAGCGCGGCACGGTGGCGCTTACCTGCAATACATGAAACGGGCGCTCCTAAACTTAGGTGACCAAGCGCGCAGCGCTTTTGCTAAGGTTGGGGTATTAATGGCTAGCTCTGGACGCAGTGGTAAGCCACTGCACCCGACTAACCTACACGTCAATAAAACGCTCTACCCCGAAGATACCATCCAAAGCAAACTACCGAATCCCGACTGGCTAGAGCATTGGCTTGATCAGCAAATTCGCTTCGATCAAGCCTGGGAATCTAAAGTTGTCACCGTTATCTTGCATAATCTGTCCTCGCTGTTTGGCGAAACCTTTGACAGCGTACGTGACTTAAACCGCTATCGAAAACAAATCGGCACCACGGTAGCCCGCTAAAGTCGACACCTATACCCTAGTGCCTAAGCCTGCGCGCTAGGGTTAAACCTCGCTATAATCTCTTGCGCAGCACTACACCGAACCACATAGAGATTATCAATGTCAGCAATCAGCACCCAACCCGCACCTGCTTTTGAAGAACACATTTGCGACCCTCTTGCTGCACATGAACGCGTGCAACAACTACCTCGACCATTAGTCTTTACCAATGGCGTGTTTGACATTCTGCATCGCGGTCATGTTACTTATCTGGCCCAAGCACGCGCTCTAGGGGCGAGCATGGTGGTTGCACTCAACAGCGACGCTTCCACGCGGCGCTTGGGCAAAGGGGCGGACCGACCGATCAACCCCTTAGCCGACCGTACGGCAGTGATTGCCGCCCTGCGCTGTGCCGATCTAGTCACATGGTTTGAAGCCGATACCCCTTTGGAATTAATCCTCAGCCTGCGCCCCGATATCCTCGTCAAAGGGGGCGATTGGTCACCTACCGCCATAGTGGGTGCCGATGCCGTCACAGCTTGGGGTGGCCGGGTGGAATCAATTGCGTTTGCCCACCAACGCTCGACCACCAGCCTGCTAGAACGCGTCAGGGCTCAAGACGCAAAACCCGAGAAATAAGATAACTATTTGAATTAATTGGTTCTTTCAAAAGCCATCTGGGTCAACCCTAAAAGCACCAACGGCTCTGAGACGATTACCGGTGCCAACGTTTCCAGAGGTCCGAGCACCCACGACGCAGCGCCTCCTGCCAACACAATCTGCACTGCAGGGCTCGCCCCAGTGGATACCAATTGCCCCTGTAACTGCTGCACCATCACCTGTACCGCACCGACTAAGGCATTCACCACACCACTCCAAATCGCATCCCCAGTCGATGTCGGGAAGGCCTGCCATGTGCCGTCACGTGCACTCAACTGCGCCGTATCTCGGTCCAATACATCGCGCATCAAACGCGGGCCCGGAACGATACACCCGCCAATGAAATCGCCATTGGCCAATAAAGCATCAACCGTCATAGTCGTGCCTACATTCACCACCAGACACGCCTGCCTACACAGCTGGCGCGCGCCAATCAATGCGGCCCAACGATCGACCCCTAAACTACTCGGCTCCAGATACGCATTACGCACCCCACATTGGATGTTTTGACTCTGCACCCACCATGGCGTGCAGGCAAAGCCCGCTAAATAGCCGGCAAGCTCAGCGCGCCGCGCACCACCCGCTACATTGGCAACCACCACCTGATCAATCGACGGCAAGCCTTGCCATTGCGCAGTCAAGCCCGCTAACTCCTGAATGGAAATAGCTCCTTGCTGCAACCAAACACCGCTTTGATCACCCCTCTGACTACAAGCCCACTTTAATCGGGTATTACCCATATCAATGGCTAAAATACGCATCAGACCAACCCTCTCAAACTCACTTCGGCGCTATGAAAACGACGGATACCTTGGGCGGTCTCTAACAACAACACACCATCCTCAGCCACACCGCGCGCCACGCCCTCCAGCCGCTGACCATCGGGTAATGTGAGCACCACCGTTTGATCTTGATACGCATGGCGCGCTTGCCATTCATGCTGCAAGCCGCTAAAACCAATCTGACTAAAAGTCATTAATACCGTCTCCAATTCTTGCAACACCACGACCAGCAAATCATTGCGATCAACGATCTGCCCGGTCAGCGTTTGTAAATCCATAATTGGCTGGTCCACCAAGGCTTGCACCGCACTTGCACCGCGCACGTTAATCCCAATACCCATGACTACCGCACTCGGCCCTAACATATCGCCTTGCATCTCAATCAAAATCCCAGCAAGCTTGGCCGGTCCCACCACCACATCATTAGGCCACTTTAGTTGCACGGGTGCCCCCATTCGAGTGAAGGCACGCGCCAACGCGAGACCCACCGCCAAACTCAAGCCCGCCAACTCGCGGGCACCTTGGGTAAACCGCCAAAGCACCGAAAACGTCAGCGCATCACCCACTCGACTATGCCACACACGCCCACTGCGGCCTCGCCCTGCAGTCTGCAATTCTGCCGCTAATACCGAACCCGAAGGCGCCCCTACGGCTGCGCGTGCCAACAATTCCGTATTGGTCGAACCCACCACCTCACACACGCTCAAGTCCAGCGCTGAGTTGGCGAAAAAACCCTGCAGCCGCGGTTGATCCAACAGCGACAAGGGCTCGCTCAAACCATAACCCCGACCCCGCACTTTAGTGAGGACAAAACCAGCGACCTCAATGTCTTGAATGGCATACCAAACTGCACTGCGCGTTAGCCCGAGATCGGCAGCAATGGCCTGGCCCGAATGGACAGCGCCATCCGCAAGGTGTCGTAACACCTGAAACGCATTGGACTTCATCATAAAAAGACTCTCGATCACTTTGGTGATATCAGCGAAGATTGCTATGATAGCGCCTATAACCTGAGGAGGTCATCCATGCAAATACAACAACTACAACAAATACAACTAGCATCCATAGGTATAGTGCTATGCGCGCTTTTGGGGTTGAGCTTAAACACCCACAGTTTGGCGCAAACTTACCCAAACAAACCCATTCGCGTGATCGTGCCGTTTCCAGCGGGCGGCACCTCTGACATCCTCACCCGCGTGATTGGCGCCAAACTCACCGAAACGTGGGGTCAGCAAGTACTGCCAGATAATCGGCCCGGTGCCAATGGCAACATCGGCGCCGAAGCCATGACTCGCGCCACCCCCGATGGCTACACCATCATGCTCATGGATGTAGGCAACTTTGCGATCAGCCCAAGCCTATTTACTAAACTGCCCTTTGATATTTTGAAAGACTTCGCGCCGGTCACCGTCGTGTCCTACTCACCACACTTACTGGCTACCCACCCCAGCGTGCCAGCTAAAACCACCCAAGAACTCATCAATATTGCCAAATCTCGCCCGGGTAAACTGAACTACGCTACCGGCTTGGGCGGCGCCCCCCATATGGCTGGCTTAATGTTTGCATATCGCACTGGCATTAAATGGACCTACATCCCCACCAAAGGTGGTTCCCAATCCATACTCACCGTCACCACCGGCGACTCTGATCTGCTGTTTAACGGCATGTTAGCAACCTACCCCCACATCACCAGTGGCCGCCTCAAACTGCTAGCGGTTTCCAGTGAAAAACGCTTCCCCACCCTGCCGAATATTCCGGTTGTCGCCGAAACCCCTGGCCTCGAAGGGTTTGTAACTGGCTCCTGGCAAGGCGTCTTAGCCCCCGCCAAAACCCCACCTGAGATTGTGGCAAAACTCCAAACTGAAATCGCCAGAATTCTCCATCTACCTGATATTAAAGAGAAATTATCCACTCAGGGCGCTGAACCCAATGGCAATACGCCAGCAGAAATGGGCAAATGGCTAGCCGCTGAAAAAGAGCGTTGGGCCAAACTCATCAAAGCCACTGGCTTTAGACTCGATAGCTAAGCGACCATGGCTAAACCCAGACAAATCATTGCAATCGGTGGTGGCGCATTCCCACAAGACCAAGACAATCCCTTATTAATCAGATATTTTCTAAAACAAACGGGACGCCGCAATCCACGCGTGTGCTTTATCGGTGCCGCCCACGGTGACGCTGATGCCGGGCGCCTGCGCTTCTACGCCGGCGTCAGCGGCCTGACCTGCCGGCCCACACACTTGCCACTTTTTGCCCGTACTCCACGCGACCTCGCCAGCTTCGTGCTCGAACAAGACGCCATTCTTGTCGGTGGTGGTAACACCCGCAGCCTGTTGGCGGTATGGCGTGAGTGGGGCATTGACCAATACCTTCGCCAAGCCTGGGACGTCGGCATCGTGCTTGGCGGCTGGAGCGCAGGGGCGATCTGCTGGTTTGAACAAGGGATCACCGACTCTATCGCCGGTTCGCTCACCGCCCTTGATGGTCTTGGTTTCTTACCTGCTAGCAATTGCCCGCATTACGACAGTGAAATCGAACGCCGCCCCAGCTACCGACGTTTTATCGCTAGCGGCAAGGTCGGCAATGGCTACGCCGCTGACGACGGCGTGGGCTTGCATTTTATCGACACTGAATTAGCCCATGTCATCAGTCAGCGGCGCGGCGCACGCGGCTGGCGACTCACCCGCCGCGATGGTCGAGCAGTAGAGCGCGCGCTACCCACACAATATCTGCAATCAAGCGCCTAAATCACTCCCGAGTGCGTACCCGCTCGCGTTAAAATGCTGTTTTATCAACTAAACTGCCACCCGCATGAGCAACTCCGCCAAGCCCGACCATACCCAAGCCGCCTCCACCTCTAACTTTATCCGCAGCCACATCGAAGCCGATCTGGCTGCCGGTAGGTTTCAAGGCCGGGGTTGGGCTGGGCAGCCTGGGGCGGCAGCGCTACATGCCAACGCCAGTGCTGATCCGGCTGCGATTCGCACCCGCTTCCCACCCGAGCCCAATGGCTATTTGCATCTCGGACATGCAAAATCTATTTGTCTCAACTTTGGCCTTGCCCAACACTATAACGGCGCTTGCCATCTGCGCTTTGACGACACCAACCCTGAAAAAGAAGAACAACAATACGTTGACTCGATTGAGGACGTAGTGCAGTGGTTAGGTTTTGATTGGCGCCAACACCTCTACTTTGCCAGCAACTATTTTGACTTCATGTATAGCGCTGCCGAATACCTTATCAGTGCTGATCTCGCCTATGTCGATGAGCAAAGCGCCGAGGAGATGCGCGCGAATCGCGGCACTCTCACCCAAGCCGGTCACGCTAGCCCATGGCGCAACCGGCCTAGCAGCGAATCTTTAGCGCAATTTCGGGCTATGCGGGCCGGACAGTTTGCCGATGGTGCTATGGTCTTACGGGCCAAAATTGACATGGCCTCCCCCAATATCAATCTGCGTGACCCTACCCTCTACCGAATTCGTCGCGCCACCCACCACCGCACGGGAGACACATGGTGTATCTACCCCATGTATACCTATGCCCATCCGATCGAAGATGCGCTAGAGCGGATTACCCACTCGATATGCACCCTAGAGTTTGCAGATCAACGGCCCTTTTATGATTGGTTACTCAGCAACTTAGCCACTGGCGGACTACTCGCCGCACCGCTTCCCCAACAAATTGAATTTGCGCGCCTCAACTTAAGCCACGTCGTGCTGTCCAAACGCAAACTCATCCAACTGGTCGAAGAAGGACATGTCGATGGCTGGGACGATCCTCGCCTCCCCACGCTTGCAGGTGCGCGCCGGCGCGGCTATCCAGCCGCGGGCTTACGCTTGTTTGCCGAGCGCATTGGCGTGGCCAAAGCGGATGCATGGATCGACTACAGTATTCTTGAAGACTGCATGCGTGAGCATCTCAATACCCACGCCGAGCGGCGGATTGGCGTGCTCGATCCACTGCGCTTAGTCATTGATAACTATCCAGAATCCCAACAAGAAGACTGCTTGGCGCCCAACCACCCACAACAGCCCGAACTCGGCAAACGTATAGTGCCGCTTACCCGAGCGCTGTGGATTGAACGTGAAGACTTCCAAGAAGTCCCCGCCAAAGGCTACTTCCGATTATTCCCCGGCAATCGCGTGCGCCTACGCTACGGCTATGTTGTTGAATGCACGGGTTGCGAGAAAGATGCCACAGGTCGCATCCATACCGTGCACTGCAATTACTTGCCCAACACCAAATCTGGTGCAGTTGATGCCGAACCCATTAAAGTTAAAGGCAATATTCATTGGCTGAGCACACAGCACGCTATTACTGCTGAAGTGCGGCTCTATGACCGCTTGTTTACTACCGACCACCCCGGCGCAGGCGATCGTGATTTCTTACTCGACATTAACCCCAATGCCCGCACCATCATTCAAGCACAAATTGAATCCAGCCTAACGACGCTGGCACCTGACACTTGTGTGCAGTTCGAACGTCACGGCTATTTTGTCGCCGACCTTCAAGACTCCAAACCCACCGCCCCAGTATTCAACCGGACGGTGACACTGCGCGACTCTTGGTCAAAATAACATGGTTATTGAACACGATAACGACTATCGATCTAAACCATGGCAATGGATGAAACAAGGTCTATTGCGGCTATGCTTATGCCGCCGTTTATATTCAAGTCTTTGTTTATGTTTTCGTTTGTGTTTATTGTTATTTTTATCTTTATTTTTATGTAGCAGCTTTGCCAGTCCTGTCGCTATCGCACAAAGCCAGCGCCTAGTCGTTGACGCTCACACTGCCCATTACAATGCAGGTCAAGCCCTGCAAATGATCGAAGACGCCAGTCAACGGCTTGAATTTGCTAATGTACTCAATCCCACAGCTGCGCTACCTTGGCAGACTGCAATTCAAAATCACAGTGACGATGTCGGATTAGGTTACACCCGCTCGGCGTGGTGGTTTAAGCTTCCCTTAAAAATTGACCCTAAGGCGCCCAATCAATGGCTACTTGAAGTCGCCTATAGCACCATCGACCGCATCGAGCTATACGTGCCCAAAGCTGATGGTAGTTTCACCAACTTTATTGGTGGCGACTTATTGCCCTTTTCTGCGCGCTACTACCCGCATCGCTTCTTTGTATTTCCAATACAACTCGAACCCAATACCGAACCGGTAATTTATATCCGTGTCAAATCTGACGGCAATATCACCTTGCCGGTTCATTTATGGCAATCTGAAGCCTTCTCTAAACACAACCAAATCACCTACGGTCAACTCAGCATCTACTACGGCATGCTGCTTGCCTTAAGCCTCTATAACTTGCTCCTATTTTTTAGCACCCGTGAATACAGCTTTTTAGCGCACGTCGGATATACGGTCTCTATGGCGCTGGGCCAATCTGCGTGGAATGGTCTGTCCAATCAGTTTTTATGGTCGGAATACCCTGCCTTTGGCAATATCGCCGTCCTCACCTGCCTAGCCTTAACGGGTGTTTTTAGTTGCATCTTCACCCGCACATTTTTACAAACACGCCTCTACTCCCCCACGATTGACCGTATGCTCTTAGCGACGATTGGTATCTTTGCTATTGCTAGTATCGGGCCATTAATCATGCCCTACTTTTATGTGGCGGCGTTAATGTCGGCGATGGGCATCATTAGTTCAATCGTAGCAATCACTGCGGGCTACTATTGCATGCGAAGCGGCCACTTAGGTGCGCGTTATTTTCTCATTGCATGGTCATTGTTTATCTTAGGTGTAGTGGTGTTTTGTATGCGTAACTTTAACATCTTGCCCACCAACTGGTTAACGCTCAACACCATGCAAATTGGCTCTGCCCTCGAGTTGCTACTGTTGTCTTTTGCACTAGCCGACCGCATCAACATCATGCGCCAAGAAAAAGACCAAGCCACTGAGGCTGCGTTGACCGCTAATGCGCGCGTAGTCGAAGCCCTGCGTAGCAACGAGCAAGAACTAGAGCAACGCGTCACCGAGCGCACCCTACGTCTCGAAGAAGCTAACCAAGAACTGCGCAACAAAGAGCGCGAGTTAGAACACCTAGTGCGCCACGACCCGCTGACTGGGTTAGCCAACCGGCTCTATCTCAATGAGCATATGACACGAGCGATCCTACGGGCTAGGCGCACTGGATTTAGTGTCGTCTTGCTCGTCATCGACCTTGACGGGTTCAAACAAGTCAACGATACCTTTGGACATCCCGCAGGTGACGAGTTGCTCGTTCATGTTGCCAAACGCATCCGCAATAATTTGCGCGAATCCGACTTAGTGGCGCGCGTTGGTGGTGACGAGTTTATTATCATGCTCGAACATACTCGCTTCCCAGATGGCATGACCAAGCTAGCGCAGAAGCTACTCACTATCATCAACGAACCCATACTACTACAAGCCGGCACCACCCAAGTCAGCGGTAGTATCGGCATTGCCAGTTACCCCGAGCACGCCGATAGCGCCAGCCTATTACTCAAGCATGCCGATGCCGCGATGTATCAAGCCAAACTCTTAGGCCGCAATCAATACGCGATGGCCGCCGATATGACACCCCCCTTAACTCCACAAGATCAACAAAATCAACAAGGTCATCAAGCTCAACCAGTTCAACCAGCTCAGCAAACTCAACAACCCGAACAATCTCAACAGCCCACACCCTCACAACAGCAACCCTCTGTCTAGGAGAACTGATGCAAAGCGCAAAAAAAACAGCCGTCATCACCGGTGCCGGTACTGGCATTGGTAGAGCCACAGCACTCGCCTTACTCGCCGATGGGTGGGCAGTATTTTTAGCTGGCCGTCGCGCTGATGCGCTTGATGCCGCCGTGGCAGAAGCAGGTGCGAATCGTGAACACGCTCATGCAGTAGTCACTGATGTGGGTGATCCTGAGGCTGTGAGCGCTTTGTTTGCGCAAGTTGCACAACGCTACGGACACCTCAATATGTTATTTAATAACGCTGGTCAAAATGCGCCTGGCGTGCCCTTCGAAGACTTAGGCTTTGCGCAATGGCAAGCTGTCGTCAACACCAATTTAAACGGCTCTTTTTTATGTGCGCAAGCCGCGTTTCGGATGATGAAGTCACAAACGCCCATTGGCGGGCGCATTATCAATAATGGTTCGATCTCAGCACACGCCCCACGTCCTGACTCCGCCCCCTATACCGCCACTAAACATGCAATATCGGGTCTCACCCGAACGCTGTCACTTGATGGTCGCAAATATCATATTGCTGCCTGCCAAGTCGATGTGGGCAATGCTATGACGGGTCTGGCCGAACGCATGGCCAAAGGCGTGAAGCAAGCAGACGGCTCCATCAAAGCCGAACCGATGATCAATGTTACGGATGTAGCGAAGTCAGTATTGTTTATGGCTAACCAACCTCTAGACGTCAACATCTACCACTTAATGGTGATGGCAACCGACATGCCCTACGCTGGACGCGGCTAGGTCACAGCGATACGCGCTTTCATGCCGCTCGCTTTTATTCGGCAGGATTTAACGCTGAATCAATGCTGAATCAACGCGCAGTCCGTACGTGACTGCGCGTTTTGACTAGTTGATCGATAGCCCTTTATCGATAACGCTCTACAGTTTCAGTGGTTTAAAGCGTAAACGTTTTGGCTTGGCACCTTCTTCACCCAAGCGCTTGCGTTTGTCAGCCTCATACTCTTGATAATTACCAGAGAAAAATACCGCTTGCGAATCGCCCTCAAACGCCAGAATGTGCGTGGCAATCCGATCTAAGAACCATCGATCATGCGAGATCACCAACACGCAACCGGCAAACTCTAGTAACGCATCCTCTAGCGCCCGCAAGGTTTCCACATCAATATCGTTAGACGGCTCATCGAGCAGTAAGACATTGGCACCGGTTAACAACGTTTGCGCCAAATGCAAACGGCCGCGCTCACCACCAGACAAGGTGCCCACTTTTTTCTGCTGATCCTGGCCTTTAAAGTTAAAGCGCCCCAAGTAAGCACGCGAGGGCATTTCAAACTTACCGACATTAATAATATCTAAGCCGCCCGAGATGGCCTCCCACGCAGACTTATCATCTGGTAGAGAATCACGCGACTGATCAACCATCGCCAATTTAACCGTAGAGCCAATCACAATCTCACCAGAATCAACTTGCTCTTTACCCGAAATCATACGGAAGATGGTTGATTTACCCGCACCGTTGGGGCCGATAATACCGACAATCGCACCCGGCGGAATTGCAAACGATAAATTGTCAATCAATAAACGATCGCCATAGCCTTTGGACACCCCTTTAAACTCAATCACGCTATCGCCTAAGCGATCAGCAACGGGAATAAAAATCTCCTGCGTCTCGCTACGCTTTTGATAATCAAACGAGCTCAGTTCTTCAAAGCGTGCAATCCGCGCCTTCGATTTAGCTTGACGGCCCTTGGGATTTTGCCGCACCCAATCGAGCTCTTTTTTCAAGGCTTTTTGACGTGCCGATTCGGTGGCCTCTTCTTGTCTGAGGCGATCTTCTTTCTGCTCTAGCCACGAACTATAGTTACCCTTCCAAGGAATACCCATACCGCGATCCAACTCTAAAATCCACTCGGCGGCATTGTCTAAAAAATACCGATCATGCGTCACTGCCACCACAGTGCCCGGGAAGCGATGCAAGAATTGCTCTAACCAATCAACACTCTCCGCATCGAGATGGTTAGTGGGCTCGTCAAGCAACAACATATCAGGCTTAGACAGCAACAAACGGCACAAGGCCACGCGACGTTTCTCGCCACCCGAGAGCTTGTCAATTTTGGCATCCCACGGTGGTAAGCGTAGCGCATCGGCAGCAATCTCTAATTGATGCTCGGTATCAGAGCCTGAATTAGAGAGCAGCGCCTCATACTTAGCTTGGTCGGCCGCTAACTGATCAAAATCAGCATCTGGCTCAGCATACGCGGCATAGATTTCATCGAGTTTTTTCTGGGCATTAAAGACCTCGCCCAAACCTTCTTCAACCGCCTCGCGCACTGTTTGCTCGGGATTGAGCTGAGGCTCTTGCTCCAGAAAACCAATATTCAAATTGGGCATGGGGGTAGCTTCGCCATCAAACTCCTGATCTACGCCCGCCATAATTTTTAATAAACTCGATTTACCCGAGCCATTTAAGCCGAGCACACCAATTTTTGCACCTGGGAAAAATGATAAAGAAATATCCTTCAAAATCAAACGCTTAGGCGGCACAACCTTGCTCACCCGATTCATTGTAAAGACGTACTGAGCCATAATTAGATTTCTAAAAAATAATAGTCGTTGAAAAAAGGCACTGAAAAAGTCTAAAGACCTGACGCGGCCAAAGCGCGAGGATAGCCCAACTGCGGCCGAAGTGACAGCCAATCGCAGGAAACCGCGTCTGCAACGCCCGCCACAATAAGACATAATGTGCGGCAATTCTAACAATACGTAGCGCGGTAACACGCGATTTAAATGCGCTGTTGCGATGTTTCTTTAGTTTTCTTTGGATTATTCAAAAATTTCTTTACGTTTCTTTACGCTTCTTTAAATTTCGTTGCGCACCGTTGGGTTTGGTTTGGTTGGGTTGGGTTGGGTTTGGTTGGGTTGGGTTGGGTTTGGTTATATTTGGATATATTTCGCTAAATACACGCGGACTTTTTTGAATGTTTTTTTGAATATTTTTTTGGATATTTTTAAGTGGCTTTGAATCTCGTTCCAATCACCTTTAACAACACCGCGTGCGCGCTCCACATTGAGGTATCTCATTGATGTATAAAGTAAATTTTCTGAGTCATCGCTATCTATCCAAACTGCTTGGCCTGCTCGCTTTGAGTAGCGTTGCCATTAGCTACGCCGGCGTTACTGCGGTGCGCATTATTGCGATAGAGCCGTTTGCTGAGCACGCCGCCTTTGGTAACACTGGCGCCTATGAACGAGTACGCGGCACAGTCAGCGGCGAACTCGACCCCCAACACCCGCGCAATCAAGCGATCGTCAACTTGCAATATGCACCGCGCAATGCCAACGGTCGTGTGGAATACGAGATTGATTTTTTTAAGCTCCGCCCAGTGAACCCTACGCTCGGTAATGGTCAGCTGATTTATGACGTGACCAACCGTGGTCGCAAATACATCCATTGGCGCTTAATGGATGCCCTACCTGCCAACGCCGCACTGGCTAACGACCCACGCACCCTGGCCGATGCCGGCAATGGCGTATTACTTCGCCGCGGCTTCACTCTGGTGTGGAGCGGCTGGGATCCCGACGCCCCCCGTGGCAGCAACGGCATGGCCATGAAACGCGTAATTGCCACCGACCAAGGCGCACCCATTGTGCGGCGAATTCGTGACGAATTAGTCAATGGCACCCGTGGCCCACAGAGCGATACGTTCAAGCTCACACACGAAGCAGCTGACCTCAACCCCGCACTCGCCACGCTGACTGTGCGCCGGCGTGAAGCCGACCCCCGCCTCACCATCCCCAGCCAGGACTGGGCCTACGTCAACCCCCAAGAAATTCGGCTGCTGCCGCCAGGCCGCCGGCCTGAGCAGGGCTCGATCTACGAATTCCATTACCCTGCTAAAAACCCCCGTGTCTTAGGCATTGGCTTTGCCGCTACCCGCGACCTGATTGCATTTCTGCGCTCGGGCGCGGCAGATATTGCAGGCAACCCCAACCCTGCCGGTCCTAAAATCCACACCACCTTAGGCTTTGGTATCTCGCAAAGCGGGCGCTTTCTGCGCGACTTTGTCCACCAAGGGTTTAACCAAGACGAACACGCACGCAAAGTATTCGGCGGCCTGCTCGCGCATACTGCTGGGGTTGGGGGTGTATTCCTCAACACCGCTTTTGGTCAGCCCGCACGCACCAATACTCAATTTGAAGACCACATGATGCCTGAGAATGCCTTCCCCTTCTCGGCCACGCGCATGCAAGACCCTGTCACCGGCAAGACCGATGGCCTGTTGCGCAACGATGGCTTCGACCCACTATGGATGGAATCGAACACCTCTACCGAATATTGGCAAAAAGGCGCATCCCTACTCACCACCACCCCACTGGCTGAGCGCGACGTCACACTGCCAGCCAACGCCCGCGTCTATTTTATTGCCGGCACCCAACACGGCGGTCAAGCCGGCCTAGAATCCACCCGTGGCCAGTGCACAAACCCCAGCAATCCACATAGCCCTACACCTGCACTGCGCGCGCTACTCATCGCCTTGAGCGAATGGACCGCTGGTGTAACCCCGCCTGCCACCCGCACCCCGCGCTTAGATGAGCGCAGCTTGGTCGACGTCAACGCTTGGCGCTTCCCCGCAATACCCGGTATTGCAGTTGCCCGTAAAACCAACCAAATCGGCGTGTTACAAGACTGGAGCATCCCGCAAATGGATATGCGCCAACCCTATGCAATCCGCGTGCCGGCGACCGATGCCGATGGCAACGAAACCACTGGAATTCGCCTGCCAGAGATTGCCGTGCCGCTAGGCACCTACACCGGCTGGAACTTATATCGCGCCCCTTTTGTTGAAGGCGAACTGTGCGACCGCCAAGGCAGCTACCTACCCTTTGCCGCTCAGACCGACGAGCGCAAATCACGCGGCGACCCCCGCCCCTCGTTGCAAGAACGCTATGGCAACCACCAAGGCTATGTCGAACAGTTTGAACGCGCCGCACAAGCCCTGGTGCAAGAGCGCTTACTACTGGCCGAAGATGCCGCAGTGCTCATCGCCCGCACTCGCAGCGCGGCTGTGGCCAAGCACTTCACAACCCCGGGCACACCACCAAAAAATGAATCTATACTTTAATCTATATTTAAATGTAACTACTTGAATTTATTAAATATTTGAATTTATTAAATATTTTAACTTATTGAATTTTTAAATTACTGAGTTAATGAATTTTTGAGTTAATGAGTTAATGAGTTAATTAAATTTTTTAAACATTTTTAAAATATGCTTTTTAAGCGCATTACTTAACATTCACACCGCCCACTAGGACACCTGCTATGTCTTTCGTTGCCCCCTGGTTACACCTTGGCTACATCATTCCCCATCGCTACACCGACATGGATGCGTATCAGTTTTATCGCATCGCGCCCGATGGCATGATGCTGCTCACCACTGGCCTGAATTTAAAAGAATACAGCCTCGCCGCCGTTGAAGCAGAACTCGGCGCGCTCGATCAAGCGTTTGACCTACTCGCACACAAAAAAGTAGATCGTATTAGCCTGAGCGGTGTACCCGTGGCCTCGGTGCTAGGACGCCCAAAAATGTTGGCCCTGCTCGATCGCGCCCAGCAACGCACCGGCATTGCCTGCGACACCGACTTAGAAGCACATATCGCCACCCTGCAACACCTAGGCGTGAGTCAAATTGCGCTGGCCACCCGCTGGCCTGAATCAGTCAACCACGCACTCACTGCGTATTTAGGCAGTGCCGGCATTACGGTGCTAGCCTGCCGTTCGGCACCACGCTCGCTAGACCAAAATAAAATCTCAAGTGCCGCAGCAGACCATCAACTTGCCCTAGACCTAGGACACCAAGTGCTACGCGACACCCCCGCTGCCCAAGCCCTGCTACTGCCCGGTGGCCTGTGGTTTGCCATCAACGCCGTACCCGAACTCGAAGCCACACACGGCAAACCCGTATTGTTGAATATCTTATCTACCACCTGGGCAGCACTACACGCCGCAGGCACACTGGTTACAAAACCGAGTGCTGAGTGGGGGTTGGTGATGGGGAGTTTGGGTGGGAAATTAAACTAGACTGGATATTAATCGTTCAGAGCAACGCAGTCGCCATACCTCAGTGACTAATATTATTATTTATCTTTGAAAAAACTTCTAAGAATTCTCGCATTAGGTGCTTTTACTTTGCACGACAGCTTTGAGGGTAATTGTAAAAAAGCAAGACAATCTAAAATAAAAAACTAGCTTCTTCATAAGCATGGTTACAAGCGCCATCAAATAGGTAAAGATGAATCTCCATCTCATGGCTTTAATAATCAAAAAAAAAGAAAGTTATTTACGACACAACAAAAAATTAAATGAATTTCATTATTCAGAAAAAAGAGCAGTAATTAGCGCATTAAATGTATCAATAAAGATAAATAATGAGGCATAAATAACAAAGAATGAACAGATACCAATAATTATGGCCTTATATTCAAAAGAACCCATGCTATGAGCACCGCAAATAAATAATGATGCTATCACCAAAAGACATTGCTCACGAATTGATACTCTTATTTCTTTGACCGTCGATTTAAATGTCCCATCCTTTGTAATTTCTTTTAGTTTTGCTGCCATAACCGCAATTGTTTGGACATTTATTGCTAATAAGGCAATGACAATTGTAACAAGATTATTTGCCAAATATTTATCTACAATTTCCGATGAAGCCCAATAGGTAAATAAAAAAGATGCAACGGATAAAAATAGATAACACAAGTAATTTCTCATATTCATCTAAAAATCAAATAACGACTTTAATAAATTTGGTGTCGGATTTGTCATATGCGCCTCCCCAATCTCTACAGTTCTGATTGATTCAGATGTCTTTATTTGTTTTTTTAATCCAATTATTTTTAGGGATACTTCACCTCCACCCTCAGCTGCATAGGCAACGCAACTATTAATTAAAGGATTACTTTCATTAACTTCTAAACTGGCATTATTCGGGGCTTCTATCTCGATATTTGCTTTGTGGCAATTTGAATCTCTATTTAATTGTTTAAGATCAAGCGTTAGAACTTTGGAGATGTTTGCCATATTTGGCGCAATCATTTCAAATCTAATTTTTGTGATACGTTTTTCATACTTTTGAATCAATTGCCAGAAATTGTTTTTTTCGAAAATCTCTCTTATCTCAATCGATAACCCCTGCGCATTCAAAGAATGATTTAATGCGGCACCCAACAAATTCACTACAGATCTTGTTTTAGGAAAAGCTTTCTTGTTTCTAGATATCGCAATAATTTGTTTTTCTGAGTTGTTATTAACAATGACGGTTACATTCGGCCAAGTTTCAATTTTTTCGATGCTGAACTCCTCCGTATCTCTATTTATTGATTTATGAGATCCTATTTTTAAAACAAACCAATTGTCCTGATGAAAAACAGACTTATGTTTTACTTGAGATTTTACAGTATGAAATTGCGGGATATTTTTAAGTGCGTCATTAAAGAAAATATTCTTTTTTTGCCTGATTTCATCAGCCGTTAATTTCTTATCGAATAGGGAATATTGAACTGACCTAATTTTTAGTACCACTCCAAAAGCGAGGATTTTTTGATAATCTATCTTTAAAGGCGTTAAAAATTCCCAAAGGTCATCGAATCAAACCCGAACAAATTGTGATGCTGTTGCGCCAAATTGACGTGCTGACTGCCAAT
>CAISJL010000090.1 GCA_903885665.1 uncultured beta proteobacterium | reverse complement strand
TCTAACCATGGGCGACCAAAAAGCCCCCATTTAAACAATTGTCCAAGCACTGGGCGAGATATAACTGTCCGAGTTCCTTCGTCAAAACTTGAAAACTCCTCCAAAAACTCGTCTAGAGATGCAGGAATTGTCCAACCCTCATCCTGCCATTTATCACACTGCGCAACTGCAATGAAATTCAACAACTCGCCACGACGTACTAAATATCGATTGATATGCCTTCCCTGGCCAAAAGAAATTACTGACTCATGTAAATGCTTTGGGATATCTGTAGTACTCACCAAACCACGCCATGCTACAAATCCAGTAAATTCAGGTGGCGCTGGATTAAATAATGACTCTCGAATAGATGAACGAATACCATCTGCAGCAATCACCAAATCTGCATGATCTGAAGATTTATCAGAAAATTGTATTGAAACTTTTTCACCATTCAAGCTTAACCGCTCCACATTGTAACCAAGCTTGAGTGCGCCAGGCGAAAGCAATTCTAATCGTTGTATCATCGTATATTGCATATCCCAGCGATGCAATCTCATATAAGGGGCGCCGTATAATTCAAGATAGTTTTGAGTCATCATACGTTTAATAACAGCGCCAGTATGATAATGTCGAAATTCCATATGTGGTGGAGTAACAGATATTTCTTCAAGAGCTGAACCTAAACCTAAATGATATAGCACTCTAGTCGCATTCGGTGCCAAAGTAATACCTGCACCTAAATCAATTAGTTGCTTAGCTCGCTCATAGACTGTCACACTAAAACCAGCTTGCGTCATTGCAATCGCAGTTGCTAAACCACCGATGCCACCACCAATAATAATAATTCTCATATTTTCAAGACAATAAAATTTTTAATTTTAGTTATCACAGTATACCAGCAGCTTTTAAATTAATATTTATAAAATCTATTTTGTTACTAATAGGGTTAGTCAAGATAATAATGAATAAAAACTATCGGACACCCCTGCAGACCACAATATGACTTAAATTTAGTCTGCAATCTACCAACATCACCATTCATTTATAAATATGTTATTGTTTCGGAACTAAGATGAGTCTTATAGCTTAATGCTAAATCAAACATATATATAAAAAATATCATTAAGCATATTAACTAGGGGGTTATATCAAAATGGGTATCGCAAAATTTTTAATTTTTATTTTTATATGTATACAATCAATTCAATTTGATGCAGTCTATGCTCAATCTACGTATCCAAGAAAATCAATTCGGATAATTGTCCCATTCTCACCAGGTGGAGCGAATACAACAATCAGTCGCATTGTTGGAGAAAAATTAACAGTCTCTTGGGGTCAACAAGTTCTGATTGATAATAGAGCTGGCGGAAACACCATTATCGGAACCGATGCTTTAGTCAGATCCCCCCAGATGGATATACTTTATTCATGGTGAGCAGTGCTCATGCAATTAATCATCTACTTTTACCTAACATTCCATATGATGCCCTAAAAGATTTTTCTTCAATTGCAACTATTGCCAGCACCGAACAATTATTAGTCACTCATCCATCTCTTCCTGTAAAAAATTTAAAAGAATTTATTGCATTAGCTAAATCAAAGCCCGATCAATTAAATTATGGGTCTTCTGGTACCGGGGGAGTTCAACATCTAGCTGGGGAATTTTTTTGTATACTTGCAGGAATCAAAATGCGACACATCCCATATAAAGGAGGTGGTCCAGCAATAGTTGATTTAATTGGTGGGCATATTCACTCTTATTTCAGTGCAACATCTGTGGCCTTTCCACTAATTAATGACAAGAAAATTAAAGCTATTGCAATTTCTGGCGAGTTAAGGATGAAATCTATGCCAGATATATTAACGTTCTCAGAATCTGGATTAGATAAATTCGACGTCAAAGGATGGTTTGTTTTATTAGCACCAGCTAATACGCCAAGAGAAATAGTTGATAAAATTTCAAGTGAACTAGGTAAAATTGTAAATAC
>CAISJL010000089.1 GCA_903885665.1 uncultured beta proteobacterium | reverse complement strand
TAAATTTTTTTATCAACATGGGGTTAGCGCTGATGCTGAAATATATATATTTCAACAAGCTGTTTATTGTTAGTATTTTTATTTGTTATGGCAATTTTTGATAGAAAAATTGCATTGATAAACCAATGCTGATTTGAATTGGACTATCTGATGATTACAATACCCAACCCACCCAGGGATTCTCATGTGTAAACAATCATGAGCAACGCCTGAGTAGCATGGATTTGCACACATGTTTTTACAAACATGTTTTTGAAGCG
This sequence comes from uncultured beta proteobacterium, assembly GCA_903885665.1. Lineage (GTDB taxonomy): Bacteria > Pseudomonadota > Gammaproteobacteria > Burkholderiales > SG8-41. The sequence goes on along the minus strand of CAISJL010000089.1, from coordinate 4,510 downwards.
CCCTTAGTCAGGCAATATTTAAAAAACGCTATTTATAAAGCAATGTTCATGAAGCAATGCTTTTGAAGCTGTGAGACCAAAGTCATCGCGCCTTACTCAATACTAATCTTTGCATCCTTGATGACCTTACCCCATTTTGCGTGCTCACTTTTCACATACGCCAGATGTTCCTCGGGGGTAGAACCAATAGCAACAATACCTACCTCTAATAATCGTCGTTTCAGATCGGGAGCGCTCACTGCTTTGACCACTTCAGCACTGAGTTTGTTGACGATTTCTTTAGGCGTGGCTACAGGCAAAAATACGCCATACCAATTATTCACCTCAAACCCCTTTAAACCAGCTTCAGCAATGGTAGGGATATCTGGCATCAGTTCAAAGCGTTGATTACCGGTCATACCCAAAGCCCGAATCCGTTTAGACTCTATAGCGCCAATCGCAGTGCTCACCGTTGAGAACACCAATTGCACATTGCCCGAGACCAAATCCAACATCGCTGGTGCACCACCTTTGTACGGCACGTGCACCATTTTGACGCCTGCCATCACATTAAACAGCTCACCCGATAAGTGATCGGTAGCGCCCGAGCCTGAAGAACCGTAGTTCAATTGCCCAGGGCGCGACTTCGCAATAGCAATCATGTCCTTCACCGACTTTGCCGGCAACGAAGGATGCACCACCAGCACATTGAGCGCATTAGCGGCCTTAGAGACCGGGACTAAGTCATTTAATGCGTCATAGGTCATTTTTTGGTATAACCATGGGTTAATCGCCATTGGACCTATGGTGCCCAGCACGATGGTATAGCCATCGGGTGCAGATTTTGCCCCCATATCCACACCGATCATCCCGCCTGCCCCGCCACGGTTATCCACTAACACCTGATGCCCTAGGCTCGTGGATAACTTAGCTGCGATCGCACGCGATGTCATGTCTGCACCCCCACCAGGAGCAAAGGGGCTAATCCAGCGAATCGGACGCTGTGGCCACTGCTGTGCATAGACACTATGCGCTATAGCCATCAATACCATGATCGCGCTAATCCCAATTCTGTTACCTATTGTCATGACTACTCCCTTTGAATTTACTGTTTGATCGTATCTTTAAAAAAACTATTTCATTACTTTACTTTGAATAACCCTGACTGGCGCCTACTCAGGACCATTACTCAGACGCGATGACTTCATTACATTAACCCTGCCACTGAACTCAGGCAACGTAATACAAGCAAAAACAATACCAACTGAAATCACGCTATATGAATTATTTAAATTAATCAAACCATGCACGTAATCAGAACATATTAAATAGCTTCCGCTGCTTGCAATGTCGCAATGTCAGCATCGCTATATCCAAAGCTGCGTAAAATCGCCTCGGTATGTTCGCCAATGGCCGGTATGGGATCCATGCGTGGCTCTACGCCAGAAATAGTTGCTGGCGGCAGTAATGCAGGGATCATACCGACAGGGCTATCCACTTCACGCCAACGCGCCCGCGCCTGCAACTGCGGATGCGCCCATACCTCGGCAGGACTGTTGAGTCTGGCGTTGGCAATGTCAGCAGCATCTAATTTGGTCACCACTGCAGCACAGGTCAGGCTTGCGAATACTTGCTCAATCAACGCCACCACCTCTGTGCGAGCTGCAGTGCGTTTGGTGTTGTTGTCATAGCGCGGATCTGTGGCTAACTCAGGTCGGGACAACACGATCTGACAAAACCGCGACCACTCACGCTCATTCTGAATACCAAAAATCACATCGCCACCATCGCCTACTCGAAAACGACCGTAGGGCACAATCGTGGCGTGATCGGGGCCATTGCGGCGGGGTGCGCGACCTGAGAATTCAGTGTAATACAGTGGATGCATCATCCATTCAGCCATGGTCTCAAACATGGTAAGGTCGATATGCGCTCCCTCACCTGTGGTCTTGCGTTGATACAATGCCGCCAATATGGCCGAATAAGCATGTAAGCCAGTGCCAATATCGGTAATCGATATACCCACTTTAGCGGGGGTATCAGGGGTGCCAGTTAATGACAACACACCCGCTTCACTTTGAATGAGTAAATCGTAGGCTTTTTTCTGAGAATAAGGCCCTCCCTCACCGTAACCAGAAATATCACAAACAATTAATTGTGGGTATTGAGCACGTAACACAGCTGCAGACAGCCCTAAACGTTCTGCAGCGCCGGGCGCTAGGTTCTGAATAAACACATCTGCTGAGGCAATCAGCTTGTGCATAATCGCCAATGCTGGGGCTTGTTTAACATCTAGAGTTAAACTCTCTTTAGAGCGATTGAGCCACGCAAAATAAGCCGACATACCACGCACTGATTGATCGTAGTCACGCGCAAAATCACCAACCTTGGGGCGTTCAATCTTAATGACGCGTGCGCCTAAGTCAGCCAATTGGCGCGAGCAAAATGGTGCAGCAACGGCTTGCTCTAAAGAGACAACTGTAATTCCAGACAAAGGCAATCGCGGAAATCCGCTAGCAGGTGTATCCACTGATTTCATAGACCTCTCCAACAAAGCGCTGGGAATAAGCTATCTGATAATTAACTATCGAATGATTAACAATCCGATGATTAAAGCAAGCAAATATTAAATGGTGCCTTTTATAAATATTTGCATGAATGAATAATGTTATTGATTTGGCGCATTAAAAAGAGCGTGGCATCCCCAAAACATGCTCACCAATATAAGACAAGATTAAGTTAGTCGAAATGGGTGCAACTTGGTAGAGCCGTGTTTCTCTAAATTTGCGCTCCACATCATACTCGGCCGCAAAGCCAAAGCCTCCATGCGTTTGCAAGCATACATTAGCGGCCTCCCATGATGCATCTGCGGCTAATAGTTTAGACATATTGGCTTCTGCGCCACAAGGTTGATGCGCATCAAACAATGCTGCTGCTTTATAGCGCATGAGATTCGCTGCCTCTACATTCACGTATGCGCGCGCCAAGGGAAACTGCACACCTTGGTTCTGACCAATGGGGCGATCAAACACCACCCTATCCTTGGCGTAAGCCGAAGCTTTATCTACAAACCAATAACCATCACCAATACATTCCGCTGCAATCAATATCCGTTCTGCATTGAGTCCGTCAAGAATATATTTAAATCCCTGACCTTCAACCCCGATCAAGTTCTCTGCAGGAATCTCTAAATTGTCAAAAAACAATTCATTGGTTTCATGGTTGACCATGTTACGGATAGGCTTAACGGTGAGACCATTTTTTTCAGCATCACGCAAGTCAACAATAAAAATCGACATGCCTTCAGACTTGCGCTTGACCTCAGATAATGGCGTGGTGCGCGCCAAGAGAATCATGAGTTCAGAGTGCTGGACTCGTGAAATCCATACCTTCTGGCCATTAATCACATAACGATCGCCACGCTTCACCGCCATTGTTTTAATTTTGGTGGTATCTGTGCCAGTCGAAGGCTCGGTCACACCCATAGACTGTAGACGCAACTCACCCGAAGCAATCTTCGGTAGGTATTGACGTTTTTGTTCAATAGAGCCATGGCGCAATAATGTGCCCATGTTATACATCTGACCATGACAAGCACCTGAGTTACCACCACTGCGGTTAATCTCTTCCATGATGATCGACGCTTCAACAAGACTCAAACCGGAACCGCCATACTCCTCTGGAATCAAGGCCGAGAGCCAACCCGCATCAGTCAAGGCTTTGACAAAGGCTTCAGGATAGCCCCGCACGTCGTCAACCTGCTGCCAATAGGCGCTATCGAAGGTTTGACAAACTGCACGCACACCTTCGCGTAATTCGGTGTATTCGGTGGCGAATGGCGTCATAGATAATGATTGAGTCATATGCGTAATCTATCTTTAAGTATCTGATTATTAAATAAAAATTAAAAATACAGTGCAACTCACCAGCGCATGATGCAGCTACATTAGGTAACAACATTGTGCGGTAACCTGCCTCACTTATTGATTATAACCGATGCTGCTCTGGTTAATATTCTAGTCCACACCATTGAGTAATCCTGTCCAAGCAACTTTAACCACTGACGTAAAACGACTACACTGCAACTTCGATCAGACCGAGGAGATGTAATGCACACAGATCACGATACACAAAGTCTACAATGGCCGCAGGATATTTATGACGTATTGCAAGACGCTCATGTCACTCAAGTGGCCTATGTGCCTGATGCAGGTCACAGCGCACTGATTAAATCTTGCCAAGCCAACCCGCAAATGCACACTATCTCATTAACCAGTGAGGAGGAAGGCGTTGCAATGCTAGCAGGCTCTTGGCTTGGGGGCGCTCGCGGTGTGTTACTCATGCAATCAAGCGGCGTTGGCAATTGCATCAATATGCTATCGCTATTTCAGGAGTGCCGCCTACCCTTGTTGATGATTGTCACCATGCGCGGAGTTTGGGGTGAATTTAATCCTTGGCAAGTACCTATGGGCAGCAGTACTGCTGATGCACTCACCACTGCAGGCGTGAGTGTGCATTCGGTTGAACAGGC
>CAISJL010000088.1 GCA_903885665.1 uncultured beta proteobacterium | reverse complement strand
CCACCATGTCAAGGTGGTGCTCTAACCAGCTGAGCTACGCGCCTAAAAAAGGGGTATTCTAACGCATACCATACTGGATAATCAAACAGTTCAAATAGTCAGCTTATAAGTTTCAACGCGATTAGCGCCTACAAACGTCAATTACCCCATTGACTTCGCGAATATGACTCATAACTGCCTGCAACTGGTCTAAATGCCGCACCTCCACAGTAAATCTCATACGCGCACTCAAGTCACTAGATATAGATCGAGTAGCCGTGACATTAATCCGTTCGCGAGTTAACACTTCACCAATATCCCTGAGTAAACCAGTGCGATCAACTGCGTCGACCACAATTTCGATCGGGAAGGTCTTGGTACTCGCATCTCCCCACTGTGCTGTAATTAACCGATCAGGATCTAGTCGTGAAATGCTAGAGCATTGCGCACGATGCACAGTAACTCCTCTACCTCTAGTTACAAAACCGATAATTGGTTCAGGCGGCGCTGGCCGACAACACTTTGCAGTTGCTGTAAGTAATTTATCGACCCCTACAATTAATATACCACCAGTCGTTGCATTCGGTTTGCGTATCAAGGTTCGTGGCACTGCAGACTCTGGCGCACGCGCTTCTACGCCAACCAATGTATCGCGAAGGGTTTTTTGGTTAATTTCACCACGCGCCAAAGCCATTAACAAATCGTTTAGGTGATCACAACCCATGGTCACCGCTAGTTGCTCTAAATTGGTTTTAGTCTGACCATGGCGTTGCAATTCTTTATCTAAAATTGTGCGACCTTGCGCCAAATCCATCTCTACATTTTGGCGATTAAACCATTGCCGAACTTTAGTGCGCGCACTGGCGCTTTTGAGAAAACCCAATTGCACATTTAACCAATCACGGCTAGGATGACCTTGCTTAGCGGTCAAAATCTCCACTTGCTGTGCATTCACTAATTGCGTATTTAAGGGCACCATCAACCCATCTACCTTAGCCCCGCGACACCGATGACCCAACTCACTATGCACATGATATGCAAAGTCAATTGGGGTGGAGCCTTTGGGCAAATCAATCACTTGACCCTGCGGCGTTAACACATAGACCGACTCATCAAACAATCCTGAACGAAATTGATCAGCAAACTCACTGGTGTCTTTAACTTCGTCTTTCCACTCTAACACTTGGCGCAACCACGAAATTTTCTCTTGATAGCCTCGATCTTGTCGGCCGCCCTCTTTATACTTCCAGTGCGCCGCCACGCCCAATTCCGAATGATGATGCATCTCGTCAGTTCGTATTTGCACTTCAATCGATTTATTCTCAGGACCAATTAAAGCCGTATGCAAAGATCGATAGTTATTCGGCTTAGGTTTGGCAATATAGTCATCAAACTCTTTGGGTAATGGCGACCATAAGCTATGCACAATACCTAATACCGCATAACAATCTTTGACATCGCGCACAATCACGCGAACGGCCCGTACATCATATAAGGACTTAAAATCTATAGCTTTGTTTTGCATTTTGCGATGTATGCTCGCAATATGCTTAGGGCGGCCTGTAACCTCAGCTGTAATGCCGGCTGCAAAAATCTCTGTTTTGAGCTGATTGATCACCCGCACGATGTATTGCTCTCGATCTTGTCGCTTTTCATCTAAGTAACGGGCTATTTTTTGATAGCTCTGGGGCGCTAATACCCTCAGGGACATATCTTCAAGCTCCCACTTAATATGCCATACACCCAATCGATTTGCTAAAGGCGCAAAAATATCTCGTGCCAACTCTGCATGCGCTACCATCAGCTGCGGAAGATTTGATTTTACTGCCACCCGTAGGTCTTGCAAATGATCTGCTAGCTTAATTAGAACTACTCGTATATCTTGCACCATTGCCAATAACATTTTACGCAATGACTCTAACTGAGCTTCGGGTGAACTTAAAGTGGTATTAGCGATTGCTTTCTTAGTTAGGCCACCAATCTCCCCCATTCGCAATACACCTTCAGTTAAAGCGACAAGAGAATCTCCCAACGCAAGACGCATCCCAGCAGCTGATTGTGGTTTAGCTCTTAATAAGGGTAATAAAAAAATCACAGCTACAGCTTCTTGATCTAGACCTAACAACATAACCGTCTCTACCAAGGCTTTAATCCTAGACCATATTGGTTCGCCTGATCTAGCTTGCAAATCGTTGAGAGGGGCATGTACATAACTATATACTTGGCGTAACAACGCTTGCGCATTAGCATCCATACGCGACAATATCGGATCGATCCCCGCACTCAGATCCACACCAGGGTGAGCAATTGCCATCTCGCTCGGCTGCCTCATCATCGGCTAACAACCCCTTTAATATTACAACTCAAGAATAAAATTTAAAATTTAAGAGTCAATCTGTATAAAGACATGTCAAAGTCATTACCTGATTTACGCTAACCAGCGTCGAGCGTTACGAAACATTCGCAACCACGGGCCATCTTCACCCCAAGCACTCGGATACCATGAGTGTTGCACTGTTCTGATTACTCGTTCCGGATGCGGCATTAGTATAGTAAAGCGGCCATCTGCGGTGGTCAATCCAGTAATCCCTTGCGGTGAGCCGTTAGGGTTTAGGGGATATTGTTCAGTTACTTTACCATAGTGATCAACATATCTTATGGCAACTAATGAATGCGCATCGCGTAGCGCATTCGCATCAGCAAACTCGGCATAACCCTCGCCATGAGAAACCGCAATAGGTAGGCGACTCCCTGCCATACCATCAAAAAACAAAGAAGGCGACTGCTGCACTTCAACTGTCACAAAGCGCGCTTCAAACTGCTCGGAACGATTACGAACAAAACGGGGCCATAATTGAGCACCGGGGACAATTGTACGTAAATTACTCATCATTTGACAGCCATTACAAACACCTAAGGCAAAGCTATCAGTTCGCGCAAAGAATGATGAAAACCCATCGCGCAAACGAGTATTAAATAAAATTGATTTAGCCCAGCCCTCACCCGCACCTAATACATCACCGTATGAAAATCCTCCGCATGCCACAACACCTTGCATCTGAAGCAAATCAACCCGCCCACTAATTAAATCGCTCATGTGAACATCAATTGCCGAAAAACCGGCCCGATCGAATGCAGCAGCCATTTCTATTTGGCCATTGACTCCTTGCTCACGCAATATAGCAATCTGCGGCTTGACACCGCGCAAAATTGTAGGTGCCGCAATGTTCTCTTGTGGATCAAAGCTTAATACAGGACTTATGCCTGGATTATTGACATCTAATATTTGATCAAACTCTTGTTGGGCGCATTCTGGATGATCACGTAAACGTTGCATGTGATAACTGGTCTCAGACCAGGCACGATGCAAAACTTCCCGAGACTCATCAATAACAATAGTTTGACCGACACGCACCAACAATCGGGACGATTTTCGAACTAAACCTATGTTTTGACTTATTGCGCTTAAACCGGCCGCATCCAGTCGCTGCAACACCTGCACACGATCGGTAGTTCGTATTTGAATCACTGCGCCTAACTCTTCATTAAATAAATGCGCGACAATAGAATCCTGCCAATTCGCAGGCAACTGCAACTCCACACCACAACGGGCTGCAAACATCATCTCGCACAAGGTCACAATCAAGCCACCATCAGAACGATCGTGATAGGCCAACACTAAACCTGCCGTATTTAAATACTGAATCACCTCAAAGAAGTTTTTAAGATGCGTAGGTTCTGACACATCAGGCGTTACTGCACCGCTATGCCCATACACTTGAGTCAGTGCGGAACCACCTAAACGCGCAAGCCCTCGGCCTAAGTCAATCAACCATAACTCAGTCTCGCCTTGATCAATAGACAGTTGCGGCGTTAAAGTACGGCGAGCATCCACAACAGGGGCGAATGCAGAAATAATTAATGATAATGGGGCAACTACCTCACGCTTCTCCTGCCCCTCTTGCCAAGTAGTTTTCATCGACAACGAGTCTTTACCGACAGGGATACTTATCCCTAAGGCAGGACATAACGATAAAGCGACAGCGCTCACTGTATCAAATAGCGCCGCATCTTCACCCGGGTGACCTGCTGCAGCCATCCAGTTTGCCGACAATTTCACATCGCTTAAATTCGCTATCGATGCTGCCGCAATATTGGTTAAGGCCTCACCAACGGCCATGCGGCCTGAAGCTTCGGGATTGAGCACCGCCAAAGGCGTGCGCTCACCCATAGCCATCGCTTCACCACAATAAGTATTAAATCCCATTAAAGTAACCGCTACATCTGCTACCGGCACTTGCCACGGACCAACCATCTGATCGCGAGCTGTCATACCACCGACAGAACGATCACCAATACTAATTAAAAATGTTTTATCAGCTACGCTTGGTAAGCGCAACACTCTAAATAAGGCTTCATGAATATCAACAGATTTAGCATCAAATTCAGTAGCAGCCACTTTTAGTCGCACTACATCACGCGTCATCTTTGGCGGCTTACCGAGCAATACAGACAAATCCATATCCACTGGGTTGTTATCAAAGACTTGATCACTTACAACAAGGCGCTCATCCTTGGTTACAGTGCCAACGACTGCATACGGACAGCGCTCACGTTGACAAATGGCATCAAAGCGCGCCAAATGATTTGCTGAAATCGCCAGTACATAACGTTCTTGTGCCTCGTTACACCAAATCTGTAGTGGTGACATTCCTGGCTCTTCTGAAGGAATGCTACGCAATTGAAAATGCCCACCACTACCCGCGCCATGCACCAACTCCGGCAGGGCGTTCGACAGCCCCCCCGCCCCTACATCATGTATCGATAAAATTGGATTATGAGCACCCAAGCCCCAACAGCGGTCAATCACTTCTTGCACTCGGCGCTCGATCTCTGGATTGCCACGTTGCACCGAATCAAAATCTAAATCAGCCTGATTAGTACCGGTATCCATACTCGAAGCGGCACTCCCCCCCAGACCTATCAACATACCGGGGCCACCAATTTGGATTAACAGCGAACCGACTGGCAAGCCTAGCTTCTCGGTATGCTCTGCAGCAATATTACCTAGACCACCGGCAATCATAATTGGTTTGTGGTAACCCCTTACGGTATGTCCTACCCGTTGTTCATAGCTACGAAAATAGCCGGTTAAATTGGGTCGGCCAAACTCATTATTAAATGCAGCGCCACCAATCGGACCTTCGAGCATAATCTGCAATGCTGAGGCTACTCGGTCAGGTTTACCAATTGGGTTTTCTTCCCAAAGATGGGTAAAGCCTGGGATCGCTAAATTAGATACTGAAAACCCAGTTAAACCAGCTTTAGGCTTAGCACCACGTCCAGTCGCACCTTCATCTCGAATTTCACCACCAGCACCGGTAGCAGCCCCCGGGAAGGGTGAAATAGCCGTCGGATGATTATGAGTTTCTACCTTCATTAAAATATGGGTAAGTGCATGATTGTAGCCATAACGCTGATCAGCATCTGGGTAAAAACGCGCCACCTCTGTTCCAGCAATTACCGAAGAGTTATCTGAATACGCCACAATCGTATTTTCAGGGTGGCGCTGATGAGTAGTGCGAATCATCCCAAACAACGATTGTGTTTGCGGGACTCCGTCGACCACCCAATCTGCATTAAAAATCTTATGACGACAATGCTCAGAGTTGGCTTGCGCAAACATCATCAACTCAACGTCACTCATATTGCGACCTAAACGTTGCATATGCATCAACAAGTAATCGATCTCATCAGGCGATAGCGCAAGCCCCATGCTTTGATTCGCAGCCTCCAATGCTGGCCGACCACCAGAGAGCACATCAATATGACATAATGGTTTAGGCGCTACTTGCTGAAACAATGCTTGCGCTTGTTCAAAGTCAGATAACACTGACTCAGTCATGCGATCGTGCATATGCGGGGCCACTAAGGCTAGCTCTACCCCCGTCAAAGCGTGCCCACTAACCGAGCACCACCAAGCCACACCCCGCTCTACCCGGAGCACCTCTGGCACGCCACAGTGCTGGACAATATCCGAAGCTTTAGAAGACCACGGTGAAATCGTCCCTAACCTTGGTGTCACTAACAGCAGACTCTCGTCGGCATCAACCACCTCTGCAACTGGCCCATAGGCTAAGATTTGCTCGAGCCGCAGCATTGATGTATCAGACAAGTTATCTGCGATTTGTACAAAATGCCAATACTCTGCACCAAAGCGCACACCTGGAACACAGGCGTCTAGAATAGCGGCCAAAGCTTGACGGCGGTGGGATGAGAGCGCATTACGCCCTTTTAAGTGTAGAACATTGCGCATAATCAATATCAAATCATAAAGCGCCATTTTAACTGAAACCAGTGCGATAGCTGACCAAAGCTTACGTTAAAATATGAATAATCATGCCTAAAATCCCCCACGCCACCCCAATTCTCCAAACCAACACCCTTCGTCTTATCGAGACGCAAGCGCTTGCCGCCGGTCAACCCTTAATGGCGAGAGCGGGACTCGCCGCTGCAGCGCTTGGACGCAACCTAGCAGGCGAGACTGGGCTACCCATATTGATACTGGCAGGTCCAGGCAATAATGGCGGGGATGCCTTTATCGCCGCCCTCCACTTGCGCCAATGGTGGTACTCGGTCATTGTCGTCTATCCTCAAACTGAGCCTCCCGTAGCACGAGAGGCTCTGGCTGCTTGGCAAGCTTGGCATTCTGCCGGTGGCACAACCCATAACATACTTCCCAGCTCGGGACGGTACGCCCTAGTGATTGACGGACTTTTTGGAATCGGTCTCAAAAGAGCGATTACCGGAACTTATGCCGATTTGATCGGTCAAGTCAATCAACTAAGTTGTCCAATATTAGCAATCGATGTGCCTAGCGGCTTAGACGCAGACACCGGCATGGTGATGGGCGAGGCTATTTATGCTGATCACACTCTAAGCCTAATCGCCCTCAAACCTGGCCTACTTACTTTAGACGGTCCAGATCACAGCGGCGATTTACATAATGTCAATTTAGGTCTTGACGATCTTTTACTCACAGCACCCAGTGGTGCCACAATTGCTCAGGAGGTTCTGGCTCACCTACTTCCACCAAGACCACAACACTCGCACAAAGGCACTTATGGAAGCGTTGGCATTCTAGGCGGCGCTAACGGCATGCACGGCGCCTTATGGCTAGCCACTCGCGCCGCCCTACACCTTGGTGCGGGGCGCGTGTATGGAGGACACCTTGCTGCAGATAGTCTACCGATAGACTCCAACCAACCAGAAGTTATGCTCAGACCTGCGGCTGAAGTGGTGCAACTCCCTCACCTGAGCGCACTGGCTATAGGCCCTGGTTTAGGTCATTCCCGAGCAGCAGCTATACTACTGGCAAGCGCTATTGCAAGACCCTTACCGCTACTGATTGATGCCGATGGCCTGAACCATCTCGCCGCAAATCAAGAAATAAAAAGTCAAATAATTCAAAGAGTTAGTGACACAATCTTAACGCCTCATCCCGCTGAGGCCGCGCGCTTACTACACACCACAATCCCAGCCATTGAAGCTGATCGCCTAGCGGCAGCATTACAATTAGCCAGCACTTATCAAGCCAGTGTGGTACTCAAAGGCAACGGCAGTGTCTGCGCTTGGCCAGATGGACAGTGGGCAATCAATACCTCAGGCAATCCAGGCATGGCCAGCGCCGGCATGGGGGATGTTTTAACGGGGCTGATTGTTGCACTTCTGGCACAAGGCGTATACCCGCGCCACGCCCTGACCGGTGGTGTCTATCTGCATGGCGCAGCCGCTGATTTCTGTATTAGCCAAGGCCAAGGACCTATAGGACTAACGGCCAGCGAACTCATCTTAGCGGCACGCCGACTCATCAACCCACCACTACACTGTCATTAACAGCACTAAGTGCACCCAGCCACACCCAGCACTCGCAGCGACTATTGACCGAGTAATTGGTTTTTACTACCCTCTAGGGAGAGAGAGTTATCAGTGTCAACATCAGTATAAAAAAATCGCTGACTCTTTAGCCGTATATAAATCGTAACCATTTGAAAATAAAATAAAATTTATAAATAAAAATTTAACTATTGAAGAAATAACCACCAAGGATTCAACAAAATGGAAATCGGATTTATTGGTTTAGGTGACATGGGAATGGGAATTGTGCCGCGCCTACTCGCTGGTGGTCATCAAGTCACCGGGTGGAACCGCTCCCCTCTTAAGGCCGAACCCCTACGCAAACTCGGCATGCTGTGGGCAGACAGCCCAAAAGCTGTAGCCGCACAATCTGACATCGTATTTTGCATTGTGACCGATGCCCAAGCAGTCGAAGCTATCGCCCTAGGACCCGAGGGCGTGATCGCAGGGTTGAAACCAGACGGTATTTTTCTAGACATGAGCACAATTGCACCAGATTCAAGTCGTGCGATTGCCAAGACATTTGCTGATAAAGGACTATGCATGCTGGATGCCCCCATCTCAGGCAGCACAGTCACCTTGTCAGAAGGTAAAGCCTCCATCATGGTGGGCGGAGATCGCGCCGCCTACGATCGAGTGGAGCCCGTATTGCTCAGCATTGGCCCTAAAGTCACTTACATTGGCAGTAACGGCCTAGCCGTACAGCTCAAACTTGCCATCAATTTAGTATTGATGGTTGAGGTTATCGCTTTTGGTGAAGGCGTAGCGCTTGCCGAAAAAGGTGGGGTGGCGCGCGAAGTTGCGGTCGACGCCATGCTCAAGAGTGTAGTCGCCTCGCCAGTGCTGGGCTACCGAGGTCCATTTATTCTTGAAGGCAACATGCCCAAAGTACCGCTTGCAGACGTCAATTTGCAACAAAAAGACATGCAACTAGTGCTTGAACTAGGCCGTAAAATGGGCGTACCCGTTCCCTTAGCTGCTGCTGCCAACGAGATGATGAATGCCTGCCGAGGGCTGGGTATCGCACACAACGATTTTGTCATTGCCCACGAGGCTTATCGAATTTTAGGAGGAATGTCCAAATGAAACCCGAACCCCAAGCATTTAGCACCAATTTGAAAGATATTCCAACCGTTGGCGGCTTAGCCGAAAAAGATGGCTGGGTGAATATGCAAGTGCAATTTCTCATTAACCAAAAGAATTGCAACTCCGATAAATTACTGGTTGGTTGGACCGTGCTTCCACCTGGCGCTCAACACGACCGGCATCGGCACTTTAATTGCGATGAATTCTGGATCGTGATTAAAGGCCAAGGCGTTATGTATACCGACGATGGCGGCGAGCGCCCATCCGGACAAGGCGATGTAGTGTTTACGCCCCGCGGACAGTGGCATGGCTTTAAAAACACCTCGGATGAGGACGTCGTTTTAGTCTGGGGCTGGAGTGGTGCAGGCTCTCTCGAAGCAGCAGGCTATGAATCCGTCGAAGGGGGACGCACACACTAAACCCAAGTCGTCACATTAGATCAGTCCTGAATACAAACCCTACAATTAAAACTCTTGAATTTAAAATCTTGGAACGAAAATATTAAATCCTGAATCACTTATAACCACAACAAGCACAGACAACAAAGTGCTGTGCGCACACACTTAGAGGCCACCACCATGAATCAGCGCTACCGACGAAGCGTATTCCTACTCACCCTGGCATTATTCACTAGCCAAGTTGCATTAAGTGCTAACACCCAGACATTCCCAAACCGAGCAGTACGTGTTCTCTCCACCGTATCCTCAGGTAGTGCTGTTGACATTTTAGGACGTTTAATTGGGGCTAAACTCACCGAGAGCTGGAAACATCCGGTCATTATTGACAACCGCCCTAGCGCAGGAGGTATTGTCGGCTCACAAATCTTGGTGGGCGCCAATCCAGATGGACATACACTCATGGTGCAATCTATCGGCCATGCGTCTAATGCCTCTCTCTACAGCAAACTACCCTACGACACTATTCGAGACTTTGCCGGCATTACCCTAATTGCTG